>JAXDNJ010000040.1:0-80787 GCA_034669505.1 Methylobacteriaceae bacterium
GTTCATCCCGATCGCCCAGAAGAACGACAGGCGTGGCGCGAATTGGTCGATGGTGAGCCCGGCCTCTAATCCGGCGCGGATATATTCGACGCCGTCGGCAAGCGTATAGGCGAGTTCGAGATCCTGCGTCGCGCCGGCTTCCTGCATATGGTAGCCGGAGATCGAGATCGAATTGAATTTCGGCATGTTGGCCGAAGTGAAAGCGAAAATATCGGAGATGATGCGCATCGATGCCGCAGGCGGATAGATGTAGGTATTGCGCACCATGAATTCTTTTAGAATGTCGTTCTGGATCGTGCCGGAAAGTTGCGCCGGCTTCACCCCCTGCTCTTCCGCCGCGACGATATAAAGCGCGAGCACCGGCAGCACCGCGCCATTCATCGTCATCGACACGCTCATCTCATCGAGCGGAATCCCTGAGAACAGCGTGCGCATGTCGTAGATCGAGTCGATCGCGACGCCCGCCATGCCGACGTCGCCGGAGACGCGTGGATGATCGGAATCGTAGCCGCGATGCGTCGCAAGATCGAAGGCGACGGACAAGCCCTTCTGCCCGGCGGCGAGATTGCGGCGGTAGAATGCGTTCGAATCCTCCGCCGTGGAGAAGCCGGCATATTGCCGGATCGTCCAGGGCTGGTTGACATACATGGTCGGATACGGCCCACGGAGATAAGGCGCGATGCCGGGATAGGAGTCGATGTAGGGCAGGCCCCCGATGTCGTCGGAGCCATAGACCGGCTTGACCGGGATGCCTTCCGGCGTGAGCCAGGGTTGGGCGGTCGGAGAGGCGCCCGAACCGACTGGAGCGAACGACACGGTCGAGAAGTCCGAAATGCGCGACATTATCAGTCCGACCCCGCGATTTCGCACTGCACTATCATAGGGCTTTTGCGACGGGGCGCCAGCGGCCCTGTGGTCACCCGCGCCGCTCGGCGCGCCACCGTCCGCTGCAGGCGAGCGTCGGAGAGGTCCAGCTGCCGCTGCCCCAATCCCCCGAAAGCTGTCCGGTCGCCGAGGCATAATCGTTGTTGCGTACAAATCTCATATTTACCCCGCCGCTCGGCGAAACGCCGCCCGAAGGCCTGGCAACCTCACCGACATCGATGACACGCCCACCCTGGATGCCGAGCATCCAACGATAGACCCGATCGCATGTGCCTCGGTCAGTGATAACCTCGACCGACCATTTGCCATCGTAATTAGCTGGCGCGCCCGGTGCAGCTATTGCCGCATTTGCCGCGATAGCTAAGAACAGAATTCGCATTGTGCCTCCTCACGCGATCCGCTGCTGCGCCTCTTGAAGGACGCACAAAACATCGCAGCCTTGATAGATGAAGTCGGTTGCTCCAGCCTGACGCAATTCCGCTTCTTGGTCACTCGGCCGGCCGGCAATGTAGATCGCCTTTGCGCCGGCTTCGGCAAGAGCCTTTACCGTCTCGACACCTTTCTCGGCGTAAACGGCATCGCTGGCGCAAATGCAGGCGAGCTTTGTGCCTGATGTTTTGAACGCGGCGGCCGCCTGTTGCGGCGAGTCGAAGCCGTCATGGTCGATCGCAGCGATCCCGCCCGCGGCGAAGAAATTTTTCGCAAACATCGCGCGCGGGGCAAATGTCGCGGGCGGGCCAAGGTTGGCCAAAAAGATCACGGGACCTGATCCTTTTTCCGCGAGAGCATCGGCAGCGGCGCGGAGATGTTCGAAGGGTTCGGCCAAGCGCATCCTTGGAAGCGGCTTCGCGCCTTCGCTTTCCGCCGAAAGCGGCAGCGGCTTCAGCACGCAGACGGATACTTCCTCGAGGATCGCAAATTCGCTCACGCCGGTGAGCGGATCGAGCCGCCGCGCCACGCCCTCGCGCCGGCACGCGCGCGTCTCCGCAACGCGCGACTGGAACGAGCCGGACGCGAGCGCCTTGTGCAGCCCGCCTTCCCTCTCGATTTCTTGGAACAAATCCCAGGCGCGCTGGCAGAACTCGTTGGTGAGCGCTTCATATCCCCCGCTGCCCGCGGCGGGATCGCTCACTTTGTCGAGATTGGATTCTTCGAGAAGCACGAGCTGCGTGTTGCGCGCAAGACGGCGCGCCACGGCGTCAGGCAGGCCGAGAGCCTGCGTGAACGGCAGAACGGAAATCGAATCCGCGCCGCCAAGCGCGGCTGAAAACACCGCCATTGTCGTGCGCAAGAGGTTCACGTGCGGATCGTTGCGTGTCATCATCCGCCATGCCGTCTCGGCGTGCAGATGCAGCGGCAAGGGTGCGAGCCCGCACGCCTCTTCGACGCGCGCCCACAAATGGCGCAAGGCGCGAAACTTGGCGATGCCGCAGAATTGATCCGCATCGGCGGCGAGCCGGAATGAAATCATCTTGCGCGCGGCATCGATGTCGGTGCCGCTGCTTTCCAACGCGCGGAGATAAACGACCGCTGAAGCGAGCGCGAAGGCGAGTTCCTGCACTTCCGAGCCGCCGGCCGCGTGAACCATGCGCGCATCGGCGACGCAGAGCGATTTTTGAAAGCCGCGATCGGCGAGACTGCGGACATGTTGCGCAAATTTCGAAGCAAGCGACGGCCAATCGTCTGCATCGATTTTACCGCGGGCGATGCCGCCAAGCGGATTCAAGCCGAACACGATATCCGTCCGCGCGGGACCGATGCCTCGGGCCTCGATCAGATGCGCGATGTTTGCGGCAGCGTCTCGCGTGGCGGCGCTGAGATCGAGTTCGATATTGATGCCGGTCTCGAGGAAAATACCATCGAGCACCAGCGCAATCGTGTCCTCCGAGGCATCCGGGAGCGCAAAGCCGTAATCACCGGTACTGCCGGAGAAAACGAGCTGCAATCCGGTCGCGCCGTTTTCAAGATCGCTCAGCGCCTGTTTGTTTGCTTCGACCGGATCGGGATTGTCGATGCGTTGCAGGAGCGACCATCGTCCCGGCGCTGCGCGAAGCGCCCGCGGCCTCTCCTCGCGCGCACGCGAATAAAGCGGCGCGATGGGAACGTCGTCATATGTGTTCGCAATGAGCGTCTCGAAGGATTTACCCTTGAGCACACCACCGACGAGCTTGCGCCATTGCGCCTCCGCCGCGGGTGGAAACGCATTGGCAAAAGGCATGTTATGCTCGGGCATCGCGCGCTTTCGATGCGAAAATCAGGCCGCGAGCGCGGCGAGAACGCGCGCCCAGCTGCGCGCGCCTTTATGAAACGAGGTGAGCTCGTATTTCTCGTTCGGCGAATGGATGCGGTCATCGTCAAGTCCGAAGCCGATCATGAGCGCATCCATTTTAAGATCGCGCTTGAAACTGCCGACGATCGGGATCGAGCCGCCCGAGCCGATGAGCACCGGCTCCTTGTCCCATTCCGCGTGCAAGGCACGGCGCGCGCGGCGCAGCGCCTCGGAGCCGAACGGCAGCGCGAGCGCGCCGCTTGCGCCGTGCGAGATGAATTGCGCGCGGCAATCCGCGGGCAAACGCGCGCGCACGAAATCGCGAAAGCTTTCGCGGATGCGCTCGGGATCCTGCTTGCCGACAAGCCGGAACGAGAATTTCGCGGAGGCCTGCGCCGGCAGGACCGTTTTGGAACCCTTCCCGGTATAGCCGCCGGTGATGCCGTTGACGTCACAGCTCGGGCGCGCCCAGATTTGCTCGAGCACGCTGCGGTCCTTTTCGCCGGCAGGCTCGGAGAGACCGACGTCGCCGAGGAACTGCGCCTCGTCGAAGTCGAGCCCGCGCCATTGCTCGGCGATGTCGGCGGGGAGCTCTTCCACACCCTCATAAAAATCAGGGATTTGGATGCGGCCGTCCTTGTCGTGCACATCGGCGATGGTCCGCGCCAGCACACGGATCGGATTGATCGCCGCGCCGCCGAACAGGCCCGAATGCAGATCGCGATTTGCCGCCTCTATCTCCACCTCCTCCAGCAACAACCCGCGCAGCATCGTGGTGATCGCCGGCGTCGTGCGATCCCACATGCTCGTGTCGCAAACCAGCATGAGATCGGCGGCGACATCCCTGCCGTGCTCGGCGAGAAAAGTCGGCAGCGAGGGCGAGCCGGTCTCCTCTTCGCCTTCGAACAACACGCTGATATTGCAGGGAAAGCCGCCGTTGTCGCGCCACGCCCGACAAGCCTCGACGAACGTCATCAGCTGGCCTTTGTCGTCGGCGGCGCCGCGGCCGATGATGCGCCCGTCCACCACCCGCGCGATAAAGGGATCGCCCTCCCAAAGCGCAATCGGATCAGGCGGTTGCACGTCATAATGGCCGTAGAAAAGCACGTGCGGCACGTCGCGCGCGCTCGATCTGGCGTGGCCGACGACAAGCGGATGTCCTGATGTTTGCCGGATTGTCGTCTGGAATCCGAGGCCCGTCAGCTCGGCCTTGAGCCACTCGGCGGCGCCGCGGCATTCCGCGGCATAGGCCGGATCGGTCGAGACGGAGCGAATCGCGATGAGATCAGCGAGGCGCTGCAGCGCCGCCGCTTGATTGCGATCGATGGTGTCGAGAACTGCGTCGAGCTTGCTCATGTCCGCATCTACATTGCGCCGCGACCGTAGCAGCGCCCGGCCCCCAATCAAGCCGAGCGCACCCGCCGCTACTTCCCCGCCTTCGCGACCGCGCGGTCCCAATACTTCGTCTCGAACAGCCCCTCCGTCTTCGGCGCCACGGCAAAATCGCCGATCTCGACCTGGTAATCGAGCAGCGCCCGCGTCGGCCCCGCGATCGCCCGCGGATCGGTGAGAAACGCCACCGCCGGCGAGGCCAAAGCCGCCGCCATCACCTCGGCCGGCACCAGCCCGCCGCCGAGCACCTCCGCGACATAAGGCGCCGCCGCCTTCGGGTCGCGCTGGATCAGCTCGGTGGCGCGGATCACCAGCCCGATCACCGTCTCCACCGCCTCTCCGTGCGCCGCCTCGAACCCTCCGGTCGCGGAAAACACCACGCCCGGCACATCGGGGAACATGTCGCGCGCGGTGGCGATCGCCTGCAGCCGCGGATCCCGCCGCCTGGCGATGGTCGCCGAAGGCTCGAGCAATGTGCCGCCGTCGACCGCGCCGGCGAGCATCGCGCCCTGCAGCGCCTCGATGCCGATGGCGACGATCTCGACGTCGGCGCGCGCCACTTTGTGCGTCTTGAAGAACCAGTAGTTCAGCGCGACCGTCGGCACGCCGCCGGGCGGCAGGGTGCCGATCTTGGCCGGCCGGCCGTTCGCCTGGCGAAAGGCGGCGAGCGCCGCGGCGGGATCGTTGCCGGACTTTGTGAACGCATCGGCGAGAGCCGGGGCGGCCAGGAACGCCGAGCCGCCGGTGCCGGCGGCGCTGACGACATGCACGTCGAGCCCTTTCGCGCGCGCGACCGCGATCGGCGCGATGCCGATCGCCAGCATGTCGAGCGAGCCCGAAGAAATCGCCTGGATGGCGGCGGGGCCGGAATCGAATTTGGCGAGGCGGATGTCGAGCCCCGCCTGCCGCGCCCAGCCGGCGCGGTCGAGGACGTAGAGGGCGCTCGCACCGATGACGGGGACGTAGCCGACGCGAACGGAGAGCGCGCTCTGCGCGCGGGCGGGCGCGGCGGCGAGCGCGGCGGACGAGGCGAGGAAGGCGCGGCGGGTGAGCATTGAGGTTGATTATCGAGTGCGCGCTGCTCTTGGCGAGCAGATAGGAAACATATGTGCTCGAGCCATACAGACGCGAGATCAACGTCCCTCGATTACCAGCGATGCAAGGGAGTTAATTCGCGCACGGCACCACCCCTCAAGATCAGTTCTAAACTGCCGCTTGAGCGGGGCGCCCTCCGCCAGCTTGGCAATTCGCAGGCGATCAAAGATAATTCCACCGCGAGTCGCTGTCTCGCGCCATGAATTGCCTTGCTCATGATGAAAAGGAACAGCAAAGCCCTTTAAGGGATGCGAGTGCCAGTCAATATGTCTCTTCCAGGTCTCCAAACTGATCCCATCTCGCTTGTCCCTCCATTCGACGGCGATCGTACATTGGGCCAGAAGAATGGCTTGGCTTGGGCGACTGTCATTGAAGGCACGCCAAGCAATAAGGTCTACCCCGTCATCCCCGCTATCTTGGTCCTCTAAGTCGCGCCGGCCGAGCGCCTCATTTAGCTGTCGTATCGTGTAGGAGAGTGCGGCTGGGAACTGGGTCGGAAGGGGCGGTCTTCTTGGAGCACCGATCCGTACAACAGCACACCCGAGATATCGCTCTAAGGCGATAGCAGTCAGATGCTCAAAATACTCGGCGGGGCGGTTTGCTGAGCCATTTGTGTACCTCAGCTCAGCGTAGGCTTGGTTGAGTGAAACCAGCAACATGAAGCTATAAGGTAGATATTCCCGCCAAGTTCCTCGACGAATAAAGCCAAGCCCGTCGCGCTGAACTGGATATCCGTCACCAACAATTCGCATTCGGGTACT
This sequence comes from Methylobacteriaceae bacterium, assembly GCA_034669505.1. Lineage (GTDB taxonomy): Bacteria > Pseudomonadota > Alphaproteobacteria > Rhizobiales > Beijerinckiaceae > JAFASC01. Next base: position 6,403 of record JAXDNJ010000040.1, read on the forward strand.
AACCGTCTGGATAAGATTGGCCAATAATGCATCTGAGTTATCGAAATCATCTTCTTCCAAAACGTCAATAATTGATTCGTATGTGATCCGATATCTCCTATTCGGATGACGCAGCAAACTAGCCTCAAGCCAATCGGCAAGAATCGGGGATTTATCAGACGAAGGTGCTTTTATCATTTTCGACCAGCAATTGCGGGGAAGTGCCGCACGATCTCATTTAGAGTTTCAAGGCAGCGCCTAACCGCAGTAGTGACGTCACGACTGTTCCTGTGACGTATAGATAGCGGCAGCGCTTGGTCGAGGTGATAACTAGCCGTGTTCAGATTATCAAGCAATCGACGCTCTTCGCCGCCAGATAATTCAAATGCATAATCTAGATTTTCAGTAGATCGCAATACATCGACCGCTCGAGAGCTAGAAAGAACAACGCCGAGTTTCTTTAGCTCGCGCGAGTCGGTGAGGACGGGGTCGTTTTCCTCTGTTCCAAAAATCCATGCAAAAACCTCTTTGACACTTTTTGCTTTCGACCTCGGAAGTGGACGAGCCAATTCTCTTTCTGCTTTGGTCAGATCAAGTCCCATAAACGATCGTATGTCAGGATCCGAAAGTGCTCGACGTAAAACGCCGAAAGATCCTTCAACATTGCTGGTATCTACCAAAAAGTCGTCACGCGCTTGCCTGACTAGGGTGTAAGCAATGTAGTGCTCACGGACTGTCGGAGCACGACTCCCAATAATTCGGGCAATCTCGGTGAAGTTCAGGCGAGAACCTTCCACGAGCTGAGAAATGTATCGGGCCTTTTGATATGGCCGCCATTGCATTACGCCTGTGATATGACGAAATCCCAGATAGGGCGTCACCTCGTCGCGATGATCATACTCAAGGATCGGAACCCTCGTAACTCGCAGCTTGCGCTCTTTTGACAATGCAGTCCAGCGTTCGCGCATTGATGCCGGTGCGCCACCCGGATTGTTTAGTAGCTGAAGCGCGGCGAGCCTCCGGTTCCCCTCAACGATCGTCCACGTCGATCTATTCCTGTCCTTAACGGCGACGAGTGGTTCTTCCGAAAAATACCCGTTGTCGGCGATCGACTGTCCCAGGTCTTGAAGATCGTAGTCCTTCGCCAGAGTTTCGAGAAGTTCGGTCTGACTTGCTCCGTCAAAACCTTCAGGGAGGCGCGGATTTTGCGGATCGAGACGAAGACGATCGAGGCTTACCCATTGCACATCCTTCTGCGCGGCTTCGGCAAGCTCGCGGGCGGCTGATTGGCGTCTGGGCTGCCGTGTCATAGCTAAGTGATCTCGGTTTCTGCCAAGGCAGTATAGCGACAATCTCCAATCAAATAACTAAGAGATTCGCCTGTTCACGCCGACCTTGGGGTCCTAGTCCGGTGCCCGGATGATCATTGTGTACGCCGATCAACCCGAGATACTGCTCCCGAATAACCTCAAGCGCTTCCGGTTCTGGGATAGGCTCTTGGAACCGCTGGACGGAGAGCCGATATGGGCCGCCTAACCGTTTGCGATAGCCCAATTGAAGCGACAAGTGGCGCCCGATCGTTTCCGCAAGCAAGCTAGGAACTGCGTTTCCAATCAACCTCTGTCGATCACTCCTTGACCCTTGGATGATGATCTCTTGCGGAAAGGTTTGCAATCTCAGCATCTCGGCGGTGCTTAGCTGCCGGTTATGCCAATGAAATGGGCCCGCGTTTTGCGCCGGATGCGCCGGAATGGTCCAAGCCGGCGCCTTCTTGGCAAGCTTCAAGAGAAATGACCAATACCGAGTGCGCCAGCCGAACAACGACGCTCCTCCGCCCCGAGCCGTGTGCCACAGGTAGTTGTGTCCTTCTGGGATGGTCCTCAGTAGGTCAGCCCAACGTCCTTTCATCCCTAGATCCGGACGAGACTTCTTCGACAGCGGGCCGATAGTCTCCCAAGATGTCACCGGCGAGTGCACGCTGGGTTCTGGGAAGTCGAACTCTGTGCCATCGCGAAAGGCGATGAGGAAAAATCGTTTTCTTAGCTGGGGTACGCCAAAATGCGCTGCGTTGAGAACTCGCCAAGTGGGGCGATAATCTGTTCCCCAACGCCGATTGATTTCGCGGACTTTACTCAGCGCAAGCGTAAGGCCGGACTCGCGCCCAGCGCTCTGAAACCCTTCGACGTTTTCGATCAGAACGCAGCGAGGAAGTACTGCTTCAATTACATCGAGTAGCCGGTGAATTGCATCTGCCCGCGGATCAGCCAAGCCGCGCGGCCCAGTAGGAGACCAATTCGCTGATTTAGAGAATGGCTGACATGGCGGGCCAGCCGTCAGAAGATCCACGTTTCGACGCCGCAACCCCGAGGCTTTCAATACATCCCGCGCTTCAACATCCGCAATATCCGATTCAAGAATCGGCCACCGGCGATTGGCTCGTAGGGTTTTGCAACATGCTTCATCGCGCTCGACAGCGAGGGCAACCTGAAAGCCCGCCGCTTCGAGACCGAAATCCAGTCCACCGGCTCCGGAGAACAGGCTTAAGCAAGATGGCTTCTGTGAGCGGCGCAAAATCCTACCCGAATCAACTGTGGCGAGCTCAATCTGAAACGGAGACTTCGTCAAGTAGTCTTTGAAGACGGGTCGCGCAGACGGTGGTCGGTCGAGTTTCGCACTCCCATAAAACGAGCGGGTGCCAGCCAAGCGCCGTTAGCGCCTTCAACGATCTCCTGTCGCGAAGTTTTGTCCGCCTGAGCTTCGGTAGCCAATAGTCCAAGTTCTTTGCAGGTAAGTTCTGCAGGCGACAGCCGCGATGTTGATGCCAGAAACAGCCATGAACAAAAATCGCAACGCGGTGCTTCGGCAGCACAATATCGGGACTACCAGGAAGGTCTCGGCGATGGAGGCGAAAACGGTATCCAAAGGAATGTAGCAACCTACGAACGGTCACCTCCGGTTTCGTGTTCTTGGCACGGACCCGTGACATCAGAGCGCTTTGTTCCGGCTCCGTCAGGCTGCGTTTCTTGCTCATCCTTCTGAATAGCAATTCATCGCGAGCATGAAAAGAACCCTGCCGCTGGCCGACTCGCCAGAAACATGAGCGTGCCGAACATGGATCGCCTCCTCGCCGATACACGCTCCGCGCCTAAGCCGTTGCAGCCTCCGCGCTCGACAATACGCGCGCACGAACGAGCTACATGGCCACGAGCACATCACGCGCGAAAGGGATGGTCATGGACATCTCACGCTGCGGCTTCCAGGCGCCCGGCAAGGGAGACGGATTGGTTCTTACCGAGACGGTCGTATCGATCCCTTGTTCAGCCCGCCCGATCCCGCGCGCGTTGCCGGCGCCGGCGTGACGTTCGGAGCCTAAGCGCGCACGGCGTGGCACACCGATTCCGCTCGGCCAGCATCGGCGCCGGCTGCTCCGATGCTTTCGCCTCCTCAGCAATAGCTCAGCAACAGCTTCTTGGGCTTCGTGCAGAAGCGCACAAGGTTTCTCTCCCACGCGTGCAATACTCGTCGGTCCGGTGCAACCGGCGCCAGCATGTGACGTGGAGAGTGCAATGTACATTCGGGCAATTCGCAACACGATCTCGGCCATCGCCATCGCAACGCTCGCCCTCGGCACAGTCCTGGCGCCCACCGCCGCGGCGGCGAAAAGCGGCGGTGGAGGCGGAGGCGGCCAAAGCGGAGGCGGAGGCGGCGGGGGTGGGGGTGGAGGCGGCGGTCCTGGCGGAGGCGGGGGTGGCGGGAAACAAGGCGGTGGGGGCGGCGGCTGGAAACAAGGCGGCGGGGGCGGAGGCGGCGGCTGGCGTCACCACAGGTACGGTTGGGGCGGCGGCTACGGCGGCGGCAGCTGCTGGCGCTACGATTCGTGGGGCAGATTGCGTAACGTCTGCTATCGGCCCGACTATTACTGACCATGGAGCCGGTGGAGACGCAGCCTTCTTTGCGTGCTGCCTCACGCTTTGCGGAAATGAAGCAGGCACGCTCATTCAAGGATGAGCGTCAAACTAAAGCTTCGGCAGGTTCAGCCATTCGCCCAGTGCACCGAGCACCATGCTCACCGCGAGCGCGGCGAGCAGCATTCCCATCACGCGCGCGATCACGCTCGCGCCCGGCACGCCGATCACCCGCGAGATCGGCCCGGCCGCGAGCAGGATGAGAAGCTGGATCAGGAGCACGGCGGCAAGCACGCCGACGGTGATCATTTGTCCCAACGGATTGAAACGATCGTCGTCGGTCAGCAGGATCGCCGTGAGCATGGCGCCGGGGCCAGCGATTTTGGGGATGGCGAGCGGATAGACCGCGAGCGCGAAGTGGCTCTGCTCGGCGCCTTGCGCGCTGGCGCGATTATCGCCGCGGATCATCTCGAGCGCGACCAGGAACAAGAGGATGCCGCCCGAAATCTGGAACGCGCGGATCGGCACATTCATCTGGTTGAGCAGAAACGCGCCGGCGAAGATGAAGAACACGAGCACGGCAAAAGCGATGAGCACCGCATAAAGCGCGATCCTGCGTTGCGCCTTGGGATCGAGCGAAGCGGCGACGGACAAAAACACCGGCAGCGCGGCGATCGGGTTTATGACAAGGAGGAACGTCACGAACTCATTGAAGTGCTGCTGCCACCACATGGGCGCGTCCGATTCTTTTCGCCATGTCTTACGGGAAGTCTCGCGCGATTCGGCGCGTGACGCTACAAAGGCCATCATGGAAGACGCCAATTGCCGTAAACGGCGGGTTCCTCACTGTCGCTGCCCGCAGGCCCGAAACGGGCATCGAAGCCCAGCGCGTCGACCGCGCGGAGGTGGACGAGCCGCTCGCCGATCGACACCGCCACGCTGTAATCCGACCCGTTCGGTTCGCGAAACACGGGGACGTTTTCCCGCCCGATCCCGTCGCGATCGGCTCCGGCAATCCGCGCCAGCCGATGCAAGACGACGCGCCCGCCGGGCTCGACCAGCGGCTCATCGAGGAGCGCGCGCCCGTCGGCAAGCGAGCCGCCGACATCGACGCGGCGCTGCGCCGTCACCGAGACCCAGAATTGCTCGCGCTCCGCAAGCCGCACGGCGACCCGGCGAATGCCGCCGCGCCGGCCGACGACGGCAATCGCCGCCGCGCCGAGGTTTGACGACTGTGTCGGAAGCGGTGCGGCGCGCCATCGCTGCACGCTCAACACCCAGCCGCGGCCGCGGAGCTCGGCGCGAGGCCCATCCATGACGGCTATTTGTCCAATTTGGACAACATGTCGTCGAGGACCGAACTCGGCACGCCCAAGCTGCGCGCCAGCTCTGCACGGTCCTCGGTATCAAGCGTGGGCGGCGATGGGGCCGAGAAGGAGAAGTCCCTGTACTGCGCAGCCCCTTCCAGCGACGGCTCCGCGGGGCGATTCAGGAAGCCGCGTAAGACCGCCATCTTGGCATCCGCCTGACGCGCCGTCGGCGCATCGGCCGCTTCCCAGGTGAGCCAGGGGGCGCTCGGAAGGACGCGAGCGGACACCAGAGCGGCCGGCGATTGGGCGGGCACCAGCGATGGCTGCGTCAACGTGCGGGCGACAATTGCATCCCAGCTCGCGCGCAACATCGGCATCTGCGTCACGGAACTTGGCGCATCGGGCGAAGAGGCCGCCAGCATAAGCGCCTGCACGTCCGGATGCTCGCTGCCGAGGAGCTTGATGAGGTTGCCAACCACCTCGCCTAAAATCGAAGCTTCCGGCGTGTCGCGAAGCAGCAGGTGTCCGACGAGCAGGCCCAGCATCGGGTCCTGAAACTTCTCTTCCATGAGTGCGCGCGCAGCAGCTTGCGTGACTTTACGGTTATTTGCGAGCGCATAGGACGCCGCCTCGCTCAACCGGGTTCGCTTGTCATCGGCGGCGAACGGCCGGCCGAGTTGGCTCAGCGACAGCGACCCGTGGGCAAGATCCGCGGCGGCCTGCTCGCGAAACGATCGGCGTATCATAAAGCATTGAGTGGTCCAGCCCGGACTTGCCACTAAGCTTCGCTCCCGGCTCGGCTGGTTCGGCAGCTCCATCCGCAGGCGATAGACGCCAGCGTTGACGTGCACGAGGATAGCGGCCACCGGCGAACGCCCCGAGGCATCTATCGCGGCCTTCTTGCCCACGTCGTACACGGCCGTGCCGTCAGCACCTATGAGCGACAGGCCGGTTGCCGGCGAGCCGGGACGCGTGCTTGGCTCACCGCCGCTCGGGTCGCGCACGACGATAAGAAGACCGCTTCCACTTCCGACGGAAATCGGCGCCTCGCAGGCCCTTAACACCGCCGCCTCATGTGCCGGGTCGGTGGTGGTCGTGTCAGTCAGCGGCACCGGCGAGGCGAAGGCGACTGGCCCGACATTCACCGTCTTGTCGCCGGCCAGCGAGATCAGCTGCCCTTCCTGAGTCCCTGCGGTCCGGACGCGGATTTCGTAGAGCGCGTCTGGATGCGAGCCCCGATAACCGCCTACTCCGCGGGCGACCCGGTTGAAACTTGCGTCATAGACGGTGATCTCAGCCGTCGGATCGGCACTTTGAATGGTCAATTGGTGCTCAGCCGACATGGACCACCTCCGGCTGGCCTGTGGAATCGTGCGCGCCGCTCACTTTGAAGAGTTTGCCGTCTTGTCCTGGCACGGCAAGTTCGAAGAAGCCGAGCGGCAACTCGAGATTCCATTCAGTAACGCCGGATGGGCTAGTGCCGACTAAGTTGCGTGCACCGTCAAAAATCTTTGCGCCTGCTCCGGACCCGGACATGGCGACCCGCACTGGGAATGTCGCGGGGCTCGTCGGCAGAGCGAACGACGTGGCCCCAGCAGCAGCTGCAGACGCGGCAGGTACGATGACAAAGGGATCCAGATCCAAGACTTCCGGCCGCTGCGAGTAGTCGTCGTTAGCGAGTTCCACCGAACTCATGAGCGCGGACATGTTAGCCATGAGGTACGACTTCAGCTGAGTTTCCGTGATCTCACCGGTCACGGGATGGCGAGCAGCGCCTTTCAAGCCGGCCATGAGAGTAGCCGAGAACACGCCCCTTACGATCCCCGCAATGGGCTTCTCGATGGCCAATAGCGGGGATTTCGCGGCGAATGCATAGAACCGCTTGCGGTTACGCCAACCCGGCATGACGCTCTTCTTGAAGTATGGCGGCGTTACGTCCACGTCGCTCACCTGCTCGCGGCAGGCGTCCTGGAAAAGCAAGATTTCTTCGAGCAATCCGTTCTCGTAGAAGCGATCTGCCCACGCCTTGGGCGACAAATTGTGCGGCGTGTCGCGTTCCGCATTGGCCATCAGAACACCGGACGCGTCTACCGTTGGTGAGAAACCGTGCCCCGAAAAGAACAAATAGAGTCGGCGGCCAGCGGTTAGGCCGAAGGTTGTGTTGGCGTTATTCGCGGTGGCAGCCGCGCGCAACGTCTCGAAAAAATCCCATATTTCCTGGCTAGCCGGTTTGGCGTTCGCGACTTGGGCACCCGCAGAAAACTGCGCAGACAGTATCAGTTTGGCGTTAGCCTGCGACACACCGCCGGTGCTGGTTACCCAATCGTAGAAGGCCTGGGCGTCCGCTTCAGCTCCCTGAAGCGGCGTTAGCCCCGGATACCTATTGATGCCCACGCAGAGGGCGTAATCTGGGAGCGGCATAGCCTCAGGGATATGCTTTCTTCATGAAGGCCTTATCGGTCGTTGACAGTTTTGCGTTGAGACCGACCGGCTTCGAGGGCGGATTTACCCAGCTCGCCGGGATCGGATACATCATGATCGAGCTATTATCGAGCTGGGTGCCGCTGATCTCCTGCTTAGGATAGGCCTGGAACATGTTGTGATCTATCTTAGCCTTGTCCCAGTTGTTCGGTGGGCCTGAGAGGTCATGATAGACGGCCGGCTTGTTCCAGTTGATTGAGCCGAGCGGGTTCTGGTGCTCATGGATTAGACCCAGCGCATGGCCGAACTCATGCAGGATGACGCGTTGCGCCTCTGCGTCGCTCACGCCCGGCTTCAGCCAGCCGAAATTCATCGTCGGCTGGCCCTTGGCTATGTTCTTGCAGCTCGTGCCGATCACGGACCAGGAGCCGCTATGCGCAAACGAAATTCGGATTTGCGCCTTATCTGCCGAGACCCAGCTAAACCTCAGGTTGGCGACCCCCGGCGCGGTCCATCCCTCTGCGAACTTTTTCACGAGCGCCTGCTGCGCGGGCGTTCCGTCAAGAAAGCCGACGAGGATCGTTGAGCCCTTCGGCCATTTGTTCTTCTCTACCAGCGCCGCCCTCGCCGTGGGATCCGTCGCTGGCGGCTCCTCATACCATGCGAAACACCATTGATCGTTATTGGTAGAATCGTTATCAGCCATAGCAAAACCCCTAAATTCAGAAGGAAAATTACAACTCGGCGGTTTCCGGCCGCCTGCATCAGCGTGACACCAAGACTTAGGGCTGTCAAAATATATTTGGCAATCTGTAGAGGGGTAGCAACAGTTCGCACGCGAAGAAAACATCGGAACGCATACGCGATTATGGCCGTCTCGCGCCCATCGCAGCAGGTTCCGCGTGTCGCGACGAGATCGAGTTTGCTAGGACATGTTCGCGCTGCTGGCACCTCATGACAGCGGAGACGAACATCTCCGAAATTCCTGTGGTCGACCGGCAGAGAGGAGCGGCGCGCTGCGCCGCTTGATGCGATGAAAGCGGCGGGAGTCAACGATGCCTCATTCATCGCGATCACCGCGGTTCTCTTCATCAACGTTTCACGAACGGGATAATTAAATGTCCGGAACCGTGCCGGACTATACCGTGCCCGCGAGAGCATCGTCGCCGGAGAAGGCAAGCGTCCGCTCCGCGCCAGAACAGGAAGCCACCGCAATGTGAAGCGCTCGTTTATCCACCCCTCCGGCGGGTGGTCGCCTGGCGTGCGGAATCGCCGCAGCACCTGCGCGGGACCAATAGCTTAAGACCCGATTGTTGCAATGCAGCATGACGCTGCTAAAACGAGGCAGCTCCCATGTTTTTCCCGTTTCATTCAGCGACAATGCTGGCGATCGAATCCACGCGGGTCATTGGGCTCCGAATGACGAAGATTGCCGGCGGCGGCACGGCGGCCCTCGACGAGACCCAGCTCATGGTCGGCGAAAAGATCCGGGCGGGTGTGGAGGCTATGGAAACGCTCATCTCCGGCGGCACGACGGCAGCCGTGCTCAGCCGCTATCACGAGCACGTCAGCGCAAATGTCGGACGCCTGTCGCGCCGATAATGATGGCAGCATAGCTCGCCGGTTGACCCATCCCGCCGGAAGCGGCGCGCGGGGGAGCCCGACACGGCCGTCTTGACAGCCCCAGGGCATGCCTATGGGCTACCGGCTTTGGCACGCCCACTTGGCCCGATGTCGTTGATTTCGGTCTACTCGCGCACGCTTGCCCTGCTTCGCCCCGAGCGCGGCCTCGCCATCACGCTCGTCATCGCCAATCTCGGCATTGCGGTCGCGCAATTCGCCGAGCCGTTCCTGTTCGGGCGCATCATCGATCGCTTGAGCCGCAACGATGCCACTCCCGCAGCGCATCCCTGGGGCGAAATCCTGCCCTGGCTCGTCGCCTGGGCGGCGTTCGGCATTTTCTCGATCCTCGCGGGCGTCTTGGTCGCGCTGCATGCCGACCGCCTCTCGCATCGGCGGCGGCTTGCCGTCATGGCCGATTATTTCGACCACGTGCTCGACCTGCCGCTGAGCTTCCATAGCGCCAATCATTCCGGGCGGCTTCTGAAGATCATGCTCGAAGGTGCGCAGGGCCTCAGCGGGCTCTGGCTTTCATTCTTCCGCGAGAATTGCGCCTCGGCCGTCGCGCTGTTCGTCTTGTTGCCGCTGACCTTGTTCGTGAACTGGCGTCTCGCCGGCGTGCTCATCGTTCTCGTGCTCGTGTTCGGCCTCCTTACCGCTTACGTGGTGCGCCAGACGGAGGCACTGCAGGGCATGGTCGAGCGGCACAGCGCCGAACTCGCCGAACATACGTCGGACGCTTTCGGCAACATTTCCGTCGTGCAAAGTTTTACGCGCGTGCAAACTGAATCGCGCGCGATGCGCCGCATCGCCTCGCAGCTTCTCGCGGCGCAATTGCCGGTTCTCTCGTGGTGGGCGCTGGCAACGGTCGCGACGCGCGCGTCGGCGACATTGTCGATCCTCGTCATCTTCTGTCTGGGCACTTGGCTGCATTTCGAAGGCTTGGCGAGCGTCGGCGAGATCGTCACCTTCATCAATTTTGCGACGATGCTGGTGGCGCGCCTCGAGCAGCTCGTTGGCTTTGCCAACGTCCTGCTTTTGCAGGTGCCGAAGCTTTCCGACTTCTTTGCCGTGCTCGACCTGCCGCCCGCCCTTGCCGACAAGCCCGATGCGATCGATGCCGGGCGTCTGAAAGGGCATGTCGTTTTCTCCGGCGTGACGTTCGCTTACGACGCCAAGCGCAATGCCGTCGCCGAACTCAACATCGATGTCGCTCCGGGTGAGACGGTGGCCCTCGTGGGTGCGACCGGGTCGGGTAAGTCGACGACGCTCGGCCTCTTGCACCGCGTGTTCGATCCGCAACAAGGCTCGATCTCAATCGATGCGATCGATATCCGCGACATGAGTCTCGAATCTCTTCGACGGAATATCGGCGTCGTCTTCCAGGAGCCCATGTTGTTTGCGCGCTCGATCGAGGAAAATCTCCGAGTCGGCAAGCCGGAGGCGACGCCGGAGGAAATTGCCATGGCGCTCGAGCGGGCGCAGGCCGCCGATTTCGTCGCACGCAATCCGGAAGGGGTCGCGGCGCGTGTCGGCGAGCGCGGCCGTTCGCTTTCCGGCGGCGAGCGCCAACGCCTTTCGATCGCACGCGCGCTTTTGAAGGACCCGCCGATCATGATCTTCGATGAGGCGACGAGCGCGCTCGATGCGACGACGGAGCGCCAAATACAGGCGGCGCTGGAGCGCGCCACGCATGGGCGTACGACCTTCGTGATCGCGCATCGGCTCGCCACGATCCGCAATGCCAACCGCATCCTGGTTTTCGACCACGGCCGCATTGTCGAGAGCGGCACGTTCGACGAGCTTCTCGCGCTCGACGGTAAGTTCGCCACGCTCGCGCGCGCGCAGTACATGACAAGCGAGGCCAAGCGCGATCCGGAAACCGCCGCGATCGTGCGCGAGGCGCCGCATGCCGAGCAGCAAGCGGGCTGAATACCGCAGGGCGGAGGCGGAGTTCCCGCATGACTTCGCCGGTATGGAAGCGGAGGTCGCGCGCGACGAAGTCGCCCGCTTTCGCAGCGGCGATAATCCGCTGCCGCGGCGTTGAATGTGACGAGCGAGGCCGCGGCGAGCGCGAGTACGCAAGCGCTCAATTTTGCGCAGATGTTGCGGTTTGACCTGAATGCGTTTCCTCGCCTGACGCGAATGGCCATTGAAAGCTAGCCATCCCTTATTGCCGCCAGTGTGCCGCGCCGCGATATTTCGTCGACGCTGGTGCCGCCGCCTCACTGCAAAGCGCGGGCGATCTCCTTCAGGCCTCCTAGCGCCTGTCGCAGGTCCTCGATGTATGAGCTTTCGGTTCCGGCCGTCGTGTTCGAACCCGTTTGGCCGTAAGTACTCAGGACAAACGCGATGCCCGCCAAAACGATCAGGCGATAGGCCCACGTCATCACGGACATGGCTTCGCTCAAAAGGCGGAGCATCTCACAACATCTCGGTGAGTTCGGCGACGCGCGCCTGAAGGACCGCACGATCGGCCTCCAGCTTTTTGATGCGCCGCGCGGTCTCGATGGAGACAACGGCTTGTCGCCCGCCTGCTTGCGGAAAGCTGACACCGGCCTCGTCTTGCCGCCGCCAGATGACGCGGGCGCGGCGAGTTTCGCCTTTCTGCGGCAGCATGAGATCGAATTCGCCCGGGAGCAGGACGGTGCGCTCGAAGACGAGCTTTGCCCCGTTCTGGGACATGTTGCGAATGAGGCAGTCGATCGTGCAGTACTGATTGTTGAAGGCGAGCCGCCCGCCGAGATAGGTACGCCCCCTTTTGAATTCGCGGCGCTCCTGCATACACCTGCCCCCTATTGGCACATCTGACGATTGTGCCGGGGAAGCCGCAAGTCCGAGGCCAAAAATCGTCAGGCCCGTCGGCGATGCATAACAAACAAACCTTGCCACACCGCAGCCGCCGAGGTGCGGCTACGCTCGCATCTGCGCATTACGGTTTATCTCACTTATGCTGCTTCGATTGAGCTGCTGACTCGCCGCCAGGCGCAACCGCGGCGCCGGTCTTTGGTTTGGCGACGCCGCTGCCGACGCCCCCGGCGCTGGTGACCTCCGCCGGCGACACCACTTTTCCTTGTTGCAGAGACCGGTCCGCCGCCGCAGCCGGATGATCCGGCAGCTTCTTTACATCTTGCGCATAGCTCGAGAAAGCAAACCCGCCGACGCCCGCCGTAACAGCGACGGCCAGAACCGCGTTCTTCATGCCACGTCTCCTACATACCATGCCATCTGCATACACCATATCGATCGCACATTGCGATATTTGCATCGCGGCGTAAAGTTGCCGGCCAAGCCGCGCCGTTTTGCGCGTTCCTTAGCTTGCGGCAAACTCTGTGGTATGACACGCTAATAACGGAACGATTGGCGAGGGTGGATAACTAGAGGGAGGCTGCATTGCGTAAGCTTTTCACAGCAATCTTTTTTGGTCTTTTGCTGATCGTCGGACCAGGGACCGAGTCGGCTCAAAGCGGCGACGCGACGTTCAAGCTGACAGACAAAGCGCGCTTCAGCATCATGATCAAGTTCTTCTCCCAGACTCGCAAATGGGAATGGCCCAGCGCCACCACCCATTATACCCTTAGCGACACCGGTCAGCACTCCTTCCGCCTGGGATGTCAGGACGGAGAGAAGATCTGCTACGGCGGATCATTTACCGCCGACGACAAGACGCACTGGGGCGTCGGCTTCAAGGGCGACAAAGGTTGTAAGGATTGCTGTCTCACGTGCGGCAATAACGTCTCCCATGCCTGGAACCTCAACGAGGCGCCCTCCTTCACCTGTGCGTCCTGTAACGATGGATCCTGCCAGTGTGGAGTAGGTACATCGAACAGCCTATGCGCGGCCCATCGCGGGAATAATCCCAGTCTCGGATGCACGCAGCAGCAGTAGCGCGCCTTCGGAGCCGAAGCCGCAACCTCGCTTGACTGCCCGGTCGTGCGTGCCGCGGCTGCATGAGATGATGCGCCCGCTCCGCGTGTTTTTGCGACGAAAATCCAGTTTGGAAATATAAATGCAAATAAAAATCGCCGGCTGTGGATGCCCGTTGGACGGCTTGGCCTTTCTGATGCGAGATTAACAGCTTCTAACGGCCCAGTGGCCTCATCGTGCCATCGGAGATCGCTCTGGACAGAGCGGCCGGATGCACAATTTTAAGCGGGCCTTTGGCGCCCTGCCCGCCGTTCCTATATATGGTCACCCATGACCATCGCCGCCGACATCCTGGCCCCGCCTGCCCTGACCGCCGCGCCGATCTTGCCCGCCCCCTCTGCGACGGCGAAGGCCTCGCTCGCCGGCGCGACCCGGGCCGAATTCGCCGAGGCGCTCGCCGCCGTGGGCGTGCCGCCGCGCGACCTTCGCATGCGCACGACGCAACTCTGGCAGTGGATCTATCACCAGGGCATCCGCGATTTTTCCGCGATGCTGAACGTCTCCAAGCACCTGCGCGCCGCGCTCACGGAAGCCTACAGCCTCGAGCGCCCCGAAATCGTCACCGAGCAGCTCTCCTCCGATGGCACGCGCAAATGGCTGATCCGCATGCCGCCGGTGGACGGCCGAGATCGCGGCGCCGAGATCGAATGCGTCTACATCCCCGAGAGCGACCGCGGCACGCTCTGCGTCTCGAGCCAGGTCGGCTGCACGCTGACCTGCACCTTCTGCCACACCGGCACGCAGCGTCTCGTGCGCAATCTCTCGACGCGCGAAATCGTCGCGCAGCTGATCATCGCGCGCGACCGCCTCGGCGATTTCCCCGGCCTCGCCCCGCCTGGCGACGGGGTCGTGCCGTCGGGCGAGGGTGTGCGCGCCATCTCCAACATCGTCTTCATGGGCATGGGCGAGCCGCTCTACAATTTCGACGCTGTGCGCGACGCAATCGACATCATGTCGGACGGCGACGGGCTGTCTTTGTCGAAGCGCCGCATCACGGTCTCGACCTCCGGCGTCGTGCCGGAAATACCGCGGCTCGGCGAGGAATCCGGCGCGATGCTGGCGATCTCGCTGCATGCGGTCACCGACGATCTCCGCAATACGCTCGTGCCGCTCAACAAGAAATATCCACTTGAGAAGCTGCTCGAGGCGTGCCGCACCTTTCCCGGCGCCTCAAACGCGCGGCGCATCACCTTCGAATATGTGATGCTGAAGGGCGTGAACGATTCACCCGCCGAGGGGCGCGAGCTGGTGCGGCTGTTGAAGCGCATTCCCGCAAAGATCAACCTGATCCCGTTCAACCCCTGGCCCGGCACGAAATACGAGTGCTCGGACTGGGGTGTAATCGAGCGCTTCTCCGACATCGTCTTCAGCGCCGGCTATGCGAGTCCCGTCCGCACCCCGCGCGGCCGCGATATCCTGGCCGCCTGCGGGCAATTGAAGAGCGAGACGGAGAAGGTAAGGGCAAGAGCAAGGCTATTGGATTGTTAAATCTGCTTATTGACAACCGGCTCGGCTGACTCCGGACGCCGATCGCACGCATGCTTCATCGCCGAAGTCAGCTCACTTGCATCCGACCGGGAACACGACCTAAGATCGTCTCCACTCCAGCGATCAGCCGGCATCGATCGGCCAAAGTAAGAGGCAATTATGGTCGACTCCAAGACAGACGCCGTACCGATCGTCACATTGAACAGTCTACGCCCAAAGGATGCAGGACAGGCCGGATTGGAATCGGTCGTCGAAAACCTGCCGGATCAGAAGGCCGCGGTCCGCTACCAAGCCGTCGTGGAGAAGCTTGGACAAGAAACGGAACAAACGAGCCCCAACGTTATGATCGCGATCGGTGATCGCGACACGTCAATCTTGCAGAGCCGCATCGCCGAAGGTGGCGACGCGGGACCGCCAAAGCCCGGAGGCGCAATCGAGGCGCAGTTCGGCGACGGGCTGACCGGCGGGGACCTCTTGGGTTGGATTCGAAGCGTCTTCGACCACATCGACCAAAGCCGATGGCATCCGATCGTGCGTCCGCCCGACACTAAGGTCGGAACTTTGGCGGACGTGGGACGCCTTGCGGTTATCGGCGACTGGGGAACGAACCTCTACGGCGCGCCTGTTTCTGCCGCTTCCATAAAGCGAACCGGCACGTATGAGATGCTCCTCCATCTCGGCGACATCTACTATTCGGGAACTGCGAAAGAGACGCAGCAACGGTTCCTTGACGTTTGGCCGACGGATGCAGGCAAGGTGAGCCGTGCGATGAACGGAAATCACGAGATGTATTCGGGAGGCTACGCCTACTTCGACCACATTCTGCCGACGTTCCAGCAGAACTCGAGCTATTTCGCCGTGCAGAACACCGATTGGCTGCTTGTCGGTCTTGACACGGCACACACCGACCACGCGCTCGATTACGAGCAGGTGGCGTGGCTGAACACCATCGTGCAGGGCGCGGGGCGGCGTAAGCTGGTTTTGTTCTCGCATCACCAGCCCTATTCACGCCTGGAAAAGCAGGGACCACACTTACAGACGGCGCTTGCCACGCTGTTTCAGAGCCGGGCGATCACCGCCTGGTATTGGGGTCACGAGCATAATTGCGTCATCTATGACAAGCACCCGACATTTGGACTCTACGGCCGTTGTATCGGGCATGGAGGAATTCCAGCGCCACGGAAAAGCGAAGTGAAGAACGCGCCCGTGGATCGCCAGCTCAGTGGAATTACCTGGAATAGGCTTTCTGCAACATCCGATTCGCCGGCGTGCCTCGTGCTTGATGGACCCAATCCGCTGGTTCCGGGCGAGGAGAAGAAATTCGGGCCACACGGCTATCTGACACTCGAATTCAACGGCCCAAACTTGGTTGAACGGGTACACCTGCCTGACGGCACCGAGATTTTCAAAGGACAAATATCCTGAGGCATCAGAAAGCAGATCACATGATGAAAATCGATTGGCACCGGCCGGCCCACCCAACGAGCGTTGCCGAGACGACATCCGTCCTGCGCAAAAGACGCCCTATCACTCGGCCACCCTCCGGACTGGAAAGCGCTGGAGAATTGGCTTTCGATGCGCCTCGCACGAACAGCGCAACGGAACATGAGCAGGTCGAAAGATTAAGTGACGCGCTCGCCAGCGTGAAATCACCGGTTCCGGCGGCCGATACGGCCGATGCGCATGAAAACGTCGTGGCCGGAGCCCGCTCGGGACTTGCGAAGCTAAATCAAGGTGAATCGCCCGCGAACTTCACTTTCGGCGAGCATGTCGGACTGGAAGCCGTCATTATCACCAATGGCCAGCGCCCGAGCCTGTTCATCCGGGACGGCTTCGTTGATCTTCATTCGCCCGATATCGGTGAATGGGAGATGGGGCTCGCTCGTTTTGAGAGCAAGATCCGGCAAGTGATCACGTCTGTCGGACGAATCGACATCCCCGTTAGACCCTGGTTTGTCGGCACCTGCTTCGTGATCTCAGACGGATTAGTGCTCACCAACAGACATGTGCTGGAAGTGATCGCGACCCAGGACAGCGCCGGTGCCTGGGCCCTGAAGTGGCCGCAGGCAACTACCGTTGACTTCGTCGGCGAAGATGGAGCGACGACGGCGACTAAGTTCAAAATTACCGGCGTCGCATTTGCTGGACCCGACCCAATCAACGAAACCCTTAACTTTGCGCATCTGGACATCGCCGTTTTGCGTGTCGATCCCGCGAGCGACGCCGCACATACATTTCCGGAAGCCGTCACGTTCGAAACCGACGTCGCTCAGCCCAAAGCCGAAAGCGACCTCTATGTCGTGGGCTTTCCAGGCCAACCGGGGGTCTGGCTGTTCAACGGCGTGCCGATGACAGGGACAGAGACAACGCAGGTCATCTCGACCATCTTCAACAGTAAATTCGGAATCAAGCGGCTTGCGCCCGGAAGCATCAAAGCCGGGCCGGGTCAGGTCGCGAGCGACAGCAAAAGCTGGATATGCGCTCACGATGCCTCGACGCTCGGCGGCAATTCGGGCTCATGCGTCGCCGACCTGAGCGGCGACGGGTTCCGCGTCGTCGCACTTCATTTTGCAGGCGTCAATCGCGAGCAGAATTGGGCGCATGTCGCGGCACGGTTGCACGATCACCTCGCCGATTTCTCCGCAACATTCGTCGCCTGACGGGAAGAGCAATCTCCGCGGGCGACGCTCCAATTCTGGGCGCAGATCGTGGGAAAGTGCATCTCGCCGGCACGCCCTCCGACACTCCAGGTAAGTTTACGCAGCCTGCGTACAGTCGGCTGGCTGGGCGTCGGAATGACAACGCCACGGCCCAAGCCCCGGACGTTTGCCATCCTTGCCACGCTGTGAACAATGAGGTCGGTCAGCTCAGGCGCTATCGGAGGCCTCCTTTTGTCAGTGCTACAACGCAATAACGTGCAGGTCCGCGGCCACGGCGATCGCGCGATGCTCTTCGCGCACGGTTTCGGCTGCGATCAGAACATGTGGCGCTTCGTCGCGCCGGCCTTCGAGCAGAACTTCAGGATCGTGCTGTTCGATCATGTCGGCGCCGGCGGCTCGGACCTCTCGGCTTACTCACGGCAAAAATATTCGGCCCTCCAAGGTTACGCCGACGACGTCGTGGAGATCGGCGAGGCGCTCCATCTGGAAGACGCGGTCTTCGTCGGCCATTCCGTCAGCGCCATGATCGGCATCGTCGCCGCGTCGAAGGCGCCAAGAATGTTTGGCCATCTCGTGCTGGTCGGGCCATCGCCGCGCTACATCAACGACGGCGATTATGTCGGCGGTTTTTCCGCGGCGCAGATCGAGGAGCTCCTGGATTTCCTGGACAATAACCACATGGGGTGGTCGCAGGCGATGGCGCCGATGATTATGGGCAATGCCGAGCGCCCCGAACTCGGCGAGGAACTCGTCAACAGCTTCTGCCGCACCGATCCCGAAATCGCCAAGCATTTTGCCCGCACGACCTTCATGTCCGACAATCGCGCCGACTTGGCCAAGGTGCAGGCGAAATCGCTCATCCTGCAATGCAGCGACGACATCATCGCGCCGAATTGCGTCGGCGAATATGTGCACAAGCATTTGCCGAACAGCGAACTTGTCGTGATGCGCGCGACCGGCCATTGCCCGAACCTGAGCGCGCCGGACGAGACGATCGCGGCGATCCGCGCCTTTGTCTGAGACCCGCAACAAACGCGAGGAGTTAGTGGCGCACGGCCTCGACCCCGAACTAGCCGAAGACCTCGAAGACCTATTCGAAAGCGCGCCGTGCGGATATCTATCGCTGAAGCCGGATGGTGCGATCTTCCGCGGCAACGCGACCTTCTCGTCCTGGACCGGGTTTCCCGCTGCGGAACTGGTCGGCAAGCGCTTCCAGGATTTGTTGAATATTGCCGGACGCATTTTCTACGAGACGCATTTTGCGCCGCTGTTGCGCATGCAGGGTTTCTTCAACGAAGTCGCGCTCGATGTCGTCGGACGCGAGGGCCAGCGGCTGCCGGTGCTGGTCAACGCCGTCGAGCGGCGCGACGAGGCAGGCAACCTCCTCTTCATCCGCATGACGATCTTCAACGCGACCGACCGGCGGCGCTACGAGCGCGAACTGGTTGGCGCGCGCGCTGCCGCGGAAGCCGCGAGCACCGCGTTGCGCGATCTCAACGCACAGCTGGAGGAGCGCATCGCCGCCGCCGTCGACGAGCGCATGAAGGTCGAGGAAGCGCTGCGCCAGAGCCATAAGATGGAAGCGGTCGGGCAGCTCACCGGCGGCGTCGCCCACGACTTCAACAATCTCTTGACCATCATCATCGGCGGGCTCGATTCGATCGGCCGGCAGATCGGCAAGCTGCCGGAGAGCGATGAACTGGCCCGCATTCGCCGCTCGCGGGCGATGGCGCTGCACGGGGCCGAGCGCGCCGCGGCCTTGACGGCGCGGCTGCTCGCTTTTTCGCGCCGCCGGGCGCTCGATCCGAAGCCCCTCGATGCAAACCGGCTCATCTCCGGCCTCGCCGATCTGTTGCAGCGGACGCTAGGCGAAACGATTGCGCTCGAAACCGTGTCCGGCGCCGGGTTGTGGCGCGCTTTTGCCGATCCGACGGAACTCGAGAACGTGCTGATAAACCTCGCGGTCAACGCCCGCGACGCCATGCCGAATGGCGGCCGTCTCACGATCGAGACCGGCAATGCCTTGCTCGACGAGGCGTATGTCGACGCGCTGACGGAGCCGGTTGCATCGGGCCAATATGTGCTGATCGCGGTGTCGGATACCGGCCATGGCATGGATGAGACGACGCTCGCGCAAGTGTTCGAGCCGTTCTTCACGACCAAGGAAGCCGGCAAGGGCACGGGGCTCGGCTTGAGCCAGGTATACGGCTTCGTGCGTCAGACCGGCGGACATATCCGCATCTACAGCGAGCTCTGCGAGGGCACGAGTGTCAAAGTTTACCTGCCGCGTGCGCCTACCGACGCGCCGGAGCGCGAGGCCGCCGAGCAGCTGTCGGCATTGTCGAGCGAAGGCGGGCCAGAGACCATTCTCGTCGTCGAGGATCACGAGGAGCTGCGCGCCTTCTCGACCGGCGTATTGCGCGAACTCGGCTACAACGTCGTCGAGGCAAGCTCCGGTCGCGTCGCATTGGACGTGCTGCAGACGAACAGCGATTTCGACCTGTTGTTCACCGACGTCGTGCTGCCGGACGGCATGAGCGGACGCGAGCTGGCGCAGGAAGCCGTGCGCCGCCGGCCGGGATTAAAGGTGCTGTTCACGACGGGATATACGCGCAACGCCATCGTGCACAATGGCAAGCTCGATGCCGGCATCAACTTGATCAGCAAGCCGTTTACCTATGAGCAGCTTGCCGCGAAGGTGCGGGCATTGCTGGATTGAGGAGACTAACGGCGTGGGTCTCCGTCTAGTATTCTCGCCACATGCGGCGCCGCGGCAAAGACTAGAGCCGCGTAAATCGTCCAATAAGCGAACGCCGCAAGCATGCCGAGGATCAGCCGCTCGTGTGGTTCCTGCGGCAAGGCCGCCACGACATGCGCGTAGAGCCAATTGAAGACGATGATCAGCGTCGGGCCGAACAGAACCGTGTCGCGGATGGGCAAGAGAGCGCGCGGAGAAGGCGAGAAATCAATCAACAGGGCCAGCGCAAAAAAGCCCGGGAGCGGCAAGGCGCTGACCATGCCGACCCATTTAGAGTCCGATAAATAGGCAACGGCGAGGATAACGCCGCAGGTGACGACGAACAGCGCGACGCGGAAGCGCGCGCTATGTGTCGCCCAAAAGACGAAGGCGCGCAGGTGTTCTCGCCGGCCGATCCTCTGCGAGTGCGGTTTGGTGATCGGCGCCGGAACCCGCGTCCAGTTGCGTCCCGTCAGAAAAACGGTGATCGCCATTTGCAGACACAAGAAAAACGCGGCGCTGGGCAGCCTCTCACGAAACGCGGTGACGATGAACGCTGCGACAAGCCACATCAGCGTCCAGCCCGCGAGTTGCGCGAGCAGTCTCAAGGCCGGATTCCGCGTCCATCTGAAGCGCCGGACGAATTCGGGATACGACAGCAGTAGATAAAACAGGAGTCCGTTGATGACGACGACGGCGGAGATCGCATTGGCGACCGCGAACGGATCGGCGCCGGTCAGGATGCCGACCGCATTCAGGATTGGAAAGGTCAGGAGAATGCCGGCGATGCGCCTGTCGTAGAATTGTCCGACATAACCGATGACCAGAAATGCGATGAGCCCCAGCGCGAGCTTGATCGCGATGATGAAGAGCGCGCTCAATCGAATCTCCGGCAGCTTCCGCGACGAGGCTTGTAATCCTCTACTGTTCTTCCGCCGGCGTGAACAGGTTGGAAGAAATAGTTCTCGCCACAGGGTACAATCCC
Source organism: Methylobacteriaceae bacterium (assembly GCA_034669505.1). Classification (GTDB taxonomy): domain Bacteria; phylum Pseudomonadota; class Alphaproteobacteria; order Rhizobiales; family Beijerinckiaceae; genus JAFASC01. Next base: position 27,435 of record JAXDNJ010000040.1, read on the forward strand.
GGTCCGAGATGTTATGTATAGATTCTCCCGTGCGACACAGCTCCCGGGCGGCTCACCAGCAAAGGGGCACAAAATGCCCGTCACACACCGGTTCGGAAAGCGCATTCCCCTCCCCTCCACGCGCCAGATCCGTCATGACCTTATCCTGATGTGCGCGGAAGACGAATTGAAGAAGCGTGGAGCCCCCGCGCTTGCTGCTCCTGACACGGTGGTGAAACCGCCCGAAGGTGCGGCCTCAGCGTGATGGAGGCCACGTTGGGTCAATTTACCATCGAATTCTACCGGATACGCGAGCGCGATGATGCGCACGCGACTCTGGAAAGAGTGGCAATCATCGCGCCTAATCTCGACCACGCGAAAACCAAAGCGGCGTCGATGTTCGACAATCTCGAAATGCCGCAGAAGCCTGACGGCTTCCGCATTCTTGATTTTGCCGGAGATGAGCTTTGTCGCTGGGTGCCCGGCGACTGACGCAGTGAGGGCAGCAGACGATGTTGAACTTCCCGAACGACAGCCGCAGCTACGATGCGACTCGGCGCGCCGTGCGTTTCTGGGGCTATGACGGCCCGATCGAAGTCTCGTTCTTTGTGACCGCCGAGGCCCTGCAAAGGCTGAACGCCGCCACGCAAGATGAGCACGACTTGCTGAAGGCCTTCGATGCGCATCAGCGTGAGATCAGGACGGCGGCGGAACGATCCTATAAGGGCCGACGGCAAGGATCATACGAGCTGACCGAGAAGGACATCTGACCTTTGCGTGCTTAAGAGTGCTGCCACCGCGCAGACTGCGGCGCGGCGGCCAAACCCGCCACAATCGCCATCACAGCTGAAATCAGCGCGTTCCAGCCGGCAAGCGACAGGCCGAGGATGCGGATTGCGACGGCATCACAGCGCACCACCTTCGTGGTCTGCAATTGCTTCATGAAATCGTTCATCGTGCCCGCCTTCTCGAGGGTTCCGGTGCAATCCGCGGGGCCCGGCCAAAACCCCCATTCGACGCCTGCGTGGTAGGCTCCGAAGAGCGCGCTGGCAATGAAGATGAGGGTCAACGCAGCAAGCCCGAGCCGCGCCGCGCGTTGCGATCCGCGTTGGTGGCGCGAGGCGACAGCGAGCGTGAGCAACGCAACGGGAATGCCGATGTAATAGGCCATGCGCTGCTTCAAGCAGAGTTCGCACGGCGCATAGCCGGCAAGCTGGAACGCCCAGGCGCCCAGGATCGTCGCCGTGGCGACGATGCAGACGACGAGCGCTGCGCGGAAGGGCGTGAGGGTCCGTTGCAGGCTGTTCATCAGGCAAACCTATACGCGATCCAAAAACCCAAGACGATGAAGAATAGAAGCAGGCCCATGAACAGACCGAAGTTCTTTTCAAGCACCGCCTTGATCGGTTCGCCGAAGTTGTTGAGGAGGGCGGCAAGCACGAAGAAACGCGCGCCGCGTGTGATCAGTGCCAGCAATAAAAACAGCGCAAAATTGTATCCAAGCAGCCCGCTGACGATCGTCACAAGCTTGAATGGAATCGGTGTGAGCCCCTTCACCAAAATAAACGCTGCTCCCCATTCCGCATAAAACTCGCGAATAGCCTCCATCTTCTGGGCATAGCCGTAGAGGGAGATCAGCCACTGCCCAACCGTGTCGAACAAAAGCGCACCGATCGCATAGCCGAGGGCGCCACCGGCGACGGATGCTACAGTGCACAAAGCCGCGTAGCCCCAGGCGCGGCGGGGCCGCGCCAACGACATCGGCACAAGGATCACGTCCGGCGGGATCGGAAAGAACGAGCTCTCGGCGAAGGCGATGACCGCGAGCGCCCACGGCGCGTGCGGGCTTTCGGCAAGCGAAAGCGTCCAATGATAGAGGCGCTGAAACATGAAACTCCGATTCGACGGCGCCGCAATAGCACCGCGATCGGAGCAAAAGCGAGGCATTTTGCTAGGCCGCGTTCTCCTGCCGCAAGCCTTCCAGCGTGGATTTCATCGCCGACATGCCGTGGTCCATCATTCCGTCGATCGCGCCCTTGAGCTCGTTGGGCAGAAGATCGGCGATCCAGACGACACGGCTGCCCGCGCCCTCCGGGAAGACTTGGAAGGTCGCGTGATGATGCGCCGGCCGCCCCTCGACGATGGTGTAAGCAAGACGGCGCAGCGTATCGTCGACGTCGACGATCCTTTCGCGCGCCACGACACCGTTGGCGAACGTGACGAGGCGGGTGTCCGCCTTCCAGTTTCGTATCGGTTACGAAGCCCTTCGCGAGCCGCGTATGGATCGCGCCGACATCGCGGAATGCCGCCCAGACGGTGTCGGGGGCCATAAGAGAGCGAGAAAATTGCGGTGTATTTCCGGGAACGGCCGGCCCGCCGGGCGGAGCGCGCAGCGATAATCGACGACTGAGATGCCGTTCGAGGCGAAGATGCGCGCCGCATTCATAACAAGGCGCTCAGCTCGCCTGCCGCAGCGCATCGAACAATGTGGGCGCACCCCGCGCGTGCACGCTCTCGATCGCCAGCATTTTGCGTTTGAGCACGATGCCGGTCGGCGCAGAGAAGCCGCCGATCTTGCCGCCAGAGGCGAGCACGCGGTGGCACGGCACGATGATCGGATACGGATTTTTGCCGAGCGCCTGGCCGACCGCTTGCGCCCACGCGCGATCACCGAGCGTAATGGCAATGTCGCCGTAGGTCAGCGTCGCGCCGGGCGCGATCGTACGCGCGATAGCGTAGACTTGCCGGTTGAGCGAAGGGAGATCGCGCATGTCGAGTGCGATCTCGCGGAGATCGCGGTTTTCGCCGCCGAGCAGTGCTATGATGGCATCGCAAGCCAGACGGATGTCGCCGCTCGGCGAGGTTTCTTCGGCGTCCGGGAAGCGGCGGATTAGCCGCGCGCGAGTCGCGGCTGCGTTCCGCTCGGGCAATTGCACAGCGAGGATACCGTGCTCGCCCCAGACGATGCCGCACGGGCCTATGGCCGAATCGAAGAGCGTGAACCCTGAGCCCATGCGCCTCAGTCTAGCGGTTTCCGCAAGCGACCGAAAGCGCCGTTGGCATGCCGCCCAAGCGCCGCTATAAGGCGCCGCTGGCCGGTGTGGCGGAATTGGCAGACGCGCACGACTCAAAATCGTGTTCCCGCAAGGAGTGTCGGTTCGACCCCGACCACCGGCACCATTTCCTAGAGCTTTGCTTAGAAGCGACGTGCTGCGAGTCAGCCGCACCAGGTCGCCGACGCTCCGGCGGGTTCATGTCTAAGCAAAAGGCGGCGCCGCTGGATCGCGCGAGATGGTTTTCGCAAGCGCTGTGCACACGGTTATTCGAGCGGATCCGCGGCGAGTGCAGCGGCCCGCACGGCAGTTGACAGGGATACTAAAAGTTGTAAAACTTTCAATCATTGCAATTGGTTCATAGGAGGTCACGATGGCTGAATTTATCGTCCTTCGAAATGCTGCCACACTAACGACAGCGAGCCCCTTCGAAAGCTTTGGACCGGGGACCAGGAGCTTTTCAGTCCCCGCTCCTCCGGAACCGCAGGTGGAGAAGCATGATATCTCCGCCCAGGAGGCTAATGACCTCGTGCGCGACCCCCAGGTGGCTGCCATTGCAAGGCCGATGCCAATCGCGCTGATCAGGCCTTTCGCGGTGGAAGGCAGCGCGGCGGCCACGACGGCCTGGGGGATACAAGCGATAAAGGCGGACACGTCCAGCCTCGACGGCGATGGCGTCATCGTTGCCGTACTCGACACGGGGATCGACAAAACACATCCGGCGTTCACCGGTGTTGAGCTTGTACAGAAGGACTTCACGGGTTCTGGCGACGGCGACGCGCACGGTCATGGCACCCACTGCGCCGGCAGCATCTTCGGCCGCGATGTCAACGGCACCCGTATCGGGATCGCGCGCGGGGTGAAGAAGGCCCTCATCGGCAGAGTGCTGGGTGCGAACGGCGGCGGCGATTCCGCGATGATCTTCCGCGGGATACAATGGGCACTCGACCAGGGTGCACATGTGATCTCGATGTCGCTTGGTTTTGATTTTCCCGGCGCTGTGGAGAGAGCGGAGGCGGGAGGGCTTCCCACTCGGCCGGCAGTCTCGAATGCCCTCGAGGCCTATCGGTCCAACCTGCGATTTTTCGACGCGCTCATGCAGATGGTGAAAGCGCGCGCGGCCTTTCAGGACACTGCAGTTGTCGTCGCGGCAACCGGAAACGAAAGCCAACGGCCGACATTCACAGTCGCGGTATCTTTGCCGGCGGCGGCGGAGGGAGTCGTTTCGGTCGCAGCGCTCGGCCGCAACGCCGGCGGAAAGTTCGGAATAGCGAATTTTTCGAATACTATGGCCCAGATCGCCGCTCCTGGCGTCGACATCCTCTCCGCAAAGCTTGGCGGCGGACTCGCCAGCATGAGCGGCACCAGCATGGCATGTCCTCACGTGGCGGGCTGCGCTACCCTTTGGTGGCACGCACTAAAAAAGGCCGGCAATGTCAGGCCAACAGCCAATTCGGTTGTCAACAATCTTCTTGTCGGCGCCCGCACTGACGTTTTGGACACGATGACCCAAGACGATCGCGGCACTGGCATCGTCACTGCGCCCCAATAGGCATTGTTGCTGGAGAAAGCTTAACGGCGCGGAATTGCGTTGTATAGTTTAAACGCCCGCATACATCCGGCCGGGATTGAGGAGCGCGTCGGGATCGAAGCTCGCTTTTATGCCGGCCGTGATCTTCATGAGCGGTGCGGCGAGCGGTTCGAAAACATCGATACGTGAGCGCAAATCCGGCGAGCCGCGCACCAGGGTCGCGTGGCCGCCCGTAGTCGCGCACGCTGCACGGATCGCCTGCGCGCCCGCATCGCCGGTCTCCGGCACGGAGAGCCACGTCAATCCGCCGCCCCAATCATAGAAGTGGCGCAGATCGAGTTCGCCGGCGAGGTCCGCGACGAGGGAGGCCGCGCGCGTGGACGCGGTCGAAATCCGCCACACCGCGCGCTCGCGTGGCTCGGCGAGGAAGCGGCAATCGCGGATGTCGCGCCAGAGCGCGTCGGCTTCCTCTTCCATGAGGCGAAGCCCGTCGCCGAGCGGCGCGAGCAGCTTCTGCAATTTGCGCAGGCGATAATCGACGGAATGCGCAAAATTCTCGAGGCGCAAAAGCGTGCGCGGTCCCTCGCTGCCGATGCCGGCGGGCAGATGCGCCGCCGCCGAAACCTCAAAGGGCGAGCCGAGAGCGCGTGACAAAGCTTCGATTGCGCGCGCATCGTTGAGGCCGAACAGAGCGAGCGTGCCGGCGGTCTCCGCCTTCGGCAGCACTTTGTAGGTGACTTCGGTGAGCAGACCCAGCGTGCCGTAGGCGCCGCAATTCAGCTTCACGAGGTCGAGGCCGGTGACGTTCTTCATCACGCGGCCGCCGGATTTCACGGCCTCGCCGCGCCCGTTGACGAGCCGCACGCCGAGCAGATGGTCGCGACATGCGCCGGCGCTAATGCGCCGCGGTCCCGATATGTTGCACGCTGTTACCCCGCCGATCGTCGGCTCCCCTTCTGTACCAAGCAGCGCGCGGTGGTCCATCGGCTCGAACGGCAGCCTCTGCCCACGCGCGGCGAGTGTCTGTTCGATTTCGGCGAGCGGAGTGCCGGCTTTCGCCGATATGACGAGCTCGGCCGGCTCGTACAGCGTGATGCCGCTAAGCGCTTTCGTCGACAGCGTCGCTTCGACCTGCGCGGCGCGGCCGAGCCCCGAGCGCGTGCCACCGCCTTCGATGCCAAGCGTGCGCTTCGCGGCGCGGGCTGCGATGATAGTGTCGGCTGCTTCAGCTTCCGACGCAGGAACAACGCTCACGCCGCGATCCGCCCCTCGAGCGGAAACACTTTCGCCGGATTGAGCAGCCACGCCTTGTCGAACACCGCACGCACGCGCATTTGCTGCGCCAGATCTTCCGGCGTGAACTGGCAGGGCATCAATTCGCGCTTCTCGATGCCGACGCCGTGCTCGCCGGTAAGACAGCCGCCGACTTCGACGCATAAGCGCAAAATGTCCTCGCCCGCTTGCTCGGCTTTGCGCTGCTCTTCCGGATCGTTGACATTGTAGAGAATGAGCGGATGCATGTTGCCGTCACCGGCATGGAAGACGTTCGCGACACGCAGTCCGTAGGACTTCACGATTCTGTCCGTGCCGGCGAGGACGCGCGAGAGCTGTCCCGTGGGGACCGTCCCATCCATGCAGATGTAATCGGCGATGCGGCCGGTCGCGCCGAAGGCGGATTTGCGGCCCTTCCAGATCGCCGCCGCTTCCATGGCCGATTGCGATTCGCGCACGGTCATCACGCCGTGCTTTTTGGCGATCGCGACGATCTTAGCGAGCTGCGTCTCCATCTCTTCGTCCGAGCCTTCGACCTCGATGATCAAGAGCGCGCCGGCATCCAGAGGATAGCCGGCATGGGCGAAGGCCTCGCAAATCTCGATCGCGAGCTTATCCATGAACTCCATGGCGACCGGAATGATGCCCTGGCCGATAATGTCGGCGACGCAGGCGCCGGCCTCCTCGCTCGTGGGAAAGCCGAAGAGGACCGGCCGGGCGCCTTCCGCCGAACGCAGGATGCGCACCGTCGCTTCCGTGACGATGCCGAGCTGACCTTCCGAGCCGATCAGCAGCCCAAGAAGATCGAGCCCCGCACTGTCGAGATGGTCACCGCCGATCTCGACGATCGTGCCGTCGACAAGCACCATCCTCACGCCGAGCACGTTGTTCGTGGTGACGCCGTATTTCAGACAATGCGCGCCGCCGGAATTCATGCCGATATTTCCGGCAATCGTACAGGCAAGCTGCGACGACGGATCGGGCGCGTAGAAGAAGCCATCAGCCATTACCGCATCGGTGATGCCGAGATTGGTGACGCCGGCTTCGACGCGCATCGCGCGGTTGGCGTAATCCACCGAGAGGATGCGCGTCATCTTGGCGACACACAGCACGACCGCATCTTCCTGCGGAATCGCGCCGCCGGCGAGCGACGTGCCGGCGCCGCGCGGCACGACTTTGACGCCGTGCTCGAAGCAGTAGCGCATCACCGCCGACGCCTCCTCGGTCGTGCGCGGCAGCGCCACCGCGAGCGGCAGGCGACGATAGGCGGTCAGCGCGTCGGTCTCGAAGGCGCGGCGCTCGTCATCCGTGGTGACAAGACACTCGCGCGGCAATAGCGCCGCGAGGCCGGAGATGATTTCGTCGCGGCGGCCGAGGATGCCGCGATCGAGGTCTGGGAATGCAATGGCGGTCATGTAGCTTGCCCAAAGGCCTTTGGCGTCCGCCCACCATAGGTTAAATGCCGACCCTAGTCATCCGTGCCGAAGCCGAGGTAGCGCATTTCTGCCGAATCGGAGGTAGCGCATTATCCGCAATTCCGCGAACCACGTCGTGGGCCGCTCATCCAACTTATTATTCATTGCCTGTTCACGCCAGCAAGACGATTCTGGCTCTCTTTGAGAGCTACCAATGCCGCTGACGCGCCGCACGATTCTGGCATTACTCGGCGCCGCGCTTGCGGCTCCCGCCGATACGGCTTCCTCGCTTGAGCTCGGAGCACCAAGTCCGTTCGACTGGGATTGGCTTGTCCGGCACGCCAAAAGCCTCGCGTCGCGCCCATTTGCGGAAGTGCCCACGATCGCCCCTGATGTCATTGCCGAGCTAGAATATGGTCCCCATCAAGACATCGTGCAGCCTATAGAAACCGGGCTTTACGCCAATGGTCCAGGCGACTGTCCCGTTACCTTCTTTCACCTAGGCCGGCTCTTTCCCAAACCTGTACGGATGTACTCGCTGGTCAACGGCGTTGCGCAGTCGGTCATCTATCGCAAGAGCCTTTTCAACTATCCGCCTGGCAATCCGGCGGCGCGCATGCCGGACGATGCCGGTTTCGCGGGATTCCGCATCCATGATCCCCGCAAGATGGGCGCGAAAGCCTCAGGCGACTGGCTCGCGTTCCTCGGGGCTTCCTATTTCCGCTCGCGCGGCGACCTCGGTCAATACGGCGCGTCCGCCCGTGGCATCGCGGTCAACACGGCCACGTCCGAAGCCGAAGAGTTTCCGGATTTTCGCGCATTCTGGATCGAGCCGCTGAATGCCGACGGTCGAGGACGTCTCTACGCGCTGCTCGACGGTCCCTCGATGGCCGGCGCTTACCGGTTCGACGTGTCGCTCTATCCGAACATCATCGTCAACGTCTCCTGCACGCTCAATCTCCGCCGCGATGTTCAACGTTTCGGCGTCGCCGCGCTGACGAGCATGTTCTATTACGGCAAGCTCAACCGCTTCATCGGCGGGGATTGGCGCCCATGCGTGCACGACAGCGAAGGCCTCGCGATCTGGAACGGAATCGGCGAGCAACTTTGGCGTCCACTCAATAATCCGCCGCGCGTGATTGTCTCGTCATTTGCAGATAACGGGCCGCGCGGCTTCGGACTGCTGCAGCGCGCACGAAACTTCAGCGATTTTGAGGACGGCGACAACCGCTTCGAGCGCCGGCCGAATGTCTGGGTCGAGCCCACCTCCGACTGGGGCGAAGGTGCCGTGCAACTCGTCGAAATCCCGACCGACGTGGAATATGTCGACAATATCGTCGCCTTCTGGGTCCCGCGCGAACCGGCGCGGAGCGGCACCACGCATGCGTTTGCCTACCGCCTTCACTGGAGTGGACGTGAACATTTTCCGGCTGGCCTCGCACGTTGCACAGGGACGCGCACGGCGAAGCCGTGGATCACCGGCGCCGCGGATTACGATCAGGCGCGTTATGTCATCATGGACTTTACCGGCGACATCCTCGCCGACATCGATCCGAACACCGCCCGCATCGATGTGACCATTGGGACAGGTGGCGCCGTGCAAGAGCAGACGCTGCAGCGGCATCCGAACGACGGGCCGCGCACATGGCGGGTCATGCTCTTAGTCGCCACGCGCGGCCGCGATCCCGTCGACACACGACTTGTGCTTCGTCAGGGAGACCGGCCGCTGACAGAAACCTGGATGGCGCAGTTTCACGCCGCCGATCTCAGACCGGGTTGAGGCTTCAAAGGAAGCTCCGACCAGAGACCGAGAGAGCAAATTTGCCTCGGCTGCCGGTTCGCTTCTAGATGGCGAGCCGACGATTTGCCCGACCCGGAGCCGCATGTCCCCGCCTGAAAGCCGCCGAACCAACGTCGCCCTGTTCGCCACCTGCCTCGTCGATCTGTTCCGGCCGAGTGTCGGCTTCGCCGCGGTGAAGCTGCTCGAAGACGCGGGCTGCCGCGTGTCTGTCCCAGTCCAGACCTGCTGCGGGCAGCCCGCCTACAATGCCGGCGATCGCGGGACGACGCGCGATCTCGCGCTGCAGGTGATGGATGCGTTCGAGCCGTACGACTACGTGGTGGTGCCCTCGGGCTCCTGCGGCGGCATGATCATAAAGCATTATCCCGAGCTTTTTGCGGACGAGCCGGATCTCGCGCAACGGGCCAACGCGCTTTCGGCCAAGACATATGAGCTTGTGAGCTTCTTGACGGACGTGCTCGGCGTTGAGCGCGTCGATGCGCATTTCGATCGCGCTGTCACTTACCACGATTCCTGTTCGGGCCTGCGCGAACTCAAAATCCACGATCAGCCACGGAAGCTTTTGCGCAGCGTCGACGGACTGACGCTTGCCGAAATGCCGCGCTCGGACGTCTGCTGCGGTTTCGGCGGTACATTCGCGGTGAAATACGGCGAAATCTCCAACGAGATCGTCGAGCGCAAGACCGAAGATATCGCGGCATCCGGCGCGCCGGTTTTGCTCGCAGGCGATCTCGGCTGCCTGATGAACATGGCGGGGAAACTCTCGCGCGAAGGCCGCGCGATCGAAGTGCGTCACGTCGCCGAAGTACTCGCCGGGATGACCGACGGGCCGCCGATTGCCGGCACGAGAGGGGCGCGGCGATGACCGTTCACGCCACCTCGCCGCAATTCAAGGAAAATGCGCACGAAGCGCTTCACGATGCGCCGCTGCAGAAAGCGCTGAAGAATGTGCGCACCGGCTTCATCGAGCGGCGTGCGCTTGCCGCCGCCGAATTGCCGGAATTCGAGGCTCTGCGCGATTCGGCGCGAGACATCAAGAAACACACGCTGCAGCATCTCGATCTTTATCTCGAAGCTTACGAGAAGAAGCTGACGGAAAGCGCCGGCCGCGTGCATTTCTGCCGCACCGCGGCGGAAGCCAACGAGGCGGTGCTGGCGATCTGCCGTGCAAGGGGCGCGCGCACCGTCACCAAAGGCAAATCGATGATTTCGGAGGAGATGGGGCTCAATGACGCCCTCCTCGCCGCCGGCATCACACCGGTCGAAACCGATCTCGGCGAATATATCATCCAGCTGCGCGGCGAGATGCCCTCGCACATCATCGCGCCGGTCGTGCATCTCAGCAAGGAGCAGATCGAGGCGGACTTCCGCCGCGTGCACACGCATTTGCCGGCGGACCGCATGCTTACCGAGCCTACGCAGCTACTCACGGAGGCACGCGCCGTTTTGCGGGAGCGCTTCCTTGCCGCCGATGTCGGGATCACCGGCGCAAATTTTCTGATCGCGGAGACCGGCACGTCGATCATCGTCACTAACGAAGGCAACGGCGATCTCACGCAAACGCTGCCGAAAGTGCATATCGTTCTCGCCTCGCTCGAAAAGCTCGTGCCGACGCTCGAAGATGCGTCGCAATTGCTGCGCGTTCTCGCGCGCTCGGCGACAGGCCAGGACATGTCGGTCTACACGACCTTTTCCACCGGACCGCGGCGGCCGGACGACGTCGATGGACCGGAAGAATATCACGTTATCCTGCTCGACAACGGCCGCTCGGCCATGCTCGGCGGCGAGTTCGAGGACATGCTGCGCTGTATTCGCTGCGGCGCCTGCATGAATCACTGCCCGATTTATCACGCGGTCGGGGGCCATGCTTATGGCTGGGTCTACCCCGGCCCGATGGGCGCGGTGCTGACGCCGTCGCTGATCGGCGTCGACAAAGCCGGACATCTGCCGAACGCCTCGACGTTTTGCGGCCGTTGCGAAGCGGTGTGCCCCGTGCGCATTCCGCTGCCGAAACTGATGCGGCATTGGCGCGAGCGCGAATTCGAGCGGCATCTGACGCCGGCGGCGTTCCGATCCGGATTGCGACTCTGGGCGTTCTTTGCCAAACGGCCGGCGCTTTATCGCTTTGCGACGCGCATCGGCATGGCGGCGCTGGCGCTGTTCGGCCGCCGCAGCGGCCGCTTCAGGTCCCTGCCACTTGCCGGCGGCTGGACCGACTTCCGCGATTTCCCCGCGCCGGAAGGGCCGACCTTTCAGGCGCGCTGGGGGAAGGAGAGGAGCCGCGCGACATGAGCGTTTCCAATCCAAAACTCAAAGAGCCGACCGACTCGCTCTACGAGCGCGATTTCTTCGCCTGGACTCTTGAGCAAGCCGAGGCGCTGCGCCGAGTAGCGCGCGAGGCAAGCAACCTGCCGCTCGATTACAAGAACCTCGCTGGTGAGATCGAGAGTTCGGGGAAAGCAGATAGGCGCGAAGTCGCAATGCTTCTGCAGCGTCTCGTCGAGCACCTGTTGAAGTACGCCGCCTCTCCTACTGACGAACCGCACAAGAAGTGGCGAAAGGAAATCAGAGAATTCCGGCGTCAACTCGAACTCCTGCTGAAGGATAGTCCAAGTTTGCGGGATCAGGTGCCGGAGATGTTGCCGGATGCCGCGCGTCACGCTTGGCAGGATGTCGAAGAAAATCTCCGCGAACACGGGGAATATGATCGCGCCCTGCCGGTGTTGGCCAGGTTTAGGCAAACACCGCTAACTGCGAATGAAATATTGCAGACACGCCTGCCCGTCCCCGGGACGCGCGATTTTGCGGACCCGACGCGGTGACCTCCGCGCGCGAAGACGTTTTGGCCAACATCCGCCGGTCGCTGGGGGTGACCGGCTCGGAGGCGCCGCGCCGCGCCAATGTCGCGACGCGCCTGCAGAGCGCCCCTGCCGGGATTATTCCCGCGCGCGGGCAGCTCGATGCAGCAGGACGCGTCGCGATGTTCAGGCACCAGGCGGAACGCGCGCAGGCGAGCGTGACGGAAGTGACGCGGCCCGAAGACGTGCCGGGTGAAGTCGCGCGTTTTCTGCGCGATCGCAACCTCCCGGCGACGGTGCGCATGGGCGCCGATTCGCGCCTTGCGACGATGCCGTGGGGGGAAACCGCGCTCGAAGTGGCGACCGGCCGCTCCGACGGGCAGGATCCGAATGCCGTCAGCCATGCCTTCGGCGGGGTCGCCGAATCGGGCACGCTCGCGATGATTTCCGGGCCCGACAACCCGACGACACTCAACTTCCTGCCCGACAATCACATCGTCGTCGTCTCGGCCGGCGAGGTCGTCGGCGACTACGAGACGATCTGGCTGCGCCTGCGCGAGCAAGTCGGCAAAGGCACCATGCCGCGCACAGTCAACATGATCACCGGGCCTTCGCGCTCGGCCGATATCGAGCAGACACTGCTCCTCGGCGCGCACGGGCCGCGCACTCTGCACATTATCGTCGTCGGCGAAGCGGCCGCCTCTGCCTAACATGCCCGTTCCATGAGCGCCGGGAACGTTGCGCCCACCTTACCGTTTGTCTGGCGAACCCGAGATTAGACGGAGGCTGTCATGGGCGTCGCCAAAGAAGCGAGTAAGCAAAAGAAAGAAGAAGAGCACCACGAGAAGCAGGAACAGCTTCACGATGCGTTGGAAGACTCCTTCCCAGCCAGCGATCCGCCCTCCATGACGCAACCGCTGCACAAATCCGGCGCGCCGAAGAACAAAAAAAGCACGGAAAAGACGCAGACGAAACGCTGAAGGCGCCGGAGACCGTTTAGCTTAACAGGATGTAAAGAGCGATCGACGAAACTCGGTGCAGGTGGCGGAGCTGTCGAGATGAAAAAGTGCGGGGTGCATGGTTTGTGGCCGGCCTTTGCCTGCCTTGCTCTGCTGGCAGGCATTGGGACCGCCCACGCCCAATCGAATGTGCCGGCCCCGCGTGACGTGCTCTCGCCCACCCCGACGGCGGAGGCGCCGGCGCAGACGTCGCCAGCGAATCCCACGGATGCGGTGAAGGCGCCAAGCGCCGCCGCAGTGCCGAGCCCGTCACAGCTGTCGGCCCCACCACAACAGAGCGCTGCGCCAGAGAAGAGCGCGACCGCTCCGGCGGCCTCTCCGACAGCTCCCGCCGGCAGCGCTGGCGCTGCTTCAGCAATTCCACCTGATCAGCCGGCGCAGAAAGCCGAAGCCAAGCCCAAGAAAAAGAAAGCCGCCGCCCCGGTCCGTGAGACCGCGCTTTCCGACGACCCGACACCTGTCTTCCAGCCGCAGACCCCGTTCGCGACTGCCAAAGCGGCCGAGCAATACGCGCGGATCGTCGAGGCGGGCGGCTGGCCGACAATCTCCAGGCCGCTCAACCCGAGCGCAAAGGGCAAGGAAGTTGCGGTGCTGCGTCAACGCCTGGCGGCCGAGGGAGACATCGAAGGTGCCGATGGCGCCGGCGAGAAGTGGGACCCTGCCCTCACGGCCGGAATCAAACGCTTCCAATTCCGCTATGGCCTCAAACAGACCGGCATCGTCGCCGGTGCGACGCTCAAAGCCATGAACGTGCCGGCCGAGCAGCGGCTGAAACAGCTTCAGGCCAGCGCGCAGCGCCTCGACAGCGTGCGCTTCCCCTTCGGCGAGCGTTATGTCGTCGTGAACATCCCGTCCGCGGCGGTCGATGCGGTGGAAGACGGACGGGTAGCGCACCGTTATGTTGCCATCGTCGGCGATGCCGAACATCGCTCTCCCGAAATCGAGGCGAAGATCAGCGCGATCAACATCAACCCCACCTGGACGGTGCCGGTCTCGATCATCAAGAACGAGATCATCCCGAAAATGCGGGAAAACCCGAAATATCTGTCGAAAGCGAAAATCCGCATTCTCGACGGCAAAGGCCGGGAGATTGACCCCGGGAAGATCGACTGGTCGACCGAGAAGGCCGCCAACTACACGCTGCGGCAGGATTCCGGCGCCGGCAATTCGCTCGGCTCGATCCGCATAGCAATGCCGAACAAGCTCGCCGTCTACATGCACGACACGCCGTCGAAGCGGCTGTTCAGCTCGGATTACCGCTTCCTCTCGCATGGCTGTGTGCGCGTGGAGGGCGTCTACGACCTCGCTGCCTGGCTGCTGGAAGGGGTGGGCGGCTCGCCGAGCGGCACCTGGGACAAGGCGGCGCTCCTTAAGCAAATCGCGTCGGGCGACCGCGAGGACCTGAAGCTCGCCAGATCCGTGCCGGTGATCTGGGTCTATATGACGGGATGGGCATCGGCGGACGGCACCGTGCATTTCCGCGACGACGTCTATGGCATCGATGACGAGGGTGCGCAGACGACGGCGCAAGCTCAGCCGCAAGCGACGACCCGCTGATCGCAGCGACGGGTGCAGCCGTCCCGCTTTTCGCCCGATTGTTCCGGCAGGTGACGGGGTCCGGCTCAAGGCGCCGGAGCTCAGATGCGCGAACCAGCAACCCAACTATACCTGCTCCTTCCGCCCATCGCCGATGCGGCGCAGTTCAAGCCTGTGCTGGCAGCGGCACTCGGGGCCGCCGATGTCGCCTGCGTCCTGCTGCGCGATAGCGCTCGGACGGACGTCAAGGCGATTGCGCAAGCGCTAATGCCGCTCGCGCAGGAGCGCGACGTCGCCTTTCTGATCGAGGGCGATCCGCGCCTCGCTGCGCGCATTCGCGCCGATGGTGTGCATGTCGCCTACGCGCCCGAGGCGATCGAGAATGCCATGTCCAGCCTCGGCGCAGACGCGATCGTCGGCGCCGGCGCGCTCGCCACGCGCGATGATGCCATGAGTGCCGGGGAGACCGGCGCCTCTTACGTCATGTTCGGCGAACCTGATGCGCACGGCACCCGCGCGGCAGCCGAACACACGCTCGAACGCGTGGCTTGGTGGGCGGAAATCTTCAATGTGCCCTGCGTCGGCTATGCCGGAACGCTCGATGAGATCGGCCCGCTGGCCGAAGCGGGCGCCGATTTCGTCGCGCTTGGGGATGCGGTTTGGCAGCACTCCGGCGGACCCGCGGATGCGATCAACCAAGCTAATGCCATTCTGGCCAACGCGATCCTGACCGCATGAAGCTCGTCTCTAAATTCGCGCTGTTCCTTGCGGCAATTACGGCCGCCCCTGTTCTCGCACAAACCGGCGGCGCCACGCTGGTCACGCCGAGTGCGAACGCTTCCTCCGCGCCCGATCTCGCGTTCGGAGCATATCAGCGCGGCTACTACGTCACCGCTTTCAAGGAAGCGATGACCCGCGTCAAAGCGAACGACCAAGACGCGCCGGCGATGACGCTGATCGGGCAACTTTATTCAGAGGGCCTGACGGTCAAACGCGATCCGACCGAGGCGGCGCGTTGGTACAAACTTGCAAGCGATCGCGGCGACCGGCAGGCGACGTTCCAGCTCGCCGTCGCGGCGATGGAAGGGACCGGCGTTGCAAAGGACAAGGCGTACGCCAAGCAGCTTTTCGAAAAGGCCGCGGCGCAAGGTCATCCCGGCGCGCTCTACAATCTCGGCGTGATGGCGGTCGAGAATAACGGCGTCACGCCGGATTTCCCGAAAGCCGCCGATCTCTTCCGCCGCAGCGCGCTCGGCGGCGATTCTGATGCGGCTTACTCGCTCGGTATCCTCTACAAGCAAGGCAAAGGCGTGCCGCAGGACAACGCGCAAGCCGCCGAATGGCTGAAACGCGCAGCAGATAATCATCATACGCCCGGCATGGTCGAATACGCGATCATGCTGTTTAACGGCGAAGGCATTGCACGCGATGAGGCGGCGGGCGCGCACCTCATGCTGAAAGCCGCGGCGCGCAACAATCCGGTGGCGCAGAACCGCGTCGCGCGCCTTCTCGCGGCCGGGCGCGGACTGCCGAAAGACATGATCGAAGCGATGAAATGGCACCTCCTGGCCCGCGCCGGCGGCCTCAAGGATGCCTGGCTCGATTCCCAGCTTGCCGGCCTGTCGAATGAGGAAAAGCAGGGCGTCGAAGAAGCGGTGCGCCGCTACGTGGCAAACCAGTGAAGCGCTCGCATTGACTTACGCATCAGGCGGCGGGCATGGACTGGGCCTCCTCCGGCTCTCCAGGTTGCAATGATCCGCTCCGCCCTGATGAATGTGATGACCGCGGCCGCGCTCAAGGCCGGCCGGGGCTTGAAGCGCGATTTCGGCGAAGTCGAAAACCTGCAAGTCTCGGTCAAAGGCCCGGGCGATTTCGTCACCGTCGCCGACAAGCGCGCCGAAAAAACCCTGTTCGAAGAGCTTTCGCGGGCCCGGCCGGGCTACGGCTTTCTGATGGAGGAAGGCGGCAGTATCGAAGGATCGGACAAGTCGCACACTTGGCACATCGATCCGCTCGACGGCACGACTAACTTCCTGCACGGCCTGCCGATCTTCGCGATTTCGATCGGCCTCGAACGCGAAGGGCAGCTCGTTGCCGGCCTCGTCTACAATCCTGCGAACGACGATCTCTATATGGCCGAGCGCGGCCAGGGCGCGTGGCTCAACAATACGCGGCTGCGTGTCGCCGCACGCCGCGAGCTTGCCGATGCACTGATTACCTGCGGGATTCCGCCGCTGAACCGCGCCACGGGACATCCGCGCTTCCAGAGCGAACTCGCCCATGTGATGCGCCACGCCGGCAATGTGCGCCGGCTCGGCTCAGCCGCTCTCGACATGTGCTTCGTCGCCGCCGGGCGCTGTGACGCCTATTGGGAGCGCGGTATTCAGACCTGGGACATGGCAGCCGGAATCGTGCTTGTGCGGGAAGCCGGCGGCTTCATCACCGATGCCGACGGCGGCGCCGACATGATGGAGAGCGGCACTGTTTGCTGCGGCAACGAATTCATCCATCGCCGGCTGCTCGGCCTGTTGCGGGAAGCGCAGCCGGGAGCGCGCTCGCCTGTCGCCAAGGCGGCTCAGGCTTGATTGCGGGCGCCCGCCCTTTTCTCTACTGAAGAAGCACACGAGACATCTCATGGCCGTCGCCGACAGCGATCTCACCCGGCTTTCCTCGCCACGGATTTTCCTGGTCCGGATGATCGTGTTCCTGATCCTCGTCGGCTTCGTCGCGCTGATCCTCAACCGGCAAATCCAGACGGCGTTCATGGCCAATCCCGGCCTGAACGGGTTGATCGGCGGCGTTTTGGCGATCGGCATCGTTCTGGCGCTGCGGCAGGTCACGCTGCTCTTCCGCGAGATTTCGTGGGCGAATTCGCTCGGCACGCCGCAGGCCGCCAAGGCGCCTACCCCGGTCCTGCTTGCGCCGATGGCGACGCTCCTCGGCGATCACGCCGAGGGGGCACGCGCGATCTCGATGGTGACGCTGCGCGCGATCCTCGATTCCGTCGGCACGCGCCTCGACGAGAACCGCGACATCCTGCGCTACATGACAGGCCTCCTCATCTTTCTCGGCCTGCTCGGTACTTTCTGGGGTCTTCTCGAGACGGTCGGCTCGATCGGCGGCGTGATCAACTCCATGCAGACCGGCTCCGATGCGGCGGTGATGTTCGACGATCTCAAGAACGGCCTGTCGAAGCCGCTTGCCGGCATGAGCATCTCGTTCACGTCCTCGCTCTTCGGCCTCGCTGGGTCGCTCGTTCTCGGCTTTCTCGATCTGCAAGCCGGGCAGGCGCAGAACCGTTTTTACCGCCAACTCGAGGATCGGCTCTCGGCGAGCACCGCAGATACACCTGGCGAAGCCGTTGGCGCCACCGGCCTCAGCGCCGATCTCCGCAGCGCGCTCGATCGCATCTCCACAACAACGGATGTGTCCGGCAGCCGCGCCACCAGCGTCGCGATCGCCAATCTCGCCGAAGGCATTCAGGGCCTCGTGCAGCACATGCGCAGCGAACAGCAATTGATCCGCGACTGGGTGGAAGCACAGGCCGCGCAGCAACGCGACATCAAGCGGCTGCTCGAGCGCTTGGCCTCGGAAACGGAGCGGAGCTGACGGATGGCGCTCGCGCGTGGCCGGCGCACACCGCGTGCGGTCGATTATTGGCCGGGCTTCGTCGACGCACTGTCGACGATGCTCCTCATGTTCACCTTCCTCCTGTCGGTGTTCGTGCTCGGGCAGTTCTTCCTGTCCCGCGACGTCACCGGCAAGGATACTGCGCTGCAGCGCCTCAATCGCCAGATCGAGGAGCTGACCTCGCTGCTCGCGCTCGAACGCTCCGCCAAGGTGGATGCGCAGGCGAGCCTTTCCAGCCTGAGCACCACGCTCGAGCAGACCCGCAGGGACAAAGCCGAACTGCAAGGCCTGCTCGACCAGAGCAATGCCGGATTGTCGGGCGCCGGCAGTCAGGCGGCGCAAGCGAACAAGGCGCTCGACGCGGAGAAGCAGGTCTCCGCCCGTGCGCTGGCGCAGATCGATATTCTGAATCAGCAGATCGCAGCGCTCCGCCGCCAATTGGCGGCGATCGAGGAAGCGCTTGCGGCGTCGGAATCGCGCGATCGCGAAAGCCAGACGAAAATTGCCGACCTCGGCTCACGGCTGAACGTCGCTCTGGCGCAAAAGGTGCAGGAACTGGCGCGCTACCGCTCGGACTTCTTCGGCCGCTTGCGCGAAATCCTCGGCAATCGTCCGGGCATTCGCGTCGTCGGCGACCGCTTCGTGTTTCAATCGGAAGTGCTCTTTGAATCGAGCCAAGCGGCGATCAATCCTGCTGGCCGCGCTGAGCTCGACGCGCTTGCTGCGGCGATAAACGATCTCGAACGCGAAATCCCGACCGAGATCCAATGGGTGCTGCGCGTCGACGGCCACACCGACAAAAGGCCGATCCAATCGCCGCTGTTTCGTTCAAACTGGGAGCTCTCGGCGTCGCGCGCCATCGCGGTCGTGCAATATCTGATCTCGAAAGGCGTCAATCCGCAGCATCTCGTCGCAGCGGGATTCGGCGAGTTTCAGCCGCTCGATGTCGGCGATAATGATGATGCCTATAGGCGCAATCGCCGCATCGAACTCAAGCTGACGGAGCGGTGAAGACGCAGGCGGCGAGTAGCGCTCCAGCGAAGGATCCCCTGCGCGCTCCTTGTAAGCGCGCCGGCGCCCTGCTATGTCCGCCCCCGTCCGAAGGCGCAACTTGCCCGCTGCGGAGAGGTGGCTGAGTGGTTGAAAGCACCGCACTCGAAATGCGGCATACGGGCAACCGTATCGGGGGTTCGAATCCCTCCCTCTCCGCCAGGCATTAGTTCACAGGTAGAATTGGTAAGACGATTGCGTGCATGGTTCCAGCGTTTGAAAGAGTTGGCTACAAGCAAAGCGGAGCTGATGCGTTTGCGTTCATCGAAGCGCGATGGGCGCGTGCCCGTGAGGTTTGCAACAGGTATGGTGTCCATTTACCACCTTATGATTCTGCGGGAGGTTTCATTTTTTTGATCCGGATGGTGTTCCCAGGCGCCGAATTCCCTTCGAGAGCCTGTGGACAACCGATCTAGTTGTGGAAGCGACCCTCCATCGTTAGCAGCCTGGGCCGTTAAGAAGGCCCAGCAACCTTGTAAATTGGCGGCTGTCTCGCGCCCGACCCTTTGGAGCAAGAGCGCGCCCATTGTGTTCCGCCAAGAATCGGACGCGCTCATTCGACGCCTTCCGCACTGACGCAGGGGACTAGCGATCCCTCGATATTGTCGATCGCGTTTAGCAGAATGCGGAGCCTGCAAATGTAATTGCATTCGAGAGGCGAGGCATTGACAGGTAGCGCAGTCGAGTTGCCTTTCCTCCCGGACCGCATTTGCCTTGGAACGGAACCGTTCTAGGTCCGCGCGAAGTGTAGAGGCAAGCAAGCCGCACCAACGCGGCGGCGATCGGCGCGACGAAACCCGCCGCGCCTTCGGAAAAAGGGTAGGACCGTGCAAGCGAGCATGACCGTTACCCTATAAATGCCGCGCGCGCCGTTATCGGCGTATTGGGATTGTCGAGAAGATCGGCAGCGTCCGCCGCGATGTTGCCGGTTAAGGATGGGAGTAGGATGCGCAGCGCCCGCTCGACGACCTGGCGTCGGGGTCCTCCACGCTTGCCCTTGGCGCGTGCAGGATTGTTGTGGGCAGCCGTCGCATGTTCCGGCCCCAGCTCAGTCGTCCTCGCTCCCGAACCAGTTCGCCTTCTGGGTGATCGCCGACGGACCGGCACTGTTGCCTTCGCCGCCCAGCACCCCGCTCTTTATGATGGCATCAGCGACTGCGCCGGTGATCGGCCCGGGAACCACCCCGGCCACGATGTTGTCCACGGCCTCCTTCATGTCCTTGCCGGTGAAGTCGAGATATCGTCCCCACCGCCAGGGGAACCTCAACCACACCGGCTCCTTCGGCGCGTCCGCCCCAAGCCACGGCGCGGAAATCAGGCTGCTGCGGCCCGGCGCGGAAATGTCGATCCGCATGCCGCGATCGGTATGGTTGATCAGGCCGATGTGGTAGAGCGCGGTCTTGCTTTCCGCCAGCAGGTTGTCGCCCTGAGTCACGTAACAGGCGTGGCCGTGGCGAGAGATATAGAAGATCGGCCGGCCCGTTGCGGCATCTCGTTCGAGCTGGCTGACATCGACCGAGGTTCCGGAGTCGTGCTGGGACAGATAAGTCTTGGTGGCCACGTGAGTGTCGTTATCCACCTGCAGCAAGAAGTGCTCCCAATCCCCCTCGTGTGTGCCAAGGGGGTTCAGGTCGACGCGCCGGCTGAGGCCGGGGGTGTCGAGCTTTAGCAGGCCCGCGCCGTTGTAAGGATAGAAGGCCCAGAAGATCAGGTGGGTCGCATTCTCACCGGGTTTGAACTTGGCGTGGATGTAGAAAGGTGCGTCGTTGGGGTGTCCGGGTAGGAGCTGGGAGGAGGCCTCATCGGGAATCTTCAGCACATAGTCGCTGTCGCGCTTGGGGCTGCCGAGTGCCGAGCGCGGCTTGGTGATCAACGCCGCCTCGACCATGTCGTGGGTTGCGGGATCCAGCAACGACCCGGGTGGGAGCTGCCACTTCTGCTGCATCTCGTTCCACAGGCCGACCTTAGCCAGAAAGAACTGGACGTTCGAAGGGAAATACTGCTCGTCCGTGGCCAGGTAGGCGATGGGAGCTGCGCCGGCGATCGCCGCATTCAGTTCGGCAGCTGTCAAGGGAATCTCGTCCCAAGCCGCCCTTTGGGTGATCTCGGTGGTCTTGCTTACGCCGCCGCTCAAGAGCTGGCGCCATTCGAGTGCGCCGTCCGCAGCGACCCCGACCAGGTTGAAGCCGCCAGCGGTAGGCGAGCCCCCCAGCAAGGTCGCGCTGTCCAGTCCGTCGGCCACGGTGACCGGGCTGGTCCATCGGCCGGCGTCGAACGAGACTGTCTTCAGCTGGCGATCGGCGCTCAGGAACGCGACATGCTCGGCGCCTGCCGTTTTGTCGGCCCAAACCAGAGTCGATCCGGGCGCGGCGCGGGCATCCAATATCTGTTCGGGCGCGTCATGACCCGCGCGGTACACGGCGACGCCGTCGCCCGTCGCATAGACGTCCGGAATATCGCCCTGCCGTCCAAGGAGGAACGACGAGCAATGTGCCGGCAGGCCAGTGTAGTTCACGTTGATCGTCTTGCCAAACTCGTCCGGGAAGCCGGAGAAGACCAGCGAGCGGTCGGGACCAACCAGGTACAGTGTCCACACGCCGGCCAGACCCCGGTAGCGGCCCAGGGCGTAGGCCAGCACGGTGTTGGCGTCCTCGGGGATGCGCAGCACCGACCAGGGCCCGGGATCCGCGCCAAGGTCGAAATAGTAGGAGTTCATTACCCCGGTCAGCGCCGCGCCCACCAGAACCATCGGCGGATCGCCTTCCGATCCAGCGATCGTCACGTGGTCGATCTCGAGCCCCGCCGGGGCGCCGGGGCGGCCCTGCATGGAGGCGAACGCCTTCAGCCACCCGTGGTCGTCCAGCGCGTTCGAAAGGCCTGCCGCCACATAGAGGGTCGAGGCGGCCGAGCCCCTGCGGTTGCAGACGGCGATGGCAATCGTGATCGTCCCGTCCGCTTGCTGGCGCAAGGCCAGAGCCTGCACATGGCAGTGTCGGGGGCCGGGCAGGGCCTCGCTGAGTTCCAGCTGTCCCCAGGCGCCGTCCTTCAGGCGGAAAAGGGTGCAGCGCTTGTGCGCGCCGATAGCGAACACAAGGGGGTTGCCCAACGGATCGCGGACCACCGCCATTGGCGCGCCTGCAACGACCGGCGCAGCGCAAGGATCGTCACGATAGCCGGAGTCCCGGATCTTCGCGAACACGTCTTGGACCAGATTAGACTGGTGCGGTGCTGGATCGATGATGGCGTAGTCGCCAAGCGCCAGAAACTGCATGAAGTGGCCGATGTTCACCGGCTCGGCCTGGTCGTAGCGGCCGAGCATGGCGTTGTAGGCGCGCGCGACCCGCTGGCGCTCCGCCACCCGGTTCATAGCCGGAAGAGCGAGCGCCGCCTTCACTAGGCCCGCCACGTCGTCGCCAACGGGGGCGAGGGTGGCCAGTTCGGCCTCGCTCGCCGCCCGGCCCAGCATGATCCGCGCGGTACGCATGGCGACGCGCGAGTACGCCGGGTTGGACAGTACAACCGTCGCCATCGCCTCAGCCCTCGCTCTTGTAGGCGAGGTCGACTTCGACATCGCCGGCGGCGTTGAGCTGGATGTTCTTGTAGAAGAACTGGGATGCGCCCGGCAGGACCACGTGGGTCATCGCGCCGTCCAGGATGGGGCCCGTCGCACCGATAAACGCGTTGACGACGCTGGTCTCGACATTGCCGAGGCCTACCGCATTGTCGCGCCAGTTGTCCGAGATGCCGTGCAGATTGAGGAGGTTGCTGAAGAAGTCCGCAATCTTGTAGGCGCCGGCGTCGCCATGGTCCTTAGCCGGAGGGGCCACCGTCGAGTTTTTGATGATGCTGATCTTGCCGTCCGCCCCCGCGACGAACATCAGCGTCATCTCCCAGGTTAGGGTGGCCGACGCCCACCCCTTGCCGACGTAGACATTAGATTTGAATGGGGGAACGTCGGTGTTCTGCTGGTCCCACTCGTATCTGTAGAGCTTGGATCGGATATCCACCGTCAGGCGTGGTGCGCCGTGCTGGTCCTTGCGGGTGAGGATGTCGACGGTGAAGGTCACCTCCTGCTCCGACTCCCGGTCGTGTGAATAGAAGCCGCTTTCATGCCAACCGAGCTTGACGTGGTCGTGGTAGATCCAGCCCGTCGGCGTCTCGACGAAGGTCGCGAGATGCGACCGGTCCGGGGCCGACTTGTCGTTGATCTCCGCGCCCGCGCCCCGGTCCCTCCGCGCATTGACGTAGTCGCCCTGCTGGTGAAGCCGGTCCTGCAGCGGCTTGACGATGAGCGGGTACAGATAGGTCGAGGTGAACAGCTTGCGCGCGATGATCGCCCTGCCGTCGACCGCGTTGTCGGCGACCAGGTTGTGGTGGAACGAACCGGCGTCGCCGCTGAACAGACGCGGCTCATCGGTGATCTTACGATTACCGGTGACCAGGAGGAAGTTCAGCGTGCTGAGGCCTGGCTGTCGAGTGGTCGCGCCAACGGGGTTTTCGAAGGCGTGTACGGAGAGATTGGCGCCCGTGGGCTCGAAAACCGATTTCACATCCGCCGGTGGGGCCTTTCGGGTGACGGGATAGCCCAGGATGAACGGCTGGTTGGCTCCCTGCTGGCGCTTGAGCCAGGCGCCCATGTGGGTGGCGAACGTCTGTCTCAGGAAGGCGTCGTCGGTGTTCATCGCCGAGTTCAGCGGATCATAGTTCGCCAAATCGGAGTTCTGGAAGTCCATGAAGATGCTCTGGACCGAGAACATCGACGGATCGAACTTGCTGAGTATGTCACTGATTTCCTTAGGGATGGCCGCTGAATTGGCCAGGTGCTCGTGAGCGATCTGGCCGAGGTTCAGATTGACGTTGAAGGCGATCTTCCAGCCCTTGAGGGGCTGGGTGGCGACCGTCGCGCTCGGGCCGAACCCTTTGTAATATGAGATATCCCCGCCGGTGAAGGCGATGATCATCCGCGCTGTCCTCGGCGAGCCCGTGTCGAAATCGACGGTCGGGGCGGCTATCGTAGCCGCAGCGCCGGCCGCGCCGATGGCCATACCGTCCCCGGCGAGGTCGCCGATCTGCACCCCCTTCGGAATAACCCCGGACCGGTGCAGCCACGCCAATTGAGAATTCACGGTATTCTGCGTGATCGCGTAGACCATGTCGAAACCGGCCAACGCTTCCGAACCTGTAAGTGACACTTCGCGCCCCCTTGTAAAGTTGCGGTGGTAGACCGAGGCCAGCGCGCTCAGTCTCGAGCGCGCCGCTCCCCGACCCTTTTCAGACATGCGGGCTAGCCTGCTCCGGGCAGGTCATTCGCCTCACGCGTATTCAAGCACTCCCCTGGAGGATTGGAGCCAGCCATGGCGCGCCTGCCGCAGCCAGACCCACGTTGACGAGCACGCTCAGCGCTGCTTTGACTGCTGGTTTGGCTTGCAACTCTGCAATTCCGAGGTTCGCTTGCAGAGCTGCCGCTGCTGCTTGAGCGTTCGTGGACTCGAAGTTGGCGACGTTCGTCGACGGCAGGCAAGGTCCGCCGTGGGCGGCAAGCGCCGCCTGCAAATGCTCAACTGAGTTCCGCAAATCGGTGATCCCAGATTCCGTGCGCATGTTATGAGAGACGCCCTGGGCTGCAGTCGCGGCGAGACAAGTTCAGATTTAACCTTCGCAAATCCAGCGTCATCGGCGGGCCCGGAGCAATCGGAAGGCGGCGAACGGAGCTTTGGGCGCAGGGCAGCAGCGCCAGTCTTCGCGGCTCCCCGATTTTGCCCCACGGGGGGCACGCGAGTTGTATTGCCGCCGAATATCCGTGCCGCGATGTCTTTGGTAACGGTGCACCCGCCTAGTGTGAAAGAAATGGCAAATGCCAGCCACGCCCATGCGTGCGCCGAACCAACACCGGTCTTGCATACATTCCCCCCAGCCATTCGCCGTACAGCCGGCCGGCGCTTGGCATTAAAGTTATGCTGTCACGCCAAATGGCTACAGTCCACCCGAAAATGCGCGCGCAGCGCGGGTTCGCGCAGACGGACTAGTGAAAGTTGGGAAGGCGAGGGACTCTCGAGTGGAGCTGTTGCGGAAAGGCTGCACCGGCCGCTAAACTGAATTTTGGTCGGCGAACGGCGCCGAACATGCCCTTTCAAAGCCTCGCTAGGGAAACGCCAGAAAGCCTGCTTAGACGGGAAAGAAGGGCGCATGTTTCAGCAGCTTACATCGTCAGCTCGGCGGACTCCCTCTCCGGCAACTAATTAGGGGCTGCGCCGTTCACTTTAGTTTCGCGCCGTCATTCCGAATCGGCGAGCGATGGGAGACCTGTGTCAAGCGCCACTTACAGCCTTTTTGCGCAAGCCATGGTCGGCCGGCAGCAAATCACCTGCACATATAATCGCCGGCCGCGCGAACTTTGCCCTGTTATACTCGGGCACAAAAAGGGCGAAGAGATCGCGCTTGCTTACCAGTTCGCCGGCCTGAACACGCAGGGCTCGCCAGTGACGGGCGGATGGCGGTGCCTTCGCTTGGCGAACGTGCCCGATCCCAAACCCGGCGAGGGACTCTGGCACGCAGGCTCCAGCCATCGGAGACAGCAGAGCTGCGTCGACGACGTCGACATCGATGTGAACCCGCGCAGCCCCTACCGTCCGAAGCGCCCGATGAAGTCACGCGCGTGAATGAATCGAAACGCCGCAGCCGTGACGCTTGGATTCGCGCCCTCGAGGCGACCTCGACAACCAAGTCCAATGCGACCCGCCTGCTCGCTGACATTATCGACGAACGCGCGGGTGAACGCGGTGACGCGCCGGCGCTTCTATCCGACAAGCAGTCGCTCACGTATTCCGAACTCGCCGAGCAAGCGAACCGCTACAGCCGCTGGGCACTAGCAAATATCACGCAAGGTGACGTCATTTGTCTGATCATGCCGAACCGGCCGCAATATGTTGCGATCTGGCTGGGGATCACGCGCGTCGGCGGCATTGTTGCACTGATCAACACGAATTTGGCGGGAGCGTCGCTCGCGCACGCGATTGCCACCGCGTCGCCGAAACACGTGATCGTCGCAGCAGAACTAAATCAGACTTTGAGCGAGGCCCTTCCTCACCCGAAGCCGTTTCAGATATGGATAGATACAAAATCGGGAAACGAACTCACCCAATATTCCGGCGCGCCGCTCTCTCCCGGGGAGCGGCCGCGCGTTAGTGTCCGCGACACCGCCCTTCTGATCTACACATCGGGAACAACGGGGCTGCCGAAGGCGGCCAAAGTCACGCATTACCGCATTCTGCAATGGTCTTTCTGGTTCGCCGGACTCTGCGGCTTGCAAGCGAGCGACCGCATGTACAATTGTCTGCCGATGTATCACAGCGTCGGCGGGATTGTTGCTATCGGTTCCGTGCTCGTCGCAGGCGGCGCCGTCGTGATTGCCGAAAGCTTCTCTGCAAGCCGATTCTGGACGGACGTCATCCGTTGGGAGTGCACGCTCTTCCAATATGTCGGGGAACTCTGCCGCTATCTCGTGAACGCACCACCTTCCGCGATCGAACGCGAGCATTACCTGCGTCTTTGCTGCGGCAATGGGCTGCGCGCCGATATCTGGACCAGGTTCAAGGAACGCTTCGCGATCCCGCAGATCATCGAATTCTACGCGGCGAGCGAAGGCACGTTTTCCCTGTTCAATATCGAGGGCGAGCCCGGCGCCATCGGCCATGTACCGGCGTTTCTTGCGCCGCGCTTTCCGGCCGTGATCGTCCGTTACGACACGGAGAATGAGCGGCCGTACCGCGACGTCCTGGGACGCTGTGTGCAATGCGCTGCGAACGAGATCGGCGAAGCTCTCGGCCGGATCAGCGGCGATGGCGAAAATCCCGAGATGCAATTCGAGGGCTACTCCAACGCGGCCGAAACCGAACAGAAGATTCTGCGTAATGTGTTCGAACAAGGAGACGCTTGGTACCGAACCGGCGATCTCATGCGCAGGGACGAGCGCGGCTTCATCTATTTCGTCGATCGGATCGGCGACACTTTTCGCTGGAAAGGCGAAAACGTGTCCACCTTGGAGGTCGCGGAGGCGCTTTCGTCCTGTCCTGGCGTTCTCGACCTTGTCGTCTACGGTGTGTCTGTTCCCGGTGCGGACGGTCGCGCCGGCATGGCTGCCCTGACGGTAGACGACGGCTTCGATCTGCCGACGTTCCGCTCGCTCGCTCGGGAGCGGCTTCCCGCTTATGCCCGTCCGCTGTTCCTGCGGCTCTGCAAATCGATCGATATGACGGAAACGTTCAAGCCGAAAAAGCAGGTTCTAGTGAAAGAAGGCTTTGATCCGCAATCCACGACCGATCTGATATATATGGAATATGCGGGCGCGGATGCTTATGTGCGTCTTGATGAGGCAATCTACGCCAGCATCCAGAGCGGCGCGTTGCGGCTCTGATCGGTCGCGCTCAGGTCTGCTACGAGCGTGCCGGCCGTTCACCATGATTGGACCGCAACGTTGTGGCCAACCTAAGACGGCGATACGCCCATTCTGCAGGAGCCCGCTGATGTCGGTCCGGTCGAGCATCTTAACGGCAATCGAGGAGATCGCAGCGGCGCAGAAGAAGAATCTTGCGCCGCTGACTGATGATCTTGCGTTGACGAATTCCGGATTGGACTCCCTCTGCTTCGCCCTGCTCGTCGCACGGCTTGAAGACGAGACCGGTCGCGACCCATTCAGCGAATCCGACGAGGTGAGCTTTCCCATCACACTCGGCGAGTTCATCGCGCTCTATGAACATGCCCCCGCCTGAGGTCACGCTGCGCGGCATCCTTGCGCAAGCCGGCGACCTCTCCGCGAGCATGCTGCATGGGGCCGGCAGATCGGTTCCGTTAGAGGCGGCCGCGCGCAGCACCGGCTTCGAACGCCGCGAGGACTTTCGCGATTGTTCGGTCCTGATCGCGGCAGACGATCAACTCACGACGGCGCTCATCCTCATCGAGCTCGATGGGATCGCGCGCCGCGTGGTCCTCTGTCCGCCGGGACTCACCGAGGAGCACCTCGGCAGCATCATCCGGCAGGCGGAGATCGACACGATCATCTGCGGCAACGATCCCGCTGAATGCTCAAAGCACGGCACCGCGCGCGTGATCTCTTATGGCGAGCCCAACAGGTCGGCCTCCCTCGCGACAGAACCGGCGCGTGAGACCGAATGGATCCTCACGACCTCCGGCACGACTGGTGCGCCGAAACTCGTTACGCATACGCTGCTTGGTCTCGTGGGCGCGATCCGTCCGACACGGGCCGGCGCGCGGCCCGTTGCTTGGGCAACATTCTATGACATCCGTCGCTACGGCGGCTTGCAGATTTTTCTGCGTGCGATGGTCGACGGGTCTTCCATGATCCTGTCGCATGCGGATGAGCCGCTCGACACCCATCTGCAGCGGCTTGCGCGATGCAGTGTGACCCATATTTCCGGAACGCCGTCGCATTGGCGCCGCGTCCTCATGTCGCCGAAGCGATCGCTGATTACTCCCGAATACGTCCGCCTTTCGGGCGAAATCGCCGATCAAGCGCTGCTCAATGCGTTGAAGGAAGCGTTTGCGCCGGCTGGCGTTTCGCACGCCTATGCTTCGACCGAGGCCGGCGTGGCTTTCAACGTCGTCGATGGCCTGGAGGGCTTCCCGGTGAGCTTCGTATCGCAATCGCGCGGTGCTGATGTCGAGATGAAGGTCGTCGACGGATCGCTGCGCATCCGTTCCGATCGCACGGCGCGCGGTTACATCGGAATACCAGACCAGTTTCACGACAGCGACGGCTTTGTCGAGACGGGCGACATGGTCGAGCAGCGTGGCAGCCGCTACCATTTCGTCGGACGCCGCGGCGGCATCATCAATGTCGGCGGACTGAAGGTCCATCCCGAGCAGGTCGAATCCATCATCAACACGCACCCGGCGGTGCGCATGTCGCGCGTCAGTGCACGCAAAAGCCCGATCACCGGGGCGCTGGTACAGGCGGAAATCGTGCTCGATCGCGAAGCCAGTGCCGGCGCGGCGGCTATCGAAGCGGAAATCTCGGCGCTCTGCAGGGCAAAACTACCGCCGCACCAAGTGCCGTCTCGTGTGACCATCGTCGACCAACTCGCCGTCACATCGGGCGGGAAATTGGTGCGGCGCAATGGCTAACGTGATCGTCACGGGCGGCAGCCGCGGCATCGGCTTCGCCATCGTCGAGAGATTGGCTGCGGACGGCTACACGATTATCGCAATCGCCAGAAAAGAGACGAAAGAGCTTGCAGCGGCCGTCGAGAACTCCGCGGGCGCCATTTATTTCGTTCCGTTTGATCTCAGCGAAACAGAGCGAATCCGGGAGCTGGTTCGCGACTTGCGCGAGCGTTTCGGACCGCTCTACGGGCTTATCAACAATGCGGCGCTCGGAACCGAAGGCGTTCTCGCAACGATGCCCGCATCGAGCATTGAAAAGCTGGTGCGGCTCAACACGATCGCACCGGTCCTGCTGACGAAATACGCCGTTCGCAGCATGATGCACGAAGGGGCCGGCCGGATCGTCAACATGTCGTCCATCGTCGCCAGCACCGGCTACCACGGAGTTTCCGTCTATGCCGCGACGAAAGCGTCGATGGTCGGTTTCACCAAATCTCTGGCGCGCGAGGTCGGCCGCCTCGGTGTCACCGTGAACGCCGTTGCGCCGGGCTTTGTCGACACGGAGCTGACCGCTTCGCTCGATAGCGGGCAACGCCAACAAATCGCCCGCCGAAGTGCCTTGCAACGTCTGCCGGAAGCTAGGGACGTTGCTGAAGCGGTCGCTTTCTTGTTGAGCGACAAGGCTCGCAAC
Source organism: Methylobacteriaceae bacterium (assembly GCA_034669505.1). GTDB lineage: Bacteria > Pseudomonadota > Alphaproteobacteria > Rhizobiales > Beijerinckiaceae > JAFASC01. The sequence goes on from JAXDNJ010000040.1 coordinate 57,329, forward strand.
ATCACCGGCACCGTGCTCACCGTCGACGCCGGCAGCACGGCGTGACGGGACGCCTCAGGTCGCGAACCTGAAATGCAAGACGTCGCCGTCGGCGACCGCATAATCGCGGCCTTCGAGCCGGAACTTGCCGGCCTCACGCGCGCCCGCCTCGCCCTTCAGCGCGACGTAATCGTCATAGGCAATCGTCTCGGCGCGAATAAAGCCCTTCTCGAAATCGGTGTGGATCACGCCGGCAGCTTGCGGCGCCTGCGTGCCCTTCTCGACGGTCCAGGCGCGCGTCTCCTTCGGCCCCGCGGTGAAATATGTAATGAGATGCAAGAGATCGTAGCCGGCGCGGATGACGCGGTTCAACCCGGGTTCCGATAACCCCACAGCTTCGAGATATTCCGCCTGCTCGTCTGCCGAGAGCGTCGCGATCTCGCTTTCGATCTGTGCCGAGACGACGACGGCGACGGCGCCCTCTTGTGCCGCCCGCGCCTGAACCTGCGCGGAATATCCATTGCCTTTCGCGGCAGCGGCTTCCTCCACATTGCAGACGTAAAGCACCGGCTTCGAAGACAATAGCCCAAGCTGATGGAACGCGCGTCGCTCTTCCGGCGCGACATCTGCCGCGCGAGCAGGATGTCCCTCGCGCAAAAGCTCGAGACACCGGCTCATCAGCGCGAACAGCCCTTTCGCCTCTTTGTCGCCGCCCTTGGCTTTTTTCTCCATCGCGGCAACACGCTTCTCCAGACTATCGAGGTCTGCCAACATCAGCTCGGTTTCAATCGTCTCGACATCGCGGATCGGATCGACGCCTCCTTCGACATGCGTCACGTCGCTGTCTTCGAAGCAGCGCACCACATGGGCGATTGCGTCGCATTCGCGGATATTGGCGAGGAACTGGTTCCCGAGCCCCTCCCCCTTCGAGGCGCCGCGGACGAGACCGGCAATGTCGACGAAGGTGAGCCGCGTCGGGATGATCTCTTTGGAGCCGGCGATGCGAGCGAGCGCATCCAGGCGCGGATCTGGGACGGCGACGTCGCCGACATTCGGCTCAATCGTGCAGAACGGATAATTCGCCGCCTGGGCCGCCGCGGTCTGCGTTAAGGCGTTGAAGAGCGTCGACTTGCCGACATTGGGCAGGCCGACAATACCGCATTTGAAACCCATGAGGCTTGATGGTCCGGCTGATGGCGGGAGCTTCTGTGCGGCCGCCAGGGAAGGTTGGAAAGAAGGAGCGGCTTTCCTGGTTTCGCCAGCCCTGTCAAGCATCAGGGCGCTCGCCTTGCGCCATAGCGGCCGGTGGTATAGTGGCCCTCGCTTTCCTGCCGCAGACCGTGCCGGGCAAGGGGCGCGGACGAGCGGAACGCGGAGGGGTGGCCGAGTGGTTGAAGGCGCACGCCTGGAAAGTGTGTATACCGGAAACGGTATCGCGGGTTCGAATCCCGCTCCCTCCGCCACTTAGCTTTCGTCAGCCGTGTCTGTTCGTTCGGCAACTATAGCAAGGCGCGCCGTGGCGCGCTTCACGGATTTTCAGACATACATAGTGCGATCAAGCACTGGTTCTGAGTTGCACATCGACGCGCCTTGAACTGCGCTGGGAGCGCGCGCCGCAAAATTGACCGTCGATTACCTGGGAAAGACGCCTCATTGCGAGCGGAAGCTGGCCGGAGTTAAGGTGGCGAAGCGCGACTCGAGCCGGCCCATCTCTGTCGGGTCCTCCGATCTACGTCCGCCCGGAGCCCTCCACTGCTTTACGACCTTCGCCACCTCACGATCTGCTCATACGGCGCGACCGTCACCTATTCGCGCTGCAACCTGCGTTGCCTGCCGAAAGATGGACCCGGCCAGCGGGTCCTCGAAAGCTCGCTCGAGATCACGCCCGAGGCGGTCGAATCCTATGAGCGGCGCTGCTTCTTCGGCAATCGGGTGGCGCATGCCCGCATCGAGACGCCGCATCGCGAATTGCGGGCGGAGGCGCGAGGTCGGGTCGAGGTCGACCGTCCTCGCCCGCCGCAATCCACTCCGGCGTGGGAGCATGTTCGTGACGAAGCGTTCGATGCCGAGAGCCTCGATCCGCAGTCTCCCGCGCATTTCCTTTATCCAAGCCGTTTCGTTCCGATGTTCGGGCCGGCGATCGACTACGCGCGTGAGAGCTTTTCGCCCGGCCGCCAAGTGCTCGAGGCCGCACGCGAACTCATGGGGCGCATCCGGCGCGATTTCCGTTACGACCCGAAGGCGACCGATGTACGCACGCCGCTCGCCAAAGCATTCGAGCAGCGGCGCGGTGTCTGTCAGGATTTCACCCACATCATGATCGGCGGCCTGCGAGGGCTTGGCCTGTCGGCGGCCTACGTCAGCGGATACATCCGCACGATCCCACCCGAGGGCAAGCCGCGACTTGAAGGGGCCGATGCGACGCACGCTTGGGTGTCGCTCTGGTGTGGGGGTGAGGCCGGCTTCGTGGATCTCGATCCGACGAACAATCTCGTCGTCGCCAATGACCACATCATTCTCGCGCATGGGCGCGACTATTCCGACATTTCGCCGATCCACGGGATCGTGCTCGGCGCCGGCGAGCAGGAGGTGGACGTCGGCGTGGACGTCGTGCCTGTCGAGGTATGCGCGCTTGCCCCAGGTTGATCGGCGGCTTTGACGACGAGCGTGTCGGAGATGGCGCGGCGCGATATTACTCTAACGGTCGGCTACGCCAATCCGATTTGCCGGGTCGCACGCGGCGCGTTCGGCCCCTGCAGGAAGTAACGCGCCGCCACCGCATTCGCGAGACTCATCAAATTCTGCTCGAAGGCAAGGATTTGGCGCCCCTCGAGCGTAATCGCGTCCGTGACGGCGACATCTGACGCGAGTTTCACCGCAAGTTTGCGCGGCTGCTCTAATATGCCGTTGTCGTCGATCACGGGCAGCGTCGCCAGATGCTCCTCGATCTGCTTTATCTGGAACGCGGCTGAGCGCGGATTGAACGGATCGAGCAGCACCATGTCCCGCACCGGCGCCGGTGCGACGCCGCCCATATAACGCGTACGATAGGTGATCTGCGAGTCGATCAGATCGAGGGCCACCTCGAGGTCGTCTGCCGTCGCACCATGCAGGGCGAAATTGCGCGCGAAGCGGAATGTGTTGATGCCGCGTTCGATGCGCTTGCCGAGATCGAGGAAGTGCCAGCCTGCGAGCCGGTTCATGTTCTCTTTGGCGAGGCCGGCGATCGCGTCGATCGTCTGCAGCGTGCGTTCGAGGCGCTGCTCGAGATCGATGTCGTGCGAGTCGCTGTCGACATCCGCAAGCCGCGCCTGCACCGTACCGATGAGGCGCCACATGTCTGAGGACAGGCGTTCGCGAATGACAGAGGCGGTGCGAGCCGCCTCATTGGCGAGCGATAGCGCTGAGCCGTAGCACTCGTCGTTTTCGTCCATCACTGCGCCGAGCAGAAAGGCGCGCGAATTCTTGCCGACCGCCTTGATCGGCTGCGCACCCCAGGCGGCAAGCATGCGTTCGAGGCGCGTCACCGTGGCCGCGACGTCGCCGCGCATCGCATCGGCATCGATCAGCCGCGAGGCGAGACAGCGTGCAATGCGCAGCGTCGCTTCGCAGCGTTCGAGATAGCGTCCGAGCCAGAACAGATTGTCGGCGGCGCGGCTCGGCAGCACGCCATACGTGCGGCGGATCGCGATCTTGTCGGGGGCCGGCAGCAGCGTGAACTTGTCGACGGGCCTGTCGGCGAGCACCCACACGTCCGCCGATTGCACGCCTTCGCCCATCGACACCGCGCGCGCGTCCAACCGGTCGGAGATGCGGCCGAAGCCGCCGGTCATCACGTGCCAATTGCCGTCCGCGCCGACCGCCGCATAGACGCGCAGCACGAAAGGCCGCGGCACCAGGTTGCCGTTCTCGAGCACCGGCGTGGTCGAGAGCTTCACCAGCTCCTGGCCGACGAAGTCGATGCCGCGCTCTTCGATCAGCCGAATGAGACGCGGCTTCGCGTCGCTGTCGACTTCCGCAGCGATGACCGGCTGGGCGACGGAAAATCCGGGCACACCTCGCCCGAACGCTCCGGCGATCGTCATGTCCTCGAGCTGCTCCAAGACATGGCGCCGCTCCTGCGGCTGGCCGCACCACCAAGTCGCGATATTCGGCAGCGTCAGGTCGGCGCCTGTCAGCCGGCGCGAAAGCTTTGGCAGGAAGCTCATCAGCGCCGGGGATTCCACGACGCCGGAGCCGAGCGCATTGGCGACGAGCACTTTACCGCCGCGGATCGCATCGACCAGACCCGATGCGCCGAGACGCGAGTTCGCGTTGAGCTCGAGCGGATCGGCGTAATCTGCATCGATGCGCCGCCAGATCACGTCTGCGCGCTTCAAGCCGGCGATCGTGCGCACATGCGCGAGGCCGTCGCGCACGACGAGATCGGCGCCTTCAACAAGCAGGAAGCCGAGATAGCGCGCCAGATGCGCCTGCTCGAAATAGGTCTCGCTGTACGGACCGGGCGAGAGCAGGCAGATGCGCGGTTCGCTGCGTTCGGCGCTCGAGGCTAATCCTTCACGGAAGGAGCGGAAGAACGGCGCCAGGCGCTCGACATTCATCTGCCGATAAAGTTCGGGAAAGGCGCGCGAGGAGACGAGGCGATTTTCAAGCGCGTACCCCATTCCCGACGGGGCCTGGCTGCGGTCGGAGAGCACCCACCAGCGTCCATCCGGCCCGCGGCCGAGATCGGCCGCGTAGAGATTCACGAAACGACCGCCCGGCGGCTTCACACCGACAAGAGGACGCAAATAATCCGGGCTGCCGGTGATCGCCGCCGCGGGGATTGCGCCCTCGCGCACCAGCCGTCCTTCACCGTAAATATCAGCCAGGATTTGTTCGAGCAGGTCGGCACGCTGACGGATTCCTGCCTCGATGCCGCGCCACTCGCTCTCCGGGATCAGCACCGGCAGATGGCTCAGCGGCCAAGCGCGATCATTCTTTTCGCCGTAGGCGCGATACGACACGCCCATATCGCGAATGTGCCGGTCGGCGGCGGCAAAGCCGCGCTCGAGTTCCCCTGGCTGGAGCGCTTCCAGGGCTTCGAAAAATCGCGTCCAATGCGCGTGCGGATGCCCGTCGCGATGCAAGAGCTCATCGGCAATATTGGCAAGTGGCAGATAACCGTCGAGTGTCAGCCGCCGCGAGGCTGTCTCTTGTGAGCGCTTGCGGCGCGGCGACTGCATGATCGGGCTCACAAATTCGGCGGACGGCGCAGATCGAGCGTCAGCGGGAACTCGCCCGGCCGCTCCTCAGGAGGCAGACTCACGAGGCCCGGAGTATGTCCGTGATCCTGGAACCGCGCGAGGCGGCGCGCTTCCGCCTCATACGAATTCACAGGGAAAGTGTCGTAGTTGCGCCCGCCGGGATGCGCGACATGATAGACGCAGCCGCCGAGCGAGCGTCCGGTCCAGGTGTCGATCACGTCGAAGGTCAGTGGCGCGTGGACGGGAATTGTCGGATGCAAGCCCGAGGCCGGCTTCCAGGCTTTGAAGCGCACGCCGCCGACGCCCTCGCCCATCGTGCCGGCCGGACCCATCGGAACACGGCGGCCGTTGCAGGTGATGATGTGGCGGTTCGGCACATAGCCTTGCACTTTCACCTGCAAGCGTTCGACCGAGGAATCGACGAACCGCACCGTACCGCCTGCGACGCCTTCTTCGCCGAGGACGTGCCAGGGCTCCAGTGCCTGGCGGATTTCGAGCTTAACGCCGCCGTGCTCGATCGCGCCGCAGAACGGGAAGCGGAATTCGCGTTGCGCCTCGAACCAGACCGGATCGAACTTGTAACCGGCGGTCGCAAGATCGCTGAGGACGCCCAAAAAATCTTCCCAGACGAAATGCGGCAGCATGAAGCGGTCGTGCAACGTTGTTCCCCAGCGCACAAGCGCGCCGTCCTGCGGCTGACGCCAGAACCAGGCAAGCAACGCCCGCACGAGCAATTGCTGCGCAAGGCTCATCCGCGCATCGGGCGGCATTTCAAACGAGCGGAATTCCACCAGACCGAGGCGTCCGGTCGGACTATCGGGCGAATAAAGTTTGTCGATGCAGATTTCCGCGCGATGCGTGTTGCCGGTGACATCGACGAGCAGATTCCGGAAAAGCCTGTCGACGAGCCAGAGCGGGGGCGCGTGAACCGCGCGCGGCGTCGGCACGTTAGCGAGCGCGATTTCGAGTTCGTACAAGCCTTCGTGCCGCGCCTCGTCAATGCGCGGCGCCTGACTCGTCGGACCGATAAAGAGGCCGGAGAAGAGATACGACAGCGAAGGATGGCGCTGCCAGTAGAGCACGACACTTTTCAGAAGATCGGGCCGGCGCAGGAACGGCGAGTCGGCCGGCCTCGCGCCACCGACGACAACGTGATTGCCGCCACCGGTGCCGGTATGGCGGCCATCGATCATGAATTTGTCGGCACCGAGGCGCGTCTGGCGTGCTTCTTCGTAGACGCCGCTCGTGATCTCGACGCAATCGCGCCAGGATGCCGCGGGATGAACGTTGACTTCGATGACACCGGGGTCGGGCGTCACCTTGATGGCATTGAGCCGCGGATCGTAAGGCGGCGCGTAGCCTTCCACGTGAATGGGCGCGTTGTTTTCTCGCGCGGCAGCTTCAACCGCGCCGAGCAGCTCGAGGTAATCTTCCAATCGCTTGACCGGCGGCATGAACACGCAAACCTTGCCGTCGCGCATTTCGACCGAGAGCGCGGTGCGCACAGCGCCTTCGACCGCCTGCTGCTCGACAATGTCCTGACGTCCCGCCTCCGGCGTACTCGCGCCGACACGCCCTTGCGCAGCCTGCCGGGCACCGGGCTCGGGAAGAGGCTCACGCTCCTCCATCGGGTCTTGCGGAACAATGTAGGGATACAACGTCGGCGCCACATAGGGCAGCGATGACAACGGCAGGCGATAACCAACGGGCGCGTCGCCCGGCACAAGGAACAGCTTGCCGCGACGAAACTGCCATTTCTCGCTTTGCCATTTGCGCTCGGCTTCCGCATTCCAGCGCTGCACCGGCAGGACGAAGCCCCGCGCCTGCGTCAGGCCGCGCTCGAAGGTGCGCACCATGCGTGCACGCGTTTCCGGATCCTCGATCTTTGGGTCGAGCGGATCGACATTGCCGGGAAGCTTGCCTTCCTCGGTGATCCATTTCGACGAATCCTCGAAGGCGGGCGTGACGAAATCCGGATCGATGCCAAGCTGGCGCGCGACGTTGCCGGCAAAGCGTTCGGCGGCTTCGGTGCTCTCGCCGCCTTTGGCGACTTCAACCTTGGTCTCGCGCGCGATGAGATCGGGGTTGGCCCAAAGCGGCTTGCCGTCCCGCCGCCAATAAAGGCCGAAGGCCCAGCGCGGCAGGCTCTCGCCCGGATACCATTTGCCTTGCCCGAAATGCAGGAGCCCACCCGGCGCGAAACGATCACGCAAACGGCGGATGAGTTCATCCGCCCGCTCGCGCTTGGTTGGACCGACGGCGGCGGTGTTCCATTCCGGCGACTCGAAATCGTCGATCGAGACGAAAGTCGGCTCGCCACCCATGGTGAGCCGCATGTCCCCGGCGACCATATCGCGGTCGACCTGCTCGCCGAGTTTGTCGAGCCGCTGCCAATCTTCCTCGGCGAAAGGCCTCGTGATCCGCGGCGCCTCGGCGACGCGCGTGACGGTCATGTCGAAGCCGAAATCGACATTGGCCGGCTCGACCATTCCCGAGATCGGCGCAGCTGAACGATAGTGCGGGGTGGCCGCGAGTGGCAGGTGGCCCTCCGCACAGAGCAGACCGGAGGTCGGATCGAGGCCGATCCAGCCGCCGCCCGGAATGTAAACCTCAGCCCAAGCGTGCAGGTCGGTAAAATCCTGGCGCGTGCCCTGCGGGCCCTCGACGGGATCGGTGTCGGCCTTGAGCTGGACCAGGTAACCCGAGACGAAGCGTGCCGCGATCCCAAGATGCCGGAAGGCCTGGACCAGCAGCCAGGCCGAGTCACGGCAGGAGCCCGAGGCGCGCTCTAGCGTTTCGTCCGGTGTCTGCACGCCCGGCTCCATGCGGATGAGATAGCCGACATGGTCTCGGACCCTGGCGTTGAGGCCGGTTATAAACTGGACGGTATTCGCCGGCGTGCGGGCTATTCCGTCGAGAAACGCCCGGAGCTTCGGCCCCGCGGCCTCAGTTTCGAGATACGGCGCGAGGTCGGCGGAAAGGTCTGGGTCATAGGCGAACGGGAATTCTTCCGCCGTGTCCTCAACGAAAAAGTCGAAAGGGTTCCACACCGCGAGGTCGGCGGTGAGATCGACCTCGACCTTGAACTCGGTTGCTTTTCCCGTGAAGACGAGCCGCGCCAGCCAATTGCCGTGTGGGTCCTGCTGCCAGTTGATGAAATGACTTTCCGGCAAGATTTTCAGCGAGTAGCTCGGCACTCGAGTGCGGCAATGCGGCGCCGGCCGCAGCCGGACGACCTGCGGCCCGATCGCCACCGGACGGTCATAGCGGTAGTGGGTGACATGGTGCAGGGCCGCAAGGATCGACACAGCTTCTCCAGCGTTGGCGAGGCGGGAAGGAAAGCAACCGATATGCCATGGGGGCAAGCCCCAGACGACCTTCGGGCCGCCCTAACTCCGATTATCCCGAGATCTAACATTCCCGGCATCAAGATCAGTGTGGCACGACAGCGCGAGCCGATCGATTCTCCGCTTGCCCAATGGCTCGCCGAGCTCCCGACGTCGAGGCGCTTTTGCCAAAATGAACTCGGAAACGAGTGAACTAATCCGGCCGGTTCGGTTCTCGTCCGCGCGATCCCGCGCTCCGGCGGGACCCCTGGTCTGCGAGTTGCCGACGTTCGTAGCGGGCGCGGGACTCTGCTTTGCTAATGTGCGTGGGCGAGCTATGCTCTCGTCAAGACAATAAACAACAATGGAAACGCCGCACGCTTCAGACACAACGGGAGAGCAGCGATGGTTCGTCTGAACATCAATGGGATGGCTCGCGAGATAGACGCCGATCCCGATACGCCGCTGCTCTGGGCGATCCGCGAACAGGTCGGGTTAACCGGCACCAAATATGGCTGCGGCATCGCGCAATGCGGCGCCTGTACAGTCCACGTTGATGGCGCAGCCGTGCGCTCCTGCTCGCTGCCGCTCTCCGCGTTCAATGCGGATCAGAAAATCGTCACGATCGAGGGCCTGTCGCAGGATGGTTCGCATCCCGTGCAGAAGGCTTGGGCCGCGCTCGATGTGCCGCAATGCGGCTATTGCCAGCCTGGCATGATCATGGCGTCCGCGGCCTTGCTGAACCAGAACCCGAAGCCGAGCGACGCCGACATCTCGTCTGAAATCACAAACATTTGCCGGTGCGGCACATACAATCGCGTGCGCACCGCTATCCATCTTGCCGCCGAGGGCGGCGAGATTCGCGGCTGAGGGAGGAAGCGATGACAATGCTCGACGTTTCACGCCGCAACTTCCTCGCCGGTTCGGCCGCCGGCCTGAGCGTGGGATTCCACGTTCCTCTCATCAACGGAGCCGCGGCGCAGGAGACCGCACCCGAAGTGAACGCCTGGGTCGTCGTCAGACCCGACGAGACCGTGGTCATCAGGGTCGCGCGCTCCGAGATGGGCCAGGGGACGCTGACCGGGCTCGCGCAGCTCGTTGCCGAGGAGCTTGAATGCGACTGGTCGAAAGTGACGACCGAATATCCGTCGCCCGGACAGAGCGTCGCCCGCAAACGCGTGTGGGGCGACTATTCGACAGGCGGTAGCCGCGGCATCCGCGAGTCGAACGAATATGTGCGCAAAGGCGGCGCGCAGGCGCGGATGATGCTGATCCAGGCGGCGGCAAATCAGTGGGAAGTGCCGGCATCCGAGTGCAAAGTATCAAAGGGCGTGATCACGCATGCCGCGTCGGGACGCACGACGACTTACGGCAAGGTCGCGGGCGCCGCTGCGACCGTTCCGGTGCCGACCGAAATTGCACTGAAGGACCCGAAGGATTGGACCATCGCCGGGAAGCCGCTGAAGCGGCTCGACACTGCCGATAAGCTCACCGGCAAGCAGGTCTACGGCACCGACGTGAAGCTGCCCGGCATGCTGAACGCAGCAATCAAGGATTGCCCGATCTTCGGCGGGAAGGTGAAGAGCTTCGATGCCGCGAAGGTGCAGACCATGCCCGGCGTAAAAAAGGTCGTGCAGGTCGGCGACTCCGCTGTTGCTGTTGTCGCAGACACGTGGTGGCGGGCAAAGTCCGCGCTCGATGCGCTGCCGATCGTCTGGGACGAAGGACCGAACGCGAAGCTTTCCAGCTCAGCGATCGCGGACACGCTGAAGGAGGGCCTGAGCGCAGATCAGGCATTTGTCGGCAATCAGGTGGGCGACGCCAAAGGCGCGCTCGCCACAGCCGCCAAGTCGGTCGAGGCGGTCTATAGTTACCCCTACCAGAACCACGCGACCATGGAGCCGATGAACGCGACGGCGCTGTGGACAGCCGACAAATGTGAGGTGTGGACGCCAACCCAAAACGGCGAGGCGGCGCTTGCGGCGACGGCGAGCGCGGCGGGCCTGCCCGTCGGCAAGTGCGACGTTTATAAGCTGCATCTTGGCGGCGGGTTCGGCCGGCGCGGCGCCGTGCATGATTGGGTACGCCAGGTCGTGCTCATCGCCAAAGAGATGCCCGGCACGCCGGTGAAGCTCATCTGGTCGCGCGAAGAGGACATGCTGCACGGGCGCTTCCACCCGGTGACGCAATGCAAGCTGCACGGCGGCCTCGACAAGGACGGCAATCTGACCGCGCTGCATATGCGGATTTCCGGCCAGTCGATCCTCACGGCGCTGCGGCCGGAGGCGCTGCAGAACGGCAAGGATCCGGCGGTCTTCCAGGGCCTCAATCCGAGCGGGCCGGAGGCGACGTTCGGCTACACGATCGCCAACCTGCTCATCGATCACGCCATGCGCAATCCACCCGTTCCGCCCGGCTTCTGGCGCGGCGTGAACCTCAATCAGAACGCTATCTACGTCGAATGCTTCATGGACGAGCTGGCGCATGCGGCGGGGCAGGACCCGCTGGCTTTCCGCCGCAAGCTGATGGCCAACCATCCAAGACATCTTGCAGTCCTGAATGCCGTCGCCGAGAAGATCGGCTGGGATAAGCCCGCGCCGCAGGGCGTCCATCGCGGCCTCGCCCAAACGATGGGCTACGGCAGCTATGTCGCGGGCGCCGCGGAAGTCTCGGTCGACGACAAGGGCAAGCTCAAGGTGCATCGCATCGTCGCTGCGACCGATCCGGGGCACGTCGTCAATCCGGAGCAGATCGCAAGACAGGTCGAGGGGTCCTTCGTCTACGGCCTCTCGGCGGCGCTTTACGGCGAGTGCACGCTCAAGGATGGGCGGATGGAGCAGGAGAATTTCGACACCTACCAGGTCATGCGCATGCAGGAGATGCCGGAGGTGGAGGCGCTTGTTTTGCCTTCCGGCGGCTTCTGGGGCGGCGTCGGCGAGCCAACGATCGCGGTCGCGGCGCCCGCCGTGCTCAACGCGATTTATGCCGCGACAGGCAAGCGGATCCGCTCGCTGCCGCTTAAGAACAATGATCTGTCCAGGGCGTGAGTTTTCGGCGCGGCGGAATGTGAAGCACACGATCTCCGCCGCGCCGCTCCTGTTCATCTGTTTTAGCGCGGCGCAGGCGCAATCACCTGTTCCCGCCGGTGCGGCCGCGTGTTCCGGGTGCCATGCCCCGGCCCCACTCAGCTCGCCGGTGCCGCCGCTCGCCGGACGAAACCCGGATGAGATTGTCGCCGCGATGCAGGACTTCCGTTCCGGCAAGCGCGAGGCAACGATCATGACCCGCATCGCCAAGGGCTTTTCAGACGAAGAGACGCGCGCGATCGCCGTATGGCTTTCCGCACAGCCTTAGGAGCGGGTTCGAAGATGCGCGCACGGCCGACGCGAAGATCTGTTGTGCAGATGCTTGGCGCGGGCCCGGTAGCGCCGTTCTTCGCTCCGGCGGTGTTGGGGCAAGCGGCACCGCGGGTGGTGGTGATCGGCGGCGGCTTTGCCGGCGCGACCTGTGCGCGCGAGCTGAAGCGCCAGTTCGGCAATGCTGCGGTTACTCTCATCGAGCCGAACGCCACTTTCACGGCGTGCCCTTTCAGTAATGCGGTGATTGCCGGTTTGCGCGACATCGATGCCCAGCGCTTCGGCTATGACGGAGTAAAGCGCGCCGGGATTGCTATCGCGCCGCAAGCCGCGACCGGCGTCGATCCGCAGGCACGGCGCGTGACGCTCGCCGATAAGTCCGCCCTAAACTACGACCGGCTTGTTGTCGCGCCGGGCATCGATCTGCGCTTCGACGCGCTGCCCGGTTATGACAACCCCGCCGCGGAAATCATGCCGCACGCGTGGAAGGCCGGCGAACAGACGGCCCTTCTGCGCCGCCAGCTTGAAGCAATGGAAGATGGCGGAACCGTAATCATCTCGGCACCAGCGAATCCGTTCCGCTGTCCGCCGGGTCCATATGAGCGCGCGAGCCTCATCGCCCATTATCTCAGGACGAAAAAACCGCGCTCAAAACTTCTCATCCTCGACGCGAAGGATGCATTCTCGAAGCAGCGCCTGTTCCAAAACGCCTGGAAGGTGTTTTATCCGAACCTCGAATGGGTTTCGCTTTCCGCCGGCGGCAAGGTCACATCCATCGATGCCAAAAGCAAGACGTTTGCTACCGAGTTCGGAGACCACAAGGCCGATGTCGGGAACGTCATTCCGCCGCAGCGCGCCGGACGCATTGCCGAGGCGGCGGGAATTGCCGATCGCAGCGGCTGGTGCCCGATCGATCCCGTGACCTTCGAATCGAAGCTGCAGCAGAACATCCATGTGATCGGCGATGCAGCAATAGCCGGCGCTATGCCGAAATCCGCTTTCGCCGCGAATTCGCAAGCGAAAGCTTGTGCAGCGGCCGTGGCAACGTTGCTCAGAGGCGAGAAGCCGGCAGAACCGAAGCTCATCAACACCTGCTACAGCGTAGTAGCCCCCGATTACGCGATCTCGATCGCCGGCGTTTATCATCCGTCAAACGGCCTGCTGGCCGATGTGGAAGGCGCGGGCGGGACAAGCCCGGTCGATGCCCCGCCTTCCTTCCGGGCGCTCGAGGCAAGTTATGCGGATGCATGGTTCAAGACGATCACGGCCGAAATTTTCGGCTAGTTCCGGGCGTGCCCTGATAGCCGCTGCATTGGTGGGAAATGCTTTGTCTGTGCGCGAGCGTGCCGCTGCGGAAGGGCTACCCCCATTTGCAATGATTGGTGACGCCGTACCGGACTCGCTCACCGGCGCCAAAGGCGATGCCGCCCGTGGTCGGGCAATCGTCGCAAACCGGCAAGTGGGGCTTTGCCTGCTTTGCCATACTGGGCCGTTTCCGCAGGAGCGTTTTCAGGGCAACCTCGCGCCCGATCTCGCCGGTACCGGGTCGCGCTGGTCGGAAGGCCAGCTGCGGCTGCGCATTGTTGACGCGAGGCGTCTCAACCCCAATACGATCATGCCGCCCTACTACCGGGTGGACGGGCTGAATCACGTCGCCGCGCCTTTCCGCGACCGCCCTATATTAAGCGCAGAGGAGATCGAGGACGTGGTAGCGTTCCTCGTCAGTTTGCGTGATTGAAGCGCCGATGAAGCAGGAACAGAAGAAGATAGAACCGAACCGGCGTGAGTTGATCGCAAGCGGCGCCGGCATGATGGCGCTTCTCTTGATCCGGCCTGCACAAGCCAGCGACGAAACGATGCGCGGCGCCATGCGCCAGTTCATCAGCGAGGCGCAGGTGCGCACTGGACGCATCAAGCTCGATCTGCCGCCGCTCGTCGAGAACGGCAACGCCGTGCCTTTGACGATAAGTGTCGAAAGTCGGATGACGGCCGAAGACCACGTCAAGACGATCGCTATCTTCAATCAGAAGAACCCGCAGCCGAATGTGGCGACCTTCCATCTCGGTCCGCGCTCTGGGCGCGCGTCGGTTTCCACGCGCATACGCCTTGCCGACTCGCAGACGGTGATTGCGATTGCTCAGATGAGCGACGGCTCGTTCTGGTCCGACAGCGCCGACGTTGTCGTGACGCTCGCCGCCTGTGTCGAGGGTCTGTAGATGGCGCGCGCGCTTATCAATGTGCCGGCTAAAGCCAAGCGCGGCGACATCGTGGAGATCAAGGCGCTGATCGCGCATCCGATGGAGACGGGATACCGCCACGACACCAAGGGCGAGCCGATCCCGCGCGACATCATCAAGAGCTTCGTCTGTTCCTACAATGGCGAGGACGTGTTTCGCGCCGAGCTGTTTCCGGCCTTGGCGGCCAATCCGTTCATCGCGTTCAGTATCGTCGCGAGCGAGAGCGGCGTGCTCACCTTCAGCTGGACGGACGATCACGACCAGACGGAAGTGCGTACCGCGCCGATCACCGTGGAATGAGCGTCTTGCGGCACCGCGGGAAATTTGTCGCGGCGGTCTGCACAATGGTTGTTCTGAGCGTGCTTGCCGGCACATCGGTGGAAATCGCAGCGTCAGAGCTCCGCTCCAGCTTTGCCGACATGAGCCGCGAGACGCAAGGGATGCAATCCGACGATAGCGCAAATCCCGGAATGTTGTGGGTGCTTGAAGGCGAGGCGTTGTGGAACGCGAAGCCCGGCGCGGAGAGCCGCGCATGCGCCGATTGCCATGGCGACGCGCGCGTCGGCATGAAAGGTGTCTCGGCGCGTTATCCCCTATTCGATGAAGCGAACGCCCGGCCGATCGATCTCGAGCAGCGCATCATGCAATGTCGGCGCGACCGGCAGCAAACGACACCGCTCGCCTGGGAGAGCCCGGAACTCCTCGCGCTCACCGCCTATGTCGCGCGGCAGTCGCGCGAACTCGCAATCGAGCCGTCTCGCGACGCGCGAATGACGCTTGCACTCGACCGCGGCCGCGAACTCTTCACTCGCCGCGAAGGCCAGCTCAACCTATCCTGCAGCGCCTGTCATGATGACAATTGGGGCAAGCGTCTTGCCGGCAATGTCGTGCCGCAAGGCCACCCGAACGGTTACCCGCTTTATCGGCTGGAGTGGCAATCGCTCGGGTCATTACAGCGGCGGCTGCGCAATTGCATGGTCGGCGTTCGCGCTGAACCTTACGCCTACGGATCGGCGGACTTTGTCGCGCTTGAAGCCTACCTGATGGCGCGCGCCAGCGGCATGGTGATCGAAGCCCCGGCCGTGCGGCCGTAACCGCAAAGACCGGGCGGCTCGCTTGAATTACTGCAACGCAACCTCTTATGTCTCCAGGACCAGCGAGAGAGTACAGGTCGTGGCGGGTAGTCATTGACCAAAATGCATCGATCAGAGCTCGTTATCGACTTCGTCGGCGGTGCGACCGGTTATCGCTTTCGGTCGAACAGCGGCCGCACTCATCCGCTAGCCAAAGCGACAGGATTGACGAAAGGAAACGCTCCCGACGTCATTGACGCGACCGCGGGCCTGGGCCGGGACGCGTACTTACTGGCCTCGCTGGGCGCGCGTGTGACGCTTTTGGAGCGCAATGCAGCAGTGTATGCGCTTTTGCAGGAGGGTTTGGCGAAGGCATCCGCAGCCGGCCCGGACATCGCGGCCGTCGTTGCCCGAACGACCTTAATCCATGGGGATGCGAAGGAGTTGTTGCCCAGCTTGCATGCTGACGTGGTTCTCGTCGACCCGATGCATCCGCCCCGCGGCAACACGGCGTTAGTGAAGCAGGAGATGCGCCTCCTCAGGGAATTGGTCGGTCCCGATCTCGACGCGCTCGAGCTGATGCAGACGGCCCTCTCATCCGCCGGGAAGCGCGTCGTATTGAAATGGCCTCTCCGAGCAGCTCCCTTGGCAGGGTTACCAAAGCCGACTTATAGCATCATCGGTAAGACCGTGCGTTACGACGTCTTTGTCAGGCTTTCACAAGGAGCGGTCGAAGAGTCTCCTAGAGATCTTCGTCCGGCGCGCTTTCGCGAGCTATATGCTCGCAACTCCGATTCCCCCCGACGCCCTACTACATGCATGGGCTTCCAGGGCTAACGCGTTGGACGAACTGCGCAAGCCCGACGGCGCGCTCACGCGAGCCGGGCTCGATCTTTGTTGAGTTCCTGTAGGTCAACCTTCCGAGCTCAAACCGGAATTTCTCAACACAGGCATTCACTAAGCGCTTCGATTTGGCTGTCTCGACCCAAATATCCCCTGCTGCGGGCGAGGCGTAATGGCAAATAGATATTCTTCTGCGGGACGAGGGCTTCCGAAGTGAATATCCGCAACTGCATTCTTGCGACCTAAACCAGACCTTCCGCTCACGTCCGACTGCGGGCCTTGGTCTCAGCTGCCGCTCCCTCATGAATGTCCGAGACGCAACCGCTTATCGGCTGTTCACAATCGCCCACGCGCAGAGTGACAGGCGGCCAGACTCAAACGCTTCCTTCAGCATCTCAACAGTAGCAGCGATTTGGGGGTGAGACTGAAGTGACATGGCCGTTGCCGGCCGCCGCAAAGTGCAATGGCATTGCTATTGCACGTGTTTGTGAAGCGTCGGCACGAACGGTGAAAACCCTGCGAACTGATGGACTTGAACTCTGTCGAAACGCTAGTGACGCCGCGCACCCGTGCCGAATTGCCCAATTTCTCCCCAGGAACAGCAATATTGGGCGGGGGTACGTGGCTCTGCTCGGAGCCGCAGCCGGGTGTCCGTCAACTCATCGATATCGCCGCTCTCGGGTGGGAAAATATCAGGGTTGACGCGCAGGGGCTGCATGTCGCCGCGACCTGCACTATTGCCACTTTATCGGGCTTTGTTGCACCGCCGGAATGGCACGCGGCCGAGCTGATCGGTCGCTGCTGCAACTCCCTGCTCGGCTCCTTCAAGGTCTGGAACGCCGCGACCGTCGGCGGAAACATCTGCCTTGCGCTACCCGCAGGGCCGATGACCGCGCTTGCCACGGCGTTGCAAGGGGTCGCCACGATCTGGTATCCGGATCGCACCAACGGCCAAGCTCTGGTCGCCGATCTCGTCGTGGGTGATGGACGCACGGCTCTGGCGCAAGGCGAAATCATGCGAAGCGTGCTGCTGCCCCGCGCCTCGCTGGAACAAGCCTGCGCGTTCCGGCAAATGTCGCTGACGCCGATCGGCCGGTCCGCTGCGCTCCTGATCGGCACGCGCGCTCCCGACGGCGCTTTTGCTCTTACTATAACGGCAGCGACATGTCGGCCGGTGCGTTTGGCTTTTGCGAAAATTCCGACCCAATCCGAGCTGGCCGCGCGGGTCGATGCCGAAGCCGGCGGGTTCTGGTTCGACGATATTCACGGCGATCCGAAATGGCGTCGTCATATCAGCCTGCGTTGCGCCGATGATATTCGGCGGGAATTGAGCGCGGATGAAAATAAACATCAACGGCCGCGAGGTGTCGGCTGACCCGCGTCCGGGACAATGCCTGCGCACCTTTCTGCGTGAGCAAGGTTGCTTCGGCGTCAAGAAGGGTTGCGATTCCGGCGATTGCGGCGCGTGCACGGTGTGGGTCGACGATGAGCCCATACATTCGTGCCTCTATCCCGCGCATCGCGCAAAAGAGCGCGAGGTCACGACGATCGAGGCGTTAGCCGCGGAGGACAAACTACATCTGATGCAGGCGCAGTTCCTGTCCGCGCAAGGTTTTCAATGCGGCTTCTGCACCGCTGGCATGATCATGACGGCGGCGCGCCTCGATCAGGCGCAGCTCACCGATCTTCCAAAAGCGCTGAAGAGCAATCTCTGCCGCTGCACCGGTTACCGCGCGATTACCGATGCGATAGAGGCCAAGAGCAATGCCGATCATGGCTCTTTATCCGAACCGGCCGTAGGGTGGCCGGTTCCCGCTCCTGCGGGACCTCTAATAGTAACTGGACGCGCACGGTTCACGCTCGACGTGGCGATGCCGGGTTTGCTGCATATTAAAATCTTGCGCTCGACGCATGCGCATGCGCGAATTACCGCAATCGACGGCTGTGCGGCTTTGGCGCTTCCGGGCGTGCGCGCCGTGCTGACGCATCTCGACGCGCCCAGCGGCGGGTTGGCGGCAAGCAGGAAATGCTCGTCGAAGACCTCGTGGCGCTGGCGGTGCTTCGCTGCCGCGCGCCGGTGCACCGCACGGCATGAGAATCTCACCGACGATCCTTTCGACACCTTCAAGGTGAAACTCGGCGCGACGCGCCACGGCATCCTGACCGCCATCGGCATGGACGTCCTTTCGAACACCGGCGCCTATGGCAATCATGGTCCCGGCGTCCTCTTCCACGGCTGCGGTGAGTCGGTTAGCAACTATCGCTGCCTGAACAAGCGCGTCGACGGCGTAGCGGTGGTTACCAACACCGTTCCGGCCGGCGCATTCCGCGGCTACGGCATCAGCCAGACTGGCTTCGCCATGGAATCGGCAATCGAGGAGCTTGCCCGCCGTCTCGATCTCGACCCGATCGAGTTCCGGCGCCGCAACGTCGTCAAGGACGGCGAGCCGCTCATCTCCTTCGAGGATATGCCGCCCGATCTCGAGCATGGCAGCTACGGCGTCGATCAATGTCTCGATCTTGTCGACCAGACGATGGCCGGTGACGGACTGGCGGCCCCCCGAGGGCTGGTGTGTCGGCTGGTGTGTCGGCCAAGGCTTCGCGATGTCGTCGACGGCGACCGTTCCAGCCGGCGGCTATTTCGCCGACGCGCGCATCGCACTTGCCGAAGATGGCCTGTTCGATCTCTTCGTCGGAACCGCGGAGTTCGGCAACGGCACCAGCACGGTGCATGTGCAGATCGCGGCCGCCGTGCTGGGCGTATGGCCGTCGCGTATACGGCTGCATCAGTCGGATACCGATATCGTCGCACATGACACCGGCGCATATGGTTCGACCGGTACCGTCGTCGCCGGCACGGCAACGCAGAAAGCAGCCGAGGCGCTGCGGAGTTTACTGATCGAGCGCGCCGCGGAGAACCTTGGCGCTGCCGCGCACGACGTGAAGCTTACCGCAGGACGCGGCGACGCCAGGCGGCGCGAGCGTTCCCCTTTCTGCCTTCGCACCATTGAAGGCTTACGGCCATCACGACGTGAAGAAGCGGTCGATCGCCTTCAATGTTCAGGGGTTCCGCGTCGCCATAAATCCGGAGACGGGCGAACTGCGCATTCTGAAAAGCGTCCAGGCTGCCGACGCAGGATTTGTGATCAATCCGATGCAATGCCGCGGACAAGTGGAAGGGGGTGTCGTGCAGGCGCTCGGAGCCGCCCTCTACGAGGAAATTCTCCTCGACCAGACCGGACGAGTCGCGACGCGCAACCTGCGCTCCTATCACATCCCGGCTTGCGCCGACGCGCCGTTAACGGAGGTTCTGTTCGCGAACGCTTCCAATCGGCTCGGGCCTTTCGGCGCAAAATCGATGAGCGAGGGGATGGATCCTTGGGAGTCGATTTCAGCACGTCGGCGCTGATGAAGTTAGTGCCGTACTGGTAGGCGTCGACATGGGTGATGTTGGCGATCTGCTTACCGAAATGCACGGCGGCGCCGGGCTCGGTGGCGGCGGTTTCGAAACGGTATTCGAGCACGGTGTTTGAGAAGACGAAAAAGGGGGGTATCGCCGGCGCCGCCGGTTCCGGCGGGCCTTTTCGGACGATGGTCGAGGGCTTCGCCGGGAGCGCCGCGAGATTGGCGGTATTTCCGAGATGGTCGACGCCAAAGAAGAACTGATGTTCCAAAGAGCCCGGCGTATAGCTTGTAGCTTGCCTGGCCGAACTGCGCGTTATTGCCGAACTTGTTCAGCCAATATTTGTAGCCGATGAAGGCGTCGACGAGCTTTGGTCCGCGAACAGGCACGAACAAATAAGCAGCGCAGCGAATTTCTTCATAAAGGCACCTTCATGAAACGAACTTCCGCGCGGCTCAATCAATGGAATCGCTGAAGTTGTCGCTGTAACGCGGCTTTAGCATCCTCAACGCTTGGCGGCGATTGGGCGAAAACCATTCCCGCCCATCCGAGGCTACAAACTAGCACCACCATTTCAGAGGTGTAATGCCGATCCACCGCGATTTAGCGTGCAAGCTGACAAAATGCCGCCTCGGCCCCACGTGCGCTGACAAAACTAATCGTCGGCGGGTTGCCGCCCTTGTAGACAGCGTTTGACCCGTCATGCGCACCGCCGCTGAATACGATCTTGCCGTCGCTGCCGACCGCTATCGATCCTTTCTTGCCGTCCGCATCCGTGTATGCGCCGCCGCCGCCGACGGTGAAGTTGAGACCGGGCTGCGCCCTCGTGAAATACCAGCATTCGTAGCTCCCGGGAGGTACGCCCTGCGCAAGCACGAAGCCAGTTGGTATGGGGACAAAAACGAGGGCAAAGGAGATGGGCCGGAGACCGGTGATTACGCGCTGCTTCATAGTCCCTCAGCGATCGAGAACGACAGACCGTAAAAAAATAACACCTAAATTAAAGCAACCATGCCGGGGGACCTTCGTCAAGTACGCTGCCTCACTACGCCCCCTGCTGATTACAGAATTCCTAACCCAGCATCCAAAGTGAATGACGGACCAGAACCGAGTTATATCACTTAAGTGCGGTGAGCTGATCGCTGGCTAATGGAGCGTTGTGGCCGCCGCGATCGCTGCGCGCACACGCGCCGGCGTCGCCGGCATGTCGATGTGCTCCATGCCGTAGGTTCGGCGCAGCGCGTCGACGACGGCGTTCATGACAGCCGGCGCGGCGCCGATCGAGCCGGCCTCGCCCGCGCCCTTGAGGCCGAGCGGGTTTGTCGTCGAGGGCACGTTGCGCGTCTCAAAGGAAAAGTTCGGGCAATCCGCGGCCCGCGGAATCGCATAATCCATGAAGGTCGCGGTGATGAGCTGGCCTTCGGGCGAGAACATCGTGCGCTCGTGCAGCGCTTGGCCGATCCCCTGCGTCACGCCGCCATGCACCTGACCGGCGAGGAGCATCGGATTCAGCGTCACCCCGAAATCGTCGCAGACGGTGTAGCGCACGACATCGATGTGGCCGCTGTCGGGATCGATCTCGACCTCGCAGACATGCGTGCCGTTCGGATAAGTCGCATCCGGCGGCACGAAATCGGCGCCGCCCTTGAGGCGCTCCGGCGTGGCGGACGGCGAGCGCGCGAGCTCTTCGTAAGAGATCGCGCGGTCGGTGCCGGCGACGCGGATCGCCCCCTCGGCGATTTCAAGATCGGCCGCGGCAGCTTCGAGCTTGTCGCTCGCGAGCTGCTTTAGTTGCTCGACGAGCTTCTCCGATGCGCGCGACACCATCACCGCGCCGACGGGAATCGAGCGCGAGCCGCCGGTGCCGCCGCCGGTCGGTAGCACTGCGGTGTCGCCCTGCACCACCTTGACGCGCTCGGGCGCGACATCGAGATGCTGTGCGACCATTTGCGCATAGGCGGTCGCGTGCCCCTGCCCGTTCGACTGCGTGCCGACGAGGACGGTGAACGTGCCGTCTTGTTCGAGGCTGACAAAGCCCTTCTCGCCCTCGCCCCAGGCGGTGCATTCGATGTAGCTGGCAAAGCCGATGCCGCGAACTTTGCCCACCGCGCGCGACATCGCCTCGCGTCCGGCGAAATCGCGATAGCCGGAAGAGAGCAACGCCTTGCGCATCGCGGCTTCGAATTCGCCGACATCGTAAGTGCGGTCGGTCACTGTCTTGTACGGCATTTGCGCGGGCTTGACGAAATTACGTGCGCGCATCTCTTCGCGCGGCATGTTGAGCGCACGCGCGCACTGATCGACGAGGCGCTCCAAGATATACGCCGCTTCCGGCCGCCCGGCGCCACGATACGCGTCGACGGGAATCGTGTGCGTGTAGATCGCGCGCACGCGCGCATGCACCGCTTGTATGTCGTAGGGCCCTGTCGCCATCGTCGCGGCAAGCCACGGAATGTACGGCCCGAACTGCGAGAGGTACGAGCCGAGATTGGCACGGATATCGACGCGCAGTGCGAGGAACCTGCCCGACCCGTCGAGCGCCATCTCGGCATGGGTGAGATTGTCGCGCCCATGCGCGTCGCCCAAGAAATGCTCGCTGCGATCGGCGACCCAGCGCGCGGGTTTGCCGGTGCGCTTCGCCGCTTCGAGCAGCAGCGGATATTCGCGATAGATGAAAGCCTTGGTGCCGAAGCCGCCGCCAACATCCGGCGTGACCACGCGAATCTTGTCCGTGCCGATCTTCATGATGCCGGTGAGCGCCGCCTGCAGGCCGTGCACGCCCTGGCTCGATGTCGTGAGCGTATACGCGCCGCTTGCCGCATCGTATTCGCCGATCGCGGCGCGCGGCTCCATGAAATTGGCGACGAGCCGGTTGTTGACGACATCGAGGCTCACGACATGCGCGGCTTTGTCGAAGGCGGCTGCAACCGCGTCCGCAGAACCGATCGCATTGTCGTAGGCGATATTGCTGGAAAGCTCGGGCCAGACCAGCGCCGCATCCTTGTCGAGTGCGCGACCGAGATCGGCGATCGCCGGCTGCTCTTTGTACGCGACTTCGATCGCCTCCAGCGCTTCGCGCGCCTGATCTTCGCTGTCCGCAATGACCATCGCCACCGCATCGCCGACATGGCGCACGCGTTCCTTCGCCAGCACGGGATAATCCGGCAGAGGCATCTGGTTGCCGTCGGCATTCGGCATCGGCGCAAGGCACGGCACCCCCCCGAGATGCGCGACGTCGGCCGCAATCAGCACCAGCCGCACGCCCGCCATCGCGCGCACCTCGGCGAGATCGCCGATCGTGAACCGCGCATGCGCATGCGGTGAGCGCAGGAAGACGGCCGCGAGCGCGCCCTCCTTCATCACGTCGGCGGTGTACATGCCGGCGCCGGAAACAAAGCGCGCGTCCTCGACCCGGCGCACCGGCTGTCCCATCCCGAATTTTGTCGGCTTCATGCACGCGTCCTGTTGGCGGGGAGAGCCGGCAGAATGCGCAAATCGCCGCCGCAAGCAACCACGCTGGCGCACCCGCGACCCAATCCCCATATCGCCGCCATGCTTGATTCCGCTCGCTTCACCCTCGACGAGGATCGCGGGCTCGCCGGCGACACGTACGCCCCCGCCTACGCGCCGCGTTCCGCCGAGCCTTTTGCCGACCCCGCCCTCCTCGATACCTATTCCGCGACCGTGGCCGACGTCGTCGACGCCGTCTCGCCCGCCGTCGTGCGCATCGACATGAGCCGCGAGAGCGGCGCGCCGGCCGGCGCCGGATCCGGCGTCATCGTCTCGCCCGACGGGCTAATCCTCACCACCGCGCACGTCGTCCAGGCCGGCCGCCATGCGGATGTCACCACGCTGGAAGGCCGCCGTCTCGCAGCCGCCATTCTCGGCCGCGACCCCGACACCGACCTCGCGCTTTTGCGCGTGCATGACAGCGCGACGCTGCCGCATGCGCGCCTCGGCAATTCGAAGCAACTGAAGCGCGGCCAGATCGCCATC
>JAXDNJ010000041.1:0-89279 GCA_034669505.1 Methylobacteriaceae bacterium
GTGCGGGCGCGCGGCCGGGCGGCGGAGCGGCGACCGAGTCGCGGCCTGGCGGAGCCGGCGGTGGCGCGGCGCCAGGCGCTGGCGAGCGCGGCAGCACGACAGGTGCCGGCGAGAAGCCAGCCACGACGCAACCGAGCCAAACCGGCCAGGGCACTGCTCCGCGCACCGGTGCCGGCACCGGCGAAAAAGCTGCTCCGACAGGTCAGGCGCAGCCGAACCGGGCCGGGACAGGCGCGGGCGAGCGTACAGGCGCGGGAACGGGCGAGCGCGGGGGTGAACGGACCGGAGCCGGTGCAGGCGCAAGTGGCGGCGGCGGACGAGCTGCCAACGTGAACATCAGCACCCAGCAGCGCACGCAGATCCGCTCGACGATCATGCGCGGCAACGTCAACCGCGTGACAAACCTCAGCGTCCGCGTTGCGATCGGTACCGCGCTTCCGCGCGACGTCGTGATCCGTCCGCTGCCGCCGGAGATCATTACGATCGTGCCGGAATACCGCGGCTACGATTACGTCGTCTACAATGACGAGATCATCATCATCGAGCCTTCGACTCGAGAGATCGTCTACATCATCGAGGGCTGAGGAAGCTCGGCACAAAAACGGGCCCGCCGTTCAGGCGGGTCCTTCTTTTTGGTGGAACGGTACGCAGCCGCGCATTGCGCGGGCCGGTCGATTCTTCCAGAGTAGTGGCGATTCTCTCACACTGCTATGCGGCCATCGCCATGCTGAAAATCCCGGGAAAAACCTGTGGTCCTTGCACCCATTGCTGCAAGGTGCTGCATATCGAAGAGCTGAAGAAGCCGGCCGGACCGCTCTGCGTGAATTGCATCACCGGAGGCGGCTGCGGCATCTATTTGACCCGTCCTCCGGTCTGCCGCGAATACGAATGCCAATGGCTGTGGGATCGCAACCTGCCGGCGACGATGCGGCCCGACAAGGTCGGCACGCTGTTCATGGACGATCCCGATTCCGACGAATATCACGCGGTCTGCGAGATCGAGAAACCCTTCGCCTGGCGCAATCCGCTGGTGTTTAAACATCTGATTTCGATGGCCAAGAGCGGGCGAATGGTGGTGGCAAAATCAGGATTGCGTGCCTGGCGCATCTACGAAGATGGGCGCTGGGGGGAATGGGCGTGAGCGACGTGTGATTTGTTGATTAAGACCTTAGTCGCGCCCGCGACTGCTGCTGCGATTACCTAGAGCTTTGTAAAATTGCACTCGGAGGCGCGAGCGCGCTCACCCGACCATATCACTTGATGCCCGACGGTGCTCCGGCCTCGACCTCGAACGAAATTACAAACTCCGTGCCGGGGTTGTGCCGCTTCACCTCGACCGATCCGTTGAGCTGCCGTGTAAAAGCGCCAATGAGGCGCATGCCCAGCCCCGCACTGGTCGTCTCGTCAACCCCCGGCGGCAATCCCACGCCTTCGTCGCGCACCGACAACGTGACAGCGCTTCCTTCGCGTGACACGTTCACCCACGCCCGACAATTACCATCGGGATAGGCGTATTTCGCGGTGTTGGTGATGAGCTCGTTGATCAGCAGCGCGACGGTGATGGCGCGGTCAGTCGAAAGTACGACGTGCTCGGGCGCCGATACAAAAATCTGGCAACCCGGTGTCGCCTCACAAAAATCGGCGCAAAGGTCGGAGAGATAGGCGCCGAGATCGAGTTTGGTGAATTCGTCGGTACGATAAAGCCGGTTATGTGCGCGCGCGATTGCCGTCACGCGACTGGATGCCTGGCTTAATTGGTGCTGCACTTCCTTGTCTTCGGTGCGCCGGCCTTGCAGATGCAACATCGAACCGACGATCTGCAAGCTATTGTTCACGCGATGATTCACCTCGCGCATAAGCATTTGCTGGCGGTCTAATGCGCCGCGCAGATCCCGCTCCATGCGCTGGCGCTCGATGGCCATGCCGAGCAGGTTCGCGGCACCCTGCAGAAAGGTGATATCCTGCTCGGAGAATTCGCCTTCGGAGCGGCTGTCCACTTCAAGGACGCCGAACGGCGCCCCGTCGCCCTGGAGAATCACGTTCATCGCGCGATAGATGCCGTATTCGAGCAGCAGCTCCGGGGTTCTGAAGCGCTCTTCGTTCTCGAGATGGTTTGAGATGACGGGCACGCCGGTGCGCAGCGCGTAGCCGCCGGGTGATTCGAGATCGGCGCCGATGCTTGCCGAGCCGACCACTCCGGGGCCCCAGCCGACGCCCGCCCGCACCAGAAGCCGGTTCTGATCGGGGAGGTATTCCAGCACTTTGGCGAAGTCCGCCCGCAGGCCTTCGGCTGTCAACCGCGCGGTGTGATCGAGGAGCTCCGGAAATGGCGTTCCCTTGAGCGCCAGCACGCCGAGCTCCGTCAGGATCTGCTGCTGCCTGACTCTGAGTTCGTAGGCTGCGGCATTCAGCTCGTCGCCAAGCTGCGGTGCCGGCCGGGGCTCGACGACTGCGCCGGTCGCTTTCTTCCTGAACCGAATAACTCCGGTCATCTTCTCTCCGAACGAGGCCTAGTCGTTCCGCCTGCTCATAGGACCACAGCCCACAGGGCCGGTGGCAAAGTCAAGCTAGCCGGAACGTAGCTGTTGCGCCATCACTTGCGTATACTTTTCAAAGATTTTCGGCGGCGGATTGGGCGGTTTGCGCCGGAATCTTGGCCGTCCGTTGATTTCGGAGGTCGCCGTCGCTCGACCTTCCCGCGAAGGAGGTTGCCACCATGCGTGATCAGAGGACGCAGCAAGATACGGGTGGCACATTGACGCCCCGCCCGATCGTAGCAGGCACGAGGATCGGCCATGTGCACCTGAAGGTCGCCGATCTCGATCGCGCACTTGCCTTCTATTGCGGCGTGCTGGGCTTCGAGCTGATGCAGCGCTACGCGTCGGACGCGGCGTTCATCTCGGCCGGCGGCTACCACCACCATATCGGGCTCAACACCTGGGAGAGCCGCGGTGGCTCGCCGCCGCCGCCCGGCACTACGGGTCTGTTCCACCTCGCGATCCTCTATCCCGACCGGCCGGCACTCGCGGACGCGCTGCGGCGTCTTATCGCAGCCGGCATCCGCCTTGATGGCGCGTCGGACCACGGCGTCAGCGAAGCGCTCTACCTTCGCGACCCCGACGAAAACGGCGTCGAGCTTTACCGCGACAGGCCGGAAGCGGAGTGGCCGCGCAGGACGGACGGCGAGCTCGCGATGTTTACGCGGCGGCTCGACCTGAGCGACCTGCTGAGCGAACCGGAATTGGATGCAGGCGGGTTAAGTAAGCCGCCCGCGCAGACTTCATTTCATTAACATTTGCCGTCGTGCAGTTTCGATACTCCCGCCTGCATGCGCCGGCAGTCATTGCTGTACGTCTTGTGATTGCAGCCGCAAACTGGCCGGACATATAGCGGGCAGATATGAGGCCGCACCGCACAGCGGCCCATCTGGTCCCCACGGCCACAAGTACCGGCGGCATAGTTGCAGAACTTCCCAGGACCGCATTGAAGCGGGACAATCCCACCGCAGCGCGCTCCGGCCGGCGCGGCATTTGCGGCGAGCGGCAACGCGAATTGCGCGATTAAGAGCGCTAGACACGGAACGAGCTTCAAATACCTCATTGATACCTCCCGCTTTGGTCGTGGATTTGCTTCTCTGCAAATGCCGGTTGACTATCTCTCAGGATTAGTGCCGTGACAAGGTGCAATCGCTCGCTGCAATTCTGTGGGGTTTAATCGGCCAAGCTTCTACCGCTTGGGCCGCGCCATCCGGCCGCGAATGGCGGGTTGCACTCGCCTCCTCCCTCCGCTAAAAGCGCGGCTTCGCGACGCTCCGGCCGGGGGCTGAACGGAAGATCCGCGCAAGTCTCACTTGCTGCGGACAGGGTTTTCCCGCCTTCCCGTGTCTCCGCCTTCGTTGTTCTTGTTCGGGCCGCACGGCTCGAAGGGCTACGCGCCGGAGATCGCATTACGAAGAAAGGCCCGCACCATGCCTCTTTACGAGCATGTCTATCTTGCGCGTCAGGATATCTCCACGCAACAGCTGGATGCCCTGACCGATCAGTTCAAAGCCGTCATCACCTCGAATGGCGGCAGCGTCGCCAAGTCGGAATATTGGGGCGTGAAGTCCCTTGCCTACCGGATCAAGAAGAACCGCAAGGCGCATTTCTCGCTGATGAACATCGATGCCCCGCCGGCCGCGATCACCGAGGTCGAGCGGCAGATGGGCATCAACGAAGACGTGCTGCGCTTTATGACCATCCGCGTCGAAGAGCACGAGGAAGGCCCCTCGG
Source organism: Methylobacteriaceae bacterium (assembly GCA_034669505.1). Taxonomy (GTDB): domain Bacteria; phylum Pseudomonadota; class Alphaproteobacteria; order Rhizobiales; family Beijerinckiaceae; genus JAFASC01. Next base: position 4,272 of record JAXDNJ010000041.1, read on the forward strand.
CGATGATGCGCAAACGCGACGATGACGATCGCGGCGACCGCGGTGAGCGTCGCGGCGGCCGCGGCGGTGACCGCGATCGTGGTGACCGGGGTGATCGCGGTGATCGCGAGCGCCGGCCGCGCCGCGAAGAAGGCGCGTCTGAAGGAGGAGCGCTCTGATGTCGACTGCTCCCCGCCGTCCCTTCTTCCGCCGCCGCAAGAGCTGCCCGTTCTCCGGCCCGAATGCGCCGAAGATCGATTACAAGGATACACGGCTCTTATCGCGCTACATTTCCGAGCGCGGCAAGATCGTGCCCTCGCGCATCACGGCTGTCTCCGCCAAGAAGCAGCGCGAACTCGCGCATGCGATCAAGCGGGCCCGCTTCCTCGGTCTTTTGCCTTACGTGATCCGCTAAAGCACCAGACCAAACGCTTCGACAAAAGGCCGCCGGATAATCCGGCGGCTCGGCTGGCGGCAACGCCTAACCGCAATCGCGGGACAGCTCGAATGAACAGACAAACCCTGCTCGCTTCGTTGTCGAGTCTCGGTGTCGCAATCGGCGCCGGACTTGCAAGCGCGCTTTTGTCTGTGGTGTTTCCCGTGAACGGGACACTTATCGCATTCGCGCTCGCCTATTTCGCGCCGCTTCCCGTGATGATTGCCTGCCTGGGTTTCGGGCAATGGACCGGACTTTTTAGTGGAATTGTCGGCTCGGGGCTGATCGCGGCGCTGCTTTATCCAAGCACCGGCGTTTCGATTTCCGCAGGCGCGAGTGCACTGCCGGGCTGGCTGTTTTGCGGGCTGCTCTATGCCGGGACGATCGCACTTCCGGCGTGGCTGATCTGCGCCGCGGCTTTGCGAGGAGCACCGCCGCTCGAGCCGCAAACGCGCGCGCGGGGCGTCGAAAAGAGCGCCGCGATTGCGAATGCCGCGCCAATGCGCGCACTCACGACCGCTACATTGTTTTTCGCTGCGGCGTTCAGCGTCGGCGCCCTCGCGCTTGCCGCGACGTATGGGGGGCTGAATTCCGCTCTCGGTCAGCTCACCAGCGAGCTGACGCTTCTCCTTCGCGAGGTCAAAGATGCGATGACGAGCTGGCCGCCGGATTTGGAACCCGAGAGTCTCGCGCGGGTGATTGCCCGTTCGGCGGGGCCAGCCATGGCGGCATCCGCTTTGTCTATTGTGCTCGCAAACCTTTGGCTTGCCGCACGCATCGTCCAGATTTCGGCACGCCTGCCGACGCCATGGCCGGACATACCCTACAATCTACGGCTTCCCGTTCCTTTTGCGGCCGCGCTCATTCCGGCGATCGGGTTGATCTTCGTTGGCCACGAAATAGGTTTTGTCGCTGCGATCGCATCGACCACACTTGGAACCGCCTTATCGCTGCAGGGTCTGGCGGTGATGCACTATCTGACGCGTGGTATGTCCACCCGGACGCCGCTCCTGTTCGGCGCCTATATTCTCGTGTCGTTCATTCCGCTCTGGCCGATGGCGCTGTTCGCGCTGGTCGGTCTCGCCGACGCGGCGCTGGGTTTGCGCGAGCGCAAGCGCCTGCGCCAATCCGCTTCCCCTCCCTCAACCTGATTAGAACTGGAGAAGACCCATGCAAGTTATTCTGCTCGAACGTGTTCCAAGGCTCGGACAAATGGGCGAGACCGTTCGCGTGCGCGACGGTTTCGCGCGAAATTTCCTGTTGCCGCGCGGTAAAGCATTGCGCGCGACCGAAGCCAATAAGAAGCGCTTCGAAAACCAACGTGCCGACCTTGAGGCCCGCAATCTCGATCGCCGCAAGGACGCCGAGAAGGTTTTGGGCAAGCTCGAAGGCAAGACCTACACGGTCATTCGCCAGGCGGGTGAAGCGGGCCAGCTCTATGGTTCGGTCTCGCCGCGCGACATTGCGGAGACGATCGGCAGGAGCGGCGTGAAGCTCGATCGCTCGCAGATCGTGTTGTCGAATCCGATCAAGACGCTCGGTCTGCATCCGGTGCCGATCAGCCTTCATCCGGAGGTCGAGGTGAAGGTCACGGTCAACGTCGCCCGCTCGCCGGAAGAAGCCGAGCGTCAGCTCAAGGGCGAAGTCATCGCAACGCGCGAGGAGACTTCCCTGGACGATCTCGGACTCGAGGTCGGAGCGGCGCTCGCGGAAGCGGGCGGGGATGAGCGCTGACGCGCGCCCCGCCGTCACGTAAACACATTCGCCCGCGGATCCGGGAATGTGGGCTTACTTACTCCGCCGCCCGCAGCTTCGGCGTCGCGGCGGCATAGCCGATATAGCCGTGGCGCATCTGCTTCAGCACGAAGAGCGCAAGTAGCGCGGTGAGGATGTCCATTGCGATGGCGAGAGCGAAGACCGGCACCCAGCTGCCGGTCGCGTCGTGCAGTGCTGCGGCAGCGGGGCCGCCGAGGATCGAGCCGATCCCCTGCGCCATATAGAGGAAGCCGTAATTGGTCGTCGCGTGCTTCGTGCCGAACGTATCGGTAAGCGTCGACGGAAAGAGCGAGAAAATCTCGCCCCAGCCGAAGAACACGAGACCCGAGAGAACGACGAAGGCGACCGCGTCGTGCCGGTAGTACAAAAGTAACGCGATCGCGCATCCTTCGAGGAAGAACGCGAGACCCATCGTGTTCTCGCGGCCGATCCGATCCGAAATCCAACCAAAGAAGGGCCGGGTCAGTCCGTTGGTGATGCGGTCGACCGTGAGGGCCAGAGGCAGCGCGGCCATGCCGAGCAGGACCACATCTGCGACGCCGAATTCGCGCGCGAACGCGGCGAAGTTCGAGACGACCATCAGTCCGCCGGTCGACATCATCGTCATCATCGCGAACATCAGCCAGAAAATCGGCGTCTTGAGCATGTCCTTAGGCGAGGTGTCGCGCGCAGCAGTCTCGACCTCGGTGTGACGCGCCGCTTCGGCGACTTCGGCGGACGCCGGTTCACGCAGGCCGAGCGCGGCGGCGAGACCAACGATGCCGAGAATGATGCCGAACGTGATCAGCGTCGTCTGATAGCCCGAGTTCTTGATCATCGAGTCGATCGGGAACGTCGTCAGGATCGCGCCGAAGCCGTAGCCGGCCGCGACGACGCCGGCCGCAAGGCCGCGCCGTTCGGGAAACCAGCGGACCATCAGTCCGACGATACCGACATAGACGATGCCGGTGCCGATGCCGCAGAAGAGCCCATAGGTAAGGTAAAGCGCGGTAAGGCTCGTTGCATAGGCGGCGAGGACCCATCCGAGTCCCGACAGCGCCGCGCCGAGCGCGATCAGGAGCTTCGGCCCGAATCTGTCGATCAGCCATCCCTGCGCCGGCGAGAAAAACGTCTGCAGGACAATGAGCAGCGAGAAGGTGATCTGGATCGCGGGCAGGCCCGCGCCGGTCGTCGTCTGGAACGGCTTCGTAAACAGGGTCCACGTATATTGCGGGCTCGAGATCGCCATCATGGTGATGAGGCCAAGCAGCAGCTGAATCCAGCGCGTATTCGAAGTTGTTGTCTGAGCCATTTTCTTCTGCCTTTACATTCGCTCTGCCTCGCCAGAGCGGTCGGCAAGCTTATGCAATGGGCGTGCCCAAGGAAACGGCGTTTCAGCAGGCCAAGCCCGCTGTGCACCTGTGAATCGCGCGGCAGCTCGCCTCCGGCCGAGCCGCGTGTAAGAAGCGCACATGCAAAGTTCCGGCTCGTCCGCACGCGCACGGATCCCACGCGCGCTCTGGTCGACAATCAGCCTCCTCGGCATCGGCCAGATCTGCGCCTGGGGAACGCTCTATTATTCCTTCGCGGTGACGGGCCCGCTGATCGCGCGCGACTTCGGCATGTCGCTGCCGAGCGTAGTCGTCGGCTACTCGGCTTTGCTCGTTGCTGGTGCGATCGCGGCCCCGACCGTCGGGCGTACGATCGACCGGCTCGGCGGGCGCCTTGTTCTCGCCTGCGGCTCCATTGTCGGCGCGCTCGGTCTGACCATCATCGGCCTTGCGCCCGGCCCTGTCGTCTACGGCATCGGCTGCTTGGTGCTCGGTCTCGCCGTCGCGATGTCGCTCTACGACGCGGCGTTTCCGGCCCTCGTGCAGGTAGCCGGCCCGCACTCTAGCCGCGCAATCACGATCCTCACCCTCTTCGGCGGGCTTGCCTCGACCTTCTTCTGGCCGATCGCCGCGGCGATCGCGGCGCGCTGGGGCTGGCGCGCCACCTACCTGTCCTTCGCCGCGATCAATATCGCCATCTGTCTGCCGATCCACCTGATCGCCCTGCCGCGCCGGCCGGCACTATGGAACGCCTCAATCGACGATACGCCCTCACCCACTTGGGCCCGTCCACCACTCCCCCTTTCGCCGGAGGCACGCCGCGCCGCCTTCATTTGTTTCGGCCTGATGATCGCGGCGGGAAACTTCGTCTTCGCCGGGCTCGCCGTGCACCTCCTGACAATCCTCGGCGCGCTGGGTCTTTCCGAAGGCGCCGCGATCATCATCGGCATGATCGTCGGCCCGGCGCAGGTCATCGGCCGTCTCGGCGAAATGAGCCTCGGGCGCCGTGCGAGCCCGATCCTGGCGGCGCGCATCTCCGCGGCGATGCAGCCGGCTTCGATCGCCGTACTGATCTTCGGCCCGATCGGGATCGCGACCGGCGGCCTGTTCGCGGCCCTCTACGGCATGGCGAACGGCATCCTGACCATCGTCAAGGGCACCGTGACGCTCTTCCTGTTCGGCAGCGCCGGATACGGCGAAATCCTTGGCAAGCTCTCCGTCCCGAGCCTCGGTGCGCGCGCCGCCGCCCCGCTCGTCTACGCCTATGTGTTCACGGCCGCTGGGCCTATCCCGACGCTCATCCTCTCAGCCGTGGTCAGCCTGAGCGGAACGCTGGCGATGGAGTTCGTCGCGCGGATCGCGAGTCAAGCAAATAGGCCCGCCGGCAATGTCGATGTGGAGATGGTGGACAGCGGCGATATCTGAGCCGCGCCTCAGAGAAGGCTTACCGTTTCCGCTGCCCCGTGCCAGAACGCGAGCCCGGCGCACACGGCGCGAATCACTTCCCGGAGTCTCCCTTTCGATGGCCACTGTCGAAGCTTTTGGCGGACGCCGGAACCTCGCGGTCGCCCCGCCGCAGGGCGACACAAACTATCGCATCCCCCCACACAATATCGAGGCCGAACAGGCGCTGCTCGGCGCGATTCTGGTCAATAACGATGCCTTCGATCGCGTCTCGGATTTCCTGCAGCCGGAGCATTTTTCCGAGGCATTGCACCAGCGCATTTATGAGATCGCATCGCAGCTGATCCGCGCCGGCAAGGTTGCGACCCCGGTCACGTTGAAGACGTTCTTGACGGAGCAGGATGTCGGCCAGGGCGTCACCGTCTCGCAATATCTCGCGCGTCTCGCAGCCGAAGCGACAACGATCATCAACGCCGAGGATTACGGCCGCACCGTCCATGATCTCAGCGTACGTCGCGATCTCATCGTCATCGGCGAGGAGATCGTCAACAGCGCTTTCGACGCGCCGGTCGATTCCTCGCCCCGCTCCCAGATTGAGGAGGCCGAGCGCAAACTCTACTCCGTTGCCGAGACCGGCCAATATGACGGCGGCTTCCAACGCTTCTCCGAGGCGCTGACGACCGCGATCGACATGGCCGCTCATGCATACGAGCGCGACGGCGGGCTGTCCGGTACGGCGACCGGACTCACGGATCTCGATCACAAGATGGGCGGGCTGCAGCGCTCCGACCTTGTGATCATCGCGGGACGTCCCGGCATGGGTAAGACCGCGCTCGCCACTAACATCGCATTTAACATCGCGCGTGCTTACGAAGGCGAGGCACTACCAGACGGTACCCATCGCACGAAGAATGGCGGCATTATCGGGTTCTTCTCGCTCGAAATGTCGTCCGAGCAATTGGCCACGCGTGTCATCGCCGAACAGTCCGGGGTGGCATCGTACAAAATCCGTCGTGGCGACATCAACGAATCCGATTTTCACCGGATCACCGAAGCCGCGCGCGAAATGCAGACGATCCCCTTCTACATCGACCAGACCGGCGGCCTCTCGATCGCGCAACTTACGGCGCGGGCGCGGCGGCTCAAACGCCAGCGCGGCCTCGATGTCCTTGTCATTGATTATATCCAGCTCCTCTCAGGGTCGCGCTCGCGCGAAAATCGCGTGCAGGAACTCACCGAGATCACGACGGGGCTGAAGGCGCTCGCCAAGGAGCTGAACGTGCCGATCCTGGCGCTCTCCCAGCTTTCGCGCCAGGTCGAATCGCGCGACGACAAGCGCCCGCAATTGTCGGACCTGCGTGAATCCGGTTCGATCGAGCAGGACGCCGACGTGGTCCTCTTCGTCTTCCGCGAAGAATATTATCTCGCCAACAAGAAGCCGCGCGAAGGCACGGAAGAATTCTTGAATTGGGAGCGCGAGATGGAGCGCGCGCACGGTAAGGCCGAACTGATTATCGGCAAGCAGCGCCACGGCCCGACAGGTACAATCGATGTATCATTCGAAGCGGAAGTCACGCGGTTCGGCAATCTTGCCCGCGAGGAGAACCTGCCGGCGCGCATGTGAGGTTTAAGGGTGTTGCGTCCGTGAGTATCATCGATGAAGCGAGCGCCGGCGCGATCCTCACCATCGATCTCAATGCGCTCGCCGGTAATTGGCGTTTGCTCCGCGACAAGGTCGCCCAAGCCACGCCAGCCGCCGAATGCGCGGCTGTGGTCAAAGCCGACGCCTACGGGATCGGGCTTGAGCCCGCCGTGACGACACTGGCCAAAGCGGGCTGCCGCACGTTCTTTGTTGCGCATGTCTCTGAAGCACTGCGCGTCCGCGCGACCGACCGGGATTGCACGCTCTATCTCTTGAATGGTCTTACGCCCGGTTCATCCGAGGCGCTCGCGCGCAATATGATCCGGCCAGTTCTGTCATCGCTTAGCGAGATCGAGGAATGGGCGGCGTTCGCGGCAGAGCGAGGCAGCAAACCTCCAGCGGCGATCCAATTCGACACCGGCATCAATCGGCTTGGCGTTCAGCACGACCAACTGGAACGCGTGCGTCCGCTGCTTGACGCGTTCCAGCCGGCTCTGTTGATGAGCCACTTCGCCGAATCTGAAATCATCAGCGAGCGCAATGCGGCGCAGATCGCTGCTTTTGATAAAGTGCGGGCTGCGCTTCCAAACATTCCAGCATCGCTCTGCAACTCCTCCGGTATTTTCCTTCACGAGCGCCCGTTCCACGATCTCGTCCGTCCTGGCTATGCGCTGTATGGCGGTAATCCCACGCCGAACCTGCCGAACCCGACGCACAATGTTGTCAGCCTGAACGCGCGCGTCCTCCAGGTGCGGGATGTCGCAGCCGGCGAGCGCGTTGGCTATGGCGGGGAATGGACGGCGCCGCGTGCGAGCCGCCTCGCCACTTTGTCGATCGGCTATGCGGACGGCCTGCCGCGCAGCGGCACCGCCATCGGGCGCAGCGGCATCGAGGCTGTGGTCGCGCGGCGGCGTTGTCCTTTCGTCGGCCGGCTCTCGATGGATCTGAGCATCCTCGACGTCACCTATCTCCCGGACGGGGCGGTGCAGCGCGGCGATCTCGCCGAAATTTTGGGCGAGACGATCGGCATTGACGAACTCGGCCGGAAATCGGGTACGATAGGCTACGAAATCCTGACGCGGCTCGGGCAGCGCTACGCCCGCCGGTATGTCGGGGAATAAGGGGGGAGAGATGATGCTGAAGACTGGCCTCGCCGGCCTTGCGCTCTCGTTTGCGGCATTCACGCCCGTGCATGCCGATGTCTCCGACAATGTCGTGAAGATCGGTGTGCTCAACGACATCTCCGGCATTTTCCAAGACACGAACGGAATGGGCTCGGTCGAAGCCGCGCGCATGGCTGCGGACGATTTCGCCGGCGGCGGCAAGAATATCAAAGTGGAGGTCGTCTACGCCGATCATCAGAACAAGGCGGACGTGGGCTCGTCGATCGTGCGCCGCTGGCTCGATCTTGATCACGTCGATGCGATCGTCGATGTGCCGAACTCGTCAGTCGGCCTCGCGATCAACGCGCTCATGCGGAATTCGCGCGCAACTTTTCTTGCCTCCAGCACCGCGTCCGCCGATCTCACCGGCAAGGAATGTTCGCCGAACACCGTGCAATGGGTGAACGACACGTGGGCCGTCGGTCACGCGACCTCGGCCGCGATGATGAAGCGCGGCGGCGACAGCTGGTATTTTCTGACAGTCGATTACGCCCTCGGCAAAGGCATCGAGGCGGAAGCGACCGATTACCTGCAATCGCATGGCGGCAAGGTGCTCGGCTCAAGCCGGCATCCGCTCGGCACGGCCGATTTCTCGTCGCTGCTGCTGCAGGCGCAATCGTCGAAAGCCAAAGTAATCGGCCTCGCCAATGCCGGCGGCGACACGATCAACGCCGTCAAACAGGCCGGCGAGTTCGGTATCCGCGAATCCGGCCAGTCGCTCGTGGCGTTCCTTGTCTTCCTGAACGATGTCCACGCAATGGGCCTGCCGGCCGCCAAGGGCCTGCAGCTGACCGAAGCGTTTTACTGGGACATGAACGACGAGACACGCGCCTGGGCGAAGCGCTTTGTCGAACGCAACAACGGCAAATATCCGAGCGCCAACCAAGCCGGCGTCTATTCCGCGACGCTCACTTATCTCAAGGCGGTTGCGGCGACCGGCAGCGATGATGCCAAGGACGTCGTGCCGCAAATGAAGAAGGCGCCGTTCCACGACGCGCTGTTTGGCGACATGCAGGTGCGCCCCGACGGGCGCGGCATTCACGCGATCTATCTCTTCGAAGTGAAGAAGCCTGAAGAGAGCAAGTACCCCTACGATTATTATAAGCTGATCGAGACGGTCCCAGCCGACCAGGCATTTCGACCAATCGCGCAGGGCAATTGTCCGATACTGGGGAGCAAGTGACCCAGGTCCTCGACTTAAGGGGAGCGCTCCACTAAAGGCGGGCATGGCCCGCACCCGCGCGACTTTCGTTTGCCAAAACTGCGGCGCGGTGACGAACCGCTGGCAGGGCCGCTGCGAAGCCTGCGGCGAGTGGAACACGATCCTCGAGGAGGCGCCCGCCTCCGGCATCGGCGCGCGCGCCGCGCAAGGCGCCGCCCCAGGCCGCGCGCTCGCCCTTGAGGGCCTCACCGGCGAAAGCCGCCCTGCCCCACGGGTTGAGACCGGCATCGCCGAACTCGATCGCGTGACCGGCGGCGGCTTTGTGCCCGGATCGGTGCTGCTGCTCGGCGGCGAGCCGGGCATCGGCAAGTCGACGCTGCTTTTGCAGGCTTGCGCCGCCATGGCGCTGCGCGGCGAGCGCGTCGTCTATGTCTCCGGCGAGGAGGCGATCCCGCAGGTGCGCCTGCGCGCGGTACGCCTCGGGCTGGCGAAGGCACCCGTCGAGCTCGCGGCAGCGACCAACGTCGAGGACATCGTCGCAACCATCGCGGAGGGGCGCCGGCCAGCCCTGGTCATCATCGATTCGGTCCAGACGATGTATTCGCAAGTAATCGAATCGGCTCCGGGCACCGTCACGCAGGTGCGCGGCTGCGCCCAGGCGCTGATCCGCTATGCCAAGACCAGTGGCGCCTCGGTGATCCTCGTTGGCCACGTGACCAAAGATGGCCAGGTCGCTGGACCGCGCGTCGTCGAGCACATGGTCGACGCTGTGCTCTCCTTCGAGGGCGATTCGAGCCACCATTTCCGCATGGTGCGAGCCATGAAGAACCGCTTCGGCGCCACCGACGAGATCGGCGTTTTCGAAATGACCGGACTTGGCCTCACCGAGGTTGCCAACCCCTCGGCCTTGTTCCTCGCCGGCCGCGACGCAAGCGCGCCGGGGGCCGCCGTCCTCGCCGGCATGGAAGGGACGCGGCCGGTCCTCGTCGAGATCCAGGCCTTGGTCGCGCCCTCGCCCCTCGGCATACCGCGCCGCGCAGTTGTCGGCTGGGATGCGAACCGCCTCTCGATGATCGTCGCCGTCCTCGAAGCCCATGCCGGATTGCGATTCGGCGCGCACGACATTTATCTCAATGTCGCCGGAGGGCTCCGCATTGCCGAGCCCGCCGCCGATCTCGCGGCTGCCGCCGCCCTCGCCTCGTCCTTGACGGGCGCCGTGCTGCCGGCGGACGCTGTCTATTTCGGCGAGATCGGGTTGTCGGGTGCCGTGCGGCCGGTCATCCATTCTGGGCTGCGGCTCAAGGAGGCCGCGAAGCTCGGTTTCCGCCGGGCCTTCATTCCCGAGAGCGGGCGCGAGTCGTTCGAGAACGCCGCGCCGGAAATGCGGCTCTCCACCTGCGGCCATATTGCAACACTGGTGTCGCAAATCGCCCGCAGCGCAGAGGGCGAAGCCATTCCGCGGCCACAGGCGCGCCGCTCGGCTGGATGACGCCACAGTTCGGGTTCACTATAAGCCACGCGCGACGCACGCGGTTTGCCGACAATCCGGTGAACTCGAGAGGGGGTGCGTCGAGAGGCCCTGATTCATGCCTTCCTATCTCGATCTCGGTTTACTGGGCGTCGTCCTGATTTCGGCGCTGCTCGCCATGCTGCGCGGTTTCACCCGCGAGGTCCTGGCAATCGCCTCCTGGGGTGCCGCGGCAATCGCCGCCGTTTATCTCCATCCGCTGCTCCTGCCCTACCTGAAGCCGTACATTTCCAAGGATGTGGTTGCGATGGCGGCGGCAGCCGGCATCGTATTCTTCGTCACGCTGGTCGTAGTGTCGCTGATCACCGTCCGCCTCTCGGACGCCATCCTGGACTCGAAGGTCGGGGCGCTCGACCGCTCGCTCGGCTTCGTCTTTGGGGCGGTTCGCGGACTTCTGCTCTGCGTTGTCGCCTTCGTCTTCTTCGGCTGGCTCGTCCCGGACAAATCGCAGCCGGAATGGGTGCGCACGGCCCGCATGAAGCCGATCCTGCAGGCGACCGGGGATCAGCTCATGGCCATGCTGCCCGATGACCCGGAGGGCCTGCTGAACAAGCTCAAGAAGAACAAGGGCGGTACCGCCAGCGAGGAGCAGCCGGCCGAGAGCGACGAGCCGAAGGCCGTTCCGGCCGTGCCTTTGCCAGCGCCGGCCAAGCCTGCGACCGGACGCAAGACCTGAACACGCCGGCTTTCCCTTGGAAAACGGCCGCCGCGGTAAGCATGTGATGTTTCGCCCGATGGAAGTTTGGCCCGCCATCGCCTAAATAGTCGCTTTACGGTCGGGGAGCATGCATGACGCTTGGCTCAGCGGATCTCGCGGACGGCGAGTCCGATATCGAAGATTTTGATCCCGACGGGGACCGGCTGCGCGAAGAGTGCGGTGTCTTCGGCATCCACGATCACCCGGACGCCGCGACCCTCACGGCACTTGGCCTGCACGCACTCCAGCACCGTGGCCAGGAAGCCGCCGGCATCGTGGCCTTTGACGGCCAGCGCTTCAACTCCGAGCGCCGTCTCGGCCTCGTCGGGGACCACTTCTCCCGGGTCAGCACGATCGAGCGTCTGCCCGGCAATTCCGCTATCGGTCATGTGCGCTATTCGACGACCGGCGAGACGATCCTGCGCAACGTCCAGCCGCTCTTTGCCGAGCTGGACAAGGGCGGCTTTGCCGTCGCGCATAACGGCAACCTGACGAATGGGCTGGCGCTCCGCCGCAGCCTGATCGAGCAAGGCGCGATCTACCAGTCGACCTCCGATACCGAGGTCGTGCTGCAGCTCGTCGCCCGCAGCCGCAAACGCCGGCTCATCGAGCGTTTCATCGAGGCGCTGCGCCAGCTCGAAGGCGCGTATTCGCTGGTGGCACTCTCGAACAAGAAACTGATCGGCGCGCGCGATCCGCTCGGCATCCGCCCGCTCGTGCTTGGCGAACTCGACGGCAAATTCATTCTGGCATCGGAAACCTGCGCGCTCGACATTATCGGCGCGCATTTCATCCGCGATATCGAGAACGGCGAAGTCGTCGTCATCGACGAGAACGGTTTCGAGAGCCTGAAACCGTTCCCGCCGCAGCCGGCGCGGCCCTGCATCTTCGAATATATCTACTTCTCGCGGCCGGATTCGGTCGTGCATGGCCGGCCCGTCTACGATGTGCGGAAGGCGATGGGTGCGGAGCTGGCGAAAGAAGCGCCGGCCGATGCTGATGTCGTCATTCCAGTGCCCGATTCCGGCGTGCCGGCGGCGATCGGCTATGCGCAGGCCTCGGGCATTCCGTTCGAGCTCGGCATCATCCGCAATCACTATGTCGGACGTACCTTCATCCAGCCGTCGCAGACCGGCCGCGAACTTGGCGTCCGCTTGAAGCACAACGCCAACCGCTCGGTCGTCGCCGGCCGGCGCATCGTGCTTATCGATGACTCCATCGTGCGCGGTACGACGTCAGTGAAGATCGTCAAGATGATGCGCGAGGCGGGGGCACGCGAAGTGCATTTTCGCATCTCATCGCCGCCGATCACGCATCCCGATTATTACGGCATCGACACGCCGGTGCGCGAGAAGCTGCTTGCCGCCACGCACACCCTCGAAGAGATGCGCGATTATATCGGCTGCGACAGTCTGTCGTTCCTGTCAGTTGACGGCATCTATCGGGCCATGGGCGAAAAAGGTCGCGATCCCATCCGCCCGCAATTCACCGATCATTGTTTTACCGGCGATTACCCGACGTATTTGACCGACGTCACCGGCGAAGGCCCGCGCCAGCAGCTGTCGCTGCTGGCCGAGGTGGGATAGCTCGCTTTACAGCAGCGTCCCCCTTAGAATCAGCAGCGCGACGCTGAAATAAATCACGAGCCCCGTCACATCGACGAGCGTCGCGACAAAGGGGGCCGAGGCGCTCGCGGGGTCGAAGCCCAATCGCTCCAGCACGAACGGCAGCATCGAGCCGGCGAGCGAGCCGAACGTGACGACGCCGATCAGGGCCGCGGCAACCGTTAGCGCCACGAGCACCCAGTGCTCACCATAATCGTAGAGCCCGAATTTTTGCCACATCGTGATCCGCAGGACGCCAATGACACCGAGCATCGCGCCAAGTGTGATGCCGGTGGGTAATTCGCGCAGCGCAATGCGCCACCAGTCGCGCAGGTCGATTTCGCGCACGGCCAGCGCGCGGATGATCAGCGACGTCGCCTGCGATCCCGAGTTTCCACCGGAACTCATGATCAGTGGGATGAAAAGCGTCAGCACGATCGCTTTCTCAAGCTCGCCCTGAAAACCCTGCATCGCGCTCGCCGTCAGCATCTCGCTTAGGAACAACGCTGCCAGCCAACCGCCGCGTTTGCGGATCATCTCAAGAAAATTGATCTGCATGTAGGGGTGGTCGAGCGCCGCCATGCCGCCGAAGCGCTGCACGTCTTCGGTGGTTTCCTCGACGATCGCATCGATGATGTCGTCGACCGTGCAGATGCCGAGCACGAGGCCTGACGCGCTCACCACCGGCACCGCCAACAGATCGTATTTCGAGATCAGCCGCGCGACGTCTTCGCGATCGGTAAGCGGCGCGACGGCCACCGGTCTGCGCTGCGGTGCAACTGAGAGCACGCACGCGTCCGGCTCGCCGGCAATCAACCGGCGCAGCGCGACCGACTGAACGAGCTTCTTCGTCTTCGGATCGAGAACATAGATGGCGTAAACGGTCTCGCGCGTGCGCTCGACCTTGCGGATATGTTCGAGCGTCTGCGCGACCGTCCAATTCGCCGGCACGCTGACGAACTCCGTCGTCATGATGCTGCCCGCCGTGTCTTCCGGATAGGCGAGGAGCCGCTGCAGCTGGAGGCGCGTATCCGGATCGAGGCGGCTCAGGATATCGGCGCGGCTTTCCTCCTCCAGGTGCCGGAAGATGTCGGCGACCCGGTCCGCCGACATGCCGGCAAGCAGGGCCACGGCGATCTCGCGCGGCATCGCGTCGATGATCTCGGTTGGACATTCCAGCCCGGACTGGTCGAGGATTTCGATCGCCCGCTCGGGCGGGAAATGCAGCACGATCGCCGCCGCTTCCATCGGCGTGTGGTCGTTCAGGACCTCGACAATGTTGGCGGCGTGTTCGTTGGCGAGCCTCGCGGCGAGCGCGGCCGGGTCAAACTCAACTTCGGAGAGGGTCTCTGCTTCGCTCATGGCTCACCTGTTCCGATCCGCCGCCGCTGGGATCGGGGGAGCCGATTTCTCCGACTAACCCGCGACCGGCAATGACGGCAAAAGCAATGGACTGCTACTGTCGCTTGGCATGGGGTTCGGTTTCCGAAAGAGCCTAGGGCAAGACGTTCAAGGCGAAGGCTCCATGCGCTCAAAGCTTGTGACGGTCAAGCGCAGGACTTGAGCGGAACACTAAGCCTTCTCGCAGCCGCCAAGGCTTGCCTCCGGCGCGAATTTGTCGGACGGGTTCGTTAGAACAATCCATAGTCATCATGTCGCTCGCAGAACCCACAGAAGCCAACCACTCGCGCGATCTCGCCGGCCGCGTCGCACTCGTGACCGGCGCATCGCGCGGCATCGGGCGCGCAATCGCGCTCGAGCTTGCGCGCGCCGGCGCGCATGTTATCGCGCTCGCGCGTACGCAGGGCGCGCTCGAGGAACTCGATGACGACATCCGTCGCGCGGGAAGCGAGGCGACACTCTCTCCCTGCGATGTCAAAGATTATGCCGCGCTCGACCGGCTGGGTGCAGCAATCTACGAACGCTGGAAAAAGCTCGACATCTTTGTGGGCAATGCCGGAATGCTCGGGCCGGTCACGCCGCTCGCCCACGTCGATCCGAAACAATGGGACGACGTCTTCGCGGTGAACGTCACGGCGAATTGGCGGCTGATCCGCTCGCTCGACGTGCTGCTGCGGGCCTCCGACGCCGGCCGCGTCGTGCTGATCTCATCGGGTGCGGCACATAAAGAGAAGCTCGCGCCCTATTGGGGACCCTACGCCGCATCCAAGGCTGCGCTCGACGCCATCGTTCGCACGTATGCGGCGGAGACGGTGAACGTCTCCCCCGTAAAGGTGATGGCGACCAACCCCGGACCGTTGCGTACCCGTTTGCGCGCGCAAGCAATGCCCGGCGAAGACCCGGCGACGCTACGCACGCCCGAAGACTTCGCGCCAAAGGTACTGGATATGTGTGGGCCGGGTTGGACACACACCGGCATGGTCTACGATTTCCCCAGAGATCGCGTCCTCGCCTTCCAGGCGCCGCGCGATGTGCAAGAAATGAGGGACTGATGGGTTCGCATTCCGCAGGCAGCATCGAGCGCCGGCTCAACGAACTCGGTTTGGCTCTGCCCGCGCCCGCTGCACCGGTGGCGGCCTATGTGCCTTACGTGATCACCGGCGATCTGCTGGTCATCTCCGGCCAATTGCCGTTCGGGCCGGACGGCAAGATCGATCCCGCGCATCGCGGCAAACTCGGCGGCACCATCTTCAACGAAGCGGGACAGGCCGCGGCGCGTGTCTGCGCCCTTAACGTACTCGCGCAGGTGAAAGCCGCGACCGGCAATCTCGATCGCGTTCGCCGCGTGGTGCGGCTCGGCGGCTTCATCAATTGCGTACCCGACTTCAACGCCGTACCGGCGATCATGAACGGCGCATCAGACCTGATCGTCAAAGTCTTCGGCGACCGCGGCCGCCACGCGCGCTCGACGATCGGTGTCGCGCAATTGCCGCTCGATGCCGCCGTCGAAGTCGAAGGTATGTTCGAGATCGACGCGTGAGCGCACCCGCTTGGCTGACGGCGCGGCCGATCGCCCATCGGGGCCTGCATGCGCGGGAGAACGGGGTTATCGAGAATACGCTTTCGGCCGCGCAAGCGGCGATCGAGCGCGGCTTCTCGATCGAATGCGACGTGCAACTGACGAGCGATGGGGAGGCGGTCGTCTTCCATGACTCCACCCTGGAGCGGCTCACGACGCGGCGCGGGGACCTCGGTAGGGCGAGTGTTGCCGACCTCTCCGCCCTTACGATGAAGGACACGACCGACCGCATCCCCCCACTATCCACATTGCTCGATGCGATCGGCGGACGCGCGCCGCTGATCATCGAAATCAAGAGCCGCTTCGATGGCGACTGGCGGCTCGCCGAACGCGTCGCTGTTGTGACTGCCGAATATGAAGGTCCGATCGCGATCAAGAGCTTCGATCCGTACGTGATCGCGCATTTGCGCGAAAACGGCGAGCGCCTCGGCACGAATCGGCGCCCGCTCGGCATCGTTGCCGAGGCCCGCTACGACCGGGGCGAGCGGCAGCGCCTGCCCCAGGCGCTGCGTGAGAGCCTGGCAGCTTTCCTCCATTATCCGCACACGCGGCCCGACTTCCTGTCCTGGCGCGTCGACGACCTGCCGCACGCAATTCCCTTCCTGTTGCGGACGCAGCTCGACACGCCGGTGATCACCTGGACCGTGTGCCGTGAGGAGCAGCGCGCGCGCGCGCAATGGGCGGATCAGATCGTCTTTGAGGGGTTTCTCCCCTAACGGTTGCCGGGCCGCTCAGGACCGCTAAGTTCTTGCAGTGCAGCAAGAGCGCCGATGAGTCTCGCCGAAATCAAAATCACGGTCCGCCGGTCGATCGCCGATATCAGCGCGAGCGAATGGGACGCCTGTGCCAATCCGCCGTGGCTTGCGGTTAGCGGTTCCGCGGCGCCGGACGGGCTCTACCAGGGGGAGCGCCATAACCCTTTTCTCTCACACGCCTTTTTGCATGCGCTCGAGGCCTCAGGGTCAGTCGGCGCGCGCGCCGGCTGGGCGCCATTTCATCTCGCGATCGAAGATGAGCGGGAGAGGATCGTCGCGGTTGCACCGTGTTATATGAAATCGCATTCGCAAGGCGAATACGTCTTCGATCACGCCTGGGCGGACGCGTACGAGCGCGCCGGCGGCGACTATTATCCGAAGCTTCAGGTCTCGGTGCCATTCACGCCGGTGAATGGGCGACGCCTGCTTGTCGCCGACGAGAGCAACGCGGGATCGCGTCAGGCACTGATTGCGGGATTGCGCGCGCTGCGCCAGCAGACTGGTGCATCGTCCGTCCACATCACCTTTCCGACTCCCGAGGAATGGCAGACGCTCGGCGAAGCCGGTTTCCTACAGCGCACAGGACAGCAGTTTCACTTCTTCAACGCTGGCTATGCCAGTTTCGATGAATTCCTCTCCGACCTCGCCTCCCGCAAGCGCAAGACGATCCGCAGGGAACGCGAAGCGGCGCGCGCCGACGGCATCGAAATAGAATGGGTCACCGGACGCGATCTCACCGAAGCGCATTGGGATGCATTCTTCGCCTTCTACATGGATACGGGCTCGCGCAAATGGGGCCAGCCTTATCTTACTCGTAAATTCTTCTCGCTCGCCGGCGAAACGCTTGCCGATCGCATCCTGCTGGTCATGGCCAAACGCGGCGGGCGTTACATCGCCGGCGCGCTGAATTTTATCGGCGATGATGCGCTCTATGGCCGAAACTGGGGTGCGATCGAGGAGCACCCGTTCCTGCATTTCGAAGTCTGCTATTACCAGGCGATCGAATTTGGCATCACGCGCGGCCTCAAGCGCGTGGAGGCCGGCGCGCAGGGCGAGCACAAGATCGCGCGCGGCTACCGGCCGGTCACCACCTATTCCGCGCACGATTTCGCCGATCCGCGCATGACGCGCGCGATCGGCGATTACCTCAAGAATGAGCGCCGGCACATCGAAGCTGCGATCGACATCTATCGCGAGCACGTGCCGTTCCGCAAAGTGCCGGAACCGCAATGCAAGTGACGGCTTGGCAGGTGACCGCGCGCCACGAACGCGCTATGCAGCGCGCGTGACGCAAACGCCCAAAATCCTCGTCTTCGATTCCGGCCTCGGCGGGCTCACCGTCTACCGCGAGATCGCGCGTCTGCGCCCGGAGGCGGATTACCTCTATCTCGCCGATGATGCGGCGTTTCCTTATGGTGCGCTGCGCGAGGATCGACTGATCGCGCGCGTGCAAAGCGTGCTCGATGCTGCTATCGCCGAATACGCGCCGGATATCCTCGTCATCGCCTGTAATACCGCCTCGACGCTCGTCCTGCCGCCGCTGCGTGCTGCCTACCCTGCTCTGCCCTTCGTCGGCACGGTACCGGCGGTGAAGCCTGCGGCCGAGCGCTCGCGCTCGCAGATGATTTCCGTACTGGCAACACCGGGCACTGTTGCGCGCGATTACACGCGCACGCTCATCACGACACATGCCGGCCATTGCCGCGTGACGCTGGTCGGCTCGCAACTGCTCGCCTCTATCGCGGAAGCGGAGATGAAGGGCGACGCGGTTGATGATCGCGCGATCGCCGACGAGATCGCGCCGTGCTTTGTGGCTGAAAGCGGCGCACGCACCGACACGATCGTGCTTGCCTGCACGCATTATCCGCTGCTGCAGGATTATTTTACACGTCTCGCCTTCTGGCCGGTCGAATGGATCGATCCGGCGCCGGCGATCGCACGCCGCGTCCATGCGGTCCTCGCCGAAAAATTCGAGCCACGTCCTCCAACTCAGCGCACAAAGGACGGCCGCGCGATCTTCACCAGCGGCAAGCGGCCGCCGAGCTCTCTCCAAAAAGCATTGATCAAATTGGGCCTCACCGCACTAGACTGCGTTCCGATGCCGCTCGCTTTCGCCTGACACACCAAAAACCCTGGGGAGTCGAACATGCCGCGCAATAAAGGATTCGTGCTTGCCTCACGCCCGCAAGGCGAAGCGAAGGCCGAAAACTTCCGCCTCGTCGAGCAAGAGGTCGGCGAGCCCGGCGAGGGACAGGTGCTGGTCAAGCACCACTATCTCTCGCTCGACCCCTACATGCGCGGGCGCATGGATGAGTCGAAGTCCTATGCCGCCTCGCAGAACCTCAACGAGGTCATGATCGGCGGCACGGTCGGCGAAGTCGTCGCCTCGAAGAACCCGAACTTCAAAGTCGGCGATCATGTCGTCGGATCCGGCGGCTGGCAGCTCTACCAGCTTTCCGACGGCAAAGGATTGAACAAGATCGACACCAGCCGCGTCCCCATCCAGGCCTTCGTTGGCCCCGTCGGTATGCCCGGCGTCACCGCCTGGTATGGGCTCAACAAGATCATCGCCCCGAAAAAGGGCGAGACGGTTGTCTGCTCGGCCGCAACAGGTGCAGTCGGTACCGTGGTCGGCCAGCTTGCCAAAGCAAGAGGTGCACGCGCCGTCGGCATCGCCGGCGGGCCGGACAAATGCAAATACGCCACTGACGAGCTTGGCTACGATGCCTGCGTCGATCACCGCGCGCCGGATTTCGCCGAGAAGCTGAAGGTGGCGCTGCCGAACGGCGTCGACGGACTTTTCGAGAATGTCGGCGGGCAGCCATTCTCGCTAACGACGCGGCGGCTCAACGCATTCGCGCGCATCGCGATCTGCGGGCTTATCGCGTCTTACGAAGGCAAGGAAAAGTCCACGCTGGAGGATTTGCGCATTTTGCTGGTCAACCGCGCCAAGATCGAGGGCTTCATCGTCTCCGATCACCTGGCCTTGTGGCCGGAAGCGCTGAAGGAGCTGATCGAGCTCGCCACAAGCGGCAAACTCAAGTGGAAGGAGACAATCGCTGAGGGACTCGAAAGCGCGCCGGAAGCGTTCTTCGGTATGCTCAAGGGCAAGAACTTCGGCAAGCAGCTGGTGAAGCTGATCTGAGGCGGGGGCGGAACACCCCCCCGCCCGGCACGTTCTCCGGGGCACACGGGAGGACGACATGAGCAAGGAAGCCAAGGGCCAGCAGCCGGAATCGCTATCGACCTTCAAGGCCGCGGCGCAGACGGACAAAAAAGTGAAGCCGAAGAATCTCGGCGTGGAGGCCGACGGCAAGACGGCTCCACCACGTGACGACCTCAAAGCGGAGCAGAAGGCCGCAGCCGATATCCTTCGCGCCGGGGCCGAACGCGATCCCGCTCGCGCCGACAAGGCGATCGACAGCCGCAAGAACAAGGACCGGCGGGACGTCTGAGGCGTGGCGGAGGCGGCGCAGACTGAGCTCAAAGAGAGCGCAAAAGAGGTCGAGAAATCGGCCGGCACGCTCGCACGCTCGACCGGCCACATCCAGGATTCCGCCGAGCGGCGCACCGAGCTTGCCGCCGACCGCAATGTCTTCGCCGCCGAGCGGACCTATGCGGCCTGGGTGCGCACCGGCCTGGCGTCGCTCGCGAGCGGCGTTGGCGCCAAGGCCGCGCTCAAGGACGTCATCCCCGAATACATCGTGCTGGCCGCCGGGACGGTCCTCGCTCTCTTCAGCGCGTTCTGCTTCTTCGCCGGTATCTGGCGCGAATTCTCCCCCGGGCCGCCGCCGCCACAGCCGGACATTAAGCGGCTCCCTGCGGGAGTCCTGATCGGTGTCAATTCCTTCCTGATCCTGATCGCGCTCGCCGCCGTCTTCGGCATCTGGTTCGGCCGCACCGGCGGCCGCTAAGGTTGACTTCAGAGCAATGAGAATTGAGTAGGCTCATTCAACCGAACTACGCCGTTGATCAGCCAGGTGTCTGGATAAAGGGAGTGCGTTCCCATCGCGAGTAACATACCCCTGGACGGGTATTCCTCGCCGAACACTCGGAGCATTTCGGCGAGTGCCTTGGTCTCACCGTATTCTCGAGCCCAGTGAAAGAACGTCGCCTCGATCTCCCAATCTTGGCAAGTTCCTTCGCGTTCACCATCGACAGTGCGATAGCGATATTTAAACCGATATGGGCAGGGTTTATATGGGGTCACCTGTTTTGCGAAGAGATCAGGCTGAGCGCGAAGCGCATCGAACTTTGTGGTCTCAAGCTTGACCTCTTCCTCGTTCTTTTTTTCGTATCGAAACTCTAGAACTTGTACCTTGAGAAGCGCAAGACTTCGACCAGCCTCTCTTTCGTGGGCAAGGCTCTCGACTATGCAGTTGGTTAGAAATTTCTCCCTCTCTGACGGCCTCAGTTCTCCAACAACTTCGATGGACTGCTGATTAACCCGCACGCTTTCTGGTCTCGGATCATCAGTCGGCTTGCGCCAGTCGAATCGAATGCGGTCCCAACGTCCAAACCTCTGTGCTTCTTCTAGGGTGCGGAAAGAAACAGGATATAGGCGCAGCCACCGTCCATAGAGGTCTATTCCAGCGCAGCATACTGTTTCGCCGTGACGAAACCCGACTTGCGGCGCCGCTTTGATGATGACAACAGCTTCGGTTTTACCCGGCAAGCGCAAGCGCTCGGCTTTCAGCGCGGCTCATGTTTCTGGGAGTCGTGGCTGCGGCCTCGTGCACGACGAGATGCACGATGTCGAAGCGGTTTCGGCAAGCCATCGCTTCCGCAACTATGAGGCGATGACAATGCCAATGATCCCGCTCGAAGCACATCAAGCATGCCCCCCCACGGGAGGCAGCTTCGATTCCCTTCAGCAAGTCCAATTGCGCGACATCGCCGATGAGGTGTCCATGATAAATTTCTCGAAATTCCTTAAAACGACCCTCGCGCGCAGCCGCCCGACCGGGCTTGGGATCACCAAGTCCTTTCAGATGGAGGTAATTGATCCCCTCTCCATTGAGCCGGTTGGATAGTGCGGTTTTCGAGAATCCAGGCTTTCTCGAGAGGGCGACCGCGCGAACATCAATCAGGAGCTGGATACCAGCCTCGTGAAGCGTGGCGATAAAATCGCCAGCGGCACCCCCCTCGTACCCGATAGTGTATAGCTTCTTCCGCAACCGCTCGTCTCCAGATTCCGCCCTTTACACTACCTTCTCAACCTTGTATCAACCTGCCCGTCCGGCGCGCCCTCTTGGGCGCGTTCGGCTTTTCACGCACCCGCGGTCCGCTGCTGTCGGCGCTTTTGCACGATCCGGCACGGACCTGTCGGCCTTGAGCACAAGGCAGCAGGAGGGCGCGTTCCTCAAACCACGTCACGAGGAATCGCGATGACGAAACGCGCAGAAGCAAAGTACAAGCTCGACCGCCGCATGGGCCAGAATATCTGGGGCCGGCCGAAGAGCCCGGTCAACCGGCGTGAATACGGCCCCGGCCAGCACGGCCAGCGGCGTAAGGGCAAGCTCTCCGACTTCGGCACGCAGCTGAAAGCCAAGCAGAAGCTTAAGGGCTATTACGGCAACATCTCGGAAAAGCAGTTCCGCAAGTACTACGCGGAAGCGATCCGGATGAAGGGCGATTCCGGCGATAACCTGATCGGCCTCCTCGAGCGCCGGCTCGATGCCGTCGTCTACCGCGCCAAGTTCGCCGCGACGCCGTTTGCGGCGCGCCAGTTCGTCAACCACGGGCACGTGCGGGTGAACGGACGGCGCGTCAACATTCCGTCTTTCCTGGTGAAACCCGGCGACACGATTGAGGTGAAGGAAAGCTCGAAGCAGCTTGTCACCGTGCTCGAGGCCTCGCAGCTCGCCGAGCGGGACGTGCCGGAATTCTACGAGGTCGATCATTCCAAGATGACGGCGAAGCTCGTCCGCGTGCCGTTGCCGAACGAGGTGCCCTACGCCGTCATGATGGAGCCGAACCTCGTCATCGAGTTCTATTCGCGCTGACTTTGATCTTCCGAGATCTTCAAGGGCCGCCGCTTCGGCGGCCTTTTTGTTAACGTCTGAGATTTCAAGGCTCGCGCTCGGCAGCTGTAATGTGTTCGACCACTTCGAACCGTTCACACCAAAGCATCATGTCGGGTGCATACCTGCCCAGACGCGTGAAATATCGTTTATGGGCATCTCGCCAGAATCCCAGGGAACGATCGCCTTCCCCTTCATCGAAGGCGAATGCCTCGTCAACCTCGTCGAACCGGCGTTTGTTAAGCTCGAGTGTTCGCAGAACGGCCCGGGGAACACCATCGCCGTCAAGCGCCACCATGAGCTTCCCGACTTCGGC
Source organism: Methylobacteriaceae bacterium (assembly GCA_034669505.1). Lineage (GTDB taxonomy): Bacteria > Pseudomonadota > Alphaproteobacteria > Rhizobiales > Beijerinckiaceae > JAFASC01. The sequence goes on from JAXDNJ010000041.1 coordinate 27,047, forward strand.
CGAGAGCATTCCCTGACTTACGGCCCAACACGTCGCACGCTTGGTGCCGGCAAGCACAAGCTCGACAAGCTCGTTGGCAAGTTTGGGGCTATCGCCGAACGAGAATGTCTCGTAATCCCGCCAGGTCATTGATCCCTCGCCCGCTCGACCGATAGAACTATTCCACTCGGCTTGACAAACGGCGCAACGGCGTCCGAATTTCGAAAAACAATCAGCGTGCTCCGGCCGAGCACGCCACGGAGGCAACATCCATGGACCTCACTCAAGATCAAATCGCGCATTTCCACGAACAGGGCTGGCTGTTCCTTCCCGAACTCTTCACCGAAGAGGAAGTGGCGCTGTTGCGACGGGAGGCGGAAGGCATCTATTCGCATCAGCGCCCGGAAGTCTGGCGCGAGAAGAGTGGCGCGCCGCGTACCGCCTTCGCCGCGCACCTTTATAACGAGGCGTTCCGTCTGCTCGGTGCGCATCCGCGTATGATCAAGCCCGTCGAACAGATTTTCGGCGAGCAGGTCTACATGCATCAATTCAAGATCAACGCGAAGTCCGCTTTCACCGGCGAAGTCTGGCAGTGGCACCAGGATTACGGCACATGGAAACGTGACGACGGCATGGTGGAGCCGCGCGCAATGAACATCTCGGTTTTCCTCGATGAGGTGATGCCGATCAACGGGCCGCTGATGTTGGTGCCGAAATCGCATACGGCCGGCGACCTCAAGGCGTCGCACGATCTCGAGACGACATCCTATCCGCTATGGACGCTCGACGATGACACGGTGACGCGACTCGTGCAGGAGGGCGGCATCCATGCCGCGAGCGGCAAAGCCGGTGGCATGCTGATGTTCCACGGCAATCTCGTGCACGGCTCGGCCGGCAACATCACGCCCTATCCGCGCAAGATCGTCTATCTCACGCTGAACGCCGTCTCGAATTACATTCGTACGCCGACGCGGCCTGAGTTCATTGCGCATCGCGATTTCCGGCCGATCATTCCTGTCGCCGACGACGCGCTGCTGCAAGAGGCGCGCAAGGTTCCGGTCGCGGCGTAACTTCAAGTGAATCTGCATCATCTTCTCGCCGCACGCGTCGCGGCGGGAAAGCCCGTGCGCGTCGCGCTGATCGGGGCCGGCAAATTCGGCTCGATGTTTTTGTCGCAGGTGCCGACGACGCCGGGGCTCGAAGTGGCGGCGATTGCCGATCTCTCGCCGGAGCGCGCGCGCGAGGCCTGCCGCAATGTCGGGTGGGATGACGCGCGCATCGCCGCGACTGAGTTCACCGACAGTGCCGCCGCCTCGATCGGTCACGAGGATGTCGAGGTGGTGATCGAAGCGACCGGCAATCCAGCCGCCGGCATTCGCCACGCGCGCCTCGCCATTGAAGCCGGCAAGCACATTGTCATGGTCAATGTCGAAGCCGACGCGCTGGTCGGGCCGCTACTCGCCGAAGAGGCGCGGCGTGCCGGTGTTGTTTATTCGCTGGCCTATGGGGATCAGCCCGCGCTGACGGCGGAGTTGGTCGATTGGGCCCGCGCCGCGGGTTTTCGCGTTGTCGCCGCGGGTAAAGGCACGAAATATCTGCCGCTTTATCACTCCGTCACGCCGGATGACGTGTGGAGTCACTACGGCCTCACGCCGGACGAAGCCAAACGCGCCGGCATGAATCCGCAAATGTTCAACTCGTTTTTGGACGGCACGAAATCGGCGATCGAGATGGTGGCGATCGCCAATGCGACGGGGCTCGACGTTCCGGAAGATGGCCTCGCATTCCCGGCTTGCGGCGTCGACGATCTGCCGCATGTCCTGCGTCCGCGCTCCGCCGGCGGCGTGCTCGACCATTCAGGCATGGTCGAAGTCGTCTCTTCGCTCGAACGCGACGGACGGCCGGTCTTCCGCGATCTCAGATGGGGCGTCTATGTCGTGATCGAAGCGCCGAACGATTACGCCGCCGCTTGCTTCAGGCAATACGGACTGAAGAGCGATGAAAGCGGCCGCTATGCCGCGATGTACAAACCCTATCATCTGATCGGGCTGGAGCTTGGAATCTCGGTGCTCTCGGCGGCGTTACGCGGCGAGCCAACAGGACAACCGCGTGAATTCCGCGGCGACATCGTTGCGGTCGCCAAGCGCGATCTCAAATCCGGTGAGATGCTGGACGGCGAAGGCGGTTACACCGTCTGGGGCCGCGCCATGCCGGCGCGCTCCAGTCTCGGGCTTGGTGCACTGCCGATCGGCCTTGCGCATCGGCTGCCCCTCACGCGCAACGTGCCGCAAGGTGAGGTCGTGCGCTGGAGCGACGTGGATGTCGGCCGCGCCGATGCCCTGACGGTAGATGCGATCAGAACAAGACGAGCAATGGAAGCGCAGTTCGGCGGAACAGAACCAGCGGAAGGAACGCTGGAGACGGCCTGAACTTAGTTACGCCGCCATCGATGTCGTCGTGCTGCGCGGCCGGTACGACAGCGCCTCGGCAAGATGCTCGCGCCGCACCAGCGGCGACCCCGCGAGATCGGCGATCGTGCGCGCGAGTTTAAGCACGCGATGGAAGCCGCGCGCGGAGAGACGCATGCGCTCCGCCGCGTCGCGCACCAGATTGCTTCCTGCGGTATCCGGCCGCGCAATGTCCTCGATCAAAGCAGCGGGTGCCGCGGCATTCGTTGTGAGGCCGGGCAGGCCAAGCGCCGAATAGCGCGCGCGCTGCAATTCGCGTGCGGCGGCAACGCGCGCTGCAACGTCGACCGAGCCCTCCGTAGGCGGAGGCAGAATCAGATCGGCCGCGCTGACCGCCAGCACTTCGATCTGCAGATCGATGCGATCGATGAGCGGCCCCGAGAGCCGCGCCTGATATTGCGCGGCGCATCTTTCGTTAGGCTGCCTACGGCAGGCATAGCCGGGATCGATGGCATGACCGCAGCGGCAGGGATTCATTGCCGCAACCAGCTGAAAACGTGCGGGATAGACGACGCGATGATTGGCGCGGGAAATGGCGACTTCGCCGATTTCGAGCGGCTGGCGCAAAGAGTCGAGCGCCTGCGGCGAGAATTCCGGCAATTCGTCGAGGAACAGCACGCCGTGATGGGCGAGCGACACTTCGCCCGGCCGCGCGTGCAGGCCGCCGCCGACGAGCGCCGCCATCGAGGCGGAATGGTGAGGCGCGCGGAAGGGACGCCGGTCTGTGAGCTCGCCGCCGGCCAGCGCGCCGGCAACGGAATGGATCATCGACACGTCGAGAAGTTCGCGCGGCGACAGCGGCGGCAGGATCGAGGGGAGCCGCGCTGCCAGCATGCTTTTGCCCGCGCCGGGCGGCCCGTTCATGAGCAGGTTGTGACCGCCCGCGGCGGCGATTTCGAGCGCCCGTTTGGCGCTCTCCTGTCCTTTGATGTCGCGCAGATCCGGCATGGCCGGGCCAAGCGCACGCACCGCCGGCTCGGGCCGCGCCAGCACCTGCGTGCCTTTGAAGTGGTTGGCGAGCTGAATCAGCGACCGCGGCGCGATCACGTCGAGGTCGCTCGACGCCCAGGCGGCCTCAGGGCCGCAGCTCTCCGGGCAAATCAGCCCGTGACCGCGGGCATTGGCGGCGACGGCGGCCGGCAGCACCCCGGCGACGGGCGTCAGCGTGCCGTCAAGCGCAAGCTCGCCGAGCATGGTGAAACCGGCAAGCGCATCGGCGGGAATGGCGCCGATCGCCGCCATCACTGCAAGCGCGATCGGCAGATCGTAATGGCTGCCCTCTTTCGGCATGTCGGCCGGCGCGAGATTGACGGTGATGCGCTTTGCCGGCATCGCGAGACCTGAGGCAACAAGCGCCGAGCGCACCCGCTCGCGTGATTCCGTCACCGCCTTGTCGCCGAGTCCGACGATGTTGAAGACGACATTGCCGGGCAGAATTTGCACCTGAACGTCGACCGGCTTTGCCTCGATCCCCTCGAACGCGACCGTCGCAACCCTGACCACCATGACGCGTCCTCTCGCGAGACGGGCTGAACCAATCTAGCCCAAGCGGGGCGGCGGGGTACTGACCTAATTAGGACAGGCGGTCTTGGAAATTAGGACACCGGGTTGCGCTCAAACTGCGGTTGAGTAAGTTTCTCCTTTTCTGGGGAGAAGCTTATGCCGACGAAAGATGGTCGCATTTCCGAAGCCGATCTACTGGTCCCTGCTTTGCGTATCCTCGCCAGCAAGCCGGATGGCACGCTCAGCACATCCGAACTGATTTCAGCCTTGGAAACAGAGTTTGAGCCCGAAGGAGAGGACGCGGAAATCTTGGAGGGCCGCCAGGACAGCCGCTTTTCTCAGATCGTCCGGAACATGGTCTCGCATAAAAAAACGCCCGGCAACGCGATTGCCGAAGGCTACATCGAGCATTTGGGGGCACGCGCTGGACTGCGGATTACCGCAGCCGGTCGCACCTACCTAAAGAGCAAAGGCTTCTAGCTATAGCGCGCTTTGTAACCCGGCTTGAACCATTTCAGTTCGGTCGCGCCCGGCGCGTCCTTGTCCCACACAAACCACGCATAGGCCGTTGTTCCGGACCCCTTCTGGACCGCGCCGGAAGGGTAGAATGTAATCCGCTCACTAAACACCCAAACGCGGCTAGGCGGCACGCGAGCGAAAATCGTGTTGGCGCGGTTCGCGCCTTCTAAGAAGGCCAGCCGCAAGAGCAGCGCGAATTTCTTGCTCGATTGAGCAACGCCACTGCGCACGAAACCTTCCGCCGCGTTGTACGGCGGGTTCGTCACGATGTTGTCGGCGCGTCGTTTCGGGCTCAGAAAATCCTCGCCGATCTCCCCGTACCCCCGGTCATAAAGATCGCTGCTTATGACTGCGCGTCCCGTAGTTTCCAGCACGCGGGACATTGCGCCGTCACCGCACGCACTTTCCCAAATGTCTCCGGTGAAACGCTCGTTATCGATGAGGGCGTGAGTCGCCCATGCGGGCGTCGGGAAAAAGTCAGGGCCGTCGAGGTCGGCGAAGCGCTTTATCGTCGGCTTGAAACCGCCAGACAAATGGTAAGTCGCATCCATCGAATCGTTCCCCAATGAGGAAACAAACATAACAGAATCAGATGGTTAGCAAAGTGTTAAAGGGTGAGTCAAAAGGACTCACCCTTGCTATATTTCATTGTTTCCCGCCTTCGATTACCCGAAATCCGCCGCGCGGCGGCAGCTGGCGAGGCTCGCGCTCACGATCGGCAAGGCACGCCTGCATAAGCTCCCCGATCGTCCAGACATGATCGGTCAGGCCAAGGGCCATCGCGGGCGTGTGCCGCCGTCCCAGAGCTTCATGAACGCGGCAAAAGTTGTAGTGCGCGACGTACAGTCCGACGCTCGCAACGTGGTTCTCCAGCTTCTTTGAAAAGCCGTTGGTCAGGCGCGTGAACCGACGCTGTTGCATCCGCAGCGTCAAGTTCTGCCGTTCAATGTGACTCGTGCAAATGTGCTCCGGCTCCCCGATTACGGCGTAGCGGTTTACCTCTACTACATAGCCGGGAGAGTAGCGGCGGGCGGCATCGCGCGCCGGCTCGCCTGCGAATACCTTTTGAACGACGCCATGCGAGCAGCGGTCGCCGAACGCATCGCGGATGGCGGGACCGTAGAACGGCCACGCATCCGTCGAAATCTCGGGAGCATTTACAACACGCTCCCGCAGGTCTTCCACAAAGCGATAGGTGTTATCCGAATCCCGCTTGCCGATGCGGAAAGCGATGATGGCCTTCGCGGTCGATGCGAGCGCAAGGTGAATGTACTGGTCGCCAAGGTCCTGACTGTCGCCTGGCTTCACCTTCCGCTGCTTTTTGCCGACATAGGACCATGTTTCGTCCAGCTGGATATGCGGGACCTGTAGGCTGTGCATGGTGCGGTCGTGGAACGCGAGCGCGCCAAGGCCGATGCGGGCGCCTAGGCGCATGATCGTGTCGCGATGAATGCCAGTCATGCGCTCGACAGCGCGAATAGAGCAGCCGTCGCACAGAGCGGCGACAACGGCAGTTTGCTGTTCATTGGAGAGGATGTTCACGGGCTCAATCCGTTCGGTTGAGGGATCGCCCGCGTGCCGCTGGAAACAGCGGCCAAAACTCGCTATATTGCCGTATAGCGACCTTGCTTCGCGGGGCTCAATCCCGAGGGGTATGGGTTGTCAGGGACCGGACTGCTTGCCGGCAGTTTCGGTCCCGTCGCTTCTTGGCTCCCCGGCCAGGATTCGGACCTGGGTTGCCTCACTTGTAAGGGCGGGCGTCCTACCACTAGACGACCGGGGATCGATGTAGAGCCTATTTGAGGGGCCGCTTCTCCACCTTTGCCGGATGGAAGCGGCCCCTTCCTTTTATCCTCGCCCCGCCGCCGTCGGCTGCCGTCGCGGGGCTCTGACCCTCCTGAACATCGCTAACTCCCTTCCTATATATTCATTGTGACGCCTCTCTCGTCACTTGGCAAGGGGTTAGGAGTTAAATTCTGGAACTTTTCTCTTCCTTTCTCTCAAAGGGTGTGAGATAAGGTGGCGAATAGGTTCAGGAGGCTATTATGGCTCGGGTCCGCAGTCCCAATTTCCCCGCCGTGCCGTTGGGATCGGCGCTCGTGATGGCAAAGAAGGCGTTCGACAAAGAAAACCGCAACAAGATGTCTCGCGCCACCTTGGGGCTCCACCTCGGGCACAAGACGCTCAGCGGTCCCGCGACTATCAAGATCGGAGCCCTGCGCTCCTACGGCCTCGTGGACGGCAGCGGCGATGAACTCCGGGTGTCCGATGATGCCGTAACTGCCGTGATGGCTCCGGCCGATTCACGCGAACGCAAGGAGGCTATGCGTCGGCTAGCTCTCAACTCCGAACTTTTCAAAGAAATCCACAAGGAATTTCCCGACACGCTGCCGAGCGAGGATAACCTTCGCTATTGGCTCGTGAAGCGGCAATTCACTGCCAAAGCCGCTCAGATCGCCGCGAAGGCTTATCTCAGTACTATGCGACTTGTCGAGAGTGGAAAGGAACCCTATGATGAAGGGAGCGATGAGGACTTGGAGGACCTTGGCCCTATGCAGACCGACCTCAGCGGCAATACACGCCAGGAGCCGGGCGGCGCCGGCACGGTGGTCACCCGCAAGGAGATCAAGGACGATTTCAGCGTCCTGCTAAAGGGCAACCGGCTGCAAATCAGCGCCACGGTGGATGCTGACGGCATTGCCCGCTTGAAGCAGGTCCTCGACAAGTACGAGGAGATTTTGAAGCTCCTCCAGTGAACTGCAAAGGTTGCCCTAGGTTAATGCGGTTCCCGGCGCTGCCGGGTAAACCCCTGCGGTGCCCCGATACTTTTTCAACGTTCACGATGGTCAGAACCTGCCGGATGTTCAGGGTGTCGAACTCGCCGACAGGGACGCCGCCCACCGAGAGGCGTTCCGCGCATCGGGCGAGATGCTAAAATCGGCAGACCGAAAATTCCTGCGCACGGACGTTTGGGAAATGCACGTCACCGATGAATCTGGGGCGACTGTCTGCCGGCTAAAGTTTTCGGCCGAGGACTGCACCTAGCTCGCGGAGTCGAATTAGGACACCCGCCCCGGCAACTTAGGACACCGGGGGATAGATTAGGACAGTACCGGGCGGCGGCGCAAGAACAAGACAAGAACATTTCTGCGCGATATCTTTCCCGCCTGGTGCGCGAAACGCGCCAATCGAGAGAACCGGCGAAACCCCGCCGTCACCCTCCCCGTTTCCCCTCACGAGCGAGGGGGCAACCAGCAAGGGAGGCCTCAATGGCAGGAAGAAACTGGCGGGACGAAACCCCTAACCGCGACGATTATTGGGCGGAGAACCCGCGCAATCGCCCTGGTTATGACGGCAACGACTATTACGGCCGCAGCTCCGCCCGCGATCAGGGCCGCAGCGATTACGGTGGTCGCGGCCGCGACGAGCGGAGCTCCGGCAGCGATTTCGGCCGCAGCCGCTCCTATCAGGGCGGCGACTGGGGCTCTGATCGCGGCGGCGGCCTCGGCGATTATGGCCAGGATTTCTCCCGTGACGTTCGCCGCGACAGCTACGGCGACACCAATCCCTTCGGCGGCAACCGCAGCTATGAGTATGACGACGCGAACCACCCGCCTGGGCGGAGCTACGGCCGCGATTACACCGGCTATGGCGACTGGAGCCGTGGACCTGGCCGCGACTATGGCCGCGACCGCGGCGGCGCCTTCTGGAACAGCGACGGCGATAATCGCCGCGACTGGGAGTACAACCGCCGCAGCTGGTCGGGCGGCGATCATGGCCGTGGGCGTGGCAACGACGAGCGCGGCTTCTGGGACCGCGCCTCGGATGAAGTCTCGTCCTGGTTCGGCGACGACGACGCCGAACGACGACGACGACAAGATCAGCATCGCGGCCGCGGCCCGCGTAATTACACGCGCTCCGGCGATCGCATCCGCGAGGATGTAAGCGATCGGCTGACCGACGACTGGCACGTCGATGCGACGGAGATCGAAGTGACCGTTTCCGGTACCGAGGTGACGCTGACCGGCACGGTCACGAGCCGCGAGCAGCGCCGCCGCGCCGAAGACATCGCCGAAAGTGTCTCGGGTGTCACCCACGTGCAGAACAATCTGCGCGTCAAAAATTCAGAGCAATCCATGAGCGGCAGCGGAACGAATGCGAATCAGAGCGCGAGCGGCGGCATGGGCACGCTCGGCTCGCCTACAGGTACATCGAGCGCCGGCGGCGTCCGCGGCACCAACAACCGCCGCTGATTCGAATTAAACTTTCCAGTGGAAGGGCGCCGCAAGGCGCCTTTCTTTTTGCTGCTGTGACGGTGAAGTGACAGACATCGGCACAGACATTGCTAAGCTACAGACATGTTTCCGCGTCACGAGGGGGGAGCGGATCATGTCGGAGAATGTCGTCAGCCTGCACGGGACTTACGTCCCCACGGCGCCCGAAACGAGTAAGGTCGTTATCGAGGAGTTGGAGCGTTTGTTGAAGGCGGCGCGGTCCGGCGAGATCATCGGCATTGCCGGAAGCTTCGTCCACAGCAACAAGACGATCACCTATTCCTATGCCGGCAAGGTCGCCGGCTTCGGGCTGATCGGCGGCATCGAATGCCTCAAGGAGCGGCTGCTGCGCATTGCACTAGCGCGGGAGTGATGCTCCGGAGCCTTGTCGCTCGGCCTCGACGCGCTCCAGCATGCGCTTTAGCCCCCGCTCTAGCCCCTCCCGCTCGTTCGCGCTGAGCGACGCGAGTATCTCGTCCGAGTAGGTGCGCGCGAGCGGGATGATCTCTGAATAAAGCCTTCGGCCCTTCGCACTCAGGATAAGAAATGACTCGCGCCGGTCTTTCGCGTTGTTTCTGAGCTCGACGAGGCCGCGCGCGCGGAGCTTCGCGATCGCACGGCTGACCACCGTCTTGTGCAAATGGCGCTCCGCCTCGATGTCCTTGGCGCGCAGCATGTCGCCCTCGCCTACGGTCGCGAGGACGCGCCATTCGGGAATGCTCAGGCCGAACTTTTTCGAATACACTTCCGCAAAGCGCGTGCTGGTATAGTCGGCAAGCACCGCCAGCTGATACGGCAGGAATCCCCGCAAGCTGAAAGGCTCTTCGGCTTTTGCTTTCTTCCGCGCGTCCATGGCCTCGCTTGACTTGGTTTCGGCCCGCCAATAATGTCGCGAATAGTTGCTTGACGCAACTATCTTCGAACACGCCATGAGAAGCGTGGGCCAAGGCACAGGGTGGAAAATGGCGACCGAGCCGCGCACCGGTCTCTTCCAGTTCGGCTATCGCCGCTGCCCCGATCAGGACAGGCGCGAACCCGCGTGGCATCCCTTGATCGTCGTTGGCGCGGGTCCTGTCGGCCTGTCGGCTGCGATCGACCTCGCGCAACGCGGACGCAACGTCGTGCTGCTCGATGACGCCGACCGCATTGGCGAGGGCTCGCGCGCGATCTGCTTCTCAAAACGCTCGCTCGAATATTGGGATCGCCTCGGCGTCGGCGAGCGCATGGTCGGGAAAGGCATCGTCTGGCAGGTCGGCAAGGTTTTCCTGGGTGACGAGCTCGTCTACCGCTTCGATCTATTGCCGGAAGGCGGGCACAAAATGCCGGCCTTTATCAATCTGCAGCAATATTACGCCGAAAAGTTTCTGTGCGAGCGCGTCGCGGAGATGCCGGAGATCGATCTGCGCTGGCGCAACAAGGTCGCTGGCCTGCAGCCGGCGAACGATCATGTGCGCCTGACGATCGACACGCCGGAAGGTCGCTACGTGCTTGCCGCCGATTACGTGATCGCCTGCGACGGCGCGCGTTCGAGTCTCCGCGGCATGGTCGGGGCCGATTTCGTCGGCGAAGTCTTTGAAGATCAGTTCCTGATCGCCGACGTGCGCATGAATGCGGAATTTCCGACGGAGCGCTGGTTCTGGTTCGACCCGCCGTTCCATTCCGGCCAGTCCGCGCTGCTGCACAAACAGCCGGATGACGTATGGCGGATCGACCTCCAGCTTGGGCCGGATGCCGATCCCGAAATCGAGAAGCGGCCGGAAAACGTGCGCCCGCGCATCGAGCGCATGATCGGCCACGGCGACTTCGAATTCGAGTGGATCTCGCTCTACAAGTTTCAGTGCCGGCGCATGCAGCGCTTCATCCACGGCCGCGTAATCTTTGCCGGTGATTCCGCGCATCAGGTCTCGCCGTTCGGTGCGCGCGGCGCGAATTCCGGCCTTGAGGACGCGGAGAATATCGCCTGGAAGCTCGATCTCGCGCTTACCGGCAAAGCCCCGACGTCGCTCCTCGATTCCTACGATATCGAGCGCATTGCCGCGGCGGATGACAATATCGGCCACTCGACGCGCTCGACCGATTTCATCGCGCCGCATTCGCGCCACGAGCAGCGGCTGCGCAAAGCCGCATTGCGGCTCGCACGCAGGCACGATTTCGCCAAGCGCATGGTCAATGCCGGTCGGCTGTCGACGCCGACCGCGTACGACACCCCATTGTCGACGCCCGATGCTGAGGAATGGCGCGGCGGACCAAAGCCCGGCACATCGATGCTCGACGGGCCGCTACAGGATGGCGACGGTCGCGATTGCTATCTGAGCGAAGCATTTTTGGCGCGGGGCCGCGGCTTCACATTGCTTGAATATGCGAACGGACGCTCCGCAGAGTGCCCTCCCGATGTGGCACGCATTGTAATCGGCAACCGCACTGAGGGCCTTCGCGATCCGACAGGCGCCTTCGCCAGGCGTTACGACTGCGCGCCCGGCAGCGCCTATCTCCTGCGGCCAGACGGCTATGTCGCGGCGCGATTCAAACAGGCGCAAGCATCGGCAATCGCCGACGCGCTTCGCCGCGCCAGCGGTTGGCAATGAGCTTTTCATGCAGCAGACGCTCTCGACCTCATCAAACTTCGCCGATCCCGACGCGGCTTATCGCATGATCGTCGAAGCGCATCGCGGCTTGCGCGATGAAGACAGCGCCGCACTCGACGCGGCGCTCGTGCTGCTGCTCGCAAACCATATCGGTGATCTCAACGTGCTGAAAGAAGCTCTGGAGCAAGCGGCGCAGACGCTCTCGACAAAAATGGGCGTTGCGCAATGAAACTGCACGGCTACTTCCGCAGCGCGGCGAGCTATCGCGTCCGTATCGCTCTCAATCTGAAGGACCTCACTGCGGAGCACCACTTTCATCATCTGCGCAAAGGCGAGCAGCGCGTCCCGGATTATCTCGCGCTCAATCCGCAGGGCTTCGTGCCGACGCTCGAGACGGACCACGGCGGCATCATCACGCAATCGCTGGCGATCATCGAATGGCTCGACGAGACTCATCCCGAGCCGCCGCTTCTGCCGAAGAATCCGACGCCACGCGCGCGGGTGCGTGCGTTTGCGATGGTTCTTGCCTGCGACACGCATCCAATCCAAAATCTCGGCGTGCTCAATCGTCTGCGCGCCGCGAAGCTCCCGGAAGATTTCGTCACCCAATGGGCAGCTGACATCAATGAGCAAGGGCTCGATGCCTGCGAGCGCTCGATCCTCACCGAACGCGGCCCATTCTGCTTCGGCGCCGCGCCGACCATCGCCGACATCTGCCTCGTGCCGCAGCTCTACAATGCCCGCCGGTTCAAGGTGGATGTGTCGAAATTCCGGCGGCTCATCGAAGCAGAAGCGGCGTGTCTCGCGCTCCCCGCGTTCAAGGACGCCGCGCCGGAACAACAGCCGGATTACGAAGCTTGAGGAGAGCGCCATGAATTACGCCGCGCCGCAAACCGTCGCCGACGCACGCGCCGTCGGCACCATCACCCCCGGCTACATGACCGGCTTCGGCAATTCCTTCGAGACGGAGGCGCTTCCCGGCGCGCTGCCGATCGGCCGCAACTCGCCGCAGAAATGCTCGTACGGGCTTTATGCCGAGCAGCTCTCCGGCTCGCCCTTCACCGCGCCGCGCGCCGCGAACGAGCGCTCGTGGCTTTATCGGATTCGCCCTTCCGTGAAGCACAGCGGTCGCTTCCGCAAAACCGACGTCGGTCTGTGGCGGACAGCGCCCTGCCCCGGCAGCGAAATGCCGATCGGCCAATTGCGCTGGAGCCCAACGCCGCTGCCGAACGAGCGGCAATCCTTCATCGAAGGCGTGCGCACGATGACGACAGCGGGCGATGCCAATACGCAGACCGGCATGGGCGCGCATGTGTATCTAATCACACGCTCGATGCAGGACGAGGTCTTCTATAACGCCGATGCCGAGATGCTGTTTGTCCTGCAGCAGGGCAAGCTGCATTTCTTCACGGAGTTCGGCATCATCGATGCGGAGCCGGGCGAGATCGTCGTCATTCCGCGTGGTGTGAAGTTCCGGCTGGAGCTGGTCGATGCATCGGCGCGCGGTTATCTCTGCGAGAATTACGGCGGCGCGTTCACGCTGCCGGAACGCGGGCCGATTGGCGCCAACTGCCTCGCGAATTCCCGCGACTTCATGACGCCGGCCGCGGCTTACGAGGATCGCGACGTTACGACCGAGCTCTATGTCAAATGGGGCGGGCAGCTCTATTGCACGACGCTGCAATATTCGCCGCTCGATGTGGTGGCCTGGCACGGCAATTACGCGCCGTACAAATACGATTTGCGGCGCTACTCACCCGTCGGACCGATCCTATATGATCACGCCGATCCCTCGATCTTCACGGTGCTAACCGCGCCATCGGAGACGCCCGGCACGGCGAACATCGATTTCGTCATCTTCCCTGAGCGCTGGCTCGTGGCGGAGAACACGTTCCGCCCACCGTGGTATCACATGAACATCATGTCGGAATTCATGGGACTTGTTTACGGCATCTATGACGCGAAACCGGAGGGCTTCGTGCCGGGCGGCATATCGCTGCACAATTGCATGCTGCCGCACGGCCCGGACGCGCAGGCTTTCGAACATGCGAGCAATGTCGAATTGAAGCCGGTGAAGCTCACCGGCACGATGGCTTTCATGTTCGAGACGCGCTTTCCGCAGCATGTGACGCGGTATGCGGCCGAGCTCGACACGCTGCAGAGCGACTATGCTGATTGCTGGAACGGCCTGCAGAAGCGCTTCGACCCGACGCGGCCGTAAGTTTCGAGCATGGCGAGCAATCCTAGCGATCCAAGCCTGCGCTCCTTCATCGAAGTCGCGCCGGAGTCCGATTTTCCGATTCAGAACCTGCCATTCGGCGTTTTTTCGACAGAGGCCGCGCCGCAAAAGCGCGTCGGCGTCGCGATTGGCGACTTCATCCTCGATCTTGCCGAAATCGAGCGAGCGGGCCTGCTTACGTCGGCGGCCGATGCGCACGTCTTTGATCGCGCTGCAATCAACGCCTTTATGGCGCTTGGTCCGAAAGTCTGGTCACAGACGCGGGCGCGCATCAGTGAGCTGCTGCGCCATGACGATCCGACACTGCGCGACGACAGGGCTTTGCGCGAGGCGGCGTTAGTTCCGCGTGACAGAGCCACGCTGCATCTGCCGATCGAGGTCATGGGCTTCACCGATTTTTATTCCTCGCGCGAGCACGCAGGCAATGTCGGCAAAATGTTTCGCCCGCATGGCGAGGCGCTGATGCCGAACTGGCTGCACATGCCGATCGGATATAATGGCCGGGCCAGCACGGTCGTCGTCTCCGGCACGCCGGTGCGCCGCCCGAATGGCCAGATGAAGCCGCCGCAGGCCGCCGCGCCTGTCCAGGGCGCATCGCGGCGGCTCGATTTCGAGCTGGAAATGGGTGTGGTGGTTGGCCAGCCGAACGCCATGGGCACGCCGGTCGGCATGGCTCAAGCTGAGGAGATGATCTTCGGCTTCGTGCTGCTCAACGACTGGAGCGCCCGCGACATCCAGCCCTGGGAGCAACCGCCGCTGGGGCCGTTCCAGGCCAAGGCCTTCGCCACCTCGATCAGCCCGTGGGTCGTAACGCGAGAGGCGCTGGCGCCTTTCTCGGTCGATGGGCCTGCGCAGGAGCCGACTCCCCTGCCCTATCTCGCCCGCAAGGGCCCGCAGAACTACGACATCGCACTCGAGGTCGGTCTCCGCGCCGGCCAAGCCGAGACCGTGATCTCCCGCACAAATTTCCGCTACATGTACTGGTCGAGCGCCCAGCAGCTCGCCCATCATGCCTTCGGCGGCTGCGCCATGCGCGTCGGCGACCTCCTCGGCTCCGGCACGATTAGCGGGCCGCAGAAGCATGAGCGCGGCAGTTTACTCGAACTCTCCTGGAACGGCACCGAGCCGCTTAGCCTCGGGGACGACGCGCAACGCACGTTCCTGGACGACGGCGACACCCTGATCCTGCGTGGGCACGCGCAAGGCCAAGGCTACCGGATCGGCTTTGGAGAATGTTCGGGGACGATTCTGCCGGCGGCGCGCCCGCCCGCTTGAGCACTCACGCAACGGCGCAGCTGACGTATCTTTGTCACTGCTGCGTCATGGTTGCGTCGAGACCATCGGCCAGATGCGCTTTCGTTAACCCTCGTCTATAAAGCCACAACCGCTTCGGGAAATCGGCCGAGACAAACGGGTTTATCGGCTGCCGGCCTTGCAACATCCTCCACGAGCTTTCCTTGATGAATCGTCCGCTTGGTCCTGAAGTTATTGCCGCACCGATCGACACGGGCCTGCGGGCGGTGTGCGGCATTGCCGGCTATTACCGAATCGCTGCCGATCCGCATCAGATCGAGCGCGAACTCGCGCTGACCGGCCGCCTGTCCAACGAGGACGATCTCGTCCGCGCATCGCGTCTCGTCGGGCTGAAGGCGCGTGTCATTCGCAATATCCGCGAACAGCGCCTGCGCAGTGCGCCCGTCCCATCGATCCTGCGGCTCAAGGACGGCTCTTTCACGGTTCTGATCGCCCGCGGTCCGGCGGGCGAATGCCGGATCGTCAATCCGATAACCAAGTTCTTCCGCGAGGTTTCCGCCAACAAGCTGTTCGAGGAAATCGAGCCGATCATCGTTCTGGTGACGCGCCGTTTCGGCGGCGAAGGCGTCGATCCCAAAACCTTCGGCTTCCGCTGGTTTCTGCCGTCGATTTGGCGCTACCGCAAACCGCTCGGCCATGTGCTGCTCGCGTCGCTGTTCGTGCAGATATTCGCGCTGGTGACGCCGATCTTCTTCCAGGTCGTGGTCGACAAAGTGCTCACGCATAAGGGCTATTCGACGCTCTATGTACTCGTCGCGGGCCTTGTTCTGATCGGGCTTTTCGACGTGGTGCTGCAATATTTGCGCACTTACGCGCTTTCGCACACGACGAACCGCATCGATGTCGAACTCGGTCAGCGGCTGTTCAGGCATCTCTTGCGCCTGCCGATCGCCTATTTCGAGACGCGCGCGGCGGGCCAGACCGTTGCGCGCGTGCGCGAATTGGAAAACATCCGCTCGTTTCTGACCGGGCAGGCGCTGTTCTCCGCGCTTGATTTCGTTTTCACCTTCGTCTTCATCGCGGTGCTTCTCGCCTATTCCTGGAAGCTGACGCTGATCGTGCTCGCGTCCATTCCACTGTATTTCCTGATTGGCTTCCTGGTGCGTCCGCCGCTGCGCGAGAAAGTCAAAGAGAAATTCAATCGGGGTGCCGCGAGCCAGCAATTCCTGGTCGAAACGGTCGTCGGCATGCAGACGGTAAAATCGGCCGCCGTCGAGCCGATGATGCAGGCGCAATGGGAGGAGCGCCTCGCGGCTTACGTGCGCACCGGCTTCGAGGCCGGCATGATGGGCGCCGGTGGTCAGCAGGCCATCCAATATGTGAGCAAGCTCACGACCGCGCTCCTCCTTCTGTTTGGAGCCTACTCCGTCATCAATGGTGACCTCACCGTCGGCGCACTGGTCGCCTTCAACATGATCTCCGGCCAGACCGTGCAGCCGATCTTACGATTGTCGCAGCTTTGGCAGGACTTCCAGCAGGTGCAGGTCTCGGTGGAGCGGCTCGGTGACATTTTGAACATGCCGCCGGAGCGCACGAACACGATGAGCGCCGTGCCGCCGCGGCCGCGGGGTGCGATCGACGTCAAGCACGTGCTCTTCCGCTATCGCCCCGGCGGACCGGAGGTCCTCAAGGACATCTCGGTTTCGATCCGCGCCGGCGAGGTTGTTGGCATCGTCGGGCCTTCAGGCTCCGGCAAGTCGACGCTGACCAAGCTGATCCAGCGCCTCTACATACCGGAGGCAGGACAGATCACACTCGACGGCATCGATCTTTCGCAGGTCGATCCGGCATGGCTGCGCAGCCATATCGGCGTGGTGCTGCAGGAGAACATCCTGTTCAACCGCACGATCCACGACAATATCGCTTTCGCCAATCCGGCGATGCCCCGCGCGCAGGTGATCGCGATCGCCAAGCTGACGGGCGCCGACGAGTTCGTCTCGAAACTGCCGTTCGGCTACGACACGATCATCGAAGAACGCGGTTCGAATCTCTCCGGCGGACAACGTCAAAGAATCGCGATCGCACGCGCGCTCGCGACGAATCCGCCGATCCTCATCTTCGACGAAGCCACGAGCGCCCTTGACTATGAGAGCGAGCGCATGATCCAGGCCAATATGGAGCGGATCGTCAAGAACCGCACCGTGCTCATAATCGCGCATCGGCTAGCCGCAGTTCGCAAGTGCGACCGGATCATCGGAATCGAGGACGGACGGCTCGTCGAAATGGGCACGCACGACGAACTCCTCAAGACCAAGCAGGGCCTTTATTCCCGCCTTTGGGCACTGCAGACTTCACAGGCTTCCGCATGACACTCGTTACCAACAAGGATCTCGTTCCGGCGAAGGCTTCCCTGCCGGTGCGGGCCTTCCGCATCTCCGATCACGAGTTCCTTCCGGCGGCTCTCGAAATCCTGGAGACGCCGCCCTCGCCTGTGCGCATCGGGCTTTTGGCAATCATCTGCGTTTTCGCCGCGACCGCGCTCACGTGGTCCTATTTCGGGCGGATCGACATCATCGCCACAGCCCAGGGCAAGTTCCAGCCGACCGGGCGCGTCAAGGTCATCCAGCCGCTCGACACCGGAAAGGTGCTCGCCTCTCACGTGGAAAATGGAAAGCACGTGAGCCAAGGCGACGTGCTCGTTGAACTCGATCCGAGCGAAGGCGCCGCCGAGGTCGCGGAATTTACAACCAGCCTTGCGTCCTATCGGGCCGAGGCGCTGCGACGGCACGTCGCGATCGAAGCGGCACGGGCGAAACAGACCGCCAAAGCGCCACCGGTCGGCTGGGGTCCGGAAATCCCGCAGTCCATCCGCTTGCGCGAAGAACGCGTGATCGCAAGCGATCTCGGCCAGCTCAATGCGCAGGTCGCGAGCTTGAATGCGCAGGCCAATCAGAAGCGCGCCGAACGCGAGCGGCTGGACTCGACGATCGTCGCGCAAAAGCAGCTGGTCGCCACCCAGCAGGAGCGCGTCCAGATGCGTTCCTCGCTGGTGGAGAAGAACGCGGGATCGCGCGCCGACCTCCTGAACGCGGTCGAGACCATGCAATACCAGCAGACCGCCTTGGCCCAGCAGATCGGCCAGCTCCGCGAGGCGGAGGCCAATCTCGCGGTCATCGCGCGGGACACCGAGAAGGCGTACGAAACCTTCATGTCCGATAATGCGCAAAAGCTCGCGGAGGCCGAGCGTCAGGCCGACGATTACGGCCAGAAGCTCGTGAAGTCCGTCGCCAAGCTCGATCACATGACGTTGCGCGCACCCATGAGCGGGACGATCCAGGCGTCGTCCGTGACGACCGTCGGCCAGGTCCTCACCTCGGGCGAAGAGATCATGCGGATCGTCCCTGAAGATGCCGTGCTCGAGATCGAATCTTATTTGCCGAACCAGGACATCGGCTTCGTCAAGGAAGGGCAGGACGCAGTCGTCAAAATCGAGTCCTTCCCGTTCACCCGCTACGGCACGATCAACGCGCGGGTGACGCGCGTTGCGCGCGATGCCATTCCGCAGCCGGAAGCGGAGCAGACCGAGACGAATGCCGCCAAGACGACAAGGAGCACCAACTCCGGCACGGCTCAGCGCACGCAGAACCTCGTGTTCCCGGTCACCTTAAAGCCGGAGACGACGCTGATCGGTATCGACGGGACTAACATTCCGCTGCAGACGGGCATGGCTACGACGGTCGAGATCAGGACGGGCAGCCGACGCATCCTCGAATATATCTTCTCGCCTCTGGTGCAGATCGGCTCGGAGGCGATGAAGGAGCGGTGAGGGCGCCTTATTGCAAAGGAGCGTTTCGTCGGAGGAATCGACTCAGGGTCTCAGAACATATGCGTGGGCCGTTCTTGCTCTATTGATTCTCACGCTCCCGATCGGCGGGCTTACCGAGAGACGCTAGCGGAGACTTCTGAGTGCACCTTCGATGGTTGGTGCATAGATACCGCTGGCGTGCAGGCTGTATTGGGCGACTTTTCTGCCCGTATGGTGATGAGGTCCAAGGCGCTTCCGGCAAGCTTTGAGATCATCTGCAAAGGATCCGCCGACCGCCAAAAGTTCATGGTGCTCGTGACGGCCCGGCGACACGATAATTTACCGTGGCGTGCACGATCGATCGTGCTGGAGATAAGGAATCCAGCATCAACCGCAATCATGACGCTTGCTGATACCGGCAGCTTGCCTTCGACTTTGAGCGTCGATCCTTCAACTCCTGATCTTTCTCGCCTCACAGACCTCACTAAGGGAGATGCCGTTGTTGTTTCCGTCGGCCCAGATCGCGTCGCCGAATTCCTCGGGGACGGGTTCAGGCCCGCTCTCGGAAGGACCTTTTCATATTGTCTCGCTCCGAAAGCACCCTAGCCTGCCGGTTTGCGTGATACGACCGAGCGGTCTTCGATGTGGAGTGGGTGCACAGCAACGTGTGAAAAGTCCGCCTGACCGATCGCCTCTCTCCAGTCGGGGCAAGATCGGCTACGCCGAGCGGCGGCGCGGAACCGGCGTCAGATAGAGTTCGCCGAGCACGGGACCAAAGTAGATCGGCAGCGTCGACTTCGGCACGCCATCGTAGAGTTCGTGCAGCCCCTTGCCGATCCTCTCGATCATGACCGGGTCCGGCGCGATCGCGTGGGGCGCGGAGGCGTATCTCGCCTCAGCGGCCGGGTGGGACTGGGTCTCGTTCATTTGCGACAAGACGGTCACCTTGCTCATGCGAATCGTGCGTCTTCAAAGTTAACGATTCCCTGCAACCTCTTGCACTATGGTTAATAATTGGTTGGCGTAGCCATTCGCCCGGCTAGGGCTGCCCAAAAAACAAAGCCCTGCGATGTCTCGCAGGGCTTTGAATTCTTAATCGACCCGGGCGGGTTCGTCCCGCTTTTGTCTCTCGCCGTCGAAGGTGATCGGGCTTGTCGGCTGAGGCACGCGTCGATTTGTTGCAAATTTATGTACCAAATTGTGAATAACATCTTAACAGGTGCGGCTTTGGTGCGGCAGCACACGTGCCTTTTGCCCAGCAGATGGGCAGCGTGCTTAGCCGCCCTTGAAAACGAGCGCGCGTTCCCTCCTGGCGACGACACGTTTCATTAAGACTTCTGCCCGCAAGCCGACCGGGGTCAGGACGCCGCCTTTTTGTAAAGGTCCTCGTAGGTGCTGCGCAGCACATTCTTCTGGACCTTGCCCATCGCATTGCGCGGCAGGTTGTCGGTAAACAGGATGCGCTTCGGCAGTTTGAACTTCGCCAGTCTTCCATCGAGTGCGCGCGAAATCTCCCGCTCGTCGATTTTGGCTCCGTCTTTGCGCACGACGATCGCCGTCACCCCTTCGCCGAAATCCGGATGCGGCACGCCGATTACCGCGCTTTCGGCCACGCCGGGCAGAGCGTCGATCTCGCTCTCGACTTCCTTCGGATAGACGTTGAAGCCGCCGGTGATCACCAGGTCCTTGCCGCGTCCAATGATGTAGACATAGCCCTTCTCGTCGACGCGCCCGAGATCGCCGGTTTTGAAATAGCCATCGGCGGTAAATTCTTCAGCCGTTTTCTCCGGCATCCGCCAGTAGCCCTTGAAAACATTCGGTCCGGCGACCTCGATCATGCCGACGTCGCCACGCGGAACGGAGCTACCGTCTTCGGGGTCGGCGATCCGCAAAGACACGCCGGGCAATGGAAACCCGACGGCACCGGGGATGCGCTCGCCCTCGTAAGGGTTCGACGTGTTCATGTTGGTTTCGGTCATCCCATAGCGCTCGAGAATGGAATGGCCGGTCTTTTCGCCCCACTCGCGATGCGTCTCCGCAAGCAACGGCGCGGAGCCCGAAGTGAAAAGACGCATGTGCTTCACGAGCTTCGGATTGAGGTCACGATGCTGCATGAGGCGGGTGTAGAAGGTCGGCACCGCCATCATGCTCGTCGCCTTCGGCAGCAAGCCGATCACCGTGTCGGCATCGAAACGCGGCAGAAAGAGAAGCGAACCGCCCGCCATCAACAGCGTGTTGATCGCAACGAAGAGACCGTGCGTGTGATAGATCGGCAGCGCATGCAGAAGCACGTCGCTTGGGCCGAAGCGCCAATATTCAACGAGCGTGCGGGCGTTGGAGGCAAGGTTCTCCTGAGAGAGCATAGCGCCTTTCGAGCGGCCGGTCGTTCCGGACGTGTAAAGAATTGCGGCGAGATCGTCCGGGCCCCGCGGCGCATTGGCGAATTTTGCCGATGCGTTGTTTGCCTTTTCCGCAAGCGAGCCGCCGCCATGTTCGTCAAGCGTCTCGACATGCGCGACGCGGGCCTTCTCCACTGCATCCGCAAGCTTGCGGCGCCGCGACGGATCGCAAACGAAAACCTTCGGCTCAGCGTCGCGGAGGAAGTAACCGATCTCGGCCGGCGTATAGGCGGTGTTCAGCGGCAGGAAGATGGCGCCCGCCCGCACGCATGCCAGATAGAGGAGGACCGCTTCCGGCGATTTCTCGACCTGCACCGCGACGCGGTCGCCGGGCTCGACACCGAGATTGCGTAGAACCGAGGCAATCCGCGCCGAGCCCTCATCGAGACCGCGATAGGAAAGCTCGCGGCCTTCTGGTGTGGTCAGGAACGGCTTGTCGCGTTGCGGAAAGCGCGCGCTCAACGCCTCATACAGATGAGCAGACATCAAAACTCAGGCAGGGGTGGCGGGCACGCTTTGCGGCCGCGCAGGTCGTGACTTGCCTTCCGGCTTGAGCAGTTTGCGCACCGCTCCCGAGGCGACGATCTCGCGCTGATTGGCATAGGCCTCGTGGTTCTCCTCGATCTCGTCGAGATCATAGAGGTAGTTGACCATGATCCCCGCCGATTCGCGCAAGCCTTTGCGCGACGTGTCGCCTAACCAGTTGATCCGCTCGAGTCGAGCGCCATTGCCGAGATGGAAGCGTGCGACGGGATCAACCGCGCGGCCGTCGGGCGTTTTCACCTTCAGGAAGTAGTGCGCGGCAAGCGGCTCGAGAACGCGGCGCACAGTCTCGGTAGCGACGGGATTGTCGATCCAGCTCCATTCGTCGAGGGCGGCGAGCATCGCGCGCTCCTCGTTGGTGAGCGGAAGTTCTTCCGCCGCTTTCATCCAGAAGCGGAAACCCGGGACGGGCGACAGCGTGACGAACGCTTCCAGCTTCGCAAGCTCGCGCTGCAGTTCCTCGACGACTTGCTTGATCAGGAAATTGCCGAATGAGATTCCGGCCAGTCCCGCCTGGCAGTTCGAGATCGAGTAGAACACAGCGGTGCGCGCCTGCCCCGGATCGATGACGGTTCGATCCTCGCCGAGAAGGGGGGCGATCGCGCCGGGAATGTCTTCGGTCAGCGCGATTTCGACGAAGATTAGGGGCTCGTCGGCGAGCGCCGGATGAAAGAACGCGTAGCAGCGCCGGTCCGGCGCATCGATGCGCCGGCGCAGGTCGTCCCAGCCGTGGATTTCGTGAACGGCTTCGTAGCGGATGATCTTCTCGAGCACGCTCGCCGGGCTCGACCAGTCGATGCGGCGTAGCACCAGGAAGCCCCGGTTGAACCATGACGAGAAGAGGTGCGCGAGATCGCGATCAACGCGCCGGAGATCTGGACTGCCCCGGGCAAGCTTCAGCAGATCGGCGCGCATGCTGACGAGCGTGCGTGTCCCGTCGGGCGCGCGATTGAGCCGCCGGAACAGTTCCTGGCGCTTGGGCTCGGAGGCGAAATGGAGATCGGTCGCGGCAGTTTCCGAGCCGGTCTGCCGCCATTCCTCGACCGCCGCCTCGAGCAGTGCTTCGTCCGGTCCGAAATCCTCTGCAAGCGCCTCGAAGAATATCAACTGCTCCTCTCGGCTCAACGTCTCGTAGATGTCGAGCACGCGCCGCGCCATCGCCGTGCCCGAAGCTTCACCTTTGCCGCCGAGCAGGGTCTCGCAGAGTTCGGCAAGCGTCTCCCCGCGCCCCACCGCGGTTTCGGCGGGCCGCGATTGCCGCAGGCCGAAAAGGTCGCGGCCCCGATCCGTGATGGTGGCGATGATATCGGCAAAAAAGGCGCTGTTCATCCCCGCTCCGGCGCGCGGCTCCTTGCGTCGTGCAAGAGGTGTGCGCGAGGAGTCCGGCACAGCCGACCTGTCGTTCGGTTGCGTCACACCCTCAGAGCGGCTGACGATCTTTTCGATCAGGGACATCGCGATGGCCTAGCTTGTCCGTGGTAACGCTTTGAGTGGGCACGCTGTTGCATTTGCTTTGAAGGTTGTTTTCGCATGGCGTAAACGCAGCAGCACATCGAGATACTCTCCCCATGTTTTCTCTTTCACCTGAAGAATGGATTGCGATCAGCTTGAGCCTGCGCATCGCCACAGTGGCCACTCTGGTGAGCCTACCACTGGGCATTGTGACCGCCCTTATCCTTGCCCGCGGCAGATTCCCGGGCCGAAGCCTGATCGACGGGCTGGTTCATCTGCCGCTGGTGTTGCCGCCTGTCGTGACCGGGTTCGCGCTGCTCCTGCTGTTCGGCCGGCGAGGGCCCATCGGCGCGCTGCTCGCCGGCATGGGGATTGTCGTCGCCTTTCGCTGGACCGGCGCCGTCCTTGCTGCCGCGGTCATGGCCTTCCCGCTGATGGTGCGCGCGATCCGCCTTTCGATCGAGGCGATCGACCCGCGGCTCGAGGCCGCAGCCGGCACACTCGGCGCGAGCCGGCTCTGGACCTTTCTGCTCGTCACCTTGCCGTTGGCGGCGCCGGGCATTCTCGTCGGCGCGATCCTCGCTTTCGCCAAGGCGCTCGGCGAATTCGGCGCAACGATCACCTTCGTCTCCAACATCCCTGGCGAGACGCAGACGATTTCGGCGGCGATCTACAGCCTGACGCAGACGCCGGGCGGCGATTTCGCGGCAGTCCGCCTTGCCTGCATTGCCGGCGCGATCGCCCTTGCGGCGCTCGTGGTCTCCGAACTTCTGCAGCGCCGTGCCGTGGCGCGGGTGAGCGGCCTCGCGTGATCCTCGTCGATGTCGCTTCTCAACGCGGCGAGTTCTCGCTCAAAGCAAAATTCGAGTCGGATGTCCGGCTGATCGGACTGTTCGGCCCTTCCGGTTCCGGCAAAACGACGCTGATCCACCTGATCGCGGGCCTTGTTCGCCCGAGCAGCGGCCACATTGAGATCGACGGGCAGACGCTTTTCGATTCATCGCGCAAGATCGATGTGCCCGCGCGCCGGCGCCGCACCGGCGTCGTCTATCAGGACTCGCTTCTCTTCCCCCATATGAGCGTGCGTCAGAATCTGCTCTTCGGCCATTTCTTCACGCGGAAATCCGAGCGCCGCGTGCCCTACAATTCTGTAATACATACGCTCGGCATAGGCGCGCTTCTCGATCGCCGTCCTGGCACATTGTCGGGCGGCGAACGCCAGCGCGTGGCCCTCGCGCGCGCGCTGCTTGCCTCGCCGCGCGTTCTGCTCATGGATGAGCCGCTCGCCTCGCTCGACTACGATCGCAAAATCGAAATCATGAGCCTGATCGAGCGCCTGCGCGATGAGTTCCGCATTCCGATCATCTACGTCTCGCACGCAATCGAAGAGGTGACGCGGCTGGCGGGCTACGTCGTCGTTCTTGACGCCGGACGGGTCATTGCAGCGGGCCCGCCCTCCGCTGCGCTCTCGCAAATGAATCGCGCGTCGCATGAAGATCGCTTCGGCATCGTCAGCGTCATCGACTGTCATGTCGCCGCCTTCGATTCCACGTTCGACGTCACCACCCTGCAGCACCCCGCCGGCGCGATCGTCGTCGCCGGCCCCATCGGGCCGAAAGGCAAGTCTGTACGTGTGCTCATTCGCGCCACCGACGTCGCCCTCGCCACGACACGTCCCGACAATCTCAGCATCCGCACCATTCTCTCGGGTACGGCGGCGGCGATCCAATCGGATGGCGGAGCGCTTTCCCTCGTGGACATCGCGCTCGAAGGCGGCGGGCGGCTCACGGCATCCCTCACGCGCCTCGCCGTAAGCGAACTTGGACTGGCTCCGGGCTCACGGATTTTCGCGCTGGTGAAGGCGGTGGCGATCGACGAGCGGCCCTTCCACGCCAGGTGAAATTCTCCCATTGTCCGCATCGACGCTGGCCCGAGGCGCGGTTAAGGTCTGCCCGGACAAACGCCTAAAGGCTAAATGAATCGCGGCTCATGAATGAGCCAAGACATGGTCGGGGAGGTTGAATGATGAAGAATCTGACGCTGTCGTTGTGCCTGGCGGCGAGCCTGGCGCTGCCGGCATTTGCGCAGGACAAGCAAGTCGATCTCAAGATATCGCTGTGGGTGCCGCCGGCGCATCCGCTCGTGCCCGCCACCAAGGAATGGGCTGCCGATATCGAGAAAGCCTCAGGCGGCACGATCAAGTCCGTCGTGTTTCCCTCCGAGCAACTCGGCAAAGCCTTCGATCACTATGACATGGCGCGCGACGGCATCGCCGACATCACGTACATCAATCCCGGTTATCAGCCCGGCCGCTTCCCGATCATCGCCATCGGCCAAATGCCGTTCACGTTTACCGACGGCCATACCGGGACGCAGGCGCTCGATGCATTTTATCGAAAATATGCAGAGACCGAGATGAAGGACACGCATTTCTGCTTTGCCTTCATTCACGATCCCGGCGGCGTTTTTTCCAAGAAGAAGATCGTGGTCCCTGAAGATCTGAAGGGCGTGAAAGTCCGCCCGGCACAAAGCACGATCGCGCAATGGGTGACCTCGCTCGGTGGCACTAATGTTCAGGCCTCGGCGCCCGAGTCGCGCGACGCGCTGGAGCGCGGCGTTGCCGATGCGATCTTCTTTCCCTGGGGCTCGATGTTCCTGTTCGGCATCGACAAGGTCGTCAAAAACGCGATTGATGCGCCGCTCTACACGACGGTGTTCACGTACAACATGAATAAAGCGAAATACGATTCCATGTCGCCGGCACAGAAGAAGGTCATCGACGATCACTGCACGACGGAATGGGCCGAGAAGGTCGCCGGCCCATGGGCCGACTTCGAAGCCGCGGGACGAGATAAGATGAAGAAGGCCGGCAAGGAGGTGTATCCCCTGACGCCGGAGCAAGTCGCAGCCTGGAAGAAGTCGACGGAACCGCTGTCGAGCAATTGGGCGGATGCGGCGAAGAAAGCGGGCGCCAATCCCGACCAAATTCGTGCCGACTTGCAGGCGGCACTCGGCAAATATCACGCCGGATTCTGACGTCGCGTTCCCGGAGCAACCTCAATTGCTCCTGGACCCGGATCGCATTCCGCTTGGCCTCATGCACCCGGGGGAAGTGGCCGAAGAAGAGCACCCGTCCATGACCGACATACCAGCGACCCTCAAGCCGCCGCCAAGAGCGCGCAATGCGATGGACCGCTTCATCGATACGATCGAGCTCATCGCGGCCATCTTTGTCGGCATCGTCGCGGCGGATATATTCATCTCAGTCCTGCTGCGGTATTTCTTCAGCTTCCAGATTCCGGACTCTTATGATTTCGGTCGGCTTCTGCTCGGCATTCTGATCTTCTGGGGCATTGCCGCGACCTCCTATCGCGGCGGTCATATCACCGTCGATCTCGTCTGGTCGTCGGTGGGCCCGCGCTATCAGCGGTTCATCGATGTTTTCGCGACCCTCGTGCTGTTGTTCGTCGTGACCGTGCAGACCTATACGTTGTTCGACAAAGTCCGCCAGACCTATGCGGATAACGTACTGACGTACGATCTGAACCTGCCGACATGGCCGTTCTTTGCGATCGCATGGATCGGCGACGTCTCCGCCGTTCTGCTCATCGCCATCCGCACGTGGCGTCTGATCGTCGATCCGCAGGAGATCGAGAACCAGCATCCGCTGAAGGCGGTGGAGTGAGATGAGCACCGACGCCGTCGCGCTTCTCGGATTTGTGACGCTCTTCGTCCTGATGCTTTTGCGCGTGCCGGTCGGCATGGCGATGGGACTCATCGGCGTCTCGGGCTACGCCTATCTCGTCGGCGGTGGACCGGCGCTGAAGCTGATCGGCCAGACGTCGATGCGCACCGTCACCGACTACACCTTCGGTGTCATCCCAATGTTTCTCCTGATGGGCGCCTTCGTCTCGACGTCGGGCGTCAGCCGCGAACTGTTTCGCGCTGCAAACACGTTTGTCGGTCATATGCGCGGCGGGCTCGGCTTCGCCACAGTGGCAGCTTGCGGCGGCTTTGCCGCGATTTCCGGCTCGTCGGTGGCAACCGCCGCGACGTTCTCGACCGTCGCGTATCCCGAGATGCGCCGCTTCGGCTATCCCCAGAGTTTCGCGACTGGGGTCATCGCGGCGGGCGGAACGCTCGGCGCGATGCTGCCGCCCTCGACCGTGCTCGCCGTCTACGGCATCATCACGCAGCAAGACATCGGCAAACTGTTCATGGCCGGAATTCTCCCCGGCCTGCTCGCGATGGCAATGTACATCGCGACGATCGTGATCATCGGCTTGATCAAGCCGAACTTCCTGCCGAGCGGTCCGCGCGCCTCCTGGAACGAGCGTCTCGCGAGCCTTCGCGACGTCTGGGCAACACTGGTGCTGTTTCTCTTCGTGATCGGCGGCCTATACGGCGGCCTGTTCACGCCCACCGAGGCCGGCGGCATGGGCGCCGGCGGCGCCTTCGTGCTTGGCGTGCTGCGCGGGCGTCTATCGCGTGCGGACATCCGACATTCGCTCCTGCAGGCGACGCGGACAGCCGCCGCGGTCTTCACGGTGCTGATCGGCGCGCTGCTCTTCGGTTATTTCCTGACGGTCACGCAGACACCGCAGAAGGTCACGGAGTTCCTGACCGGTCTCGGCCTTGGACGCTACGGCGTGCTCGCGCTGATCATGGTCATGTACATTGTCCTCGGATGCCTCATGGACGCGATGGCCATGATCATCCTGACCGTGCCGATCATCTTTCCCGTGATCACCGAACTCGGCTTTGATCCGATCTGGTTCGGCGTCATTATCGTTATGACCGTCGAACTCGGACTCATTCACCCGCCGGTCGGCATGAATGTCTTTGTCATAAAAAGCGTGGTCAAAGACGTGAGCTTTGCGACGATTTTTATAGGCGTGCTGCCGTTCGTCGTGACCGACATCATCCGGCTGATCATCCTCATCGTATTCCCGATGATCGCGCTTTGGCTGCCGAGCCAGATGTAACAACGCACCTCAAATGCAAACGCGGCGCCGCCTCGAGCGGCCACGCCGCGCTGTTTGATCACGCTACCTTTTGTTATGCGGCCTTGGCGGTCGCGGCATCGGCCGGAACCGATGCGATCGTCTTCAGGATTTGCGAGGCGATCTGGTAGGGGTCGCCTTGCGAGTTCGGGCGGCGGTCTTCGAGATAGCCCTTGTAGCCGTTGTTGACGAAGCTGTGGGGCACGCGGATCGACGCGCCGCGATCGGCCACGCCGTAGGTGAACTCGGTAATCGCCGCGGTCTCATGCTTGCCGGTGAGCCGCATATGGTTGTCGGGGCCGTAGACGGCGATGTGGTCTTCGCGAGCGTCCTCGAAAGCTTTCATCAGCGCCTCGAAATAGCCCTTGCCGCCGACTTCGCGCATGTAGGCGGTCGAGAAGTTCGCGTGCATGCCCGAGCCGTTCCAGTCGGTGTCGCCAAGCGGTTTGCAGTGGAACTCGATGTCCACGCCGTATTTCTCGGTGAGCCGCAGCATGAGATAGCGGGCCATCCACATCTCGTCGGCGGCCTTCTTCGAGCCTTTGCCGAAAATCTGGAATTCCCACTGGCCCTTCGCCACCTCGGCGTTGATACCTTCGTGATTGATGCCGGCGGCGAGGCAGAGGTCGAGATGCTCGTCGACCATCTGGCGGGCGACGTCACCGACATTCTTATAGCCGACGCCGGTGTAGTACGGCCCCTGCGGCGCGGGATAGCCGGAGGACGGGAAACCGAGGGGGCGACCGTCCTTGTAGAAGAAATATTCCTGCTCGAAGCCAAACCAAGCGCCGGGATCGTCGAGGATGGTGGCGCGCTTGTTGGAGGCATGCGGCGTCTTGCCGTCCGGCATCATGACTTCGCACATGACGAGAACGCCGTTCGTGCGCGCGCCGTCGGGATAAACTGCGACCGGCTTCAGCACGCAATCGGAGCTGTGCCCTTCCGCTTGCATCGTCGAGCTGCCGTCAAAGCCCCATAGTGGAAGCTGTTCGAGCTCGGGGAAGCTGTTGAATTCCTTGATCTGCGTCTTGCCACGCAGGTTCGGCACCGGCGTGTACCCATCGAGCCAAATATACTCGAGTTTGTATTTCGTCATTGCGATCCTCTCGTGATTGTCCAGCGCGCGTCGAGCAGGCGCGCAACCTCCTGCCGTTTTCGGCTGGCTGATACTCAGCATTTGTTGTGCCAATCATCTGCGGCGTTCGGCGACTATTGCTGCACAAATCGGCAGGCAAATAATTGCCCATACTTTTCGCAAACTGCACTTTTATTGCAGTATCCCGCGCAAACGGGGTGCAAAGCTGCTAGCCTCCTGCCATATGCAAACGCCCGAGAATCGAAAGGATTGGTAACGTGGGCCCCAATGTTCGGCAGGAAACCGCCAAGATCTACCAATTTCCGCGTCGGATCGGCGCAAATAGCGCCGGACTTCGTCAGGATCACGCGTCCGCTGCGGATTCCAGGCTGCAGAGAATACCTGCCGTGGAAATGGGCAGCGGCTGGTATCACGAAGCGGCGATCGAGGCGGAAAGAACGCGCAAGCGATAGACGTGACAGGCGCGCAATCGGCTTTATCTTGGGGCCGTGCTGCGCCTCCTTCTCTTTCGTCACGCCAAGACCGCGCGCGAAGCCGGCGGCGGCGACCATGACCGGCCGCTGACCAAGCGCGGCGAAGAGGATTCCAAACGCATCGGCCGATATCTGACGGACGAGCAGCTCCTCCCCGACCTTGCGATCGCATCGGATTCGCGGCGCACCCGCCAGACGCTCGATCTCGCCCTGAAGGCCGCACACCAGCATCCGCCGACGCGCCTCGATCGCGCCATCTACCTCGCGGAGGCGCATACGCTGCTCGACCTCATCCGCCGCACGCCGGCGGACGTCCGCACGCTTATGCTGATCGGCCACGCGCCCGGCATGGCCGATCTCGCGGCCCTGCTCACCGGCTTTGGCGACCGCTATGCCTTCGCCCGCATGAACACGAACTTCCCGACCTCCGGTCTCGCCGTGCTCGACTTCCCGGTCGAGCGTTGGGACGAGGTGACGGAACATGGTGGCCGCCTCGACCGTTTCGTCACTCCCGCCTCGCTCGATGCGAGCATCGAAGACGATTGATGCTGGAATTCGTCGCGCTCCTGCTGTCCCTGGCGAAGCCGCCGTACTTGACGATTCCGGCGTTGCCACCGCTTGCGAAGACCGCCTCCTTCCAGCCCGTTGGGCGCGCGGTCGACAATTGGCGCATGCAGGCGGCGCTCGATCTCGAACTCGGCGCCGAGACTTCACTGCGTTGGCTCGCCGGCGCCAGCCCGGCGAATCTTCCGCGCTGCATTCGCCTCAACAACTATTGGTGCATCAAGAAAGCGGGATGGTCAGGTGAGCTCGCCTCCGACCCGGATGGCCACGCCGCCTTCGCGTCCGCAAAAGACGGAGCGGTGGCGGCGGTCGCCCTGCTCCGGCGCTATTATCTGGAATACGGCCGCAAATCGGCACGAGCCATCGTCGCGCATTGGGCGCCGGCGCAATGTGAGCTGTCGGCCGCAACGGTGGGCAGCCAGTCCCAGCCAGCCATTACCTCCCTCGCGCCGCTCGCCAAATACGGCATCGGCAACACATTGCGGGCGCGCTGGCTCGCCGCCCGCCGCCGCGGCGGCACTCTGATGGCGAAAAAAGGCGGCGGTAGACTCACCGTGAAGCGCTCGGTCGTGCCGGACCGGCTGGCGTCCACCACGATGGCGGCGCGGAGCACCACCGTTGGGTTAGGAAATCCGGAACCTCCCTTGCAGCTCGAGCCGCCCCTAAAGGCAGAGCGGCTACGGGTCGCCTCCGCTTTTCTGCCCGATCTATCGCGCGCTCCGGTCGCGCCCTCCTCCCCCTCCCCGAACCCGGCCACGCCTCCCGTCGCAAGCTGCACCAAAGACGCGACGCGGCTCGCGAATTATGCGGCGCACGTGATTGAGGGCATTGCCCGCACCCCGGACGAGGACCTGAACCTCTTCGACGCCGGGGGCAATCCGCTGTCGTCGTTGGCGCGCGTTCTCGCCAACATGGCAGTCGTCGAGATCGGCCCCTTCCGGGCTGACCCGAAGCTGATCGAGGCGGCAATCGAAACGGTGCGGAGCGCGTCCGCGGAGCGCGATGCTGTGCGCAATTAAAGCTATCGCGGTGCGCGCCGCCACGGCCCCTCGCGCCGGCCGCGCATCCGCGCCAGGCTGACGAGGTCGCGCGCGACCTTGTCTTCATCCGCGCTCGTATCCCGGCCGCGCATCAGGTCGAGGATGATCCGCTCGTTGCGATCGGCAATGCGCCGCTCGGCGGCCGAGATGGAGGCGTCCATCGCTTCAGGCCGGCTCTTCTTGAGAAATGCAGTCATCGCTCTCGCGTCCTCACGCAGGGCTACAGTTCACACATGCTTAACCATTTTGATGTGCGCTTTCGCACATTGCATTCGGAACCTATTTGCCTGTTCCGGCCGCTAGCTTAGCTGTTCCTTAAGCGTCAGCGCCGGTCGAACCTGTGAGTCTGCGATCGGTGCAAACCATTCTTAAAAGTTGAGGCTCATTCTGCCGGCTTCGTGCGGAGGCAGGCGTGAAAAACCGTTTTTGGGCTGACAAACAGGGGAGCGTCGGCCTGCTGTTCGGCGTCGCCTTCCCTGTTTTGGTCGGCGCTGCCGCGGTCGGCAACGAGTACACCCACATCGCCAACCGGCGCTCCAACCTGCAGCAGGCGGCTGACAGCGCGGCACTCGCCGCCGCCCAGCAGCTGAAGCTCGCCAACACGTCGGACGCTGTGGTTTCCAGCATCGCGCAGTCGACTGCGCAGGCGAATATGGGCGCGGTTCAGGATCAACTGTCGGTCGACACGCAAATCCTGCAGAAGCGCACGCAGGTTAAAGTGACGCTCTCGGACACGATGCAACTTTCCTGGGGAAAGATCATCGGCATGAGCAGCGTCGTCGTCAAAGCGACCGCCACTGCTCAACTCTTCGGTCCGGCGGGCAAACTATGCATGCTGGCGCTCGACACGAAGCAGGGCGGCACGTTGCATCTCGAAAAGAACTCGCAAGTTACGGCCAACGATTGCGTCGTCTACGCGAATTCCAAGGATAAGCAGGGGCTTCAGGCCGACGATAGCGCCGCGATCACAGCCTCGATGATCTGCACGGCCGGGGGGTATTCGGGAGGCAAGGCGCGGTTAAATCCCATACCCACGACCGACTGTCCCTCGATGACCGATCCTTTGGCTTCGCGCCCGCGGCCCACGGTCGGCTCCTGTACCTCGACGCTGATGGTCGTAACCGGCGTGCAAACGCTTTACCCCGGCGTCTATTGCGGAGGATTGACGATCAAGGGAAGCGCCCAAGCAACTCTCGCGCCCGGCAACTACATTATGAACAACGGTCCACTGATCGTCCAGGACAACGCTTCGCTTATAGGGCAGTCCGCAGGAATCTATTTCACCGGCGATCAGGGCGGCCTGCGTTTCGATCCGAATACGACCATTTCACTGACGGCACCGAAGGACGGTGTGCTCGCCGGCTTCATCTTCTTTGAAGACCGCAACGTCTCCCAGCCTGTTCCGCCGCCGCCCGGTCCCCTTGGACTGCTGCCCCCGCCGCCGCCCGGCTCTCCGCCGATGCGCCAGTATCAGATCAGCAGCAACAACGCGCAGCAGTTCCTGGGCACGTTTTATCTCCCCGCGGGACGCCTGATCATCGACGCGAAACGTCCCGTTGCGGCGCAATCCGCTTACACCGTCGTCGTTACGCGCCAG
This sequence comes from Methylobacteriaceae bacterium, assembly GCA_034669505.1. Taxonomy (GTDB): domain Bacteria; phylum Pseudomonadota; class Alphaproteobacteria; order Rhizobiales; family Beijerinckiaceae; genus JAFASC01. Next base: position 59,840 of record JAXDNJ010000041.1, read on the forward strand.
ATCGATATCAAGGACGGGCCCAACCTCGTTTTGAACAGCGACTATGCGAGCACCGATGTCCCGGTGCCCGAAGGCGTCGGCAATGCAACTCAGAAAGCGCGTCTGGCGCAGTAGGAACATGCAATGACGGAATCTCGAATTGGGGTGCGAGAGGGATGCCTCGTCCACGGCCAGATATCCGCGCCGGAACTGAACGATGCGGTCGACTGCACGATCTGGGACATCAGTCACGAGGGAGCGCGGTTGATCCTGCCGGATGGCGCGACCATCCCGGACAAGGTCAGGATCAGCACGCCCTTCTCGATTGCGCCGCGGCGAGCCGAGGTGTGCTGGCGCGCAGGCAACGAAGCCGGCATCCGGCTGCTCGGCGAGAGCAAGCAGGCGACCGGCGGCGACGCCGAACAGAGCAATGCAAACCTTGTCGAGCAGTTGCGCGAGATGCGCCGTCGCCTTGAGGAGGCGGAAGCGCGCGCATCACAATCTATGAACGACACGGGCCGTGTTGCCATGGGCCTGCGCGAGCTTGGAAGCGCCGCCAAGAAAGACCGCAGCTTCACCTATGTGCTCGATGACGACGCCCGCATTCTGGTGACCGACGACGACCCGATCCTGCGCGAATTCGCGCGTGTTCACCTGACCACGCCGACCGCTGCGGTTGAAGTGGCCGAAAGCGCCGAGGAAGGCCTTGCCTGCCTCGATAAGGGAGAGTTCGACATCGCGCTCGTCGATCTCGAAATGCCGGGAATGGGCGGCCTCGAAATGATCCGGCGGGTGCGTGCGCATCCCGTCCATTGCGATTTGCCCATCGTCGTCGTCACCGGCCGTGACGACATGAGCTCGATCGATTTCGCCTATGAAGCGGGCGCGACGTCGTTCGTGACGAAGCCCGTCAACTGGCGGCTCATGAGCTATCAGCTGCGCTACGTTCTGCGCGCGCAACGCTCCTATCACGCGCGATCGCTCGGCCCAAGCGAGTTGCCGCTGGCCGGCTAAGAACCACCGTCGACCTAATGGGAACGGGCGGCCTTAAGCCGTGCGTATCACCTTCGATGACGATGCAGCCAGCATCTGGTCGATTTCTGCCGCCGGCACGGGCTTGGAGAACAGATATCCCTGCAGATAATGGCAACCGGCAATGCGCAGAAATTGCTGCTGCTGGGTAGTTTCGACACCTTCCGCGGTCACCTTGAGACCGATAGCGCGCGCAAGTGCGATCACGGCGTGCACGATCGCCGCCGATTGCATCATCGTCACATCGTCGATGAAAGATTTGTCGATCTTCAGCTTCGTGAACGGCATCCGGCGTAGATAAGACAGGCTCGAATAGCCGATCCCGAAATCGTCCAACGCGAGACTGATGCCGAAGCTGCGCAAGTGCCGGAGCTGCGCCTCGGCGCTCGCGGGATCCTCGAAAAATGCAGTCTCGACGATTTCGAGCTCCAGGCGAGTTAAGGGAAAGCCGGTTCCACGCACATTTTCGATAAGCCGCTCGACAAAGCGAGCCTTCTGAAACTGTGTTGGGGAGACGTTGACGCTGAGCATAAGGCTCTGCCAGCGCAAGGCCTCGCGGCAAGCGCGCTTCAGTACCCAGGTGCCGAGTTCGTCCGAGAGCCCGTGCGCTTCGACCGCGGCCAGGAAATCGGCCGGCCCGAGCGCGCCGCGGACCGGATGCTGCCAACGCACGAGCGCCTCGACGCCCGCCATGGACTGGCCGTCCGGCAGCATCTGCGGCTGGTAGGCAAGAAAGAGTTCGTCCCGTTCAAGGGCGGCGACCAGTTGCTCCCGACTGAACATGCGCCTTCCCTCGATTTGCAAGCGGCCGCGATAGTACAGAATAACAGGCCGGGGTTAAGCAACGCTTGTGCGTTTCTAAACGCGGGATACCCGGCACCGAATTAATCGCCTGCATACAAGTTGCTGCGATGCTTGGCGGATGCGGCTCCGCGGATCAATCAGCGCCAAACTGATGAGCCTCGTCCTGATCTCGGTCGGGGTGGCGCTCCTCGTCGGGACGGGGCTCGGGCTCTGGCAGGAACTGCAGCGTTATGCCTTCGAGAAGCGCGAGGCGTTGCTCGCGCAAGCCGGAATCCTGGCGAGCGCGACCTCGCAGGCCGCGCAAACCCATGACACCGGCGCGGCGCTGCAAACGCTGCGGGCGGTCGGCCGGATGCCGGGCGTTCTCTTCGCCGATCTCGTCGATGCGGAAGGAGCCCCGATCGCGAGCCTCGGGGAGGCGATACGGCTCTCCGATGAAGTCCACCTGGACGAAGCGAGCAACGTCGACGTCCCCCTGCTGCTGCAGCTTTTGGCCGGACGTACGGTCGCCGTCTCGGTGCCGGTCGTCAGCGCCGGCGAGCGTGTCGGCACCCTCAATCTGATCAGCGACACGAGCGATCTCTTCGCGCGCTTCCGCCAATTCGTTTCGACCAATCTGCTCGCTGCGGGATTGACGATCGTCCTCGGCCTCGCGCTGTCGATCCGTTTGCAGAGATCAATCACGCGACCGCTCGCCGACCTCACGCGCACGATGTCGAACATTGAGGTGACGCACGATTACAACCGGTCGGTCGCGATGAAGAGCGATGACGAGTTCGGCGTGCTGGCCTCCGCCTTCAACGGCATGATGGGTGAAATCCGCGAGCGCGATACACAGATCGCGCAGCATATGGAGCATCTGGAGAGCGAAGTCGCCGACCGCACGCGCGATCTTAACAAGGCGAAGCAAGCAGCGGAATCGGCGAATGCCGCCAAATCCGAATTTCTGGCGGTCATGAGCCACGAAATCCGCACGCCGATGAACGGCATGCTGGTGATGGCGGAACTTCTGGCCGCAGCGGATTTGCCGGAGCGGCAGAGGCGCTATGCCGAAGTGATCGCACGCTCCGGGCAGAGCCTGCTCGCGGTGATCAACGACATTCTCGATTTTTCCAAGGTCGAGGCCGGGAAGATCGATCTGGAAACAATCGACATCGATGTCGCGGAACTCATCGACACGAGCGTCACGTTGTTCGGCGAAAAGGCGAAGACCAAGAACCTGGATTTCGCCGCGCTGATCGAGCCGGATGTGCCGCCGCATATAGCGGGCGATCCCGTCCGGATCAGCCAAATCCTCGGCAATCTCGTCAACAACGCACTGAAATTCACGGCTGAGGGATCGGTCTTGATACGGCTTCAGCGCAACGGCGACATGCTGCGCTTCAGCGTCAGGGATTCCGGCATCGGCATTCCGCCAGAGAAGCAGGGTGAACTCTTCCGCGCCTTTTCGCAGGCCGACAGTTCGACGACGCGCCGCTTCGGCGGAACGGGTCTTGGACTATCGATCTGCAAGAAGCTCGTCGAGGCCATGCAGGGCACGATCGGCGTCGACAGCGTCGAGGGCGAAGGCTCGACCTTCTGGTTCGATCTGCCCATTGCCGGCGAGAGCGCCGCGCGGGAGCTTGTCCTCGCCCCTGCCCGCGCGAACGACGTCGCGATCGCCGTCTCAGGCGAAGCGACGCGTGCCGTGCTCGCGCAGGAACTGACGCTGCGCGGCTACGGCGTGCGCGTGCAGGACCTTGCCGAAGTGCCAAGCACGGCGTGTCTCTTCGCCGACATCGCCGATCTCACACGCCTTGGCCATAGGCCTGCGGGTGCCGCGCGTATCATCGCGCTCGCCCCGCTCGGCGATGCCGCGCACGAGGGGCGAAGCACCGCGCTCGTCGACGGGGTGCTGCGCCGCCCGCTCGTGTACGACGAACTGCGCCCGATGCTGGATCGGCTCGGCAAAGGCGAGCGCTTGGACGCAGAACGCGTGCAACAATCGGCGCAGCGCGAGACCCTGCCGCAATTTGCCGCCGCCCATATCCTCGTGGCCGACGACAGCGAGGTAAACCTAGAGGTCGCCTGCGAGGCGCTGAAGCGTCTTGGCATTCATCGCGTCGAGATCGTCGGCGACGGACTGGCGGCGTTCAACGCGGCTGTCGCGAAAAAATTCGATCTCATCCTGATGGACGGCAGCATGCCGGAACTCGACGGGTTCGAATCGGCACGCCGCATCCGAGCGCACGAGCAGGAAAACGACGCCACACCAACCCCGATTATCGCGCTGACCGCACATGTCGCCGGAGCCGGAGCCGACGCATGGCGTGACGTCGGAATGGACGGCGTCCTGCACAAGCCGTTCTCGGTAAAGAAGCTCGCCGAATGCATTGGCACTTTCCTGGTACCGAGCGGCGCAGAAGAAGGCGGGGATGTTTGCGATGCGGCGCCGGAGGCGCGCGGCCTGCAGCCGCAGGATGACGCCGCGCTACTCGATCCGGAGACGACCGAGCGCCTGCTGCAAACCGCGCAATCGGGGCGGCGCGATTTCATCGCGCGCATTCTCACGCTGTACCAGAGCCACGCCCCGCGCGTGCTTGCCGATTTGCGCGAAGCGGCGGGACGCAGCGACGAGATCGGCGTCGCGGCTGCGGCGCACAGCCTCAAATCGATGAGCCTGAACATGGGCGTCGGCAGCCTTGCGGCGCGGCTGGCCAGCATCGAAGCGGCGGCGCGCAATTCGCGCGAAGTGCCTGCCGCGAGCGAACTCGACGGATTGCGCGCGCTCCTCGATACGACGATTGCCGAACTGCTTCGTACGTTTGCGATGAGCGAGCCGGCCAAGCTCTCGGCCTGACCGAGCCCGCCGATCTAATCCGAATCGATATCGTCTAGAAAACGCGTCGCGAGGGACAGACGCTCGTCCGCATCTTCGCTGCCGCTGGTGTAGACGAGGCGTTCGCCGCGCCATTCCCATTCCTCGCCCGACCGGTCGGCGAGCCTCTCTTTCAGTGCAGCGTCCGGCCGGAAACCTACCGCGATCGCCTGCGGCCCGCCATCGAGCCGATCGATTCCCAGCGCTCGGCAGCGGCATTTCAGGCGCGCAAGCTCGAAGAGGCGGGTGACACCTGGCGGCGGTGGACCAAAGCGATCGACAATTTCGTCCTCAAAATCGGCGATCTCCTCCTGAATCGTCAGCTCGCCCAAGCGCGCGTAAAGATTGAGCCGTACCTCCTCGTCCGGCACATAATCCCGGGGAAACATCCCCGTCACACCGAGCCGCAGCTCCGGCGACCAATCCTCTTCGCTCGCTTCGCCGCGCGCGCTCTTCAGCGCGCGTTCGAGAAGATGCTGGTAAAGGCCGAGACCGATCAGCTTCACGTGCCCGGTCTGCTCGTCGCCGAACAGGTCCCCTGCCCCGCGCAGATCGAGATCGCGCGCGCTGATCGCAAATCCGGCGCCGAGTCGGTCGAGCGTCTCGAGGGTGCGCAAGCGCTTCTGCGTTGCCGCGGAAAGCTTCTTGTCCGGATCGGTCAGGAGGTACGCAGTCCCACGGCGCCGGCCGCGCCCGACCCGGCCGCGGAGCTGATGCAATTGCGCGAGGCCGAAACGGTCCGGGCGCCAGACGCAAATCGTGTTGGCATTCGGCAGATCGAGCCCGCTCTCGATGATATTTGTCGCAAGCAGCACATGCCCCTCGCCATCGGCGAAATCGACGATGATTTCGTCCATCTCGGCGGCCGGCATCTTGCCATGCGCCACCATGATCGTGAGATCGGGCACGATCCCCGCGAGACGCGCTCGCATCGGCTCGATGTCTTCGATGCGGGGGCAGACGAACAGGCTCTGGCCACCGCGCGCGCGCTCGCGCAAAAGTGCGTCGCGCACCAGGCCGCTTTCGAACGGCGCTACGATCGTACGTGTCGCTTGACGCAGGACCGGCGGCGTCGCGATCACGCTGAGATCCTGCAAACCCACGAGAGCCGACTGCAGGGTCCGCGGAATCGGCGTCGCGGTCAGCGTCAGCACATGCGCGCCGTCAGCGCTGGCCCGCAGCGTCGCTTTTTGCTTGGCGCCAAACTTCTGTTCCTCATCGACGATGAGCAGGCCGAGATCGGCGAAACGCATGCCCCTTGCGGCGAGCGCGTGCGTGCCGATGACCAGCCTGATCTCGCCGCTCGCAAGCCCCTCCTTCACCTTGCGCGCTTCCGCCCCCGCAACCAGCCGCGAGAGATGCGCGATGCCGATGTCGAACCCGGCGAAGCGGCGGCAAAACGTTTGCAAATGCTGGCGGACGAGGACCGTCGTCGGCGCGATGACCGCAACCTGCTTGCCGGAAAAGATTGCGGCTGCCGCCGCACGCAAGGCCACCTCCGTCTTGCCGAAACCGACATCCCCGCAGACGAGCCGGTCCATCGCACGTCCGGCGGCGAGATCGGCGAGCGTTGCATCGACAGCGGCTTCTTGATCCGCCGTCAGGAAATACGGAAAGCGCTCAACAAAGCGCTCGTAATCACGCGCCGGCGGCACGAGCTTCGGTGCAACGGCCTTATCGCGTTCGGCCGCCTTGGCGACCATGCGCGACGCGCTAACGGTGATGTCCTCTTCGACTTTGGCGCGACGTTTGAGCCACGCGTCGCTCTCGAGGCGATCGAGTGCGACGGCCTCCGCATCGGATCCGTAGCGCCAGATTTTGCCGATATCTTCGACGGGAACGAGCAGTTTCGCATCTGCGGCATCGCGCAGCCGTACCGCCTCCCCCGCCGTTTCGCCGGCTTGAATTTGCTCGAGCCCATCGAGCGCCGCCATGCCGTGCTCGATATGCACGACGGCGTCGCCGATGTTCAGGTCGGCGCGCGTGAGTGTCATCAACGCCGCGGATTGCTCGGCACTGCGGCCTGCGCGGCTGCCGATCAGATCGGGCGCAGCGATCACGGTGGTGTGCTGGGACGAGAGGGCGAAGCCGGCGTCGAGCGGCGCCGCGAGAGTGAGCACGCTTCCACGCTTCTCTTTGCTGACGGAGGACCAATCCTTTGCTTTCGTTGGGCGCTTGCCGAGAGCACGCTCGGCGACGCGCGCCAGCGTCCGCAGATCGCGCTCAGCAACCGCGGTCAGTACGATCCGATCGCGCGATTGATGCTTCAGGTAAGCCGATAACGCACGCTGCGGATTGCGTTCGCGCGCAAAGCGCGGCACGCGATCCTGTTCCGACACTTCCGTTGTTGCGATCAGCTTCCGCGAAAGCGCGCTGTCCCATTCCGCCCGATCGAGATAAAGCTTTTCCGGCGGCGCGGGCATGCGATGCGCGCGCGTCCCCGGTGCGCGTTCGCTGCGGCTCGCGAAAGCGTCAGCAATCTGCGCGAACAGAGCAGCGAGACGTCTCTCGGCCGGCGCTTCAATAACGAAGCCAGCATCTGGAATGTAATCGAAGATGGTTTCCAGCTGCGGATAATATTGCGGCAGATGATGCTCGCGACCGGTGACCACGGACTGTTCGTCCGCGGGACATGGAATGATTTCCGACGCAGGATCGACAATGAGCACTTCCGCCTCGACAAGGGAACGCTGCGTCGCCGGATCATAAGAGCGGATCGCGGTAACGACGCCATCTTCATGCTCGATCCGGCACGGGCGCGGCGCCGCGGCAGGGAAAAGATCGAGCACACGCCCGCGAATGGCAAACTCGCCTGGCGCATCGGCGAGTTCGTCGGCGACATAGCCGATGCGCTGCAGCGCCGGCGCTACTTGATCCACATCGAGCTTGTCGCCGACGCGCAATTCGACATGCGCGTCCGCCCATGTTGCCGCCGGCGGCACGCGCTGGATGAGAGCGGCGGGGGTCGCGAACAGAATGTCCGGAAGGGCTGCCTTGTCGGTCAGCCAGCGCAGCACGCCCGCGCGTTGCCCCATTGCGGCGCGCGACGGCGACACGCGGTCATAGGCAAGACAATCCCATGCGGGCAGGAGCGCAAACCGAAGGTCTGGCGCGAAGGCCTGGGCGATGCCGAGCAACAGGTCGGCGCGCCGGCTATCCACAGCAATATGTACGATCGGCCGCTCACGATGGGTGCGCAAAAGCTCGAGCAGTTCGACGGCAAGGCGCCCCGACGGCTCTGACGGAATGACAAGCGTTTTGGCCGAAACAGACGCCTTGGCCTGCGCACGCGGCATCGGTTCAACGCATCGGCGCCGCGGAAGACCGCGTGCGAGGCCTGTCAACGATCATCGGCTCGCACTCTCCAGGCCGCGCATCGAAATGACAGAATACGGAGAAGCCGCCTTGGTTCCGGCACCGGGGCGCATTGCGGAACCTCCGGCCCCCTTCCTCATTCGCCTGTCATTGCCGTGGAGCAGGCATGATCGAGGCAGTGATTTTCGACGTTGACGGCACGCTGGTCGACACAGTCGATCAGCACGCCGCTGCGTGGCAGCGGACCCTTGCGCATTTCGGCCACGACGTGGATTTCGCCGCGATCCGCTCGCAGATCGGCAAGGGCGGCGACCAGCTGATGCCGGTCTTCCTGCCGAAGGAAGAGGTCGAGCGGCGCGGCAAGGCGATCGAGGATTTCCGCAAAGATCTGTTCAAACGCGAGTACCTGCCGCATGTGCGGGGATTTCCGAAGGTGCGCGATCTCTTCGAGCGAATTCTGGCAGGCGGCAAACGCATCGCGCTTGCCTCCTCCGCCAAGGGCGACGAACTCATGGCCTACAAAAAGGCCGCCGACATCGTCCATCTCGTCGACGAGGAAACAAGCTCCGACGACGCGGAGCGCTCAAAGCCGCATCCCGACATTTTTGAAGCCGCGCTGGCGCGGCTGAAGCTTCCGGCGCAGCGGGCGATGGTGGTCGGGGACTCGCCCTATGACGCGGAGGCGGCGGGAAAGGCCGGAATGAAGACGGTCGGCGTCCTCTGCGGCGGCTTTCCCGAGGCGGACCTGCGCAAGGCGGGCTCCGCGCAGATTTTCCGCGATCCGGCCGACCTCCTCGCCAATTACGGCCGCTCCCTTATCTGCGAGGAGGAGATGGAGAAAGGGAGCGTTCGATGACACGGAAATCGCGCGATCCGAAGAAGGCCGGCTCAGGCAAAGACCCGAGGAGCGAGGGCAACGAACAGCGCCCGGCGCCGGTGATGCCTCCGGCGGGACCCCATGCCGAGGCCCGTCTCACCAATCCCGACGCCACCCCCGGGACGGGCTCCCTCACCCGCAGCGACCACGGCGAAGTGGAAACCGATCCCGGCGGTGGGTGATTTGCCGGTCCAAAGCGCGCTAGATTCCCTCACAGGTGAGTCGGACGCAGCGATGGACAAGAGCTCGGAAGCATTTCGGACGATCACCGAGGTCGCGGAAAATCTCGATCTGCCGCAGCATGTGCTGCGCTTTTGGGAGACGCGCTTCACGCAGATCAAGCCGCTGAAACGCGCCGGCGGACGCCGCTATTACCGGCCGGAAGATGTGCAGCTGATCACCGCGATTCGGCGATTATTGTACGATGAGGGCTTTACCATCCGCGGCGTGCAGCGCCTGTTGCGCGAAAAGGGTGCCAAGGCGATCACGGCGGGGGCTGTCGCCACGCCGTTCGGCGGCAGCAATGATCGCGGGCCGCTTGCGGCCCGGCGCGGTGAAGAAGAGCAGATCGAGTCCGCCGGCGAATTGCTGCGCACCCCGAATGGCGCCGAATTCGGGCACGTGGCAAACGGTGCGGAAGCGTCGAGTCCGAATTTGGACCGCGGCGCAATCGAATCGCTCCTCGAACAACTGAGCGAATGCCGCCGCATCCTTGACGGCGTTCTCCACCCGCGCAGCTGATCACGCCGATTGCGCGGCGGACCCGTTCTCCCAGTTGCTCGCGACCGAGACCAGCGGCGGTGCCGTATGGGCGCGATTTCGTCCGCCGCGCTTTGCCTCGTAAAGCGCGCTGTCAGCAGCCATTACGAGAATGGCCGCATCGGGCTTCTCCCTCCCGAGGCCGGATGAGCGCATCGTTGCGATGCCGAGACTAATCGTGACGATATCGAGCGGCGAGTTCCCAGTATGGGGAATTGCAAGCGCCATAATGGCCGCGCGCACCCGCTCCGCAATTGTCTTGGCGCCATTGGCATCTGTGTTCGGCAGCAGAAGCGCGAATTCCTCACCGCCGAAACGCGCCGCGAAATCCCCGGGACGCTGCACCGCGTCGGAGATCGCGCTCGCAACAAGACGAAGGCACTCGTCGCCGGCAGGGTGGCCGTATTCATCGTTGAATTTTTTGAAGCGATCGATGTCGATAAGAGCAAGCGAAAGCGACGCGCCACTCTCGCGCATGGCGCGCCGCCACTCCATGGACAACGCGTCTTCGAAAGCGCGGCGATTGGCGATGCGGGTGAGCCCGTCGGTGCGCGACAATTCACGGAGCTGCGCCTCAAGCTTCTTGCGTTCGGTGATGTCGCGCGTCACCGCGACAATGCCGTCCGGCCGCGCGGCAGCGTCACGCGCGATACGGAGCGAAGATTCCAACCAGATTTTGCTGCCGTCTTTCTTGACGGCCTGGTAGGTGAGCACGACTTCCTGCGCCTCGCGCGACCAAAGCCGGGCGACCGCTTGCTCGATTTCCTCGCGATATTCCGGGCTTGTCACGTCGAGCGCGGAGTGACCCATCAATTCCTCGGGCGTGTAGCCGAGGAGGCGGATACAGGCCGGCGAGACGTAGCGGCGCACGTGATCGCGCCCGACGCGGCTCACCATGTCGCTCGAATATTCGGCAAGTAGCCGGAAATTGGCTTCACTCTCCGCCAGCGCGGCGCGCGATTTGGCGCGATTGTTGAGTTCTTTGACAAGGAAGAATCCAAGGAGTCCGATTGTCGAGACGATGATCGAGACGATGATTGCGTCGGCAATCGTATCGCTGCGCCACCCGGCAAGCGCTTCGCTTGTCGCGACCGCGCCGAATGTCACGAGCGGAAAACGCGCACTGGCGCGATAGCCGATCAGCCGGTCGACATTGTCGACAGGCGAGACGGCTCGGTAGTTTCCGTCGCCCGCTTTGCGCAGCTGCTCGGTAAACAACAAGCTCCCGGACATGTCGCGGCCGATGTCGTCGTCCTTGAAGGGCCGGCGGGCGAGGATCTTCCCGTCGCGCCGAAGCAGCACGATAGATCCAAGCTCGCCCACATCGAACCTTTCGTAAAAATCGACGAAATACGACACATCGACCGTGGCGTTGACCACGCCGGCGAAACTGCCATCGGGATGGCGGAAGGCGCGAGCAACGGGAATGATCCATTCGCCGGTCGACCGGCTATGCACGGGAAAGCCGATGTGTGGCTCGGCCGCGGGCGACGTCTTCAGTCGTTGAAAATATTCGCGATCGCTGTTGTTGAGAGCAGGCGAGAAGTTCGGTACGGAACTCGCAAGCCAGCGCCCGTCCTCGCCATACACGAAGATGTTCTTGAGCCGCGGCAGCGCTTTGACTTCAACCGCGAGCAGCCGGTTCAACCGGGCCAATGCCGCCGGCGACGTGCCGTCGATCTGCAGCCGCTCTTGCAATCCGATCAGGGCCGTGTCGGCCATTTCGATCGTATCCTCGGCGTGCTGCAACACCGACTGCGCGAGGTTTGAAGTCGTCGACGCGATCTTGGCGAGTTCGCGGCCGCTAGCGCGATAGTCCTGCCAGGCCTCGAAGCCGGCCACCGCGACACAGACGAAAACGATGAAGATTCCGAGCCGCGCCGGAAGCGAGCCCTTGGCGCCCGTAGAAGGCAAATTGAACAAATCCCAAAATGATCTTTGCGACATGAAAGGCGCCGTGTGTCACCCGCTTTTGCAACGAGTAGACGAGGCGCAGGTTTAATTTTTTAGTCCTTCGCATGCTGGCAAGGACAATCATCCTTTACGAAACACTAAGAGAACGCGGAGCCTCTCACAGCCTTGCCACAATCGAATTGTTAACCACACGCGCTCACCCTTGCGACGAACCGTTTCGAAAAGGAAGCCTCCGTGAGAACCATCGCCATCTCTACCCTGCTCTCAGCGCTGGTGCTCACCCCCGCGGCGGCCGGGGAACGGCTCGGCGACGGCGCGATGGGGGCGCTCGCCGGCGCCGTTGTTGCCGGCCCGGTCGGATTGGTCGCAGGCGGCGTCATTGGCTACGCCGGGGGCCCGAATATTTCCGAGCGGCTCGGGATCAACAAGCCGCGCCATCGCCGGGTTCGGCACGTCTATCGCTACCGCTGATCACTTCGCTTCGAAGAACTCGGTCGGCTTGAGGAAGCGGTTTTCCTGCGCCACCAAAAACCCCGCCTCCGAAGAGCGCTTCAAATAGTCTTTCCATGCGGGATCCGTCGCCATCTTGGCGCGCCGCCCCTCGCGGTCGGCTTGGCTGTCATAGGCCCATAAGTGCACGACCTGATTGAGCTGACCTTCTGCGGTCGTGTACCAGCCCAGACACCGGCCGAGATATTTCTGCTGCAGCGGCCACGCATAGTCGCGATAGAGCGCGACGAAATTCTCGAGCTGCCCTGGACGCACCGTGTAGATTCGTAGATCGACGATCATTGCCCCTCCCGCGCTTCTGCTTTGCGGCGCCTGTCTCTTTCCCCGTCGCGCGCCTCGCCGCACAATGCGTGCGGCCGCGGCACAGGCGAAAGGGAGCACACGATGTTCAAGGACGGACTCTTTTCAGGCAAGCGTATTCTTGTGACCGGCGGTGGCACCGGTCTCGGCAAGGCAATGTCGGAGCGCTTTCTCGCGCTTGGCGCCGAAATCTTCATCTGCGGGCGGCGCAAGCAGGTCTGCGAAGCCACGGCCGACGAGCTGATGAAGGCGCATGGCGGAAAGGTGCACGCCTTCGGTGTCGATATCCGCGATGCCGCCGCGGTCGACGCCATGGCCGAAGAGATTTTCGCTGATGGCCCGCTGACCGGACTGGTCAACAACGCCGCCGGCAACTTCGTCTCGCGCACGCAGGACCTCTCGCCGCGCGGCTTCGACGCGATCGCCAACATCGTTATGCACGGCACGTTCTACGTCACCCACGCCGTGGGCAAGCGCTGGATTGCCGCCAAAACCAAAGGCAGCGTCGTCTCGATCGCGGTCACCTGGGTGCGCAACGGCGGACCTTTTGTCGTGCCCTCGGCGATGAGCAAGGCGGCGATCCACGCGATGACGATGTCGCTCGCGACGGAATGGGGACCCTACGGCATCCGCCTCAATGCGGTCGCGCCCGGCGAGATCCCGACCGAGGGCATGTCGAAGCGGCTCAATCCCGGCGAGGAGCCCGGCGCCCGCACGGCCCGCGCCAACCCGATGGGCCGCCCCGGCCGCATGGACGAATTGCAGAACCTTGCGACATTCCTCATGTCGGACGGCTGCGATTGGCTGAACGGCGAGCTGATCGCCATGGATGGCGGCCAGGCGCTGGCAACCGGCGGCAATTTCTATGCGCTGCGCGAATGGAGCGACGCGCAATGGCAGGCGGCGCGCGACTCCATCAAGGCGCTCAACGAACGCGACCGGGCGCAACGCAGCGCGTAAGTTCTGTGTCGCACGCGCGCCACAACAGCTGCTCAAACGCGCGTTTGAGGCCGAAATGGCGCACTTGTTCTTGCCAACGGCTCAGCTTTCAGGAGAATGCAGGCAGTGGCGGGCGAGCCCCGCGAATCAGCAGTTTAGAACGTTGAGGAAGATGATGCGACGAAAGCTCGTTGCCATCGCGAGTGCGGCCTTTGGCCTGACGCTCGCGGCATTCGGCACCACGGAAGCCTACGAATTCGATATTCTCACGCACCTGCCGCTCATGCCAGGTCGCAGTGGCGCAGACGGCCGTCCGATGGCGCAGGCCACACAGCGCGAGACCGTCCGTATCGACACTAAATACAAGCCCGGCACGATCATCATCTCGACTGGCCAGCGCCGCCTCTATTACGTGCTCGGCGACGGCACCGCGATCGAATACGGCGTCGGCGTCGGGCGCCCGGGATTCGAGTGGTCCGGGAGCAAGGTCGTCTCGCAGAAGCGTGAATGGCCGAGTTGGACGCCGCCCTCGCAGATGCTGCGCCGGCGCCCCGACCTGCCCCGCCACATGGCCGGCGGCATCAACAATCCGCTGGGCGCCCGGGCGATGTATCTCGGCTCGTCGCTCTACCGCATCCACGGCTCGAACGAGCCGGAGACGATCGGCCAGGCGGTTTCCTCCGGCTGCATCCGGATGACCAACGACGATGTCATCGATCTTTACAACCGCGTGCGCGTCGGCACGCGCGTGGTTGTCATGCGCTGAACGGGGGCGTCCAGCGGGGCGGAAAGGGCCGGGAAACCGGCCCTTTCTCGTTTGAGGTAGCTATTCCTTACGTAATTTACTGAATCAAAGCTTGATGTCAGCTTGTCTACGAATTTTGCGAACAGCCTTTCATCGTCTTCTCGCAATACTTCAGTAATCAGCCGATCGCCCTTTTTTACGGTAAAGTTGCGCTCGGTAGCAGCAAACACCGCGATCGCTTTGGCAAGTGCTGCTTTATCTTGAAAGCGGGCTGAGGCCTCAAAAGCGATAAATTTGGCTTCAAGATTTGTCATCCCATTACGGAAGAATCGGATCATCCCTCTATCTTCCCTGTACAAGCCAAGAAAGAAGAAGGGACACTCTCAACCAAGATTACAAACATAATTCTTGGGATGAATCCAACAAAAAAGGACCTCAGGTCCGCAACCTCAGCGGCATGAGTGCCGCTAAAATAGGTAGCATAGAACACGTATCCGAGCACGGCAATGCCAAGTGTCGCAAACACAAGACCCAAAAGCAAATTCAGATTAGAATTCACTCTTTGCTTGATCAACTGCTCGGCCAATTCGTTAATCGATCTATTAAATACGGACTTTAGCTCTCGAACGTTTACACCCAGGTCCACGCCACTGTCATATTTTTTTCCAATCTCATCTTCAAGTCGAGTAAACGTCTCGCTTTGGAAAAATGCGGTGGTTATTCGCTCTAATTCGGGACGTATTGCAGAAGCGTAGCCCGTTTTCCTCCCTTCAAACTGTTTAGCAAGTGCCGATAATTGCGCTTCGAGCTTTGCGAGTTTAGCACCGATGGTGCTTACTTCGGATACTACCGAGCTCACGGAAGGGCTCAATAATCCCAAGTGTTCAGCAACGGCTAGGAAGAACCCCAAGAATAGCCCCACCGCCGAGAGGGTGAGGGCGTAGCGCGATGCTGCTCGCAGCGGAAAAAACTCCAAGCCCACGTAGTACAAGATGTAGTCGACAAGAGCTAATCCGATCCCGTTTCGCGCATGGCATTCATGTCGCCTCAGCGATTTCACTCGCCTCGCTCGTCGCGTTGCACGTCGCCGCGACGCTTGGTCACTCGCTGGTGTGGCACGACAATACCGTCAGGCAGATGTGGCCGGAACGCCGCCGGATGCAATGAACGTGTCTGGATTCCCGATCGCTCCTGCTTGGGTCATCCGGCTTTGCGCGCCACCATCAACAGGTTGCCGCAGTCGCCGGGCCTGCCCTTCGGGACAGGGAAGAGCTTGTTGGCAATGAGGCCGCCGGCCCAACTTACGACGCTCGCCCCGTGCCACCACCAATCGCCTTTGTAGTGCCGGTTGGTTGCCTTGACAGGCGAGCAACGCTCGATCCAGTACGAGAGCGAATCAAAAGAGCTCCATCGCATTTCCTCGATGAGCTCGGGCTCAGAACCGCCGCGGCGGGCGAGTTCCATGAGAGCATCCCTCGTCCACCACGTCAGATGATGGGGTGGCGCGTTGACGAGCCAGTTCGGAATACGTGTCACGGCTGATCTTGCCTGAGGCACACCGACGACAATGAGTCCGCCCGGCTTCGCAGCCAGCACCAGCTCCTTGTAAAAGGTCAGCGGGTCGGCAAGGTGTTCCACGACCTGAAACGCGCAGACGACGTCGTAGGCGCCGGCTGCTTTGGCCACGTGATCTCCAAGACTCTCATCGAGGACCTGACCCAATGGGTCCTCGTCGGCGAAGTTTGGATCAAGACCGGTGTAGCGGGCCTGCGGGATCATGTCGCGAAACCCGGCAAATGCACAGCCGACATCGAGCACGCGGTCGTGCGGCATGACATACCGGGCCGCGACATCGAACTCCCGGCGCCACCCCTTGCGTTTGGATGACCACCTCTTTGATTTCCCTATATTCTTATAAATGGTTGCATAGAACGCATGATCGCCTTCCGGACGCGGCTCGAAGAAATACAGTCCCGTCGGGGATTCCCATAAATCCAACTTCTCCAAGTCTTTGAAGCTTGAACGAGCGTCGACGCGGTAGAGCGGCGTATATCGCCAAAGGTCGATCAAAAGGCCGGTTGTGACGGATTGCACGTGCCGAATGGCAGGATCGCCGGTGATCGGACAGGCTGGATTGGTCATCAAGTGATCGCTTATTCCTAAGTTCGTTAGCGCGACACCCTCGTTGCTAGACTCGCGCCGGTGCAGATGATTGCGGCGTGCGACCACACCGGAATCCCTCGCCGCTTCTATTCCTCGACCACGTCGTGGTCGGCCTCTTTGATGAGACTTCTAGCCAGCGTGTCGCCCGGCAATCACTCGGCTCCGCGATTCGCATCGATCAGTTAGGCCGCATCGTCTTGATGCAAGGGGATGACGAGCTGAAAGACCACGCCCCGGGGTGCATTCGCGCTCGCCCATAATCGTCCGCCGTGTCGTTCGGCGATTGAACGACAAATGGACAATCCCATACCTAGGCCAGTCTGCTTGGTGGTGTAAAACGGGTCGAACAGGTGATCAACGATCTCGGCTTTTAATCCCGGGCCAGAATCTCGTACGGCGACGATCACGCCATCTGGCGCGGACACACTCGAGTCGATCAGCAACTCGCGCGATCCCTCACTTACCTCGCTCATCGCTTCGATGGCGTTCATGATTAAGTTCAGGATGACCTGTTGTAGCTGGACGCTGTCGCCCCGAATCGCCGGTAGACCATTCCTGAGGTTGGTCTGCAGCGAGATCCTGTGCCGCTGCATCTCGCCGCGCGTGAGCGCGATCGTGTCGAGAATCGTTTCGTTGATGTCCAAAGTTGCCTTCCGAGGGGGGACCTTCTTGATCAGCCCGCTGATGCGGCCGGTGACTTCGCCCGCTTGCTTGCCTGCCTTGATGATAAGATCGAATGCATTCCGAACCTCCTCAATGTTAGGCGGTCGGGCGGCAAGCCAGCGTAATCCGGCATCCGCGTTGGTGACCGCGGCGGCGATCGGCTGGTTGACTTCATGAGCAATCGAGGCCGCCAGCTGCCCCATCGTCGTGACTCGATTGACTCGCGCAAGCTCCGTCTGCGCTTCGCGCAGGCCCTCCGACGCCTGCACGTAATCGGTGAAATCGCGGGCGATTACGAGTGCCGCCTCCACCCGCTGCGAGTTCGGGCGCAGGGCCGAATTCGTCACCACCCTGTACCTCCGGCCAGCAGGGGTGGCGTACCAGTCTGCAATGCTGACTTCTTCTTCTCCCGCGAAGCACCGGTCAAGACAGGGCTTTGCGTTCCGCTCGAATAGTTCGGTGCCGATGACTTCAGCTAAATGCATCCCAACGACCGCCGCTGCCGGCCTTCCCCAGAACCGCTCAAACACCGGGTTGACCCGCTGAAGCCGGTAATCCTCTCCGATGATGCACATGCTATCAGGCGAGATGTCGAACACTTGGCCGGTCAGATATTCCGATCGCTTGCGCTCCTCAATGTCGGTCAAGGTTCCGTACCATTTGCGGATGTTGCCGTGCTCATCGTGCAGCGCGACAGCTCGAACCAGGAACCAGCGGTATTCGCCGTTCGCGCTACGATGGCGTGCCTCACTCTCGAACGGTTCTCCGCTGACCAGCGACTCTTGCCACTTGGCGGTATGTGCGTCGACGTCATCCGGATACAGCGCGGAGCGCCAGCCCGCGCCTGATGTGTCTTCCAATGACAATCCGGTATATTCCACCCAGCGGCGATTCACCCAGACGCTGCCTCCGTCCGCCAGGGTCGTAAATGCGATCATCGGCATCGCCTCGATCACCTCGACTAGTTCTCTTTCACTCTGGCGGGCGGCCTCCTCAGCCTTCTGGCGCTCGGCGCGTTCGCGAGCCTCGCGCAGCGCACGCTGCACGGATGGCACGAGCCTCGAGAGTCGCGTCTTCAGAACATAATCGGTGGCTCCGATTTTGAGGGCTTCGATCGCCAGTTCCTCGCCGAGCGTGCCGGAAACAAAGATGAAAGGCAGATCGGGGCGGGCAGCCAAGGCAAGCTTCAGCGCGGAAAGACCGTCGAATGAAGGAAGCCGGTAGTCCGCGAGAATGAGATCGAGTCCGCGGTTCTCGAGAGCCGCCAAAAACTCGGCGCGAGTCTGGACGGGGGTGACTTCGCAGACGAAATGATCCGCTTGAAGCAGCTCTAGAATAAGCTCTGCATCAGTGGCGTCGTCCTCGAGCAACAGTATCCGGAGCGGAAACGTCACAGCGCTTTCTTCACACTGCCCGGTGGGGGCTCGTTGATGACGGCCCAAAAAATCCCGAGTTCCCTGACTGCGTTGACGAACTCATGAAAATCGACCGGCTTTACGACATAGGCGTTCACGCCCAATTTGTAGCTTCTCATCTTGTCTTTTTCCTCGTGGGATGACGTCAGCACCACCACTGGAATCATGCTCAGGCGCTCGTCGGCCTTGACTTGCTGCAAGACTTCCAATCCATCAACTCGCGGAAGTTTGAGGTCGAGCAGCATGACCGCAGGGTTTTCGTTCGCCCGGCTGTGGAATTCCCCTCGACAATAGAGGTAATCCAGAGCTTCTCGTCCGTCACGGGTCACCACGACTTCGTTTGCCAGGTTGTATTCTCCCAGCGCTGTCAGCGTGAGTTCCACGTCGTTCGGATCGTCCTCGACGATCAAAATTCGTCCCAATGTGGTCATGAGGGGTTCGCAGTCCTTTCCGCCGCAATTTGTGCCTTGGGAAGTGAAAAATAGAAAGTCGCGCCTTCGTCGACAGCTCCCTCGGCCCGAACCTTGCCTCCGTGACGATGAACGATGCGCTGAACGGTAGCCAGCCCTATTCCAGTGCCCTCGAAGTGTTCGGGCAGATGCAGACGCTGAAACACGCCGAATAGTTTATTCACATACTGCATATCGAAGCCTGCGCCATTGTCCCTTACGAATATCTCCGCTTCATCTCTATTTCTGCCGACGCAGCCAATCTCGATTTCGGCGCGGGTTCGCATGCGCGTGAATTTGATCGCATTCGAAACAAGGTTTACGACAACTAGCTTGAGCAGGGAACGATCTCCGTAACAGACAGGAAGCGCGTCAATTTTCCAGGCAATCTCCCGCCCCTTCGTCTCCGGCGAAAGCTCCGCAACCGCCTCGCTGACGAGTTGCTCCAGGCTGATCAGCGTCCCCTTGGTCTCAGCTCGGCCTACCCTGGAAAACGCTAGCAGATCGTCGATGAGGTTGCCCATTTTCTTTGCCGCGTCGAGAATCGTTTGAAGATACCGGCGATTCTTGTCGTCGAGCAAAGAGGCTGTCTGCCTTTGTAGCAGCTCCGAGAATCCGACCAGGTGGCGAAGCGGTGCACGCAGGTCGTGCGAGACGGAATAGGAAAACGATTCCAAGTCTTTGTTGGTCGCCTCGAGTTCCGCGGCGCGTTTAACAAGTTCTTCGTTCAAATTTCTGATTTCATCCTCGCGTTGGGCGCGCTGCTCCACTTCGATCTGAAGGCGATCACGCGTTTCGCGAAGATTCTCCTCGATTCGGCGTCGAACGGCGCCGACCGAGGCGATGATGGCCGCCCATGCTACGAAAACTAAGAAGTAGGGTATGTCTCTCGGGGAAACTTCGAAGACGTAGAGGGGTTCTGTAAAAAAGTAGGTGAAGCACGCCGCTGAGAGCAGAACCGCCAGGACGGAAGGCCCAATTCCTGCGTACCAGGTAGCGATTGCGACAGCCAGACTAAAAAGCGGCACTTCGATATCGCGGAACTGGTAGTATTGCGCCAAGAGCGACAGCCCAAGCGCGATTGCGACGCAAACGACAGACAAGCCGTAGCGTAGGAAAGGTGAGTGGACGCTCTGAAATTTCCGGTTCCAGTCGGCAAGCGTTCGCTTCACTCCGACACCTCTTGGTCCCCCGGAGGGATAGGATGTTCCTTACGGAGTCAAGCTTTCAAGCACCTAGTCGCGATTGGTGCCCAGGCGAGGACTCGCGTCTCTCGCCGCTAAGCACTTGATTTGCAACGCCCGCGCAGCACCCAGGCGCTTCCTTGTGTACCCGCGCTGTGCCTCGGTCAACCCGGAGGGCAACTCGTGAGCTAAATCCTCAGGATATCCAGCGCGGGACATCTGAGCCAACGCGTCGGAAACATCGGCCCGCTTCCCGCTGCCACGTGCCGTCGAGTAATCAAAGGATCAACCTTTGAGCATTTCACAGGTGAATAGTTTTTGAACCACGCAACTCTTTCGTCTGCTTCTTTGTAAACAGGTCCTCGGGATGACGACACTGGCCGATCATCCCCGCCTCAGCCACACCCTGTTGTCGTGAACCGCGGCGCCGCCGAAGGGCGCGGGGGAATCGTCGCCGGTCAGCACGTTGATCCCCTCGCCGTCGACGAACGCGCCGTTCGGCCAGACGCCCTCGGAGATCAGCACGCCGCGCTGCACGCCGTCGAACAAACGCGCATGCAGACGCACCCGCCCGCGCACATTACCGAGCATGACGAGATCGCCGTTGGCGATTCCCCGCTCCGCCGCGTCATCGGGGTGGATCATCACCTCCGGCCGTGTCTCGCGCGCCCGCGAGGTCGGACCTTCGTTGAAACTCGAATTCAGGAAGTTGCGCGCCGGGCTGGTGGCGAGGCGGAACGGATGCTCCTCGTCCGCCTCCTCGATGACGCGCCAGTGATCCGGTAATGACGGCATGTCGCGATACGGCCCGCGCGGCGCATAGCCCTTGAACGACACGCGCGGCCAATCCGCCTTGAAGCGGAATTTCTTGTCGGGCCAGGCGAAGCCGTCGAGATAATGCGAGGTGGCGAAGTCCGGCTGCACGTCGAGCCAGTTTTCCGGCTCGGCCTCGGCGAGCGTGCCCCAGCCGGAAGCTTGCAGCGTCGCGTCGATGAGCTCGCGCGGGCTCATGTCGAAGCCGCGATGCGCGACGCCGAGGCGCGCCGCAAGGCCGTTGATCATGTCGTGATTGGAGCGGCACTCGCCCGGCGGATCGATCAGCTTCAGCCCCAAGCCGATATGCTGATGGCCGCCGCCGGTATAGAAATCGTCGTGCTCCAAAAACATCGTCGCCGGTAGCACGATGTCGGCGGCGCGCGCCGTCTCGGTCATGAACTGCTCGTGGACGGCAACGAAGAGATCCTCGCGCGCGAAACCGCAGCGGACCTTGTTCTGGTTGGGCGCGATCGAGGCGGGGTTGGTGCTCTGCACGAGCAGCGCCTTGACCGGCGGGCCGCCCTCGAGCGCGTCCGGCTCGCCGCAGAGGACCGCGCCGATGCGCGACTGGTCGAGCGCGCGGGTTTTCGGATCGCAGAGTTCGGCGCCTTCGAGCAGGCGCTTGTCGAGATGGAAGATGGCGTTGTTGTTGTGGAAGGCGCCGCCGCCTTCGTACTGCCACGCCCCAGTTACGGCGGCGATGCAGGTCGCGGCATGCATGTTCGCCGCGCCGTTGCGGCTGCGCGAGAAGCCGTAGCCGAGGCGGAAGTACGTGCGCTTCCGCGTGCCGACGACATGGGCGAACTCTTCGATGTCGTCGGCCGACAAACCGGTGATATCAGACGCCCATTGCGGAGTGCGGGTGGCGAGATGCGCCTCGAGCTCGGCCGGAGCGTCGGTATAGCGCTTGAGGTAGGCGCGGTCGGCAAGTCCTTGGCGGAAAAGCACATTCATGACCGCGCAGGCGAGCGCGCCGTCGGTGCCGGGCTTCAGGCAGAGCGCGAGATCGGCCTGCTCCATGGTGGCGTTGCGGTAGACGTCGACGACGACGATCTTGGCGCCGCGTTCCTTCCTGGCCCGCATCGCATGGGTCATCACATTGACCTGCGTCGCCGCGGCGTTCGTGCCCCAGATGACAACGCAATCGGCCTTCGCCATCTCGCGCGGATCGGGCCCGGCCATCCTGCCGGTCCCGGCGATGAAGCCCGGCCAAGCGAGATTGACGCAAATCGTCGAGAAGAAGCGCGAATATTTCTTGGCGTTGGTCAGCCGCACGATGCCCGAGCGCATCACGTGCCCCATCGTGCCGGCGTAATGATAGGGCCATATGCTCTCAGGCCCGAGCTCGGCTTCTGCGCGTGTGAATTCGCGTGCGATCACATCGAGCGCTTCGTCCCACGAGATGCGCTCGAATTGCCCAGACCCCTTGGGTCCGACGCGCTTCATGGGATGGGTGAGCCGCTCGGGATGATGCACGCGCTCGGCGTAACGCGCCACCTTGGCGCAGATGATTCCCGCCGTGTAGGTCTGCTCCTTGGCGCCATGCACCCGTCCAATGCGGTCCGAGGCCAGCACCTCAACATCGAGGGCGCAGCACGAGGGGCAATCGTGCGGGCAGGTCGAGCGGCCACGGGCGATCTGGACAGGAGCGTTCATTAACGGGACTCGCAGCGCCTCTTATGCCTGCCGCCCGGGCAATCCGCAATCGTCACGCCGTCACGCTTGGAAGCATTAGCGGCTGATTGACTCAGCAACGTCCAGACCGCCATGGCTGTCGTGAGAGGCTTCGCGCGGCTAAGTCTCGTCGTGTGCTCGCCCGCGCGTTGTCCGGAGTCCGCACTAAGTGCTCGCCGCTCCCGGTCCATGCACTGGCGGCGGCGGTGGCGGGGCGTAGGCGAAAGACGCGGAATTTGGATAGGCCTCCCGGCGCAACTCGCCGCTTTCATCCCGGTATTCTAGATTGCGCCTGACGAGCTGATCAAACGATGTCGTATTCTCGATCTCGTCCATCCCGAACTCCGAAAACGCATCGGGGCCGTAGACGTTCTGCGACACAAGCGGATTGGTCAGAATTTGCGAGAATGCGTCGACCGCAACCATCGTGCGGAGCAGCAGTGGCAAGATCGCGGGAATATCGCGCTTTTGCGCAAAGAGGCCGACAAGCAGTTCCACGTCTCTGATCTCGCCGTGATAGAGATCGGACAGCTCTTTTGCGAGCGGAGTGTCGCCGGCGAGTTCTTCGAACGAGCCGACCGGCGGCTGACCGAAGGCAGCCTGGTATTCGACGAACGGGCGCAGTCGCTGGTTCCTGGCGAATTGATGCGCCGCCTCTTCAGCAATGTGGAGGTAATACGGATTGTTGTGTAGCCCGATCTGTCCCCCCGGCTGCAGCGAGGCGGCGGAGATGATAGCGGCCGCACCATGCGTCTCGAGAAGTGCGTTGTTGAAGCGATAATCCGTGTGCGTGAGAGTGTCGCCTTTCACCTGAAGCATGTCCGGCACGAAGGATGCCAACGATAGAGAAGATTGAATTCGATCGCAATGCGGTTTGCGCGATACCAATGCTCCCTTTCGGCGAAAGACCGGTCGAGATACAGCTTTACCGGAGGCAGCGAAAGCTGATTGATATATTCGTAGATCGTGAGATTGAGCCCCACCACGATGTTGATATTGCGCGCCGTCTCGAACAGGCGATCGTCGTCCCAATTAGGGTATTTCTCGGCGAGCTTATGGCATAACCGGTTATGCTCGCGGATGAAGATGCTGCTGATCGCGGTATAAAGGATTGTAGAATTGCCGCGTTCGAGACCCGTCGCGTAAAGACCGAGCTTTCGCTTCTTGCGCTCGTCGTCGTCGACCTCGACGAGCGTTCCCAGAACTATCTGCTCCTGCGACATGCCACCCAAATAGGGCTTCATATAGGTGAGTTCCTTGAATTCATCCTTCAGGTCGCCATGGCCATCAAAGAGCAGTTCAGGAAACCGTCCGCCGCACCGGGTTTTCAGCTTTCCCCCCTCCAACGTGCGAAGCAGCCGCGTCGTCGCCGCGTCAAGTCCGTAGATCTCGCAGAGATCGATTTCGTGATTCGACGTGTTCAGCCGCTCATCGATCTGGTCTTTGCGTAGAAAGCTGTCCGTGAACCATTGGGCGAAGAAGCAGAGCAATGCAGAGCAGTTCGTCGCCGGGATGAAGTCCTGACGTTGATAGAGTGCAAGCACCCGGTTCAGCGGTACTGTTTCGTTCAGCCGGCGCGCGTAGCTTTCGGGCGCCGGTGGCAGATGGCGGCCGGTGAAGCGCCGGTTGGCCAAGCCGTCCCAGCTTATATAGCTCACCGGCGGGTCCGCGGACTTCCTGCCCGTCGGTGCCGGGTCGATCGGACGCGGCGTCCACAGCGTATAAGCTTGCGGCCGCGCCATCGTGCTGCCGACCGCGGCGTTGATCATCAACTTGTTCATACCTGCGTGCAGAGATGGCGAATCCTCAATGTACTTGGCGACTGCCGGATGACTGCGCAGGAAATCGAGCCACTTCCGCCGCAGTGCATTCTTTAACAGCGTGCTTTTATTCGCCATTGTCGATAACCCTCTCGCGGCAATAAGCCGAGTAGAGCAGCGGGAGGCCGTCGACGCAAGAACGAGTAGATTTTTAGGGGCATCCGGCGGCTGAGCCGCAAACCTGCGGCCGTTTAGCCGCGACCGACCACCGGCTTACTCCTCCAGAACACGTCTCAACGCCAGCAGGCCATCGGCATCACGTTCCACGCCGGTCGCCATTCCAGTACTGCTGTCCGACGGTCAGCATGGTTGTGCAGACGTTGCGTCCTGGCGCGCTGAAACCCAGGCCCCGCGTCGGCTGGATTACGCGCGACACCACGGCCGGCAAGATACACCTGCCGAAATCGGTCTGCCCATCGCAACACCGAAAGGAGCGGGACGCAACCGGGTTCGCGTGACCGAGCCGATTAAACTCGACGTGATCTCCTACCCCGTCCGCCGGCCTAGCCTTTGCTGAAGCGCCGGCACGAATCCCGGCCACGGCGCGTACCTTGATTGACAAACAAGTCACAGCATCAACGCGTCGGTGGCCGCGGTGTTGGGGGATAGGCGAAACTGGCCAGGTTTGGCGGAGCTACCTCGCCCAACAAATTCCGCATCATAAGTTGATCGAACGATGTTGTCTCTTCAATTATTTCCATTCCTTCCTTGCCGAAGGCGTCGGGGCCATAAACGTTCTGGGACAGCAGCGGGTTCGTCAGAATCTGTGAGAACGCGTCGACCGCGACCATCGTGTTCAGCACCGGCGGCAAAACCCCAGGCGGCGTGCGCTGTTGCGCAAACAGCCCGACGAGGAATTCCACATCCTTGATCTCGCCGTTGTAGAGGTCGTACAATTCGCGCGCGAGGTCATCGTCCCCGGTGAGGTCTTTGAAATCCTTCGCCGGCGTCCAATCGAAGGCGGCTTGATACTCGACGAACGGCCGCACACGTTGACTGCGCGAGAATGCATGAGCGGCGTACTCAGCCTGCCAGAGGAAGGGCGGATTATTGTGCATTCCGACCTGGCCGCCGGGCTGGCGCGCCGCAGCGGCGATCACAGCCGCTGCACCGTATTGCTCCAGAACCGCGTTGTTGAATCGGAACTGAGTATGATCGAGCAGCTGACCGTCCACCTGAATGGTGTCAGGCACAAAGGAATGCCAGCGATAAAGCAGGTTGAACTCTATCGCGATGCGGTTCGCCCGATACCAATGCTCCTTTTCGGCAAAAGGCCGATCCAGCTGCAACTTTATCGGCGGTTGGGCAAGCTGATTGATATATTCATTGATCGTAAGCTTGAGCAACATGACAATGTTGATGTTGCGCGCGGTCTCGAAGAGCCGATCGTCATCCCAGTCGGGATGCGCGGCAGCAAGCACATCGCATAATCTATTATGCTCACGGATGAAGATGGTGCTGATTGCAGTATACAGGATCGTGGAATTGCCGCGTTCAAGCCCAGTTGCGTAAAGACCGCGCTTCCTTATCTCACGCTCTGCGTCGGGAACGTTAAGACTGCCAAGGGTTATATCCTCCAGCGAGTGCGTGCCCAGATATGGCCTCACGTAGATCAAATCCTTGAATTCTGATTTTACGTGGCCGTTTTCATCGTAGAGCCGTTGAGGAAACCGCCCATCGGAGTCGGTTTTCAGCTTTCCTCCATGCAAGGTGCGAAGCGCTCTCGCCGTTTCCGCGTCGAGTCCATAAATCTCACAGAGATCGATCTCGTGGTTTGACGTGTTCAGCCGTTGGTCCTTCTGGTCTTTGCGTAGAAAACTGTCCGTGAACCATTGTGCGAAAAAGCAGAGTAAGGCGGAGCAATTCGCCGAATCGATGGGCTGCTCCTTTCCGTTTATCTGTTTGCGCGTATACAGGGCGAGCACCTGGTTCAGCGGCGGCAAACGATCCGAGTAGCTCTTGGGCGCCGGCGGCAAATGACGTCCGGTGTAGCGTCGATCGATCAAGCCTGCCCACGTTATATAGCTTACTGGCGGGTCCGGCGGCGATGCTGCGGCGGTTTGCCCGTACGGCTGGGTCAGGATCGCATGGTGCTCCGAAACAGCCAGAAAGGTTGTCGGCGTAGGAGCTTTCAGGTTCGGGTGGATCGGCGTGGCCGTCCACAACGTATAAGCCTGCGGCCGTGCGATCGCGCTATCGACCGCGCCACTGATCAAATGTCTGTTCGCCCAGGCGTGTACACGCGGCCTTTTCTCGACAAATTTCCCAATCGACGGGTGCGCCCGAAGGAAATTCACAATCTTTCGGCGGCGCTCGTTGTTCAAGAACCTGCGTTTATTTGGCATCTCGGCTGATCCCCCTGCCGGCAATAATAGAGCACTCACGAGCGCTCAACGCAAGGAGGAGCGGTGTGAATCCGCGCGTTAAACGCGCTCCGCCAGCCGCGCGGCATAGCGGGCCATTAGATCGACCTCAATGTTGAGCCGATCGCCTTCACGGCGTTCGCCCCAAGTCGTGACATCAAGCGTGTGCGGGATAATCAGGATCGCGAAACGGTCGCCCGAAACATCGTTGACCGTAAGAGAGGTGCCGTCGAGTGTGACCGAACCTTTGGCGGCGATAAAACGCGAGATCTCTCGCGGCGCCACGATTTCGAAATGCGCCATTCCATCGAACGAACGGCGCGAGACGATCGTGGCGACGCCGTCGATATGGCCGGTGACGATATGACCGCCGAGTTCGTCACCGATCTTAAGCGAGCGTTCGAGGTTAAGCCGCGTACGCACGCGCCATTCGCCGGCAGTGGTACGTGCCAGCGTCTCGGCGCCGGCATCGACATCGAAGATCGTGCGATTGCCGGCCTGCGCTACCGCGACAGCGGTCAGGCACGGGCCCGAACAGGCGATCGACGCGCCGATCGCGATCGACTCGGCGGGATAGGAACAGGCGATCCGCAGCCGGCGCAGGTCGCCGCGCTCTTCCGCGACGACAACCTCGCCGACGTCGCTAACGAGGCCTGTAAACATCTAAAGCACGCGGCAATAACGGCGCAGGCGATCGGGACCGGCAAACGCATCCTCGGCGAGCGTGTAGTCCGCGGCCTCGCCGAGTTTGCGCCGCGCGTCCGCCGCGAGCACCGGCACGCCCTTTGCGCCGAACGGTTTTGGCGCGGTGAAGATCACGACCTCATCGGCGAGCCCTGCCCCGATCAGCTCTTTGGCGACGCGCGGGCCGCCTTCGCTGAACACGCGGGTGATGCCGCGTTGCGCGAGCAGCGCCAGCGCAATCCTCAATTCGAGCCGCGCGCTGGAATGCGCCGGGATGCGCGCAACTTCGACTCCGGTCTCGCCGAGCGCGCGCTCGGCCTCGAGGGGCGCGTCCTCCGCCGCGATGATCAGCGTCGGATAATTGCGCGCGGTCGACGCCAGCCGCGAGCGCGGCGATATCGCGAGCCGGTAGTCGAGGACGACGCGCAGCGGCTGGATGTCGTCCATCCCCGGCAAACGCACGGTCATCAAGGGATCGTCGGCGCGCGCCGTGCCGATGCCGACCATAATCGCATCGTGCATGGCGCGCATGATGTGCACGCGGGCGTTCGCCGCGGCGCCGGTGATGGCGAGGCGCTTGTCGTGCTCGCCGCCGGCGGCAAAACCGTCGGCGGTCTCGGCGAGTTTCAGCGTCACCATCGGCCGGCCTTCGGTGACGCGCAGGATGTGGCCGAGATTGGCGCGCCGCGCCGGCTCCGCGCAGACGCCGGTTGTGACCTCGACACCTGCCGCCCTGAGCCGCGCGTGGCCGCGGCCGGCGACGCGCGGATCGGGGTCTTCCAGCGCCGAGACGACGCGCGCGATGCCCGCCGCGATGATCGCGTCGGCGCAGGGCGGCGTCTTGCCGTAATGGCTGCACGGCTCGAGCCCGACATAGAGGGTGGCGCCGCGCGCCGCGGCCCTGGCATCGTCGAGCGCCTCCGTCTCGGCATGCGGGCGCCCGCCGGGCTTCGTCCAGCCGCGCCCCACAATGGCGCCGTCGCGCACCACGACAGCGCCCACGGCGGGATTGGGCGCGGCCCGCCCGAGCGCGCGGCGGCCGAGGGCGAGGGCAGCCCTCATGAAATCGTCGTCGTCGGCGGCGGCGGCGGCGGGCGCGGCGGCAGCGGGCTCGGCGAGGCTCATATCTTCTCGCTCACCCGCGCCGGCGGCGGCTCGGGCTTCTCCGGCTCGTGCGCGAGCTCGTCGATGAGCTGGCCGAAATCGCGCGCCTCGCGGAAATTGCGGTAGACCGAGGCAAACCGCACATACGCGACATCGTCGAGCGATTTCAGCCCCTGCATGACGAGCTCGCCGATGCGCTCGGCTGATATCTCAGCTTCCCCCGAGCTTTCGAGCTGGCGCACGATGCCGTTGACCATGCGCTCGACGCGCTCGGCCTCCACGGGGCGCTTGCGCAGCGCGATCTCCAGCGAACGCATGATCTTCTCGCGGTCGAACGGCACCCGCCGTCCCGAGCGCTTGACCACCACCAGGTCACGCAGCTGCACCCGCTCGAAGGTCGTGAACCGCCCGCCGCAATCGGGGCAGACGCGCCGCCGCCGGATCGAGGAGGCATCCTCGGTCGGACGCGAGTCCTTCACCTGCGTATCGAGTGAGCCGCAATAGGGGCAACGCATCGCTTCCGCCTCCGGGCGTCCCGGGGCGCCCCAAACCTCAGTAGATCGGGAATCGCGCCGTCAGCTCGGCGACCCGCGCCTTGACCGCGGCCTCGGCGCCATTCTGCCCCGAGTCGCCGGCCTTGACCAAGCCGTCGAGCACCTCGACGATCATCTCGCCGATGCGCTTGAACTCGGCGACGCCAAAGCCGCGCGTCGTCCCGGCCGGCGTCCCCAGCCTGATGCCTGACGTCACCATCGGCGAGGCCGTATCGAACGGCACGCCGTTCTTGTTGACGGTGATCCTCGCCCGCCCGAGCGCCGCCTCGGCGGCCTTCCCCGTGAGCTATTTCGGCCTGAGATCGACCAGCATCAGGTGGTTGTCGGTGCCGCCCGACACGATGGCCGTGCCGCCGGCCTGCAGCGTCGCGGCCATCGCCTTGGCGTTCTCCACCACGGCGCGCGCATAGGTCTTGAAGTCCGGCCGCAAGGCCTCGCCCAAAGCCACTGCTTTTGCTGCGATAACATGCATCAAGGGCCCGCCCTGCAGGCCCGGAAACACCGCCGAGTCGATCTTCTT
>JAXDNJ010000042.1:0-57071 GCA_034669505.1 Methylobacteriaceae bacterium
TGCCGGCTGATCATGATCGATCCGAAAATGCTCGAGCTCTCCGTCTATGACGGCATCCCGCATCTGCTGACGCCTGTCGTTACCGATCCGAAGAAGGCGGTGGTCGCGCTCAAATGGGCCGTGCGCGAGATGGAGGACCGCTACAAGAAAATGTCGAAGGTCGGCGTGCGCAATATCGACGGTTTCAACGCGCGCGTTGCCGAAGCGGACGCCAAAGGCGAGACGATCACCCGCACGGTGCAGACCGGCTACGACAAGGAAACCGGCGAGGCGATCTACGAGCAGGAGGAGATGGAGCTTTCCGTCCTGCCTTACATCGTCGTCATCGTGGACGAGATGGCCGACCTGATGATGGTCGCCGGCAAGGACATCGAAGGCGCGATCCAGCGCCTGGCCCAGATGGCGCGTGCCGCCGGCATCCATCTCATCATGGCGACGCAACGCCCCTCGGTCGACGTCATCACCGGCACGATCAAGGCGAACTTCCCGACCCGCATCTCCTTCCAGGTCACCTCGAAGATCGACAGCCGCACGATCCTCGGCGAGCAGGGCGCCGAGCAGTTGCTCGGACAGGGCGATATGCTCTACATGGCCGGCGGCGGCCGCATCTCGCGCGTGCACGGTCCGTTCGTGTCCGACACCGAGGTCGAGAAGGTCGTCGCCCACCTGAAGAGCCAGGGCCAGCCTGAATATCTCGATGCGATCACCGCCGAGGACGAGGAGATCGGCGGTGACGGCGACCTGCCTTCGCCGGGATCCATGGATGCGGAGGAATCGGGCGACCTCTACGACCGGGCCGTCGCGATCGTGCTACGCGACCGCAAATGCTCGACGAGCTATATCCAGCGCCGGCTCTCAGTCGGCTATAATAAGGCGGCCTCGCTGGTGGAGAGGATGGAGAAGGAGGGCGTGGTTGCCCCGGCCAACCACTCCGGCAAACGCGAAATCCTGGTCGGCGGGGGCGTCGACCGCGGTGCGTTCGACCGCCCCGACGAATGACCGGCGCCGCTGAGCCCGGTCAACCCAAAAATGCCACATGGTCCGCCTACCTGAGCATCTTCCGCAACGTCAGCGATCAGAAATGAAGCATCGAGCAGCCGTCCCGCTTGCCGCCTTGGGGCGCGCCCTTTTGCCGCTCGCAGCGGCGCTCACCGCCACTGCAGCCTTCGCCGAAACGCCGCCGCGCCCGCCCATGGACCTCAATCCTCCGGCTGCCAAGGCCAAAGCCACGCCGCCTTCTCCTCCGGCTGCGCAGACGGGAGCTGCGGGCAAAGCCGTTGCGGCGACAACTCCTGCACCTAATCCGCCCCCGTTCGATCCCTACGCCGCGATCGCGAAGGCGAACGCGTATTTCAACAACGCCTCGACGATGGTCGGGGATTTTGTTCAGGTGGGTGCGGACGGCCGCCGCTCCGAAGGTAAGCTCTACGTTCAGCGTCCGGGCCGGTTGCGCTTCGAGTATGCACGCCCGGCGTCGCTCGAAGTGGTCGCCGACGGCGAAAAGGTCGCGATCCGCGACCGCAAACTCTCGACGCAGGATCTCTATTTCATCCAGCAGACGCCGCTGAAATTCCTGCTGAAAGAGCAGATCAATCTGAGCAAGGACACAAAAGTCCTCGACGTCACCAACGATCCGAACAATACGACGATCCTGATCGAAGATGGAACGACGCTCGGCGGGACCTCGAAAATCCGGCTAATGTTCGATCCGCTCACCTTCCAGCTCAAGCAATGGCTTGTCACCGATCCGCAGGGCTACGACACGCTCGTGTCGCTTTACAACGTGGACTTCAAGGAAAAGCCGGACCCGAGCCTTTTCACGATCAATTACTGAAGCGAGCAGCTCCTGCGGTGTCATTCCCGCGAAGGCGGGAATCCAGTGCAAGGGCAACACTCGTGGATTCCCGATCGCGCTCCGCGCGTCGGGAATGACATTGCGCTAAATAGCGGGGATGAGGACATCCGCCGGCTTGCGGTCGCGGTCTTCGCATGATGAAAACCGCTACCTCATTGGAGTTCTCACGTGCGGCTGAACATCGCCACCTGGAACATCAATTCGGTGCGGCTGCGCATGCCGATCGTTGCGCAATTTTTGAAGACGCATCGGCCGGACGTGCTGTGCCTCCAGGAGACCAAGTGCCGCGACGGCGAGTTTCCGCTGAAGCCCTTAAAGCGGCTCGGCTACAAGCACATCGCGATCAACGGGCAAAAGGGCTATCACGGCGTTGCCATCGCTTCGCGCCTGCCGCTCGACACAATCGGCAAGCGCGATTTCTGCGACAAAGGCGATGCGCGCCATCTCTCCGTGTCAGTCGAGGTAGGTGGCCGCGCGATCGCGCTGCATAATTTTTATGTGCCCGCGGGCGGCGACGAGCCCGATCCAGACATCAATCCGAAATTCGCGCACAAGCTCGCCTTTCTCGATGAAATGTCTTCGTGGATCGCAGCCGCGAAGATCGCCAACAGCCCGGCGGTCATGGTCGGCGATCTCAACGTCGCGCCGCTCGAAGCCGACGTGTGGAGTCATAAGCAGCTCCTTAAGGTCGTCAGCCACACGCCGATCGAAGTCGAGAAACTTGGACGCGTGCTGAAGGCGGGTCCTTGGATCGACGCGATGCGTCACCACGTCCCGCATCAGGAAAAACTCTATACCTGGTGGAGCTATCGCTCGCCGGATTGGGCCAAAGCCGACAAAGGCCGCCGGCTCGATCATGTCTGGGTCAGCGGCTGCCTGCAGCCGGGCCTCGGCGGCTTACGCGTGCTCAAGGAAGCGCGCGGCTGGGAGCGGCCATCGGATCACGTGCCGGTGATGATTGAACTTGATATTTGACTAGCGCTTCGCCGCTTCCGCAATCGACAGAAGCGCGCGTTCGGCAAGCGCAGCCCCGATCCGCTGTTCGCGGCGCGTGCGGCCGATGAGATCGGCGAGCGCGCGGATTGATCGCAGCAGCCGCTCGCGCGACCAGCTGCGCAAATGTTTTTCGATCAGACCGCGGCGGCCGAAGCCGATGCCGCTGCGCATGACGAGGCCCATCGCCTGATCGACGGATTGTCCGGCATCGATCGCTAGCCGCGCGCGATGCAGCGCCACGGCATAGCGTAGCGCCGCGGCCAACATGACGCTCGGCTCACCGCCCGTCGCCATCAGCCGCTCGAAAGCGCCGGGCAGGGAATCGATCTCGCCGGAGAAGGCTTGCAGCACCGCATCATCATGGGCGGTGGTCGATGCATCGCAGACAAGGGCCTCGACATCTTCGAGCGTGATGCGCATTCTTCCATGCCCTGAAAGCACAAGTTTGCCGATTTCAGAGCGCGTACTTAAGCGATCCTCGCCGAGCAGCGCGACGAGCGTGTCGCGTGCATCATCGTCGAGCGTCAGTCTCGCCTCTTTCATCTCCGCATCAATCAGCCGCTGCACATCAGCAGCCGTATCGGGGGAACATTCGATCGCCACCGCGCTGCGCTCTTTTTCGAAAAGCTTGCGCAGCGCGTGGTCGCGTTTCAGCGCACCGGCTTCGATCAGGACCGCACTTTCCGCCGGCGCATTCATGAGCGGCTCCAACGCCGGCAGGATGTTCTTCGACCCGAGCTCGACATGCACCGCGCGGCGTCCGCCGAACAGCGGAATGGTGTTCGCCTCATCGGCGAGGCGCAGCGGATCGGCGGCGAGATCGTCGCCGTCGAGCTCGACGAGCTGAAACGGGTCGGCGGGATCATCGACGAGCGCGCGCAAAAGCTTGCGGGCGCGCTCGCGGACGAGACCGGAATCGCTGCCGAAAATGAGGAACAGCCTTAGGTCCGCCGGCGTGCGCGCAATAAACCGGTCCGCCTCGCCGCTCCGGATCGCGGTCAACCCGGATCAGCCGCGGCTGGCAAGAGCGGCCGAGATGCGTGTGCGTATCTGGTCGGCGATGAACTTGGCGTTCCGCGTCTCGGCATCGCGCGCGGCCTGCAAGTTGGAAATGCGCTGGCTGGTGCGGTCATAGCTCGCGATGCTGAAGGCAGTGCCCTTGGTGATCGCCTCGCCCCCAGCAACGGGGGTCAGGATGTAATCCGCGTCAACAATCACCGTTGCCGCCGTCGCTCGCGCCGAGACCGTATCGATCACCGGCGTCTGCACCCGTTCGCGCAAGGCGACAGTCAGGCGGTATTTCGGGACCACCGTCGACCCGGTACCGTTCAAGGCGAAGGCGAGCTCGTTCTCAAGATAGTGGCCGATGCGCTCGGGGATCGGATTGACCGCGATCGCCTGCAGCTCGCTCTCGAGCGAGCCGCCGCCAGCCAGCGGGCCGTAGAGCGGCTGGAAACAGCCGCCGAGGACGAGCGGCAGCGCGAGGGCTAAGCCCTTGAACAGCTGCAATCCTTGGCGCTCACGCCACGACATTCACGATCCTCTGCGGCACCACGATGATCTTCTTCGGCGCCTTGCCGGCAAGCGCGCGCTGGACGGAATCGAGCGCCAAGGTCGCCGCCTCGATCGCCGCCTGGTCCGCATCGCGTTCAATGACGAGGTCCGCCCGCTTCCTGCCATTCACCTGCACCGGCAAGCTTAGCATATCCTCGATTACCAAAGTGCGATCGGCCACGGGCCAGGGCGCCTCCGCCACCAGCGAGGGGTGGCCGAGGTCCGCCCAGCATTCTTCAGCAAGATGCGGCATCATCGGGGCGAAAAGCTGCACGAGGATGTCGGCCGCCTCGCGGAAGGCCGCGCGGAGATCGGCTGTGATGGCCGCGGTCTCAATCGCATCCAGTGCGTCCGTGAGGGCGTTGGTCAGCTCGTAAATATGCGCGACGCAGCGGTTGAAGCGCAGCCGTTCCACGTCCTCACCAATCTTGATCAGCGCGGAATGGGCGGCCTTGCGCACGGCCCGGGCGGCGTTGCCCTGCTCGGCGCCGACGCCATCCGCGCCCGAAGCCGCGTTCTTCAGGTCGCCGACCAGGCGCCAGAGCCGCTGCACCATGCGCGCGGCGCCCTGCACGCTCTCTTCCGTCCAAATGACGTCGCGCTCCGGCGGCGAATCCGACAGCATGAACCAGCGCGCGGTGTCGGCGCCGAAGGACTGGATGATGTCGTCTGGGTCGACCGTGTTGCGGCGCGACTTGGACATTTTCTCGATTGAGCCGATCTCCACCGGCGCGCCATCGGCTTTGGCGAAAGCGCGGCGGCTGCCAGCGTCTGCCTCGATCCGCACTTCCGCCGGCGACAGCCAGGCGCCCGAGGCGCCGCGGTACGTCTCGTGCACGACCATGCCCTGCGTGAACAGACCCGCGAACGGCTCGGCAACATCGAGATGGCCGATATCGCGCAAACCGCGGGTGAAGAAGCGCGAATAGAGCAGATGCAGGATCGCGTGCTCGATCCCGCCGATATATTGGTCGACCGGCAGCCAGCGATCGGCGATGGGCGCCGTCAGCGGCGCCTCGGCGTTCCACGGATCGGTAAAGCGGGCGAAATACCAGGACGAATCGACGAACGTGTCCATCGTGTCCGTTTCGCGCGTTGCCCGGCCGCCGCAGGACGGACAGGCGACGTGCTTCCAGGTCGGATGGTGGTCGAGCGGATTGCCCGGGCGATGGAAGCTGACATCCTCGGGCAAAGTGACCGGCAGCTGCGCCTTTGGCACCGGCAGCGTGCCGCATTTGGCGCAATGCACGACCGGGATCGGGCAGCCCCAATAGCGCTGGCGTGAGATGCCCCAGTCGCGCAGGCGATAATTGACCTTGCGCTCGGCTTGCGGCGCATTGCCGAGCGTCTGCACTTCCAGCCGGCGTGCGACCTCTTCCTTGGCTTCCTCGATGGTCAGCCCATCCAGAAAGCGCGAATTGATCATGCGGCCCGGCCCGTCATAGGCGGTGTCGGTGATCACGAATTTCCCGGGATCGATACCTGGTGGACAGACGACTGGCGCGTTGCCGAGGCCGTATTTGTTGGCGAAGTCCAAGTCGCGTTGGTCGTGCGCCGGGCAGCCGAAAATCGCCCCGGTGCCGTATTCCATCAGCACGAAATTGGCGACATAGACCGGCATCGTCCACTTCGCATCGAAGGGATGGACGGCGCGCAGGCCCGTGTCGTAGCCGCGCTTCTCGCCCATTTCGATCGCCGCTTCCGACGTACCGCGCCGTTCGCAATCGGCGATGAATTCGGCAAGCGCGGAATCATTCAGCGCCAGGTCGCGCGCCAGCTTATGTTCCGGCGAGATCGCCATGAACTTCGCGCCGAACAAAGTGTCCGGCCGCGTCGTGTAGACGTCGATCTCATGCGCGTTGGGGCGCTTGCCCTCATCGGCAAGCGCAAAGCGCACCAGCAGCCCTTCCGAGCGGCCGATCCAGTTCGCCTGCATGAGCCGCACTTTTTCCGGCCACCGGTCGAGCGTATCGAGCGCCGCCAAGAGATCATCGGCGTATTTCGTGATCGTGAAGAACCATTGCGTCAGCTCGCGCTGCTCGACAGGCGCGCCGGAGCGCCAGCCACGGCCGTCGATCACCTGCTCGTTGGCGAGCACGGTCTGATCGACCGGATCCCAATTCACCCGCGATTGCTTGCGCGCGACGAGCCCCGCGGCAAGAAAGTCCAGGAACAAAGCTTGCTGGTGCTTGTAATAGCCCGGATCGCAGGTGGCGAATTCGCGCGACCAGTCGAGTGACAAGCCCATCGATTTGAGCTGCGCCCGCATCGTATCGATATTGTCGTAGGTCCATTTCGCCGGATGCGTCTTCGACTGCATCGCGGCGTTTTCCGCCGGCATGCCGAAGGCGTCCCAGCCCATTGGATGCAGCACGTTGAAGCCGCGGGCGCGTTTATAGCGCGCGACCACGTCGCCCATCGTGTAATTGCGGACGTGCCCCATATGGATGCGCCCGGAGGGATACGGGAACATCTCGAGCACGTAGTATTTTGGACGTGCGTCGGCCTCCTCCGTCTTGAAGGTGTCGCGGTCGCGCCAGACCTGCTGCCAATTCGGCTCGGCTTCGCGGAAATTGTAGCGTTCGGGCCGCATGTCTTGAATGATTATGGGAGCTGGCGCGACATGGACCTGATTTCGCGCGTGGGGTCAATGTGTTGAGATGACGAGCGAAGCGGCTAGCGATCCAGTTGCCAATCTGCGCGAGGTGCGCGGGCTCATCGCGCGGGCGGCGCGGGACTTCGGCCGCGATCCCGGGGACGTGCGGCTCGTCTGCGTCACCAAGACGATGCTGCCCGAGCGCATCCGCCCGGTGATCGAGGCCGGCGAACGCATCTTCGGCGAGAACCGCGTCCAGGAGGCGCACGGCAAATGGCCGGCACTCAAGGCCGACTTTGCGGACATTGAGCTACATCTGATCGGCCCGTTGCAGACCAACAAAGCGCGCGAGGCGGTGGCTCTGTTCGATGTCATCGAGACGCTCGACCGCCCGGCGCTCGCCAAGGCCGTGGCGGTCGATATCCAGCGGGCCGGGCGGGCGCCAAAGCTGTTCGTGCAAGTCAATACCGGCGCCGAGCCGCAGAAGGCGGGAGTCCTGCCGCAGGAAGCCGACGCCTTTATCACGCAATGCCGGTCGGAGTACGGGCTCGATCCGGTTGGCCTCATGTGCATCCCGCCGCTCGAGGAGCAAGCCTCGCCGCATTTCGCGCTGCTCGCCAAGATCGCCGCGCGGAATGGGCTGACTGAACTCTCGATGGGGATGAGCGCGGACTACGAGCTGGCAATCCAGCTTGGCGCGACGCATGTGCGGATCGGATCGGCCATTTTCGGCGGGCGTGGTTAGGGCTGACCGACCACCATAACGACGTTCTTTGAGAGCCGCGGCAGCAGCCGGCGCATGTCGGCGGCGCGGAGCGCCACGCAGCCCTGGGTCGGCGACAGGTCCGGCCTGGCGAGATGAAAAAAGATAGCGCTGCCGCGCCCCCGGACGCGTGAGCGAATATTGTAATCGAGGACCCCGATCACATCGTAGAGCCAGTCCTCGCGCCACAGGCGCTCGCGGCTGGTTTCCCGCGGAGCCAAGCGGATCAAACGGTTGTAATTGCGGTCCTGCGGATCGTCGCACCAGGCGCCGTCACGCCGGATCGGTAGCGCGCGAAAGGTCCGCCGGGGATGGAAGCCGGCGCCGGGCCGGAAGAGGAATAACGGGATCGCAAACCGCCCGGCCGGCGTCTTGCCGTCCCCTTCCAGCTTGCCGCGGCCGATACCGCCGCGGCCGATCGCACAGGGGATTTGCGTCGCCCCGGCAATCAACCACCCTCTGGGGGCTTGATTCGCGGACAAACGCGGCGCCGCCACCACTCGAAGCCGCATTAACCCGCGGAAAACCTGTCGAAGCTGTCTTTCCGGCATGTTCCGTCTTTTGACCCGCTGCGTCTCCTTGCCTAGACTCGCGCGCGGCGACGAAGCCGCTTACCCGTCGGCGCGGCCTGCGGGAAGGCGCTGCGGAAAGATTTGATGGCCCAGGTCCGCACCATTCTGATCGCCGACGACGACGACGACCTGCGCCAGGCGCTCGCCGAGCAATTGACGCTGCACGAGGAGTTCTCGGTTCTGCAGGCAGAGACCGGTGGCAAGGCGATCGCCTTGGCCCGCGGCGCGCAGCCCGATCTCGTCATCATGGATGTGGGACTGCCCGATTTCGACGGACGTGAGGCAGTGAAGATCATCCGCAAGAACGGATTCAAGAACCCCATCCTGATGCTGACGGCGCAGGATTCCGATGCCGACACGGTGCTCGGCTTCGACTCCGGCGCTAACGATTATGTGACAAAGCCGTTTCGTTTTGCCGTGCTGCTCGCACGCATTCGCGCGCATTTGCGGCAGTTCGAAGCCAGCGATGACGCAACGTTTCGCATCGGTCAATATACATTTCAGCCGAGCTCAAAGCATCTCATCAATGACAAAGGCAACAAGCTTCGTCTGACGGAAAAAGAGACGGCGATCCTGCGCTACCTTTATCGCGCCGGACAAAATGTCGTAACGCGCGACGTGCTGCTACGGGAAGTGTGGGGATACAATTCCAACGTCACGACACACACGCTGGAGACGCATATTTACCGCTTGCGTCAAAAGATAGAACGCGATCCCGCGCATGCGCAGATGCTGGTGACGGAAGCCGGCGGCTACAAGCTCATTCCGTCGTCCGAGCCCTGAGACTCAGTGGCGCTCGAAGACGATATCCGCAAGCTCTCGCGCATCTCTCTTTTCCGTGCGATGGAGACGGATGCGTTGCGCCTCATCGCCTTCGGCGCGGAAACGCGGATATTGCGCGCCGGCGACGTGCTGTTTCGCAGCGGTGACAAATCCGACGCGGGCTTTATTGTCCTGAGCGGCTCCGTCGCGCTCGATGAGAAGAACGACGGCAGCCCGCCCGCTCAAATCGTGCGGCCGGACGCGCTAATCGGCGAAGTGGCGCTGCTTGTCGAAACGGAGCGGCGGGCAACGGCGATGGCGCGGGAACCCACAACTGTTTTGAAAATCTCGCGCGTATTGTTTCACCGCGTGCTGCGCGAATATCCCGACAGCGCGAAGCGGGTGCGTGCAGCGATGGCGGATGACCTAAAGGCGTTCATGCGCGAGCTCGAACAATCAAGCCTCGGCCGCCCGGAGTAAAGATGAGGGGATTGCACACAAACCGCACTCACCCCTTCAGCCGCGCAGAAAGCGCATCGAGTTGTTCGAGATCCTTGTAGCGGATGCGCACCTCACCGCGTTCGCCGCGGCCGTCGATCGTTACCACAAGCCCAAGCGCGTCCGACAAATCTTTCTCCAAAGCGCGCGTGTCGGCGTCTTTCTCGCGCCGCGCGCCGTTTGTCTTGGCTGGCGCCGCGCCGTTCTCAGCTTCCTTCTGAGCGATCCGTTCGACATCGCGTACGGTCAGCCCCTGGTCGACTACGCGGCGCGCGATCGCATCGGGATCGGCGACGGACAAAAGCGCGCGCGCATGGCCTGCTGACAGATGGCCTTCCGCCAACATGCGGCGCGAAAGTTTCGGCAGTTTGAGCAAGCGCAGCGTGTTGGCGATGTGGCTGCGGCTCTTACCGATGATGCGCGCGAGATCGGTTTGCGAATAGCCAAACTCGTTGCCGAGCTGCTCGTAACCCATTGCTTCTTCAAGCGCATTTAGATCGGCGCGCTGAACGTTCTCGATCACGGCGATCTCGAGCGCGGCCTTCTCGTCCGCCTCGATAAGGATGATCGGCAGGTCGTGAACGCTGGCGCGTTGTGCCGCCCGCCACCGCCGCTCGCCCGCAACAATCTCATAAGCATCGGCGACACCCGGGATTGTACGCACCAGGATCGGCTGCAGGATGCCGCGTTCCCTGATGGAAGCGGTGAGGTCGTCCAGTTCGCTCTCGTTGAAATCCTTGCGCGGATTGCGCGGGTTCGGCCGCAAGAATTCGATCGGGACGACGCGCTGGCCGCGCAGCCGATCGATGGCCGCGACCTCCGTGCCGGCATCGCCGATGAGCGCGGCCAAGCCGCGGCCGAGACGGGGTCTCAATTCCTCTGCCATCTCTGCCCTCACGCCGCGCGCAGTTGCCGTTCGCGCCGGATCACCTCGGAGGCGAGCCGGATATAAGCCTGGCTGCCGGAGCAGCGGATGTCGTAGAGCAGCACCGGCTTTCCGTGTGATGGCGCCTCGGACACACGTACGTTGCGCGGGATGACGGTTTCGTAGACCTTGTCACCCATGAAGCTGCGGACATCGGCGACGACTTGGCCCGCAAGGTTGTTGCGGGGGTCGAACATCGTCAGGACGACGCCGTGGATGCTGAGGCCCGGATTGAGGTTGCGCTTCACTGTCTCGACCGTGGAGAGCAGTTGCGACAGCCCCTCAAGCGCGAAGAACTCGCATTGGAGCGGAACGATCACGCTGTCAGCGCTCGCAAATGCGTTTATCGTCAACAAGTTAAGCGACGGCGGGCAGTCGATCAGGAGATAGGTGAAGCCACCCGGAACATCGGGCAAGGAGTGCGGCAGGCTACGGATCGCGTCGCGCAGGCGAAAGGTGCGGTCCCTCTCGTTGGCGATCTGCAACTCGATACCGAGGAGGTCGAGGGTCGAGGGCGCGATCCACAGGCGCGGCACGGCGGTCGGCATGATCGCGTCCGCGAGCCGGCACTCGCCGGCAAGCACCTCGAAGGTCGAGAGTTTGCGGGCTTTCCGATCGATCCCGAGGCCGGTCGAGGCGTTGCCCTGAGGGTCGATATCAATGACGAGCACGCGCTCGCCGATCGCCGCCAGCGCGGTGCCGAGATTGATAGTAGTAGTAGTCTTGCCGACGCCGCCCTTCTGATTGGCGAGAACCAGCACGCGTGGAGAGGCGCTCGTCACGGCAAAAGCTCGCCCCGAATCAGCGGATTGCTTCGCTTCGGTATCGCACCGAAACGATTCGCCCGGAAGGGTCGGTGCGGCTCGGCAGCGTGGATAAGTCGAGGTTGTCATCGGCGACGACGTCGATCTCTTGCTGAGCGGCTCGCCCTTTCAGAAAAAGTCCGGTCGCGCCGCGCTGCAGTAGGGGCATCGACCAGTCGATTAGCTGGGCAAGGGACGCGGTGGCGCGGGACGTGACCACCTCCATGGCTTCCAGCTTCGGCACGAGGCTTTCGATCGGCGCGGCATGGACGATTGCCGCGACCCCCGTTTCACGTGAAACAGTTTGCAAGAACGCTGCCTTGCGCTTGTCGCGCTCGATCAGATGGACCTGAGCGCCCGGCCTGTCGGCGAGCAGGATCGCAAGCACCATGCCAGGGAAGCCGCCGCCGCTGCCGAGATCGGCCCAGGAGAGAGCTGCCGGGGCGAGACCGCGGAGCTGAGCGGAATCAGCAATATGACGCGTCCAGAGGTGCGGGAGCGTCGTGGCCGAGACGAGGTTCAGCATTCCCTGCCAGCGCAGGAGGAGGTCCTGGTAGATCAGAAGGCGCTGCTGCTCAGTCTGGGAGAGCGACACAAAGCGCAGCGCCTGCTCACGATCCCTCGCGAGAGCGTCGACTGAAAGCTCACCCCGCCGCGGCAAGGCGGCGGCCTCTGCGCACCTGGGAGGCCAGAATCGTCAGCGCCGCCGGCGTGATCCCCTCAAGGCGCGCGGCCTGGCCGAGCGAGCACGGCCGGGCTTCCGCGAGCCGCGCCTTCACCTCGTTCGAAAGACCGGGAAGGCGTGAATAGTCGAGGCTATCCGGCAGGAGCAGCGCCTCGTCGCGGCGGAAGGAGGCGACGTCGGCCGTCTGCCGTTCGAGATACACAGCGTATTTTGCATCGACCTCGACTTGCGCCGCGATCGTTGGCTCAATGGAGTTCAGCTCCGGCCAGACGCGGCTCACATCCGCCCAGCCAATGTCCCAGTGCGACAACAGGGCGAAGGCGGAGCGGCGGACGCCATCTTTGTTCAGCTCCAGGCCGCGACGCCCGGCTTGCGTCGGCGTGATGGTCAGCGCCTCAAGTCGCGCCCGGGCCTCGCGCAACTTCGCGGACTTCGCGGCAAATACCCCAGCGCGTTCTGCGCCCACGCAGCCGATCTCCATCCCGCGACCAGTCAGCCGCTGGTCGGCATTGTCCGAGCGCAGCGTCAGCCGGTATTCAGCGCGCGAGGTGAACATCCGGTAGGGCTCGGTGACTCCGCGGGTGACCAGGTCGTCGATCATCACGCCGAGATAGGCCTCGGCACGGTCGAAGACGATCTCGCCGCCGCCGGCGGCCCTTTGCGCGGCGTTCAGCCCCGCGACAAGGCCTTGCGCGGCGGCTTCTTCGTAGCCGGTCGTTCCGTTGATCTGCCCGGCCAGAAATAGCCCACCGATGGCCTTGGTCTCCAGCGTGGCGACAAGCTCGCGCGGGTCGACATAGTCATACTCGATCGCGTAGCCGGGACGGCGGATCACCGCCCTCTCAAGCCCGGGAATGGTGCGCACGAGCTCCGCCTGGACAGCTGCCGCCAGCGAGGTGGAAATGCCGTTGGGATAAATGGTGTCATCGTCGAGCCCCTCTGGCTCGAGGAAAATCTGGTGCGAGTCGCGCTCGCCAAAGCGCACCACCTTGTCCTCGATGGAGGGACAGTAGCGCGGCCCCCGTCCTTTGATCGCGCCGGAAAAGATCGGCGCCGAATCAAGATTGCGGCGGATAACCTCGTGGGTTTCCGCCGTGGTGCGGGTGATATGGCAGTCGATCTGGCTCTGCGCGATGCGCGCTGTCAGAGCCGAGAACGGCTCCGGCTCCGCGTCGCCGAGCTGGCGCTCCAAAACCGCCCAGTTGATCGTGGTGCCGTCGAGCCGTGGCGGAGTCCCAGTCTTTAGGCGGCCGAGCCGTAGGCCCGCTCGTGCCAAAGTGGCTGCGAGACCGACCGACGCCGGTTCGCCGGCGCGCCCGGCTGGCACGCGCTCCGCGCCAACGTGAATGATGCCGTTGAGGAACGTGCCAGTGGTGAGCACGACCGCACGGCAGGCGAGGCGCTCGCCGCTCGCGAGCACCACGCCCGAAACGCTGCCGCCGGGAACCCGCAGATCCTCGACGCTGCCTTCGATCAGCGTGAGATTTGGCGTCGCCCGCAGCTCGGCCTGCATCGCGGCGCGGTACTGAGCCCGGTCGATCTGCGCCCGCGGCCCACGGACAGCAGGACCCTTCGAGCGGTTGAGCAGCCGGAAATGGATGCCGGCCTTGTCGGCAAGCCGGCCCATCAGGCCATCGAGCGCATCGATCTCGCGGACCAGGTGCCCCTTCCCCAGCCCGCCAATCGCCGGGTTGCATGACATCGCGCCGATCGTGGCGAGCGACTGGGTCACCAGGGCCGTACGCGCGCCCATGCGTGCAGCCGCCGCAGCGGCCTCGCAGCCGGCATGGCCGCCACCCACGACGGCGACGTCGAAGCCCGCCTGTTTCACGTGAAACATCTACTTCCCAATGCAAAAGCGGCCGAAAACCTCGCCGAGCACATCTTCAACATCTACCCGTCCGGCAATACGCCCGACCGCATGCTGCGCTAGCCTTACTTCCTCCGCCACGACTTCACACGGCAGATCGGGCTCGGCCTGAATTCGGTCGAGGGCCTCGACGGCCGCCGCAAGCGCTTGGCGATGGCGCTCTCGCGTCAGCGCCGGGATCTCGTTTCCGATCTCGAGCCGGTCGCGCGCGAAGCGCTCCAGCTCCTCCTCCAGGCTCTGCAGGCCAGCGCCCGTGAGTGCCGAAACCGCGAGCTTCGCGCCTGCCAGCGTCCGTGACTGCATATCGCACTTCGTCGCGATCATCCACACGTCGCCCAGACCCCGCAGAGACGGCGGCGGGCTCTTTGGGGAATTCGGTTCCATCAGCCAAAGGACGAGGTCGGCCTCGACCGCCCGTGCTAAAGCCCGCTCCACGCCAATCTGCTCGACCGGATCCTCCGGTTCCCGCAGGCCAGCCGTATCGGTGGCCACAATCGGAAAGCCGCCTAGATCAAGATGCACCTCGAGCGCGTCGCGCGTGGTGCCTGGATATTCCGAGACAATCGCCACATCCCGTCTCGCTAACGCGTTGAGAAGAGTGGATTTTCCCGCGTTCGGCGCACCGGCGATCACCACCCGAAGCCCGTCCCGTAGGCGTTCACCGCTACGGGCGTGCCGCAGGCTCGCCCGCATTTCCTCGGATAGCTGACGCACATCATCAATAACGATGTTGGACGTCATCGATTCCGCGACATCGCCCTCGTCAGAAAAATCGAGTTCGGCCTCTAACCGCGCGCCCAACCCGAGGAGCGTGCGGCGCCAGTTCTCGACCTGATGTGACAAATGTCCGTCAAGTTGCCGCAATGCTTGACGGCGTTGGAATTCGGTTTCGGCGTCA
The DNA here is from genome assembly GCA_034669505.1 of Methylobacteriaceae bacterium. Lineage (GTDB taxonomy): Bacteria > Pseudomonadota > Alphaproteobacteria > Rhizobiales > Beijerinckiaceae > JAFASC01. The sequence goes on from JAXDNJ010000042.1 coordinate 14,778, forward strand.
ATCAGGTCGGCCACCCCCTCGGCCTGCGCCAAATCGAGCTTGCCGTTGAGAAAAGCCCGACGGGTGAACTCACCTGGTTCTGCGGGCCGCAAGCCCAAAGAGCCGAGCGCGCCGATCAACGCTCGCGCGATGGCGATCCCGCCATGCACCTGAAGCTCCGCGCAATCTTCGCCTGTGTAGCTGCGCGGCCCTGGAAAAAATAGAACGACCGCTTCGTCCATCGCCTCGCCGCTCACCGGCTGCACAAGCCGCGAAAGCTGCGCATGGCGCGGCGCCGGAACACGCCCCGCGAGCCGCATAACGGCGCCGTGGGTCTCCGGTCCGCTGATCCGGCAAATCGCGACGGCGGAGCGCCCCGGCGGCGTCGCCATCGCAAAAATCGTGTCGTCCTGCATAGCTGCGCGTGCGCTTTCCTCGCACCGCTTTCTTTCTAACTAGCGAGAGGCCCGAAGAGAAGAAGCACAGCGTGCGCAGGAGAAATGATGAATCAGAATCGGCTCGCGAATGCGACCAGCCCGTATCTCCTGCAACATGCGACGAACCCGGTCGACTGGCGGCAATGGGGCCCTGACGCGCTCAGCGAAGCGAAACGAAGGGGGAAACCAATCCTGCTGTCCGTCGGCTACGCCGCTTGCCACTGGTGCCACGTCATGGCGCATGAAAGCTTCGAGGATGAAGCGACCGCCTCCGTGATGAACGAGCTTTTCGTCAACATCAAAGTCGATCGCGAAGAGCGCCCCGACATCGATCACATCTATATGAGCGCGCTGCATGCGCTCGGACAGCAAGGCGGCTGGCCGCTGACGATGTTTTTGACACCCGACGCCGAGCCGTTTTGGGGCGGAACCTATTTTCCGAAGACCGCCCGCTACGGACATCCGGCCTTCGTTGACGTGCTGCGCAGCGTGGCGCGCGTGTTTGATGCCGAGCCGGACAAGGTGCGCCAGAACGCGCAGGCGTTACGCCAGGCTTTGTCGAAGGAAATCGCGCCCGCCGGCGAGCAGATATATTCGCGCGCGTTTCTCGACGACTTCGCCGCACGCGCCGCCGGCATAATAGATCAGACGCATGGCGGGATCCGCGGTGCCCCAAAGTTTCCCAATCCCTCCATTCTCGAATTATCGTGGCGCGCGTCATTACGCACCGGGAACAAAGAGATCGGCGCGCTGGTGATGCTCACGCTCGATCGCATGAGCGAAGGCGGCATTTACGATCATTTGGGTGGCGGCTATTCGCGTTATTCGACCGATGAGCGCTGGCTCGTGCCGCACTTCGAGAAAATGCTTTATGACAACGCACAGATACTAGAACTACTCGCGGCCGCTTACGCCGAAACCGGACGTCATCTTTTATGCCAGCGTGCGCGCGAAACGGCTGCGTGGCTCGAACGCGAGATGACGACGCGTGAGGGTGCTTTTTGCGCGAGCCTCGACGCCGACAGTGAAGGCGTCGAAGGCAAATTCTACGTCTGGCATGCGGATGAGATCACGAAAATTCTCGGTGCCGCCAATGCGGAATTTTTTGCGCGCTTCTATGACGCCATGTCGCAGGGGAATTGGCATCACGAGCAGACCGGCGATCACGTCACGATCCTGAACCGGCTGAACGCCCCGGAAGCAAGCGAGGAGGACGAGCAGCGACTGACCGCGTTGCGCGCTATGTTGTTCGCCGCGCGCGAGAGCCGCCCTCGACCCGGTCTTGACGACAAGGTGCTTGCGGATTGGAACGGGCTCATGATTGCGGCGCTGGCGCGCTCGGCATTGCTCTTCGACCGGCCGGAATGGTTGACGAAAGCCGCGCGTTCTTACGCGTTCATCCGCGATTCGATGCGCGATCCGAGTTCCGAGACGGCCGCGAAACTCGCGCATTCCTGGCGCAACGGCACAATGATCGTGCCGGGCTTCGCGCTCGATCACGCAGCGATGGCGCGCGCGGCGATGGCGCTGCACGAAGTGCGCTCACATCTCAGGCCGGAATACCGCCACATCGATTACCTCGGTGAAGCAATCAAGTGGACTGAAACGATCGAAAGCGACTATCGCGATTCCGAGAGCGGATTGATCTCGATCAACAGCCGCGCCGCGAACGATGTCCTGACGCGTCTGGCGCCGACCGCGGACGATGCGATTCCGAACGCACACTCAGTGCATCTCGACAACCTCGTGCGGCTAGCATTGCATACAGGCGATGCCAGCTGGCTAGAGCGCGCCGACAATCTCCTCGAGGCGCTACGCGGCGCCGTCTTCAAGAACCCGCTCGCGCATTGCGGTGTGCTCAACGCATTCGATCTGCGTGAGAACGGCGTGGAAATCGTCGTGGCCGGTGGCAACTCAGAGCCGCTACGCGACGCGGCGCTGACCACATCATATATCAACCGCACCTTCGTTGATGCGACAGAGGCAGCCCTACCCGCCTCGCATATCGCCGCAGTGCAAACCGCCGCCGCCGCCGATCGCGCCATGGCGCTTATCTGCACGCGCACGCATTGCCTGCCGCCAGTTTATGCACCGGAGGAAATTCGCACGCGCATGAAAGAAGCGATCGGTAGTCGCTAGCGCTCGACCGCGCGCCTCCTAGCGCACACAATGATCCGACCGCTGTATGCACACCGGTAGGTGCGCGGTCCGGCCTTAAGTATTCATCGACTCGAAGAAGGCCGAATTGCCCTTCGGCGTTTCGCGCAGCTTGCCGAGCAGGAACTCGATCGCGTCAACGGTGCCCATGGGATTGAGGATGCGGCGCAGAACGTACATCTTCTTCAGAATGTCGGCTGGTACGAGCAGCTCTTCCTTACGCGTCCCTGAGCGCGTGATGTCGATCGAGGGGAAGATGCGCTTATCCGAGACCTTGCGGTCGAGGATGATTTCCGAATTGCCGGTGCCTTTGAACTCTTCGAAGATAACTTCGTCCATGCGCGAGCCGGTGTCGATCAGTGCGGTGGCGATGATCGTCAGCGACCCGCCCTCCTCAATGTTGCGGGCGGCGCCGAAGAAGCGCTTCGGCCGCTGCAGGGCATTGGCGTCGACACCGCCGGTCAACACTTTACCGGAGGAGGGCACGACCGTGTTGTAGGCGCGTCCTAGGCGCGTGATCGAATCCAAAAGAATGACGACGTCGCGGCCGTGTTCGACCAGGCGCTTGGCCTTGTCGATGACCATTTCTGCCACCGCAACGTGGCGCACCGCCGGCTCATCGAAGGTCGAGGAGACGACCTCGCCCTTCACCGAGCGCTGCATGTCGGTGACTTCCTCCGGCCGCTCGTCGATGAGCAGCACGATCAGATAGCATTCGGGATGATTGGCGGTGACCGACTGGGCGATGTTCTGCAGGAGCACGGTCTTGCCGGTGCGCGGTGGCGCGACGATCAGCGCGCGCTGGCCTTTGCCGATCGGCGCGACGATGTCGATGACGCGCGACGACAGGTCCTTGCGCGTGGGGTCGTCGATTTCGAGCTTCAGTCGCTCGTCGGGATAGAGCGGCGTCAGGTTGTCGAAATTGACCTTGTGGCGAACTTTTTCCGGGTCCTCGAAATTGATCGTGTTGACTTTGAGAAGGGCGAAATAGCGCTCGCCCTCCTTCGGGCTGCGGATCATGCCCTCGACGGTGTCGCCGGTGCGCAGGCCGAAACGGCGGATCTGCGAGGGCGAGACGTAGATGTCGTCGGGACCCGGCAGATAGTTGGCATCCGGCGAGCGCAGGAAGCCGAAGCCGTCCTGCAGCACCTCGACGACACCTTCGCCAACAATCTCGATATCGCGACCCGCGAGATTTTTCAGAAGCGCAAACATCAGCTCCTGCTTGCGCAGCGTCGAGGCGTTCTCGACCTCATGCTCTTCGGCAAAAGCGAGGAGTTCGGTCGGCGACTTTGATTTGAGGTCTTGAAGCTTGATCTCCCGCGGGGCCGGGACTTCCTGGGTCGCCTCTGGGGCAATGTCTTGTACTGTCACGTGTTTATCTCGATCGGAGAGGTGGCGGTGGGCCGGCTCGGGGAAAAGGGGAGCTCGGCGGGATATCGCGAAGCGCTGAGGATACGCGCGACGGAACGATACGGCCTTGAGGTGGGAGTTTTGGACTAGCGCCAAATCAGTGATTTGGCAAGGCTGCCGCGTTTCGCCCCTCAGAACGGCTTGACGATCACAAGGATGACGATCCCGACCATCAGGAGCGTCGGCACTTCGTTCAGCGCCCGATAGAAGCCGGAGGTTTTGGCGTCCCCACCCTCAGCCAAAAGCCGGCGGCGGCGCGCAAAATACATGTGGGCAGCGCTGAGTCCGATCACAAGGGCGAGCTTGCCGTGCAGCCAGCCGGACTTGAACCATCCGCCCCAGATCGCCAGCGAGAGCCCGGTGATCCAGACGAGGATCATTGCCGGGTTCATAATGGCGCGTAAGAGGCGCCGCTCCATGACCTCGAAAGTGCGCGCCTGCTCCGAGCCGGCCGGTACCACAGAATGATAGACGAAGAGCCGCGGCAGATAGAGAAGCCCCGCCATCCAGGCAATGATTGCCACGACATGCAGGGCCTTGAGCCAGAGATAGTAATCCATTGTCGTGCCTGCTGAGACCTTCTTCAAGCGGAGTTGTTAAGCACTTGCGGGTCCAATTACAAAACTAAATTTCTTTTTGAATCGAAATTCTGTTTTGACTCTGAGGGGCGCCGAAAGCGTTATTCAGCAGGGCCCACACAGCTTGCACACGAAGCGCCGCGACTCCCTGTGTGCTACCGCGCGCGTGTGTAGCGGGGAAAAGCGGGAATTGGCCTCTGGACCGGTGGTCGTCACGCGAGCGGCAAACGCTCCATCCCCGCAGATCACAGCGACAGAGCGGGAGGCAGCGCCTGAATCAAAGCTGTTGATCATCATGCTCAACCGGGCAAGACTGCGCACAGCGTCTCGGCAGAGCGAGGCGGCGCCGGCATCTTGTCCACACCTCCAAGCCCGAATCGGGGAGCGCTTTTTGGGCCGCAGCTACTTTCATCTGCATCTCGTCTCGGACGCGACGGGCGAGACGCTGATCGCGGTCAGCCGCGCCGTCTCCGCGCAATATCAGGGCGTCGCCTCGATTGAGCACATTTACCCGCTGGTGCGGACGGAGGCGCAGCTCGACAAAATCATTGCGGAGATCAGGGCGGCGCCCGGCATCGTCCTGTTCACGCTCGTCGATCGAGCTTTAATCGACCGACTTGAGGAGGCTTGTCGCGAATGCGGAGCGCCGAGCCTCTCGGTCCTGCAGCCGATTTCGAGCCTGTTCCATTCCTACCTTGGCACAGCGTCGACCGCCCGGCCTGGCGCGCAGCACATGCTGAACGCCGATTATTTCAAGCGCATCGACGCGCTGAATTATACGATGCTGCACGACGACGGCCAGCATTCGGACAACCTCGAGGAGGCCGACGTCGTGCTGCTCGGTGTCAGCCGCACCTCCAAGACGCCGACGAGCATCTATCTCGCCAATCGCGGCATCAAGACCGCGAACGTGCCGCTCATTCCAGGCGTCGCCTTGCCCCCGAACGTCGAGAGCTTGCGCAAGCCGCTCATCGTTGGATTGCTGGCTTCGCCAGAGCGCATCGTGCAGATCAGACAGAACAGATTGTTGACGTTGAATGCCGAAATCGAGACGCCGTATGTCGATCGGATGTCCGTTGCCGACGAGGTCGCAACGTCACGCCGGCTCTTCTCAACACATAACTGGCCGACGATCGATGTGACGCGCCGTTCGATCGAAGAGACGGCCGCGGCGATCATCGATCTTCATCGCGCGCACAGCATGCAATTTATCACGCAGGCATGAGCACGGCGGACGCGTTTTGGCGCGAACCCCATCCGCTTATCCTTGCCTCGAAGAGCAACGCGCGGGCCGCGCTACTGACACAAACGCGGATACCCTTCGACATTCAAACGGCGGAGATCGATGAGCGTGCGGTGGAGGCGCCGCTGCGCGAGAACGGTGCGGATGCACGCGAGATTGCCGCGCACCTTGCGCAGGCGAAGGCGCGTGCCGTCGCGATGCTGCACCCCGACCGCCTTGTGCTCGGGGCTGACCAGACCCTGGCGCTCGGCGGTCGCATGTTCACCAAGCCGGTCAATCGCGAAGCAGCGCTTGAGCAATTGCGCGCGCTGTCAGGCCGCGAGCATGCCCTCCATTCCGCGATTTGCCTGATGCGCGGGGACGAGGTGCTCTTCGACGCGGCGGAAACCGCGCAGTTGAAAACGCGCCAATTGAGCGAGCCGTTCCTCGCCGCTTATGCGGCCGCGGCCGGGGGAGCACTCACCGCGAGTGTCGGCGCCTACCAGCTCGAGGGTCTCGGCATCCATCTGTTCGAGAGCATCGTCGGCGATCACTCGACTATTCTCGGCCTGCCGCTTCTTCCGCTGCTCGCGTTTCTGCGCCTGAACGGCAGCCTTTTGCGCTAGACTTGGCCCGAATGTTCAAACTGGGACTCACCGGCTCGATCGGCATGGGCAAATCGGCGACCGCTGCCATGTTCCGGGCCGCGGGCGTTCCGGTCCATGATGCAGATGCGGTGGTGCACGCGCTTTATCGGGGCCGCGCCGCGCCTTTGATCGGGGCCGCCTTCCCGGGAGCTGTCGAGGATGGCGTGGTCGATCGTGCGCGCCTGTCAAAGGTGCTGTTCGAGGATGAATCGCGCCTGCGCGCGCTCGAGCGGATCGTCCATCCCCTGGTTCGCGAGGAGCGCGACACGTTCTTCGCGGCCCACGCGCGGGCGCCTATCGTGGTTCTCGACATTCCGCTGCTGTTCGAGACCGGCGGGGAGGCCGGCACGGACGCGGTCGCGCTCGTCACCGCACCCGAACCTGTGCAAAGCGCGCGGGTCCTCTCCAGGGCTGGCATGACGGAGGAGAAATTCCGCGCAATACTCGCCAAGCAGATGCCCGATTCGGAGAAGCGCCGGCGCGCGCATTTTCTTATCGAGACGGGCTTCGGCTTCGGGTATGCCGAGCGGCGGGTCCGTGCGGTCCTACGCGCCATTGCTGGCCGGTCCGGTCGAACGGAGTAAGATGCGCGAAATCGTCCTCGATACCGAGACGACCGGGCTTGATCCGAGCGAGGGGCATCGCCTCGTCGAGATCGGCGGCGTCGAGCTCTACAACTGTATTCCGACAGGGCAGGTCTTCCACCGCTACATTGATCCGCAACGCGACATTCCGGAATCGGCCTACGAAGTACATGGCCTGTCGCGCGAGTTCCTCACCGGCAAGCCGCTGTTCGAGCACGTCGTCGAAGAGTTTCTTGCGTTCGTCGGCGACGCGAAACTGGTGATCCACAACGCCGAATTCGACATGCGCTTCCTGAACGCCGAACTGGCGCGTGCGGGCCGCTCGACCATCGCGCTCGACCGCGCGCTAGACACATTGACACTGGCGCGTCGTCGCCATCCCGGTCTTTCGAACAGTCTTGATGCGCTTTGCGCGCGCTATGGCATCGACAATTCCCGGCGCACGAAACACGGCGCGCTTCTTGACGCCGAAATCCTCGCCGAAGTCTATGCCGAGCTGAATGGCGGCCGCCAGGCGGCATTGGTGCTTTCAACGGGCGATGTCCGCGCCGACCGGCCTGACATCATCATCGTGCGCCAGCGTCCGCAGCCGCTCGAGCCCCGGCTTAGCACCGACGAGCTCTCGCTGCATTCACGCTTCGTTGAAGGCCTCGGCAAAGACGCGCTGTGGGTGTCCTATATTGCCGCAGCGGAGCAGAGCGCCGAACTGCGGAAGTCTGCATAAGCGCACGCGCATCAGGAGGTGCGCGGTCCAAGAGATTACGCGCTCTCGGCCAACACCCGAGCCGGCGGAAAACTCACCTCGACCAGCGTGCCTTCATTCTTGCGGCTGCGGATCGTGAGATTGGCGCGGTTGGCTTCGATGAGCGCCTTTGTGAGCGGCAGTCCCAATCCCGTACCACTGACCGGGCGCGCGGTTGCGACTTGGCGGAACGGCTCCAGCGCGATTGCCAGTTCGGCCTCGGACATGCCTATGCCCGTATCCTTGACGCGGATTACCGCATGACCCGTATCGTTCATCGCGGTCGAGACGATGACCTGCCCGCCGGGTTCATTGTATTTCACCGCGTTCGATAAGAGATTGAGCACGATCTGCTTGAGCGATCGCTGATCCGCCGCGATCTGCGCGAGGCGCGGCGCGAGTGCAAGCCGCATGATCACGCGCTCGCGATTGGCTTGCGGCTGCATCAAGGCCACGCATTCCGCAATGACGGCATTTGCATCGACTGGCTTTATGTCGAGCGCCATCTTGCCGGCTTCGATCTTCGACAGATCGAGCAGGTCGTTGACGAGACTCATCACATGCGTGCCCGATTTGTGGATGTCGCGCAGATAATCCTTATAGCGCTCGGTGCCGATCGGCCCGAGCCGTTCGTCCATGATGACTTCGGCAAAGCCGATGATGGCGTTGAGCGGCGTGCGAATTTCGTGGCTCACTTTCGCCAGGAAATCGGATTTGATCGCGCTTGCCCGTTCCGCCTCGTCACGCGCTTCGCGCGCCTCGTGTTCGGCCCGCGTCGAGGCGCTTGTGTCGCGAATGACGGCACAGAACTTTGCTTGCTGCGGGTCGGCGGCAATGCGGGCGAGCGTGAGGAAGATCGGAAACGTGCCGCCGTGGCGGACAAGCCCCGCGATGTGGCGCCCCGCGTCGAAAGTACCGGGGACGCCGCTGGACTTCAGCTTTTTAAGATAATCTTCCATGAACCAGCGGCTGTCGGTTGCGATCAGCATAGTGAAAGGCTCGCCGGCCACTTCATTCTGCGCATACCCGAAAAGCGCCTCGGCCGAACGGTTCAAGGACAGGATCCGTCCGTCGGAGTCGAGAACCGCAACACCGTCCGTCGCGGCGTCGAGAATCGCGCGGAGCTCCCGGACGTCAGTTTCGCGATGCTTCAATTCGAGTTGCAGTGTCCTCGCCTCGGCGAAATCCGCGCCATCGCTCGCACGCCTCACGGTGAGAAGGCTCGCCGGTCGCCCCTCCCAGGGGATCGCCTGCAGCTTGCTTTCGACGGGTACCAGGTCACCCAGCCGGGTGCGGATTGATGTCGTGCTCGCGTCCTTTGCAAGCTCAATGGGAGCGGGCCCTTCGAACAGCCGGGCGAGACCGCCCGCCGCCTGAAGGTGCTCCGTTCCGGCATAGCCGGTGAGGTCGAGCATCATGCGGTTGGCATAGACGGTGACTTCGTCGCGGCTGATCAGCACCCCAAGCGGCAGCCGGTCGAGGATCGCCCCCGCGTGAGCGCCGCTACCGGGCTCGGCCGCACCGGCTCCCTCGAGCAGAGGCTCCCGGTTGCTCGCGGCGGTTGCATCTTCGCTCAGTGCGCGCGCAATCTCGTCAAAAGCCCTGTGCTCACTCTCCGAGAGACGCGGGTCCGGTGCGCCCGCGGCGGGCTCCTCGCCCACGGTCAAAACCCTGGGTGCAGGGGCCTCCGAGGCGGCGGAGCGAACCCCGAACGCCGTGGCGAGGGCTGGATAGGGGCGAAGCGGCACGACGTTGGGAGCCGAGGCTGACGGCGTCGCAGGCACGGGGGGTGCTTCCGGTGCTGTCGCCGCGGCGGGCTGCTCTTCCCGTGCAGGAGCTGGCCCCGGAATGGCCGGCGCGCCGTCCTGGGCAGAAGCGGCTTTAGCCTCCGGCAACGGCTCGGCGTCCCGGATGCGATCGAGATGGATCACGCCGAAGCCGCGAAAGCCATCAAAAACGCGGGCCGCGTCCAGTACCGGAAATCCGCCGAGGTCCACCGGCACGCTTGCCGCCGCTCCGGCAATCGGCCACGCGACCTCGATGCCGCTCCAGGTCTCCGGGACGCGCATCGCGGCGACGAGCTTGCCGCTCTGATCGAGCCGCAACTCTTCGACGATGTCGGCGAGGCCTCGCCCGACCAGGTCCGCATGCTTGGTGCCGACGATTTCCGCCAATGGCGGGGTCACGGATGCAACGAGGCCCTCTGCGTTGGTTTGCCATAGAAAGCGGATCGTCGGATTGCGGTGGCTCTTGAGGAGTTCGGCGCGGACTTCTTGCGCGGTGATTACGTCAGCCGAAGGAACAGCCTTTTTATCGGCGCTGTCCGGAACGATGGTTTGGGGGGCGTCATCAGCATGCGGAGTTCCCGGCGGTGCCGCCTCTGCCTCGGGCGCACCTGCCAACTCGGCAGGCACTGCGCCGAGCACGGCAGCAACCAACACCGCCCGCCCATCCGGCAGCGAGGCCCGTTTGGTAAGGAAGGTCAGCGGGGTCACAGCTGCGCCGCTGCCGACGAGGAGCCGCTTCAGGCGCGGCGCGGCGCCCGCGACCATCCCGGTGGCGAGCCGGGCGGGAAGGCTTTCAAGTGTGGAGCCGAAGAGGCGGCGCGCGGCTTCATTCGCCCACGCCAGGGCGCCGTCCGCGACAGACGCCACGAAGGCTGGCGCTCCGCGCTCGCCGAGCTCGCGAAAGGCCGGATCGCCGAAGAAGCGCTCGATCTCCGGTTCGGCCCAACCTGGCGCATCCAAAGATCCCGCCATTTTTCCTTGTTCTCCACTGGCAGCATGGGCCGATCATGGGCCCGCGTGGGTTTTCCGCCCGAAGCGGTTGAGGTAAACAGAATATTAAGAGCGTTGCTGCAGAGCGTCCACAATTCTACCCCTCGATGCGCGGCTAATCACGAACATGCTAAACGAGGGGCACGGGGCCGGCGCCGGGAGCGCGGCTCGCCATTCAGGGGGCAGGACATGGCTTACGAAGTGCCGAGCGAGATGCGCGATTTTGCCGAAAAGAGTGTCGAGCAGGCACGCAAAGCCTTCGAGGGGTTCATCGGGGCGGCGCAGAAGGCCGCGAGTTCAATGGAGGCAACGCCGTTTCCCATTCCGGCGCCGATGAAGGACATGGGCAGCAAGGCAATGGGCTTTGCCGAGGCGAATGTGAAGGCGGCCTTCGATCTCGCGCAAAGGCTCGTCCATGCCAAGGACATGCAGGAAGTTCTGACGCTGCAATCCGAATATCTGCGCGCGCAAATGGCGGCGATTCAGGAGCAGGCGAGAGAACTCGGCGCCGTCGCACGCTCCGAGATGACCAAGCGCTGATATCTACCAAGCGCTGATATCTGCCGCTCCGGGGCGTTGCGCTCGCTTGCAATCGCATGGGGCCGGTCTTAGGTTCGCGCCGCTTTTGTGCCGCCATAGCTCAGTTGGTTAGAGCACCAGATTGTGGATCTGGGGGTCCCCCGTTCGAGCCGGGGTGGCGGTACCAAAAGAACACACCTGTCGTCCAAGTGCACACGGCACTGTTGCCCAGCCCTTCCTTCTGCTACAATGGTAGATAAGGGGAATTTGCCATGACGCACACCAGAGTATTTTTAGTCCTCATCGCGGCCGCTTTCTTGGGCGGTGTCTTAGTCGTGTCGAGTGGTCTCGCACCTACGCCCGCATCGGCCGCATGCACCTCGAGCTGTTGATTACTGGGCAGGTGCCGGTTTCGGGCAGGCGGTATTGTTACTGACGCTTGGCCAGCGTTTATCGGTTGCCTCCTTTAGAAGCTCAACAAACACGCTGACGTGAAAGATGGGCCCTCTGAGAGTCGCAAGCTCATGGGTGGGCTGATACCGCTGTTCGCCGATCGCTTTTTGGAAAGCTTTGACGGCAGCTTGTTGGCGCGCGTCATCGCTCTGTCTCACAGCATCTGTGTACTCTGCAACCGCATATCTGAAGAGTGTTTCACCTGTTTCCGCGAATTCACGATCCCGTGTGCGAATTTCCTCAAACAGCTTTAGAGCCTCGGCAATGCGACCGTTTTGCATTAAAACGTAAGCCAACGTATCCTGGACGCCTGCGAGTAATGCGGCTTGGGCGTCCCCCTTTTCTCGCGGTACAGGTAATTTCGTAAGAATGCACACCGCACGCTCCGCGGCTTGGCGCGCGTTGCTAGGCACATCTCGATCAGCGCACGGATACGATGGCGATTCTGGTGATGCGTTGCCCCCGGAAGGTTGTCCTTCGGAGACATCGATCCCCCACACGGCACGTGTCCAAGCTATGTCGTTCAATGCCAGAGCCCGCTGCAGCGTACCTGATGATGTGTTTCGGAAAGCGTTTAGTCCCCGTTGAATGTCCTGATTATAGCCCTTGGTAGCCTTAAGATGGATGAGATGAGCCTCCCGCTGCCTCTCCGTTTCGTTAGCAATTTGTTCAATGATGGACCAAGGCCACCCGATTGCCTGCCACCACGCTGTGTTCTTTAGCCTCTCCTTGGTGAAGTCATCTAGAGTTACGGACCAAAATGACGCGGACCGGAGATTAGCGTTAGAAAAGTCTACATGGCAGAGTTTAGCGCGATCGAACACCGCGCGAAACAGGTCGGCGCCAAAAAATGACGTGGAATTGATCTGGGCGCCCCTAAATTGAGCCCACCGCAGATTGGCGCCCTCCAAATTGTTTGGCGTTGCTTCGCCGTCGAAGGAGAATTGGCTTTGAGCAAACGATGCGCCCTCCAATTGTGCGTCTGGCCAGATTATGCCGTCAAACGACAATTCAGCAAAGTTCGGCGCGTAAAGTCTAAGACCGGGAGACTTGACACCTTCCAACTCTGCTGCCGTAGAGGAAAGATCGTACGGCGGCATCCACGGCTGATAAAAGGATAGCCAGCTCAAGGCCTCGAGCTGACGAATTCCCAGCTTCAAGTTGGCAATGTAAAAGTCCCTTTTTGATGTCAGATACCAAAATTGCCAAAATAACGCCGCCGAGAAGCACAGCAGTAACACGGCTATCGAAGTGCCCCCGATTAGTACAGAGCGCCATCTTCTCCTACTACGTCGTTCAGCTGCCTCACTGGCGCTGACAAATTTGTCAAGGCCAAAATCGGCCTCCCGAAATCGGGCCGCCTGCTTTATTGCGTCTCCGGTCAACAAATATCCCGACTGCCTATCGGAGGCCTCCCACTCCCGGGCAAAAGCAGAAAAGCGGATAAGCGCTCGCTGATCAGACTTGTCTGTTTCCGCGGGAGAGCTAGTCACATCCCTTGTTTTTCCCTCGAACTCTTCGAGTTTCAGAGCCGAAAAGCCCGAACCCTGAGCACCCGGGGTGGCCGCGAGCTCAGCGCTCCAATAATCCAAGATGATCTGCGCCGCCCTTCGCTCCTTTACATCTGCTAGGCGTGCGCCGGCCTTGGCAACATCTTTCACGAACGCCCGCACCTGCTCCGTTGCCGAGGTGGCCTGGGATCCCGCAGAAATTGAGTGTCGCAGTGCTGTATGGGCCTGGCGGAGCGCCGCCAGAGTCTCATAAGATGAGCTGACCTCGAGGCGGCTGCCCGCGGCAGCGCTATCAGCATGGTCCATCATCTCAACTCGTCTGTTATCTTTTTGATTTGATCATCTATCTTGCAAAGCGAGCCATAGTCCATGGTTAACGTTTCATCTACCTTTTTGAACGGACCCATAAACCACGTGCGATACGTGTCAAAATGTATGCGAGCCCCTTCGTCGAGCTGCTGTTCCTTAAACAGCTCGGTCTCCAATTCTGTCGCGTACACCTTTGCTTCGTTTAGCCAAGGTTCGTCGGGTTCCAACGCAGCGAGCCAGTCGATGCAATCTCGAAGCGCGAACCAATCCTCGGCAATCGCTGGAGCGTCGTCGGCAGCGACGAAATAGTTGCCGACCAGAGACATCTGGTTCTCGGCGTCCTGCCATATCCTATGCTTGAGCGTGCGCGCTAGGATGGTGGCGGTGAGGTCGCGCATTGCTTGAACAAGATCCTTGAATTCATCTCGCTCTTCGATTTCCGATGGAAAGTCGATCATAAAGGGCTCGAAAGAGAGCTTCTGCACTGTTGCAAAAATCTTTTTGTTAAGATCGCCGACTCTTTGTCGAACAAACCGTTGGATGTCATCTATCGCAGAGGCGATATTATCGGGACCACGCGCCGCTGCCACGCTCACTGACAGTTTTGCAAGCTCTTCGACGATGCCCACCTGCTCCTTACCGGCGTCCCCCAGCAACGCCAACGAGACGGGGGCCTGTTGAATGACTTGACCTATTTGCCGCGTAATGCTTTCCAGCTTCAGAGTCACATCCTCGCTCGGGCCTGCCAAAAGCGTTTCGTTATGGCTAATTGTAAATAGAAGCATCAGCAAGAGTTCATGCAGCCTCTTGTAAGCGAACAACATTACAATACTTTGGACAACATCCTCAAATTTGCGCTGTTTCGACCGAAGCGCCGCCTTGAGACGCAGCGTAAGCGGTATGTTGAGAACCTTCGCTAAATTGGCCAGGACTTTCCCCACATGAGTTTCTGCTTCCGGTAAATCCTTCAGCGTTTTCGGAAAGGCGTTGACGACCTTCTCACGAAATTTTCGACGCAGCCGCTCCTGTGCCGCGGCATAAATCAGTACATACGTTAGCAGCCACCGTTCATTTCCCTCGGATTTTAGGGCTTCGATGGTTTTTTTGATCTTCACTTTGCGTGTATCACTTATGCTGCAAAACTCATTGTAAATGTCCTTTCCAGTCGCTTCGCGGACGAGGAGCTCAAGTTCCTCGTCCGTTAGAATCTCGCCAATAGCAGCATAGACCCCATCCAGCTCTCTGTCCGGAAAAATAGGCATGTTCAACTTCCTCAATTACTTAGGCACCGAGCATGTTGCCGAACCCATTCTTCTCGATACGCTGGCGGATTAACTCGATCGGGACGCCCTGATTGAACAAAGGATTTCGCCACTTGGGATCGCCGTAGTGGTGGAGGGCCACGATGTCCCAGTCCATCGTGAACACGGGAGATCCCGACGAGCCGGGGTCTGTATTAGTGCGATAACGTATGCGTGTCCTATTATCATTAAAGCCTATCACAGCTTGCGTATCCAGCGCTAATTTCATCGGCATTCCCTCAGGATGCTGCACAATAAGAATCGCGGCATCGCTGGATAGCGGCAATACGGCTTGCGGGAGTGAAATCCACCCGCGGCGCGCGCCTTCGACCTGTTCTTCCCCAACACGGCGCGCGAGGCGAAGAAGCGCATAGTCGAGTTCATCTTCGCCCGGTATGGGATTGTCGGGGCTGTCGGTTGTTTCGGCCTTGCTGTAGGAGCTTGCATCTATGCAGTCCCCCGTGTCCAGCATGATTAAATGACCGGGTTGGATCTTGTTTTCGGAGAGACGGACGTAGTCGAAGCGGCAGCCCAACCTATCGACTTTGCCCGCGCTCTTGGCGAGCTCGAAGACGTGCCAATTCGTAAGGATGGTATCAGGTCCCACCAAAAACCCGGTCCCGAGGGCAATGCCGTCCATTTCAATCCGGCAGACCTGCCGCTCGATGCGCAGCAGTTTCTCTTGCCAAACCCGGACATCCAGCTTGGCCAAATACGGGCGCACGTTACGCTGGAGCCCCGGGTTCACCGCGTTATCCGGGGCCTTCGCCTGCGGCGCGCCGGCAGTTTGTGCAGATAGGGCGATCTGCTTGTTCCGGACCGCCACGGCTTCGGGGTAGTAGGTCGTGATGGCTTCGCGGACGTCTGCCCTGCCCGGTCGATTGACATAGACGTAGGCGAGGAAATCGGGGGTAGTACCAAGATTCTCCAGTTCGACCAGTAACGCTCTGATCATTGGCTCTTTGGGCAATTCCCTTTGAACAAACGTGTCGAACAACTGGTCGCCCGTACTGGCATAAACAAAGCTGACAAGGTCGTCGAAGCCCAAAGCACTTGCCAACAATTTGGCCAAGCCTCGAATGTCTTGCCCGTTCAATTTGCCCATCGAGAAACTCCTCAAATATACATGCCTAGAGCTGGATCATACTTTTATCTTCGCCTTTAAAGTATAGACAAGTCAGCCCAGAAGTCGCACATAAGTGAACTTATAACTCCCTCGATCATACGCCGCAACGCAAAGTCTCTAAGGAGGCCGGGCTAAGGACCTCCCAAGGTGTAATCCAGGCCGCCGAATGTTTCGATTCCGCCCTTCATTGGGTTCGTTTGGACCATAAACCTGCATAGCCTGCTGGTTCGTACCGAAGGCGCGGATGAGATCGGCGTAACTTGCTTGAGGTCCAAATAGTCGATGAAGCGACTAAATCCGGAGGCGCGGCGCCCGCGCCTTCCACCCCGACGGCAAAAAGGCCGGCGCCGCGGATCCAGCTGCGACGGCCTTCCCACGCCGCCCGACACGAGGTTCTTCTGACCTGATCTGCGCAGGCTACCGCCGGAACGCGAAAGACACGCCCGCCCGGTTGGGCTGCGCCGCTCGCGGGTGATCAGGCCGGGCGGCTAGGCGTGTCTCGTGAGGCGAATGTGGGGATTGGAAGCACTGCCCGCCACTCGCAGGATTGTCGCAGGGACAAATCCACGTGAACCGGCGTGCCGCTAATCTTTTGGTCACAATAGCTTAGCAAGCGCAATCGCCGGTCTCACATCACATAAATTCGGTCCGGCAACCTGCCGCTCGGCGCCCCCGGCGCGTGCTCGGCCAAGACTGCGCCGCAGCGCGCAATTGCGGCGACAAATCCCTTGCCAACGCGGCCGTCCTTCACATGCGACGTCAGCGCGTCGACCGCGGCGCGCCACTCCCTCACATGCACTTTGGTTGAGAGATGATCGTCGACGACGATGCGCGCGTAGCGCTCGGCGAGCGACACGAAAATTAACACGCCGGCACGGCTCTCCAGGCGGCCGAGACCGCGTGCGTGAAACTGCTCCATGGCGGCGCGATGCGCGCGCGTGCGTTTGATCCGCCGCGGGACGAGCGTCATGCCGATTGGCGTCGATGCGCAAATCAATGTCGCCAGCACGAAGATAATCAGCTGTGCGATGAGGATGCGCTGCACGCTCCACTGCGTCAGCAAAACAAACGCCCACGGCACGAGCAGCGCGAGCGTAGCGCCAACCAGAACCGGAGCGGCCGTATATTCCGATGACGAGCGCGCCAGCACGCAGACGATCTCGCCCGATGTGTTCGCTTCTGCGGCGCGGATCGCCTCCGCGATGCGGGCGCGGTCTTCCGGGGTAATCGCCATCACCAGCTCCCCGAGGCGCCGCCGCCCCCCGACGAGCCGCCGCCGCCGGAAAATCCGCCGCCCGAGAAGCCCCCGCCGCCGCCTCCGCCCCAGGAAGAGCCGCTACCCCAGCTCGATCCCGTGGGGATGAAAACCGGTCCGCCCCAGCCGCGCCGCCCACGCGCGTGGCGATGCATCATCCAGAACACAAAGATGAAGAGACCGACGATGAGGAACGGCAACAGCGCCGCAAACGCAGAGTCCTGGTCGTCGGTGCGGACTTGACGTTTCTTCTGCCAATCGCTCGTGTCGGTCGTCAGCGCCGCGATGATGCCGTCAACGCCGCGCTCGACACCGCCGGCGAAATCGCCGGCCTTGAATTTCGGCACGATCTGATTGGTGATGATGACGTTCGACAGCGCGTCGGTCAGCGTGCCTTCGAGGCCGTAACCGACCTCGATGCGCACCTTGCGCTCCTTCGGCGCGACGAGAAGCAGCGCGCCGTTGTTCTTCGGGTTTTCGCCCAGCTTCCAGGCGCGGAAGAGCTGGTTTGCGTAGGTCTCGACGTCGCTCTCTTCGAGCGAGGCGACGGTCGCGACCACCAACTGGATGCCGGACTTGTTTTCGAGATCGGTGAGTTTCGTCTCGAGCGCGCTGCGCGTCGCGGCGGGCAGGATGTTGGCCTGGTCGACAATACGGCCCGTGAGCTCGGGGAAGTGCAGCGCAGCGAGGGCGGAGAATGGGGCAACCAAGAAAATAGCGGTCGCGAGAATGAGCCACATCCCCGGACGCATGGAGCGAACCGGAGTGCGATCCGGGGTCGAGGGGCAGATGCCTTTGCTCTGGGTCGCGGATCGCGCTGCGCGCGTCCGGGAATGTGGACCCGCAGAGAGGCGCATCCCTAGCAGCTCAGAACTTCACCTGCGGCGGCGCCTGCGCCGCGTCGCTTGCGGTGAATTCCGCCATCGGCTTATTGCCGGCGAAAACCGTCTTCGCCCAAATCATTGTCGGGAACGTGCGGAGCGACAGGTTATATGCCCGTACCGCGTCGATATAGTCGCGGCGCGCCACCGCGATGCGGTTCTCCGTGCCCTCGAGCTGCGACTGCAGGGCCAAGAAGTTGGCGTTCGACTTGAGGTCCGGATAGGCCTCGCTAACCGCCAGCAGCCGGCCGAGTGCGCCGGACAATTGGTTCTGCGCGTCCTGGAACTGCTTCACCTTGTCGGGATCGGTCAGCTGCGAGGCGTCGATCCTGACCGAAGTCGCCTTAGCGCGGGCCTCGATCACGGACGTCAGCACGTCCTTCTCCTGCTTCGCATATCCCTGGACGGTCGCGACCAGGTTCGGGATGAGATCGGCGCGGCGCTGATATTGGTTCTGCACGTCGGCCCATCTCGCCTTCGCCTGCTCTTCGAGCGTGGGGATCGTATTGTAGCCGCAGCCGGACAGGCCGAGGGCGAGAAGGACGACCGCAAGGATCGCGGCGGGGCGCGGAAATTTCATTTGGCTGCTCTCCCGGTAGCGGCGCGAGCTTAGAGCATTTTCGCGCTCTCTAGGGAAGGCCGCAACCGGAGAGCTGAACGCTGCGGAACATGTGTGAAATCACACTCTCGCTCCGCGCCTTTTGCGCTCCAATGTACGTGTTTACATAACCAACGCCTTTCGGGCCCCTATCTACCGCCAAGAGATGGGGGCCAAATCTTTTTAAGCCTCGCCCGTCAAACGGAGAGGCGTTTTCGCACTTCGGATTCCACCATCGAGCCCTTGTCGCCGGAGATCACCACGAGGCCGCGATCCATGACGAGGAAGTCGTCGGCAAGTTCTCTGGCGAAATCGAAATACTGCTCGACGAGCACGATCGCCATGTCGCCCTTCGAGCGCAGATAAGAGATCGCGCGGCCGATGTCCTTGATGATCGAAGGCTGGATGCCTTCCGTCGGCTCATCGAGGACGAGCAGCTTCGGTCGGGTCACGAGCGCGCGGCCGATCGCCAGCTGCTGCTGCTGGCCGCCGGAGAGATCGCCGCCGCGCCGTCCCATCATCGATTTGAGCACCGGGAAGAGTTCGAAAATCTCGTCTGGAATGTAGCGCTCCTTGCTCCGCACGGGCGCGTAGCCGGTCTCGAGGTTTTCCTTGACGCTGAGCAGCGGGAAGATTTCGCGACCCTGCGGCACGTAGCCGACGCCGCGCCGCGCGCGCTGGTGCGGCGCAAGCCCGGCAATGTTCTGTCCGTCCCACATGATCTTGCCATCGCGGATCGGCTGGTGGCCGACGATGGCGCGTAAGAGCGAGGTCTTGCCGACGCCGTTGCGGCCAAGCACGCAGGTGACGCGTCCGGGCTGCGCGGTCAGCGACACCGCGCGCAGCGCCTGCGCCGCGCCATAGAAGAGATCGACGGATTCGACGCTCAGCATTGTTCAGCGACCAAGATACACCTCGATGACGCGCGGATCGGCGCTGACCATGTCGAGCGGGCCTTCGGCGAGCACCGAGCCTTCGTGCAGCACGGTGACCTTGACGCCGAGCTCGCGGACGAAATCCATGTCGTGCTCGACGACGATGACGGAATGGTCCTTGGCGATCGCCTTGAGCAGCAGCGCCGTCTGCGCCGTCTCGGAATCCGTCATGCCGGCGACTGGTTCGTCGACAAGCAGGAGCTTCGGATCCTGCGCGAGCAGCATGCCGATCTCGAGCCATTGCTTCTGGCCATGCGAAAGATCGGCGGCGTAGCGATTGCGGTGATCCGTCAGCCGCACCGTCTCCAGGATGCGGTCGATGCGCGTCATCTGATCCTCAGGCGCAGCACCAAACAGCGTCGCGATCGCCTTACGGGGCGCTTTCAGCGCCAGCAAAATATTGTCCTCGACCGTGTGGCTCTCGAATACGGTCGGCTTCTGGAACTTCCGGCCGATGCCGAGCTCGGCGATCGTAGCCTCGTCGAGCTGCGTCAGATCGTGCGAACCGCCGAAATAAACGTCGCCCTCGTCGGGGCGGGTCTTGCCGGTGATCACATCCATCATTGTCGTCTTGCCGGCGCCGTTCGGGCCGATGATGGCGCGCATCTCGCCGGGCTGCAGCGTCAGCGACAGGCCGCGCAAAGCCTTGTAGCCGTCGAACGTGACGTTGATGCCGTCGAGATAAAGCAGCGAGCGGGTGAGAGTCGCGTGATCCATCATTCACCTCGCCGCCGCCGGCACGTCGGCCGGATCGACTTTGCCTTCCTCGACGTCGCTTCCCCTAGGCGCCTCGGGAATCGTGCGCCGGCGCGAGATGAGCCCGACGATCCCCTGCGGCAGGAACAGCGTGACGAGGATGAACAAAAGCCCGAGCGCGAAGAGCCAATATTCCGGCAGCGCGCCGGTGAAGTAGGTCTTGCCCCAGTTGACGAGCACGGCGCCGAGAGCGGCGCCGACCAGCGTGCCGCGGCCGCCGATCGCCACCCAGATCACCGCCTCGATCGAATTCGTCGGCGCGAATTCCGAGGGGTTGATGATGCCGACCTGCGGCACATAAAGCGCGCCGGCAATGCCGGCGAGCACGGCGGACAGCGTGAACACCGCGAGCTTATAGTTCTCGACGCGGTAGCCGATGAAGCGCGTGCGCGATTCCGCGTCGCGGATGGCGATCAGCACTTTGCCGAATTTCGAGGTGACGATGAGCTGCGCGACGAGGAGCGTCGCGGCCAATATAATCGCGGTGATCCCAAACAGCGCCGCGCGGGTTGCGTCAGACTGGATGTTGAAGCCCAAAATATCCTTGAAATCGGTGAGGCCGTTATTGCCGCCGAAACCCATGTCGTTGCGGAAGAAGGCGAGCAGCAGCGCATAGGTCATCGCCTGCGTGATGATCGAGAGATAGACGCCGGTGACGCGCGAGCGAAAGGCGAACCAGCCGAAAGCCAACGCAAGAATGCCGGGCACCAACGCGACCATCAAAAGCGCGTAGGGGAAATGGTTGAACCCCCACCACGTCACCGGCAGTGCCTTCATGTTCAGGAAGACCATAAAGTCGGGCAGGATCGGATCGGCATAGACGCCGCGCGTGCCGATCTGGCGCATGAGATACATGCCCATCGCGTAGCCGCCGAGCGCGAAGAACGCGCCGTGGCCGAGCGAGAGGATGCCGCAATAGCCCCAGACGAGATCGAGCGCGACGGCGAGCAGCGCGAAGCAGAGATACTTGCCGAACAGCGCGACGAGATAGGGCGGCATGTGGAACGCCGAACGCGCCGGCGTCGCCAGCGCCAGCACCGGCACGAGGATCGCGACGGCGATCAGCAGCAGGATGGCAATACGGGCGCGCCCGTCGACGCGGGCGAGAAGCGGGCTCATGCTTCGACGGCTCTGCCTTTGAGTGCAAACAGGCCGCGCGGCCGTTTCTGGATGAAGAGGATGATGAAGACGAGGAGCACGATCTTGCCGAGGACCGCGCCGGCGAACGGCTCGAGGAATTTGTTGGCGACGCCAAGCGTCATTGCCGCGACCAGCGTGCCCCAGAGATTGCCGACGCCGCCGAACACCACCACCATGAAACTGTCGATGATGTAGCTCTGGCCCAAATTCGGCGAGACGTTGTCGATCTGCGATAGCGCGACGCCGGCCATGCCGGCGATGCCGGAGCCGAGGCCGAAGGCGAGCGCATCGATGCGATTGGTATCGATGCCCATGGCGGAGGCCATGCGGCGGTTTTGCGTCACCGCGCGCATTTTCAAGCCGAACGGCGTCAGGCGCAGCACGAGCTGCAATGCGATGAACACAATGATCGCGAAGGCGATGATCCACATGCGGCCGTACGTGATCGCAAGCCCGCCGAAATCGAAAGTACCCGACATGAAGCCGGGCGCGCCGACCTCGCGGTTATTCGGTCCGAAAATCGTCCGCACCGCCTGCTGCAGGATGAGCGAGAGGCCGAAGGTCGCAAGCAGCGTCTCCAGCGGCCGGCCATAAAGGAAGCGGATGATGGAGCGCTCGATAGCGATGCCGACAATGCCGGTGACGACGAAGGCCAGCGGAATCGCGATAAACAGGGACGCGTCGAACCAGGCGGGATTGTGCGTGCGGATATATTCCTGCACGACATATGTCGTGTAGGCACCGATCATCACCATCTCGCCATGCGCCATGTTGATGATGCCCATCACACCGAAGGTGATGGCAAGCCCGATTGCCGCAAGCAGCAGCACGGAGCCGAGCGACAAGCCGTACCAGACATTCTGCAGATTGTTCCACAGCGCGATCCGTGCCTGGATGGCGCTCATGCCGGCTTGAGCCGCCGTGCGGACTCGCCCCTCATTCGATGCAGCAATCTCGGACAGCAGTCCAAGCGAGTCCTGATCGCCGCGGGCGCGGATCGTCTCGACCGCGCCGAGCTTAACGGCCTCGTCGGTATCCGCTTTCGTGCCCAGGATCGCCGCGCGAGCCTCCGTGAGCGCGCGCTTGATGCGTGCATCGGTCTCTTTCGCGATTGCCGTCTGAAGCGCCGGCAGCGCGCTCTCCTCACGCGATTTGAAGACGGATTGCGCGGCGTCGAAGCGCTTGCTCGGATCGTTGGAAAGCAGGGTAAGGCCGCCGATCGCGGCGTCGACCGTGCGGCGCAGGCGATTGTTCAGCCGGACAGCCTGCAGATCGTCGACGGACACTCCAGTTGCAGCCGCCCCGGTCGCGGCGTCTTGCAGCGTGTTGGATCTGTCCTTGATGTAGACCTTCTTAGCATCGGCGCTGAAGAAAAGCCGGCCTTCCTGCAATGCGCCGATGATATCGACGGCGCGCGGATTGCCGCTTGCCGCGAGATCGGTGATCGCCTTGTCGGTGTCGGAATATTCGTCGGTGGTGAAGCCGGCGAGCGCCTCTTCGAGTGACTGCGCGCGAGCCGTGCTTGCAAGCCCGCCGCAAAGGCAGAGAACCAGAAGCAGAAAGCCGAGGATTTGGCGCAGCCGCATGTGAAAGACCGGACTTGAGAAAGTTGCGGGCGGCACATGGCCGCCCGCGTTTCATCATCGCGAGCGGCGCGCGATCAGGAGGAGGTGCCGCCGCACTTGTTGGTCTTGGTGTTGTAATTGCCGCACTTCTTGTCTTTCCAGTCGCCGATCAGATCCTTCGATCCTTCGAGATACTTGGACCAGGCGTCGCCGGGTACCATGCCGGTCTTCGACACGACGTCGAACTGGCCATCGCCCTTGATCTCGCCGATCAGCACGGGCTTGGTGATGTGATGGTTCGGCAGCATTTCCGCCGTGCCGCCGGTGAGGTTCTTCTGCTTGGTGCCCGGCAGCGCATCGATCACCTTGTCGGGCTCAACCGTCCCGGCCTTCTCGACCGCCTTCACCCACATGTTGAAGCCGATGTAATGGGCTTCCATCGGATCGTTGGTGGTGCGTTTCGGATTTTTCGTGAACTCGTGCCATTGCTTGATGAACGCCGTATTCTCCGGCGTCTTGATCGACTGGAAGTAATTCCACGCCGCGAGATGGCCGAGGAGCGGCTTCGTGTCGATACCGGCGAGCTCTTCTTCGCCGACCGAGAAGGCGACGACGGGAATGTCGGTTGCCTTGATGCCCTGATTGCCGAGCTCTTTATAGAAGGGCACGTTGGCGTCGCCGTTGATCGTCGAGACGACGGCGGTCTTCTTGCCGGCCGAGCCGAACTTCTTGATGTCGGAGACGATCGTCTGCCAGTCGGAATGTCCGAACGGCGTATAGTTGATCATGATGTCTTCCTGCGGCACGCCCTTGGCCTTCAGGTAGGCTTCGAGGATCTTGTTGGTCGTGCGCGGATAGACGTAGTCGGTGCCCGCAAGCACCCAGCGCTTCACCTTCTCGTCCTTCATCAGGTAGTCGACGGCGGGGATCGCCTGCTGGTTCGGCGCGGCGCCGGTATAGAAGACATTGCGCTCGCTTTCCTCGCCCTCATATTGCACGGGGTAGAAGAGGATCGAGTCGAGCTCCTTGAAGACCGGCAGCACGGATTTCCGCGACACCGACGTCCAGCAGCCGAAGACGACCGCGACTTTCTGGTTGGAAATGAGGTCGCGCGCTTTTTCGGCGAAAAGCGGCCAGTTCGATGCGGGGTCGACGACCACCGCCTCGAGCTTCTTGCCGAGTACACCGCCCTTCTTGTTCTGCTCGTCGATGAGCATCAGCATGACGTCCTTCAGCGTCGTCTCGCTGATCGCCATCGTGCCGGAGAGCGAATGGAGGATGCCGACCTTGATCGTGTCGGCGGCCTGCGCACCGAATGCCGACAGCGCGATGGCGCCGCCGACAAACGCGCTCGTCGCGCGTAATAATAATCGTCGTGAGAGAGACATAACGCGTTCCCATCCTTGTCGCCGGATCATCCCGGCCTCGTGCTATGGACGGGAGGAGGTTTGCAATGCCTGTGCCAGGGCAGAGGGCCGCCTAAGCCGCAGGCGTTCCTGCGCAACCGCGATTCAGTTTCGGGCGGGATGGAGCGGAAGTAGACGCGAAAATGCCTCCTGCTGCTTACATTTTACGCGATACTTCGTGCCTTTGCGGCAGAGCTGCCTATGACTTAGGCAGCTGTGTCGAGCCCGGACTGAGCAAGGCGGATCCATGCTGACGATTTCGCCCAATCTTGCGATCGACGAGAGCGAACTCGACGAGCATTTCGTTCGCGCCTCCGGGCCCGGCGGGCAGAATGTCAACAAATTGTCGAGCGCAGTGCAGCTGCGCTTCGATCTTGCCACCTCCGCCTCGCTGCCGCCGGAGGTCAAGCAACGCGCTGCGCGCTTGGCTGGCCGGCGGCTGACGCGCGACGGCGTGCTCGTGATCATCGCCCAGCGCTTCCGCAGTCAGGAACGCAACCGCGCGGATGCGCGCGAGCGGCTGCTTGCACTTTTGCGGCATGCCGCCGACCCGCAGCCGATTCGCAGAGCGACCAAAATGCCGGCGGCAGCGAGACGCCGGCGACTCGCCGACAAAAAGAAACGCGGCGAGCGCAAGGCCGGACGCGGCACGCCCGCGATGGATGGTGACTAGCCGTGCACACGTCAAATCATTGTTGATTGTGACCGCGGCCTCACAGCCCTAAGGCAAGCGAAACGCTAAACTGCCGGCCCGGGAGAGGCCCAGACATGGAATTGTCAGCTCCGCAACGCTTCAACGATCCCGCCGCCGACGCGGCGAGGCTGCTGTTTGTCGTCGCGTTCGCGATTCTATTCGTCGCGGCGCCCCTTGCTGCCGCGGTCTCCAGGCAGGCAATCTATTCCCTCCTGCCGATCGGGGCGGTTCTCACGCTGGCTGCGGCGAGTCTCTCCATCGAAACGAACGGGATCGAAGTCGCGAGCCGCAGGCTGATCAGCCTGACGGCCCTGATCGGCTTCTGCCTCGTTCTGTGGGCGGCCCTATCGGTGATCTGGACGCCGTTTCCCGCCGAGGCGGCCGTGCGCATTGCCAAAAGCGTGGTCACCGCGGCCCTGGTCATCGCCGCTGCAGCGGTGCTCGCCTCGCGCAGTGTCGGCGCGGACGCGCTGATGCTGCCCGGAGGCCTTGCCGCCACCGCCTGCGCGGTCGTTCTCGTCAGCCTCGTCGGTGCCCCGGGCTCGACGCAGATCGAGCCCGATGGGACGACAATCTTAGACCGCGCGGCGGTCGGGCTCGTGCTGCTCATCTGGCCGGCGCTTGCGGTTCTTGCCTTGCGCGGCCTGCCGGCTGCGGCGGGGGCGCTGGCGGCTGCGGCCGCGATAGCCGTGTTTGCGGCGCGTCTGCCGGTTGGAATCCTCGCGCTGGGGGCCGGCGCTCTCGCCTACGGCGCGGCGCGGCTCAGGCGCGGACGCACGCGGTTTGCGCTGGCGGCGTTTTTCGGCGCGCTTATTATGGTGTGCCCACTCCTTCCGCTCGCGTTGAAACTTGTTGGCAGCAACAACCTGCCGGACGTCGCCGCACCGCTGAAAATCTGGGGCGACATTCTTGCCGTGGATGGCGCGCGGATTTTTACGGGGCATGGCTTAGACACCGCGACGCGCGGTATAGCCTATGGATTCCTGCCGACACGAACCCCGCACAGCCTTTTGTTCGAAATCTGGTACGAACTCGGCATTGTCGGTGCGGCGCTCGCGGCGCTCTTCACCTACCGTATCTTCAAGGCCCTTGGACGGGCGCCGCGCCTGGTCGCGCCCTATCTTCTCGCGGGTTTCACCACCGGATTGGTTGTGACGATATTAGGCCTTGGCACCGCGCAAGTATGGTGGCTGACGCTTGTCGGTCTCGATGTGCTCGCTTTCTCGATCACGGCGAACGGACATTACGGCAAGCGGCCGTCGATTATCGCGAGGCAGCGGATCGAGGCAGCGGAGGTGATAGCTACCCCTCAACCTCCTCTCTGAGAATCTCCAATTCCAGCCATCGCTCTTCTGCCTCTGCCAATTCTTCTCCCGTTTTCGTGAAGGCGGCACTCGCTTCGGCAAAGCGCTTCGGGTCCTTCGCATAGAGTTGCGGGTCGGCGAGCAGCGCCTGCAATTTTGCCTTCCGAGCCCGTAGCCGCTCCATATTTGCGGGCAGCTTTTCCAGCACGTGCTTTTCGTTGAACGACAAGCGGCGCGCGCTCGGTAGCGCGCGGGGCTTCATCGTCTCGCGCGCCGCGCTCTTTCTTGCCGGCTCCTCGAGCGAGCGCGCGAGGAGCGACGAGCCACGTTGCGCCAGCATGTCGGAATAGCTCCCGGCATATTCGATCCAGCGCCCATCCCCCTCTCCTTCGGCGACCAGCACCGACGTCGCGACCCGATCGAGAAAATCGCGGTCGTGGCTTACTACTATTACCGTGCCGGGATAATCGCCGAGCATCTCTTCCAAGAGTTCCAGCGTCTCGAGGTCGAGATCGTTGGTCGGCTCGTCGAGCACGAGCAGGTTCGACGGCAACGCCAGGGCCCGCGCCAGCATCAGGCGCGCGCGCTCGCCGCCGGACAGCTTGCCGACCGGGCTCCTCGCCTGCTCCGGCTGAAACAAGAAGTCGCGCATATAGCCGACAACGTGCTTCCTTGCGCCGCCGACCTCGACATAATCGCCGCCGCCGCCGGTCAGTGCATCGGCGAGCGTCGCCTCGGGGTTCAGCGCGGCGCGACGCTGGTCGAGACTCGCGACATCGAGATTGGCGCCCAGCCGTACGCCGCCGGAATCGGGCGGAAGCTCGCCGGCCAACATGTTGATGAGCGTCGTCTTGCCCGCCCCGTTCGCACCGACAATGCCGAGCCGGTCGCCGCGCAAAATGCGCAGCGACAGATCGCGCACGATGACGCGCTCGCCGAAGCTTTTCGAGACGCGCTCGGCTTCGATAACAAGCCGGCCGGAGACGCGGCCTTCCTGCGTTGAGAATGCGACTTCGCCCGTCTGGCGACGCGCCTCCCGCTTCTGCTGGCGCAGGCCTGCAAGTTCGGTCATCCGCCGCATGTTGCGCTTGCGCCGCGCGGTGACACCATAGCGCACCCAGTGCTCTTCCGCGGCGATCTTGCGATCCAGCTTATGGGCGCCGCGCTCTTCTTCTTCGAGGAGCTTGTCGCGCCAAGCCTCGAATTCCGCAAAGCCGCGGTCGAGCCGGCGCGTGCGGCCGCGATCGAGCCATACCGTCGCCTGCGACAGATGTTCCAGAAAGCGCCGGTCGTGGCTGACGAGGACGAGCGCCGCGCGCGAATTTTTCAGCGTCGCCTCAAGCCACTCGATAGTCGGCAGATCGAGATGGTTCGTCGGCTCGTCGAGAAGGAGGATATCGGGATCGGCGGCGAGCACGCGGGCGAGCGCCGCCCGTCGCGCCTCGCCGCCTGAGATTTGCGCCGGGTTCTCGTCGCCGCTGAGGCCGAGGTCGGCCAAGAACATGGGCGCGCGGTGGGAGTCGGCTTTCGGATCGAGGCCCGCCTCGACATAGGCGAGCACGGTCGCAAACCCCGCGAGGTCCGGCTCCTGCGGCAGGTAGCGCAGGCTGGTGCCGGGTTGCAGGAAGCGGACGCCGTGATCGGCCTCGAGCGCGCCGGCGGCGATCCTGAGCAGCGTCGATTTGCCCGAGCCGTTGCGCCCGACGAGGCAAATCTTGTCGCCTCGAGCGACCGCGAGATCGGCGGCTTCGAGCAGCGGCGTGCCGCCCAGAGTCAAGGCAACGTTCTGCAGGTCGAGGAGGGGCGGCGGCATCGGGCGCCTGCTTAGATGGATAAGCCGTTCGTGTCATGCGAGGCTGCCGTTGGGGCACGTCGTTAACTGTTGTTTGCCGGCCACAACTTCTAACTTTGGCGCTTCGGTGGCAGATTAGGACTCCGGCCGAGCCCCGCCGGAGTATAAAGCTTGAGAGCCTCCCATTGGTGCGAGGGCTCTTTCATGCGTGCTTTTTCCGGACGCGATTTGCGCCGGCTGTTTCTGGCCAGCACGGCACTCGTTCTGCCGCTTGGGGCGGCCCACGCGCAGAACGCCATTTGGCAGGCGGTGCCGACCGTCGCCGGGCCGACCGCGGCGACGTTCGATTTCAACGCCAATCCAAACTGGATCCCGGCTACGGTGCCGACCGGCACCGCGATTTTCGACGTGACGACCGGACCGAACATTTCGTTCTCGGCCGCGAGCACGACCCTCGGCACGCTTCAGTTCAACCTGCTTGCGCCAGCCTATACCTTCAATCTCGGCAGCGTCGCCGGTAACACCGCGCTCACCCTTACCGGTAGCGGGATCGTCAACAATTCCGCCAATGCGCCAACTTTTGCAGTAGGTCAGCCTGGCGGTGTCTTTGGAACTTTGACGTTTCAGAATTCAAGCACCGCCGCCAACGCCAATCTCGTTCTCCAGAATGGCATATTGAATTTCCAGGGCAACAGTGATGCCGGCACGGCAATTATCACGATGCCGAATCAGATGTTCCCCGGACACATCACATTCAGCGGCTCGAGTTCCGCGGCAAACGCAAACATCACCAACAACAGCACCATTCCGCTCGGCAACGTCTTCCGTTTCCTGGACATGAGCACGGCGGGGAATGCGACCATCAACAATATCGAAAATACCTCGGTGCCATTCGCACCGGTCTCGCTCGAATTCGGGCTGCTCAACGGGACGGACACGAGCAATGCCGGGACGGCGCACATCACCAACAACAACAATACCGTGACGTCATTTCTAGCATCGAGCTCCGCCGCGAACGCGACGATAATCAATAACGCCGGTGGAAATACCAATTTCGAGGACAACGCTACAGCCGGCAATTCCAATATCACCAACAATGGCGGCGGTACGTCTTTTTGCGGGAACTGTTCGGGGGGCACGACCTCGGCCGGCACTGCCACGATCCTTAACACTGCTAACGGCACGACGACGTTCGGCGATGCTACGCTTGCGTCGCTTGGGTTCCCCGACACGTCGAGCGCTGCCAACGCCATGATCACCAACGATAGCGGCGGCAGCACGACGTTTCATTCTGCGACGACGGCCGGCAGCGCAACGATCATCAACAACAGCGGCGGAACAACAACATTCGGTACCTCGTCGCAAACCGATCCCACTCTCACAAGCACCGAGATCGCCACGGCGGGCAGTTCCAGCATCACCAATAATAGCGGCGGCGCAACGAACTTTTTTGCCCTGACCACCGCGGGCGGCGCAACGATCACCACGAACACCGGCGGCAGCGTTTCATTTTTCGATCAAAGCACCGGCGGCAACGCGCGTTTCATCACCAATTCCGGCGGCACGTTCGATATGTCCGGTCTTACAACGGGCAGCATGACCGCCGGGTCAATCGAAGGAGCAGGAAACTATTTCCTCGGTGCGAATACCCTCAGCGTCGGCGGCAACAATCTGTCGACGACGGTAAGCGGCGTCATCTCCGATGGCGGCACATCCGGCGGCACCGGTGGCATGCTGACACATACGGGGACGAGCACGCTGACGCTCACCGGCGTCAACACGTATACCGGCGTGACGAACGTGAACGGCGGCACGCTGGCGCTTTCCGGAAGCGGCTCTATTGCGAATTCGGCCGGAACCGGCGTCAACGGCACGTTCGACATTTCACAGACGAATGCGGGCGCCATCAGCAATGGGCTGTTCGGTGGCCCGACCGGGATCGTTGCGCTCGGCAGCCGGACGCTGACCATCACCGACGGCTCGCTTTATGCGGGCGTCATCCAGGACGGCGGCATCGGCGGCGGCACGGGTGGCGGCGTGAGGATCGGCGGCGGTGAGCAAGTCCTGATGAACACGAACACCTATACGGGACTGACGACGATCGATCCGGGCGCGACACTTACGCTGTCGAATTTCTTCGGGCTCCATGGCGGCATCGCCAGTTCCAGCCACGTCATCGACAACGGTACGTTTGATATTGCGAACCTATCCACCGGCGGCACTTCCATCCGCTCGCTCGCCGGCAGCGGCGGCGTCGGACTTGGTTCAAATACGCTGACCCTGACGGCGGCGTCCGACACATTTTCGGGTGGAATCGGCGGCGGCGGCGGCGTGACGCTCACCGTTGGCACGCAGACGTTGTCGGGCAACAACACGTATACCGGCGCGACGAATGTGAATGGCGGCACGCTGTCGCTGACCGGCACGCTCGCCAACACCGCGATGAATGTCACCAACAGCGCCACATTCCAGGGCACCGGCGCGACGGCGGGTTCAGTAACGGTCCAGAACGGCGGCAATCTTGCGCCGGGAGTCGCCGGCGTGAACAACGGCATCGGCACGCTGACCATGGCGGGACTGACGCTGATGAGCGGCGCCAATCTCAACTTCGATCTATCGACGCCGAACGTGATCGGCGGCACGACGAACGATCGCATCCAGGACAATGGCCAGCTGACGCTCGGCGGCACGCTGCATGTGAACACGCTTGTCGGCTTTGCACCCGGCGCCTACCGCATCGTCGATTATACCGGCGCGCTGTCGAACCCAGGTGGTCTCGGCGTTGCGCTGCCGGCCGGCTTTGATGGTGTCATTCAGACCGCGATTGGCGGCCAGGTGAACCTCGTCGTTTCGAGTGCGGCGAGCGGCCCGGTACAATTTTGGGATGGCGCCACCATGGTCGGCGATGGTGTGATCCATGGCGGCAGCGGCACCTGGACCAATGCATCCGCCAATACGAACTGGACCAACGCAAACGGCAACATCAATCAAAGCTGGCTCAGCGGCTTCGGCATTTTCGCCGGAAATCCCGGCACGGTGACAGTCGCCGACACGATCCATTTCACTGGCCTGCAATTCTCGACCGATGGCTATACCGTCAATGCGAGCGGCGGCACGCTCAATCCGACCGGGCAAGCGACGATCCGCGTTGACAACGGCGTGACGACGACGATCGGCGCGTCCTTCGTCGGCACAGGCGGGCTTGTCGTGAGCGGGCCCGGCACGCTGGTTCTTACGGCCAACAATGCGTTCACCGGCGGAACGACGCTTGCTGGCGGGACGCTACAAATCGGTAATGGCCCCACGAACGCGACTCTCGGTGGCAATATTTCGATCACCGGCACCAACACGGTGCTCCGCTTCAATCAGAATATTGCCCTCTTCGGCGGCAGCATCACCGAGACCGCCGGCGCTTCGACATCACTATCGTTTGCCGGCGCCCAGACGGTACTGAACGGCCCGGTGACGCTGACGAATGCAGGTAATGGGGCGAGCAGCATTGCTGCCGGCGCGACGCTGCGGACGAATAACACGTTTGCGCTCGCCGGCGGCCTGCATCTAGACGGCGCAATCACATTTGCCGGTCCGAGCGCCTCGATTGCCGGTGCGATTACCGGGATGGGTCTTGTGCAACAGAGTGGGGGCACGACAACCTTTACCGCCGGGACCAGCCCGACCAACTACACGGGTCCAACGCTCGTCTCTGGCGGCACGTTGATTGCCGGCGCGGCGAATAGCTTTAGTCCCGTGAGCGCGATGACTCTTGGGAGCGGCACGGTCGATCTCGGTGGTTTTGCGCAGACGATCAACAATGTGACACTCCAGCAGGCTACGCTGCAGAACGGCACGCTCGCTGGCAGCGTCGCTTCGTTCGGCGGCACGATCCGCAACATTGCTGGCACCACTGACGTCACATTGCCTGCGATCGGTACGAACTTCTTCGGTGCGACGACCTTCGCGGGCACGAACACATATACGGGTGCGACAAACATCAATGAGGGCACAGCGCGTGGCGGCAATGCAAACGCTTTCAGCGCCGCCAGTGCGACGGCCATCGCCGGTGGCGCGACGCTCGACCTGAACGGCTTCAATCAGCGCATCGATGTGATCAGCGGCAGCGGCACGATCGGCAATACCGGCGTCGCGGCCGCGACGCTGACGACCGGGGGCGCTGCCTCGACGGTTTTCGCCGGCAGTATTATCGATGACGCAGCGACGGCCCTGACAAAGGTGGGTGCCGGCACGCTGACGCTCACCGGCATCAACACTTATACCGGCCCGACGACGGTCAATGCCGGCGCGCTCTATGTGAACGGCTCGATCGCGTCGGCGAGCATTGTCAATGCCGGGGCGACTCTCGGCGGCGCTGGCACCGTGGGGCCGGTGAATGTCGCGGGCGGCACGCTGGCGCCGGGTTCGCAGGCGGCGATCGGCGCGCTGAGCATAAACGGTCCGCTCGGCTTCTCGCCGACCTCATTCTACAATGTACGGCTATCGCCCACAACGAACGACCAGACCATCGCGACCGGCGCCGTCACACCCGGCGGTGCGACGGTCGATGTCATCGCCGGCGCGGGCAACTATACGACTGGCCGGCGCACGATCGTCACGGCGGGATCGCTCAACGGCACGTTCAATCCGGTCGTGCAGACCAACCTCGCCTTCCTGCATCCGACGCTCGCCTATGACGCGACGCACGTTTATCTCGACATTAGCGGCAATGCGCCGACCGGTGTCGACTATCGAATCGCCGCGCAGACCTACAATCAGCTGCGCGTCGCGACAGGGCTTACATTTGCCGGCTTCGCCAGTCCCGGCGGCGTCGGCGGAATCATCGTCGGCGCGCTGAATAATCTCAGCAATGCGCAAGCGCCGGGCGTCTTCGACTCGCTGTCCGGCGCCGGCATCGCCGCGGCGCAGAACGTCGCCTTCGATTCGAGCAAGCTGTTCACCTCGGCGATGAGCGATCAGGGCCGCTACTGGCTTGAGGGCGGGCCCGATGTGAACGGCGTCACTGTTGGTGGTGCGCCCTCGTTTTACGCGAGCGTGAAGAAGGGGCCGTTCGAAGTCGTAGCGCCGCCGCCCCCGCCACCACCACGCACATGGCGCGCCTGGTTCACCGGCTTTGGCGAGGGCGAAACCGTGCATGGCGAGCTCCCGCTCGGCACCGCGCGCCAGGATAACAGCATCTATGGCGGCGCCGGTGGTCTCGATTATCAGCTCTTCCCGAACACGCTGATTGGCGTCGCCGCGGGCGGCTCCTCGGCGCGTTTCTCGGTGCCGACACTCGCAACATCGGGAACGGTCGATGGCGGTCATATCGGTACGTATGCCGTCACGGCACTTGGCCCCTTTTACGCGCAGTCCTCGTCGACCGTTTCGCTCTTCCGCAATCACGAGACGCGCAATATTGGCCCGTTCGGCCGCCTGCCGAGCGAAATCGAGCGAGGCGATTTCAATTCGCACGAGGTGCGCTCGCGGCTCGAGCTCGGACGTAAGTTCATCTGGAGCGACTTCGCCGTGACGCCGTTCGTCGCGATGGAAATCGCCAAACTGTGGTCGGACGGATTTGCCGAGACCGGCGGCATTCTCGGCCTGACGCTACCGGGGACTTCGCATGTTTCGGCGCCGACTTTTGTTGGCGCGCGTTTGGAAAAAGCGTTCGTCCTGTCTAACGGCTGGGTGTTCACGCCCTTGGTCTCGGCCGCGTGGGTGCACGAATTCTCGCCGGTGCGCGATCTCTTCGCCGGGCTCACCTTCCTGCCGGCGTCGGCCTTCGTTGTCGACGGCGCGCGTCCGGCGAGCAATGCCGCGCAGGTCAAAGCCGGCGCGAAACTGGCGCTCAATTCATGGGCGGCGGTCTACGCCAATTTCGAGGGCGAGTTCTCGAACAAGTCGCAGACCTATGCCAGTAAGGGCGGCGTCAGGGTGAGCTGGTAGCGGCGCCCGCTACAGGGAGAACGGGCGCGGCGGCACTTGGCCGCCGCGCGCGCCGGAAACCGCAGTTGAATCAAACCTGCGCCGGCGTTTGCCCTTCGGACGCCGCCTGAGCGATTTGTGCCGGAGTTTGGCCTTCGGGAGCGGCCTGCGCTACCTGCGCCTGGGTCTGGCCCTCAGGAGCCGCCTGCGCCACCTGCGCCTGCGTGTGACCTTCAGGGGCGACCTCGGCGAACGCCGCCGGGCTCACAAGAAAAGCGCTGCTCAGCAAAGCGATGCGAAGAATATGCATTGTCGTCTCCTGCTTTGAGCCGGCTCATCCGGCCTATCGAATGATGAGACATATAGCCGCCCGTAAGGATTACGTTTGTGAGCGATTACACAATGCGAGTGTGCCTTGGGATACACTGCCGATGTGGTAAAATGCATTTGGCGGTCCCTTGAATCTTCTGATCGTGACACCGGCCACTTCCGCTGAAGCTTGATCTATGCTCTTGTGAGCTCGCGCAGACCTTTGGCGCACGCCTCCGTATGTCCCCAGAGGCGCGATGGAGGAAGATATGGTCGGGACGTTCATTGATATTTTTTGGATAGCTGTTCAAGCAATCGGCATCGTGCTCCTGGTCGACATCATCGCCGGGGGCGTCCATTGGGCCGAGGATACGTTTTGGACTGAAGAGACGCCGGTCCTCGGTAGAATGCTTATCGCGCCGAGCATCGTTCACCACACCAAGGGCGGCGAGAATGCCTTGCTGCAAAAGCACTGGGCGCGGAGCTCGCGCAGCCTTTTGGTGACCGCGCCGCTTTTGTTGTTGGCTGCGTGGCTGCTCGGCATTCTGAGCTGGCAGGTCTGGCTGTTCGTGATCGTCGGCGCCTGCTCGCAGCAGGTTCACCGCTTCTCGCACACGCCGACCGTGAGAACCCCGGCTTTCATTCGCCTGCTGCAGCGATATCGCATCATACAGGCGCCGGCGGAGCATTGGCGGCATCATCGCGGCGAGCACAACACGCATTATTGCGTCGTGACGCCATACTCGAATCCGGTCCTCGATCGCATCGGCTTCTGGCGCGGGCTCGAGCGCGTGCTCGTTCCGATTTTCGGCGCGCCGCGCAGGGAGGATCTCCGCGACAAGCCTTGGTACCGGTCTGCCGGCTTCTTGCAAAGACAGCTGCAATAGAGCTGCTCGCGACGCGACACGGCAGCATCGCGAGACTAGCCGTTGCGCAAGATTGTGATCCGGCGGCCGGGCGGTTTCGGCAAGATCGAGCTCGCCGATGTTCCGCCGCCGGCCGTCGAGCCGGGAACGGTGCGTGTGCGCGTGCACGCAGCCGGGGTCAATTTCGCCGATTGCGT
Organism: Methylobacteriaceae bacterium; assembly: GCA_034669505.1. Classification (GTDB taxonomy): domain Bacteria; phylum Pseudomonadota; class Alphaproteobacteria; order Rhizobiales; family Beijerinckiaceae; genus JAFASC01. The sequence goes on from JAXDNJ010000042.1 coordinate 50,150, forward strand.
CGCGCGAATGGGACTCTATGCCTCGGCCCGGCAATATGCGGGATGGCCGCTGACACCCGGATTCGAAGTCGCGGGGATAGTCGATGCTGTCGGCACCGGCGTTCCGCAGCACGTGCTCGGCACAAAGGTGATCGGGCTCACCCGCTTCGGCGGATATGCGGATCAAGCGGTCATTCCACTGGCGCAAATATTTGATCTTCCCGCGACGCTGAGCTTTGAAGAGGGAGCGGCCTTTCCGGTGATCTTCCTCACGGCCTATTACGCGCTGCATGAACTCGCCTGTCCGCCTGCCGATTCCGCTGTCCTCATCCATTCGGCTGCGGGCGGCGTCGGAAGTGCGCTCGTGCAATTGTGTCGCGCGCACGGAAATTTCGTCGTGGCGATCGTCGGCTCTCGCGGCAAAGCGGAGATGGTGCGCTCGCTCGGCGCAAACGGTGTCATTGTAAAATGCGAGCAGGATTGGCGCAAAGAAGCACGCTCGCATGTGCCGGAGGGCTACAGCGCGGTCTTCGACGCGAGCGGCACGACGTTGCGCGGCAGCTACTCGCTGCTGGCGCCGCGCGGGCGGCTGATCGCCTACGGCGCCCACGGCGTCATGACGAAAAGCGGCGCGCTTGCGGGATTGCCGCTGACGGCTTTGCGATACGCGTTGCTGCCGCGATTTAATCCGCTCGCGCTCACGAACGACAACAAAAGCATAATGGGCTTCAATCTGTCTTATCTCTTCGATGAGACGGAGCTGATGCAAACGTCGCTCAGGCGGATATTGGCATTGCTTCAGGACGGCACCATCAAGGTTCCGCCGATCACGCGCTTCCCGCTCGAGAATGCGGCGGAGGCGCACGAGGCGCTGCAATCGGGGGCGACAATCGGCAAGCTGATTCTGACCTGCCGGGCGTCGGCGTGAGGCGCTGGAGGTCCGGGGCGTAGCCGGCTCCAACTGCCACGGCAGTTCCTCGAACGGGAAGCGGCGTGAGCGCAAGCGCCATCCCAGCCTTGATTGCACAATGGCGCGCATCCGCCCCGCCTGCTACACGAGTTCCGCTGCCCTTAACGCAGCGCGCAACCAGGGAGGCTTTTCATGCGTCTCGCATCGATCACGACCGTGCTGCTCATCGCCGGCACAGCGCCGCTCATCGCCGAGGAGAGTCATCCCGACATCCTAAAAGGCCCGAATGAGGCCAAATGGGGCCCTGCGCCGCCCACGCTTCCCAAGGGTGCGCAGATGGCGATCCTCTCCGGCGATCCCACCAAAAGCGGATCTTTCGTCGTGCGCATGAAACTGCCCGCCAACGCCAAGATCCCGGCGCACCATCATCCCACGATCGAAAATATCACCGTTGTGTCAGGCAGCTTCCACGCCGGCATGGGCGACAAGCTCGACGAAAAAAATGGTGTTGCCTTTGAAGCTGGAGGTTTCGCCTCCATGCCGGCAAACATGAATCACTACGCCTGGACGACTGCGGAATCGGTCGTGCAGTTGCATGGCCAAGGCCCTTTCAAGATCGAATACGTCAACCCCGCCGACGATCCGAGTAAGAAATAGGCGCCTCGCGAAGATGATTTCTCGGACAAAGAACAGGCGCGGCGACGGCCGCCGCGCTCGCCATGAATTGTGCCGGTTACACCTGCGCCGATATCATGTGAAGTCATGAGCGACGATCTTCAAATCATTCAGCGCAGCGTCGAGGCGAACGGGATCACCTTCGCCTGCGACGAATGCGGGTCGGGCGACGATCTTGCGCTTTTGCTGCACGGCTTCCCCGAATCCCGCATCTCCTGGCGCCACCAGTTAGTTCCGCTTGCGCGTCTCGGCTGGCGTGTCGTCGCGCCTGACATGCCCGGTTACGGCGACACGACCCGTCCAAGCGATCGCGCGGCCTATCGTCTGCGCCACCTCGTCGACGATGTCGCCGCGCTTTTCAATGCGCTCGGCGCGCGCCGCAAGCTGCTCATCGGCCATGATTGGGGTGCGCTGATCGCTTGGAGCGTCGCGATCGAGCGCGCCGTCCCGCTCGACGCGCTCATCGTCATGAACGTGCCGCACCCGCAAGTGTTTCGCCGCGTCATCCGGCATTCCTGGAGCCAGCGCTTGCGCTCCTGGTACGTGCTGTTTTTTCAGCTGCCGTTTTTGCCCGAGCAGGCGCTGACCAGGGATGGCGCACGCGCCGTGGCGCGCATGTTTACCGGCATGGCGCAGAACCCGAATGCGTTTCCGCCCGAAATCCTCGCCCGCTATCGCGCCAACGCGCTAAAGCCCGGCGCGATGACGGCGATGCTCAATTATTATCGCGCCAACGCGCTGGCTTTTTTGAAATCCGCGCCGTCCGAACCCGTGCACGTCCCGACCTTGATGATTTGGGGAGAGCAGGATACCGCGCTCGGACTCGAGCTGACGGAAGGCTATGAGGGCCTCGTCGACGATTTCACGCTGCGGCGTTTGCCCGAAGCCTCGCATTGGGTGCAACAGGACGCGCCCGATGCGGTGAATGCGGCGCTGGCGGAGTGGCTGAGGGCGCGGGGGCTGGTGCATGGGTCTAGAACGGTCTAGAAGGAGCAGGTGCTCGAAACTCTTTACTACAGGCTTCAGCAAACGCTCTGCGCCTTGCCACGTACAGAGTTTCGGCTTCCTCGTTTATCCCCTCGTCGTTCGCATCAAGAACGTTGTTTAGGTCACGTAGAAATGCATTTCGGCGGCGAATCAGCCGATCTCGAGTCGCGGGCGTCTTCGTTGCCGCATGAACAATTAACTTCTGAAGCCGAAAGAACGGAAAATCAACGGCGAGCTGCGCAATTCTTGAGGAGACTAATCCAGCGTCGCGCCCATCGAACGGACCAAGCGTGATTTCGACGTATTCGCAAAATGCGTCGAGCACTTTGAGAATGAGGTAGTGGGGTGAATTCTGAGGTAGCTCTAGCAGACTCCTAATTGGCTGATCGTGAAACAAACGTTGCGCCGATTCGAACAGTAGTCGACTTTCCCGGGCAGCGAACTCTTGCGGAGAGGACCAAAATACGCTCGTTCCGATGTCGGCCACCTTCACCCCCAGACTGTCGACATGCAGACCGTGAAAGTTGGAAAAGATTCCGTGATCATCTCGGAAGACCAAGATATTTCCCGTGTGAGGATCTCCATGAACTAACCCGAGAACATAGAGGTACTTCATTGCCCTCGAAAATAGGCGCCAGACGAGCACTCGGCTGTTGATAGGCGGATTACTGTCCAGCCATTGTTTAGCGGAAATACCGTTCACAAGCTCCATTACGGAAAAGGGTTGGTCCCGATCATCCCGAAATGATGCGTTGTTACGAATAGAGGATGGCTTAGTCTCGCGATTTTTGCGGTTTCCTCGCGAGACCGGGCACGTCCCCGCGCATTCCAGATTTTCACGGCCACCCGACGGTTAAGTTGTTCATCAACCGCAGCAAAGACCGTTGCATTCGCCCCCGACCCGATCGCATGAGTGAAGGTGAGACCGGGAAACAAAAGCGATCGGCCTTCAATGAGAACCGCCCCGTTGGCCAAAACAGGAGGCCTATTTCGCTGATCTCGCTTCAATGCACGCTCCACCGCCAAGGTCGCGCCACGCATTCGCCTTGAACCAATCTGGACTACGGCGAGAGAGGCGAAAGCATTCGCCTGCCTTTCGCGGCTTGCTCACGCCCCACTTGGCTTCCCCCAATATTCGCTCTTCACGATAACAGCGCAGGGCACGCAACAGCTACTTTGGGTGGCGGTCCCGACAGGATTCGAACCTGTGACCTTCGGTTTAGGAAACCGCTGCTCTATCCTGCTGAGCTACGGGACCGGACGACCGGCCATAGCATAAGAATCGGCGTGGGATGAATGGGAGGGCGAGGCGCCGGCGACACACGTAAAACTCTGATCGCCGCGGGCGCGCTGCTCGTCGCCGCGACGCACGCCGGCAGCACAGAAGCCGCGTCGCTCGTGCCGCCCGCCTCCGGCCCGTGCTCGCTCCAAAACACCGCGCGCGCCGCTGTTGCCAAGATCGAGGCCAATCTCGACATCGCGCTCGCCGATGGGCGCACCCTCACCCTCGCCGGGCTCGATCCGCCGCGTGACACGCCGGACCATCCCCGCCTTGCCGCCGAGGCGCGGGACACGCTCGCCGCATGGCTCGAAGGTCGCGAAGTCGCGGTGCGTGCGCTTGCCGACAAGCCGAACCGCTGGGCCCGCATTGCGGCGCGGCTCTTTGCCGCGCCGCCCATCGCCTCATCAAGCGCATCCGCCGGCGCCGAGATCGGTGTCGCCGAGGCGATCCTCGATGCGGGCCTGGCGCGCTACCGCCCCGACGTTGCCGCCCATCCCTGCCGCGATCTTCTGCTCGCCGCCGAAGCGCAGGCTCGCACTGAGAAAGTTGGCCTCTGGGGCGATCCGTATTATGCGGTCCTTGCGGGCAGCGACCGCGCCGCCTTCGCGAGCCCGCCAAGTTCACGAATGAGCGGAATGGTCCTTGTCGAGGGGGCGCCGGCAAGCGTGGGGGAGACCGCCTCCCGGTTCTACCTGAATTTCGGGCCCGGGCGCGGCGTCGACTTCGCCATCACATTGCCGAAGCGCAGTGCGACAGGCGGTGCCAATAGCTTGGAGAAGGCCGGCATAAAGCCACGCGACCTCGTCGGGCGGCGCCTCAGGGCACGCGGGCTACTCGACGTGACGTTCGGCCCCCAAATGGAAATATCCGACCCGGACGGGCTCGAATTGCTCGACTGATTCGGTCGGCTAGGGTGGGAAGCGGATGCGGGACGGCGGTCTCGAAAGCGGTAACGAGCGCGGCAGCGGGCGCAACGCAGGACGCGCGGCGCGGGCGCTCGCCGCGGCGGCGCTGCTCCTCACGCTTGGCGGCTGCGCCAGCCTTGAACATGTCGGCGCACCGCCGCTCGCGACCAGCGTCCCGGTCGAGGCGCCACGGACGCTGTCGATCGATTCGCCGGCCTCGCTCGAAGCGAAGCGCCTCGCCGCGACCTTCGGCGGCGAATATCGCGCGCCGGCGGCCGAAGCCTACCTGAACGACATTCTGGCGAAGCTCGCGCAGGCGAGCGAGACGCCGGGCGAGACCGTCTACAAGGTGACGATCCTCAATTCGCCTATCATCAACGCCTTCGCGCTGCCCTCGGGCAACCTCTTCGTGACCCGCGGGCTCCTGGCGCTCGCCAATGACAGTGCCGAGATCGCCGCGGTGATGGCGCACGAGATCGGCCACGTCACCGCCCGCCACGCCTATGCCCGCGCCGAGCGCGAGAAGGAGGCGGCGGTGGTGAGCCAGGCGGCGAGCATCATCCAGAGCAAGCAGAAGGCGGAGGAGGTGGAGGCGCTGAAAAAGCAGACGCTCGCCGGCTTCTCCCGCCAACAGGAGCTCGAGGCCGACGGGATCGGCATTCGCGTCGTCGCGCGGGCGGGGTACGACCCATATGGCGCCTCTCGGTTCCTGACGTCGCTCGGACGATCGACGACATTGCGGGCGACGCTTGTCGGCCAGAAGTCGTCGGCCGACAAGCCCGACATGCTCTCGACCCATCCCTCGACACCGGAACGGGTGGCCCAGGCGGTCTCCGCGGCACGGCAGATTTCCGGACCAGGGATCGGCGCCCGCGATCGCGCCAGTTATTTAGCCGCGATCGACGGGCTGGCGTTCGGCGACGATCCCGCCGACGGCTACGCGCGGGGCCGGAAATTCGTCCACCCGCGGCTTGGTTTCGCCTTTACCGCGCCGGAGGGCTTCGTGCTGGAGAATTCGGCGCAGGCGCTGCTCGGTATTAAGAACGGCGGCGCCGAGGCGCTGCGGCTCGACAGCGCCCGCGTGGCGACGGACACGCCGCTCGAAACCTACATCGGCTCCGGTTGGATCGACGGCCTGATCCAAAGTTCGATCGAGCCGTTGGAAATCAATGGCATGGCAGCGGTGCTCGGCACGGCGCGCGCAGGGGAGTGGAACTTCCGGCTGGCGGCGATCCGCAAAGGCGAGGACGTCTATCGCCTGATTTTCGCGGCCCGGGCGCTGACAGGCGAGGCGGATGGGCGCTTCAAGTCCGCTATCGCCACCTTCCGCGCGATCACGCCGGAGGAAGGTACTAATGTCAAACCGCTGTGCCTCGCGGTCGTCAAAGCTTCGCCCGGCCAAAGCGCCGAAGAGCTGGCGCGCGGCATGGCCATCGCCGACCGGCCGCTGGAGCATTTTCTTCTGCTCAACGGACTTGAAGCCGCCGGGGCCCTTTTCCCCGGGGAATCCTACAAGATCGTCGCGGAGTAGCGCTCACGAGGTCGTGAGCCGTGCGTGCTTCTGCCGCAACGCGGAACCCGCTCTGTCAGCCGTTCGTTTAGGGATGTCGGCACGCGCGCGAGAGCAGGGCCGACAGCGGCCTTGCACCGGCGCTAGTCTCCATGTGGAGCCCGCGCCTTGCAAGTAAAGAGGGTGATCCATGGCGCAAGTGAATGGTGTTCGTCGGCAGTTCGTGAAGGCGGCGATGGCGGCGCCGTTTCTGGAGCGCGGCGAGGAGCACGACCTCGCCGTGCGCTGGAAGGAGCAGCGTGACGAGCAAGCGCTGCATCAGCTCGCCTCCGCCCATATGCGCCTCGTCATCGCACTGGCGGCACGTTTTCGCCATTACGGCCTACCCATGGCCGATCTGATCCAGGAGGGCCATGTCGGGCTGTTGGAGGCGGCCGCACGGTTCGAGCCGGAGCGCGAGGTGCGCTTCTCGACTTACGCGACCTGGTGGATACGCGCCTCAATCCAGGACTACATCCTGCGCAATTGGTCGATCGTGCGAGGGGGCACGAGCTCAGCGCAAAAGGCGCTGTTCTTCAATCTGCGGCGGCTGCGCGCCAAGCTTGCGCAGGATCGCTCCGCAGGTGGCAACACCGCGATGTTCGCGACGATTGCCAAGGCGATAGGTGTGTCCA
>JAXDNJ010000043.1:0-2547 GCA_034669505.1 Methylobacteriaceae bacterium
CCGTCCATCGGGATCGGATAACCCGCCGGCTTCACCGAGCGGAACGAGAAGCGCCCGTGGGCGTCGGTCGTGAACTTGCCGCGCAGATTCATGTCGGCTTGGCCCTCGTCCTGGTTCTCATACATGCCGGTCGGCGAGGACTGCCAGATATCGACTTCGACGCCGGCGATCGGCTTTTTGTCGGGGCCGACAATGCGGCAATGGGCGAAGAGCTCCGGCCCAGGCGTCTCGGAGCGCACGATCGAGCCGCCGTCTTCCGTGCGCGGCGAATTCATTCGCCAGAACGGCCCGAGCAGCGCCGCCGCCGTTTCGGTGGCGCCATCCTTGCCGTTATTCATCAGGCAGACCAGCGTCGACAAACCGATCGCGTCGGAGAACAGCACTCCCTCGTTATGCGTGCCGGTCGTCTGCTTGCCGATGCGGTTTAGAAAATCGACGCCGATCTCCCATTCATCTTCCTTCAGGCGAACTTCCTTGGCGAAGGCGTGGATGTGGCGAATGAACGCTTCCATGATCTCCTTCGCCCGCGCATCCTTGGTCTGGGCGATCGAGGCCAGGACGACAGGCGTCACGTCATCTTCGCTGTCGATGATGCCCGAGCGGGCTGGAGCTTTGGCAACATGGCTCAACGACATTTTCCGATCCCGTCTGACTGGTATGCGTGGATTGGCAGGGACGCTCGCGCCCGGCTTCGCCCTTGTCAAGGAGACGGAATCAGCAGCTCAGCTTCAGTTCTCGTCCCGGCACGGTCACCTTGAACTAAAGTCGCCAACGCCCGTTCTCATCCCGCGAAACGCACAAACGAGGACGGAAATGAAAACGATTTATGCAGTCACACTCGCCGGCTTCGTCAGCCTGCTCGCGATCAACGGCTCGATGGCGCAGGCAGGCGCCGGGCAGACCGGCGGCAATGCCGCTGGCCAGGGGCAAGGTTCTTCAGCTGGCGGCGGTGGCGCGGGCGGCGCCGGCGGCAAGTAGGTGCAAGCATGTCGCGAGTGCTGCGGCACCCGCGACGTCAGTCGGTCATCACCAAAGCCCAATAAATCTTGTACTTTGAACCGGGGGCATAGGCCGTCGCGATGCCCATGCGGCGCATGCGTGGATTGAGCATGTTCTCGTTGTGCGGCTTCGATTGCCGCCAGCCCGAAAACGCTTCTGCGAGCGTGTGATAGCCGGCAGAGACATTTTCCACCGCGGCGTTCTTGGTGAAGCCAGCCCCATCGAGCCGCGTGGCAAGATTCCCGCGCACCTCGTGACTAAGCTTGTCGGCACGCGCCATCGCCGTCACCTGGGTCTGCGCAGCGGCCTCGAGACCGGGATCGACCGCAACGGGCCCAAGGCCGTGATTGCTGCGATAGAGCGAAATCATCTCGCGCGCCGCACCGGCATCGATGCGCGCATCATAGGAGGCGAGATCCTTATAGAATGACGGTTCGCTCGGTAGCGGCCGCGGCGTTTCGGCGCATCCGGCAAGGGCGAGGATCACGCCGGCGATAAAACATACGGACGCGTGCTTTGGCATGTTTGAACTTGTCGCTGTTGTTTATTGACGGAGGGTGAAGGTCAGCTTTTTCCACCGGCACGACGCGGCGGCTCGGGCTGCTGACCCGAAAGCAGGTTTTCCAATCGGTCGATGTCGGCGAGTTCGACGATGGTCGGCGCCGCCGGCGCGCCGAGGCTAAGATTTGCGGCTTTGAAGCGGCGATGTATCTCGAACAGCAATTCGCTCTTTACCCGCTGCGAGGTTTCGACGTCGTCGACATAAGCCAATAGGTCGTATTTGTAGGCCGCCGCTTCGAGCGTCGTCAGCAGCACTTGCGGCGCCGGAATCGAGAGAATGAGATCGTGCGCCTTCGCCGCGCCGACCAAAAGCTCGCGCACTTTTTCGGGATCGGCGCCGGATTGCACCGACAGCGAAATTTTCAACCGCCCGACACGATCGGTCCGCACCCAATTCTTGACGACGCCGGTGACGAGGTTGGAGTTCGGCACGATCATCATCGCGCGATCGAATGTCTCGATCTCGGTCGAACGCACATTGATGCGGCGGACGAATCCTTGCTCGTCGCCGACGACGATCCAGTCGCCGACGCGGATCGCCCGCTCCCAAAGCAGAATCAGACCGGAAACGAAGTTGTTGACGATCGATTGCAGGCCGAAACCGATACCGACCGACAATGCACCGGCAACGATCGCGAGCTTCTCGAAACTGAGGCCTAGATAGCCGAGTGCCAGCCCCACGGCGATGATGAATCCGACATAGCCGAGGCTGGTCTTGATCGAGTTGCGCAGGCCCGTATCGAGATGGGTGTGCGGCAGATAGCGCGTGTCGAGCCAATGCTGGACCGCGCGCGTCGCGGCGTAGACGAGGCCGAAAAGCAGGACGGCGATTGCGACGCTTGAGAGCGAAATCGTGACGCCGCCGATTGCGAATCCGAAAAACGAGGCGCGGAGATTGCTCGCGAGATCGTCCGACTGCACGCCCCATGGTGCGAGGATAAGCAACGCCGCGACGACGAAGAGCACGACGTGCAGCGCCCCCGACAA
>JAXDNJ010000044.1:0-3773 GCA_034669505.1 Methylobacteriaceae bacterium
TGCCGATCGACAGCCTGTTCTCGCCGGTGCGCAAAGTCTCGTACCGCGTCGAGAACACCCGCGAGGGACAGGATCTCGACAAGGACCGGCTGACGATGACGATCGAGACCAACGGCGCCTTGGCGCCCGAGGACGCGCTCGCCTATTCCGCGCGCATCCTGCAGGACCAGCTCAACGTCTTCGTCAATTTCGAGGAGCCGCGCCGCGAAGAGGCGACGCCGTCGATCCCCGAACTCGCCTTCAATCCGGCGCTGCTCAAGAAGGTCGACGAGCTCGAGCTTTCAGTGCGATCGGCGAACTGCTTGAAGAACGACAACATCGTCTATATCGGCGACCTCATCCAGAAGAGCGAAGGCGAAATGCTGCGCACCCCGAATTTCGGCCGCAAGTCGCTCAACGAGATCAAGGAAGTCCTGGCGCAGATGGGTCTCCATCTCGGCATGGAAGTGACGGGCTGGCCGCCCGACAATATCGACGAGCTGGCAAAGCGCTTCGAGGAGCATTACTGAGCTGAACTACGTCGGGCGCTGCCTTCGGAAGGCAGTGCTGACAGGTCGTAAAGACATCGGCCGTTCCTTGGCACGGCGGCCGTAAAAACTGGAGAGAGCCGATGTATCACGGACGCGCAAAGCGCCGCTTCAATCGCACCGCCGAGCACCGCAAGGCGATGTTCGCCAACATGGCGCAGGCGCTCATCAAGCATGAGCAGATCATCACCACGCTTCCCAAGGCGAAGGACCTGCGGCCGGTCGTCGAGAAGCTGATCACGCTCGGCAAGCGCGGCGATCTGCACGCGCGCCGCCAGGCGATCGCGCAGGTCCGCGATGTGGCGCTGGTCAAGAAGCTCTTCGACGTGCTCGGGCCGCGCTACAAGGAGCGCAGCGGCGGCTATACGCGCGTCTTGAAAGCGGGCTTCCGCTTCGGCGACAACGCGCCGCTCGGGGTCATCGAATTCGTCGACCGCGATGTCGACGCGCGAGGGCAGGATTCCGGGCCTGCCGCGGGCGAGGAAGAGGCCGCGGCGTAGTCGCCTGGCAGGGCACTTTCTGAGGAGGGGCGGCGCTTTTGAAGCGGCCGCCTTTCGCATTTTTGACGATGTGTGCGGCTTAATTCGTGGCCGATTCCGAGGAGCCATTCATGCGGATCTTCTTGCCGAGCTGCACCAGGGCCGCCATGACCGCAGCGATGCTGATGCTTGCGGCGCCTGCCGCGTTGCACGCGCAGCAGGAGCGCGCCGTCCCGCAAACGCGCACCGAGCAGCTGCTCTCCTTCTCACCGGTGGTGAAGCGGGCGCAGCCGGCGGTCGTCAACGTCTACGCCTCGCGCACCGACCCAAAGCCCAACAATCCGCTTTTCGACGACCCGATCTTCCGCCGCTTCTTCGGCGACAGCGGTCAGGATCGGCCAGGCGGGCCGACCGCGCAGTCGCTCGGCTCCGGCGTGCTCGTCGATCCATCAGGCTTGGTCGTCACCAATTATCACGTCATCGAAGGCATGACCGACGTGAAGGTCGCGCTGTCGGATAAGCGCGAATTCGAAGCGACGATCGTCCTGCGCGACCAGCGCACCGATCTCGCTGTGATCAAACTGAAAGGCGGCGCGAATTTCCCGGTCATGGAGCTCGGCGATTCCGACGCAATTGAGGTCGGCGACATGGTGCTGGCGATGGGCAATCCGTTCGGCGTCGGCCAGACGGTGACGCAGGGAATTGTGTCGGCCGTGGCGCGCACGCAAATCGGCGTCTCCGACTACGGCTTCTTCATCCAGACCGATGCGGCGATCAATCCCGGCAATTCCGGCGGCCCGCTCGTCGACATGAACGCGCGGATGATCGGCATCAATTCCGCGATCTATTCGAAGTCCGGCGGCTCGGTCGGCATCGGTTTCGCCATTCCCGTCAACACCGTGAAGACCGTGGTCGCGGCGGCAAAGAGCGGTGGCAAGGTGGTGAAGCGGCCCTGGCTCGGCGCCTCGCTCCAGCACGTCTCGCGCGACATCGCCGACACGCTCGGGCTCGACCGCCCCTCCGGCGCCCTCGTCGCCGATCTCGTCGAGGGCAGCCCCGCCGCGGAGGCCGGCATGAAGCGCGGCGACATCATCACCGCCATCGACGGACAGCCTATCGATGATCCCGAAGGGCTCGGCTACCGCTTCGGCACGAAGCCCCTCGGCGGCACCGCCTCCTTCGCGGTGCTGCGCAGCGGCAAGAAGGTCGTCGCCCCCGTGCACCTCACGCCGGCGCCGGAAAAGCCGCCGCGCGATCCGGTGAAGATCAAGGGGAATTCGCCGTTCTCGGGCGCGACGGTCGTCAATCTCTCGCCGGCGATCGCAGAGGAGTTTTCGATCGAGATGGCAACCCTGCCAGCGGGCGCGGTCGTCGCCGACATCGAGGACGGCTCGACCGCCGCCGACGTGTCGCTGCAGAAGGGCGACGTGGTGATCCAGGTCAACGACACCAAGATCAACACGACGCGGGATCTCGAGAAAGCCACCGACGGCGGCCGGCGCCGCCTATGGAAGGTTGGGATTTCGCGCGGCGGTCAGGTGATCACGTCGGTTCTGGGCGGGTAGGCGGCTCAAGCCGCCTTCTTTACCCCCACGCTCTTGCCGCGCGCCATGCGGCGCTTCACCGAGGCCCAGAGGTCGCGCATCTCTTCCGCCGCGACGCCGTGCGGGTTGAGCTCGGTCGCGCCCATCCCATGTCGTGCCGCCTCCTGATAATCGACGCGCGTCGAGACGAGCGGCGTCAAAAGTCCGCCCATCGCTTCGAGCGCCTTGGCGCCGTCTTCGATGCGCGCGCTCTGCTGCGCCGGCGGGCATTGGTTGAGCAGGAAGGCGAATTCCTTGCGCGCCGCGCTGCAGGCCTTGCGCGTGAGCTCGCTGGCCCAGAGGTCGAAGGCATTCGGCCGCGCCGGGATGACGCAGAGATCGGCCACCTTGATCGCCGCCGCGGCCGCCGGAGATTCGCCGGCACCGGTGTCGATGATCGCCAGCGTGATGCCCTTCTTCTCCAGCATCGCGAGCGCGCTCTGCAGTTTCCCCGCCGGCATCCACTCGACCAGGATATCCTTGGACTTGCGTGCCTTCGCCCATTTCGACAGCGACATCAAAGGATCGGTGTCGATCAGGAAGACGCGCTCGCCCTTCTCATGGGCGGCGACGGCAAGACAGGCGGCGAGCGTGCTCTTTCCCGAGCCGCCCTTTTGGGTCACGAATGCAATCGTACGCATGAAGTTCAGCCCTCCGTTTGCTCCATCGGCTTTCGCCGCATGGTCCCTCTCAGCATGATTCGTTAACCATCGCGTGCAAACCGTTAAGGCATGATTAACTAAGACTAATGAGTGATCTATTTTCCTCAGCTGGACTCGAACGGGAGGCGCCCCATCCGCTCGCCGACCGCCTGCGCCCGCGCACGCTCGGCGAAGTCGCGGGGCAGGATCATCTGCTTGGGGCCAATGGCGCGCTGACGCGGCTCTTGCGCTCTGGCTCGCTCGGCAGCCTCATTTTTTGGGGGCCGCCGGGGACGGGGAAGACGACGGTCGCGCGGCTTTTGTCGAACGAGACGAACCTCGCGTTTGTGCAGATTTCCGCGATCTTTTCCGGCGTCGCAGATTTGAAGAAGGTTTTTGAAGAGGCGCGCGGGCGCCGGCGAATGGGGCAGGGGACGCTGCTCTTTGTCGATGAAATCCATCGCTTCAACCGTGCCCAGCAGGATTCGTTTCTGCCGGTCATGGAAGACGGCACCGTCACGCTCGTCGGCGCAACGACGGAGA
>JAXDNJ010000045.1:0-15421 GCA_034669505.1 Methylobacteriaceae bacterium
GCGGCGACGACGAGCCGCATCGCCGGCGGCATCGCCGCCGGCTCGCTCGCCGGCGGCGCATCCGGCGCGAGCACGGCCCACATGACCGCGGACCAGACGACGACGACGACAAGCGCCGCGATCCGCAGACGCGAACCCGCACCTGCCAGCAGAGAAGGGAGCCGGGCGTCGCGCATAATCGTCGTCGTCGTAGTCGTCCGCGCTAATTCTTCAGCATGCCGGCCTTTAGCGCCGCGATATCGTGGCGGATCATCTTGACGTAGGTGTCGGCGGGTCCGCCCGGCTTCGACAAGGCGTCGCCATAGAGCGTGTCGCCAATGCTAACGCCGGCTTCCTGGCCGATGCGCTGCATTACCCGCGGGTCGGTGATGCTGTCGAGGAAAAGGGCGCGCGCGCGCTCCTTCCTGATCTGCTGCGTCAGGCGCGCCAGCTCGGCGGCTGACGGCTCGGCGTTGTTGGTCCAGCCGTTCACCGAGATCAGCGTGATGTTGTAGGCCCTGGCCAGATATTCGAGAGAATCGTGCGACGAGATGATGCGCCGCTTCCCCGCCGGGATCGCTGCGATCTCGGCCTTCGCCCAGGCATCGAGCGCCTTCAGCTCGTCGGTATAGGCGGCGGCGCGTGCCTGGTAGGACGAGGCGTTGGCGGCGTCCTGCTTGGCCAGCGCCTCGGCGATGTTCTTGACATAGACGATGGCGTTCTTCGGATCGAGCCAGGCATGCTGATCGAGCGCCGCGGGCATCGGCTTGCCGCTCGGCGCGTTCTCCTCGGATGCGGCGAGTATCTTGGCGCCGCGGCTCACCACCACCTTCGCACCAGCAAACTTGGCTTGTTTCAAGAGCGGCTCGAGCCACGGCTCGAACTCGTCGTTGATGCCGTTCATGAACACGATCTTGGCCTCGGCGACCGCCTTGGCGTCCGCCATGGTCGGCCGGTAGAGCTCGCTGTCGCCGTCCGGACCGACGATGGTCGTGAGGGGCACCCGATCCTCGGCAATCTGGGTCACCATGTCGGCGATGACGCTGAACGTCGCGACGACGGGGATTTTGTCGTCCGCCCGCGTTTTTGCCGGGATCAGAGCCAGCACGATAGAGGCGGCCATCGCGACGGTACGCAACGCGCGTCTCCTCTCGAACTTCATGCTTGCCTCCGTCGCATCAAAAAATGTCGGCCAGCCGCGATGGGCGCTGCCAGCAACAGCGACAGGCCGTAAATCGTGCCGCCGGCCAGCACGATTGCCGGGCCCGAGGGCAGGTTGGCGTAATAAGACACCAGCAGGCCGGCGTAATCGGCGACGATACCGAACGCGACACTGAGCGCGATCATCGAGGAAACCTGGCGCGCCCAGCATTGCGCCGCCGCAGCCGGCAGAAGCAGCGGCCCGACAGCAAGCAATGTGCCGAGCGCCTGGAAGCTGGCAACCAGATTGAGAACGACGAGAACGAGGAAGATCGCGCGATAGAGGCCGCCGCCGCCGCCGACCGATCGCAGGAAATCGGGATCGAACGAATCGACGGCAAGCGGGCGGTAGATCGCCGCCAGCACGAGGATGCTGACGCTGCTCACCGTGGCGATCAGCAGCAGCGCCTTGAGATCGATGGCAAGCACGGTGCCGAACAGGACATGCATGAGATCGGCATTGCTGCCGTAGTAGGAGACGATCATGACGCCGAGTGCCAGGGCGACGAGATAGAACGCGGCAAGACTTGCCTCGCGGCGCTCCGGCAGCAATCGCTGCGTCAGCCCGGCAAGGCCGCCGACCAGCAATCCGGTCAGCAGGCCGCCGAGGCTCAGCGCCATGAGCGTGTAGCCGGCAGCGAGAAAGCCGAGCGCCGCTCCGGGCATGACGGCGTGCGATAGCAGATCGCCGGTGAGGCTTTGGCGGCGGAGCAACAACAGGGTGCCTATTGGACCTTGCGCGACCGCGAGCGCGATGCAGCCGACGAACGCCTGGCGCATGAAGCCGAAACTCGCGAACGGCGCGACCCCGAGCTCCCAGAGGGTTGAGCTCATGCAGCCGCTTTGCGAGTTGCGCCGCGCTCGGGCATGAGCATCGCGCGGGCGCGCGCCAAATTCTCGGGAGTAAGAACGCTGGCGGTGTCGCCCCAGCCGACGCTGCGGCGCGCGAGCAGCAAGGTCATCGGGAAATGCGCGCGCACCTGAGCGAGATCGTGTAGCACCGCGATGATCGTACGTCCTTCATCATGCCAGCGCCGCAGCAGCCGCAGCAGATCCTCGCTCGTGCGCTCGTCGATCGCAGCGAACGGCTCGTCGAGCAGCAGCACATCCGCATCCTGCATCAGTATGCGGGCAAACAATGCGCGTTGGAATTGCCCGACCGAGAGATCGGCGATTTTCCGTCCGGTCAGCCCGTCGAGTCCGATCGCGGCAATCGCCTCGGCCACCTGCTCGGCGATGTCGCGCGGCGCGCTGCGGAACGCGCCGAAGCGTCGCCAGCCGCCGAGCGCGACAAACTTGCCTACGGTGATGGGAAAGCCGCGATCGAGCGCAGTCTGCTGCGGCAGGTAAGCGACGCGGCGGCGATCGCTGAGGGCCGTGATCGCACTTCGCCGCGTCCGCACGATCCCGGCCAACGCTTTGAGCAGCGTGCTCTTGCCGGCGCCGTTCGGACCGACCACCGCGGCGAGGCTGCCCGCCGCGAATATTCCGGTGAGGTTCTCAAGCGCCAGTCGCCTGCCATAGCGCACCGAGAGATCTCTGAGCTCAATGATCGCTCCTTTAGGCTCTTCAGGCGCGGCGCTCGCCATATGGGGATCGTAGCCGCCATCGAAGCAGCGTGCGAGAGCCGCGCGACCAAGGCTGCCCAGCGAGGTGGCGGAGGATCGTGACAGGTGCTGGCGTTCATCGGAATGCTTCATGTCCTACTCGAAAGCTTAGTGCTTCTCGCAGGCGCGGAGAAGCCTTCTCGTACCATTCCGATGTGCCATACGGCTCCGCCCGCTTGCGGCAAGTGCCGCCGTCGCAAGGTAGCTTGCTTCGGGTCGCGCGACACCAACGGTCGCGACCTAACCGCTTTCCGGCGCCGGTCTCAGGCACGCCGCCTTCCGTGCTACAAGACTGATCGTATCTGGCTCCGGACGACGAGCTGCAATGCCTGCTTCCATACGCCCGGCGCGCATTACATCAATGCCGACACGGCCGCCGTCATGCAGCTCATCGACGTCGTCGCCGTGCTGGAGTGCTGAATGAATTTTCAAATCAGCGGCATGTCATCGATGGCGACGCGACAAATCCTGGCCGATCTCATCGGGCGCTACGAGGAGCGGACTAAGTACCGGGTTGTAATCCACTCGATGGGCGGAGTGGAGGCAGCCCGACGGATCCGAGCGGGAGAACCGAGTGACGTCATCATCCTCGCGTCAAACGTGATGGAGCAGCTCGAAGCTGAGGGTCATATCCTTTTCGGGAGCCGAGCGCATTTTGCGCGATCAGGCATTGCGATGGCGGTCCGCTCAGGTGCAGTGCAGCCCAGCATCGATGATGAGGAATCCGTCAAGCAGGCGACGTTGAGGGCTCGGAAGGTTTGCTACTCGACTGGACCAAGCGGCGACCACTTAAGGCGGCTATGGCAGCGATGGGGCATTCTCGATCTAATTTCGGAACGCGCTGTTCAGGCGCCTGCAGGGGTACCGGTGGGGACGATAATCGCGCAGGGCGAAGCGGACCTCGGCTTTCAGCAGTTAAGTGAACTGCTACACGCACCCGGTATCGACATAGTCGGCCCTTTGCCTCCAGAGATACAGGCTCTGACCGTGTTCTCGGCTGGCCTCAGCAGTTCGTCCTCTCAGCTCAGGCAAGCGGGAGACCTGGTCGCCTATTTGGCCTCGCCCGAAGCGGAAGCCGTGAAACGTCGCCATGGAATGGAGCCAGCGTAAGGGAGGCGACTGCAGAGACTCGCCCTCGTTCCCAGCGAACGCTGGTAGGACGCCACTGCTGCGTCATCAGAGGGACCCAGCGCTACACGCGCGGGGAGCCTCTATAACGCAAAAGCTCCGAATATTCCCCTGCCACAGCCCGCTTACCATTCTTCCCTTGATCTAACTCGTGTTGGCCGGCAATCCCGCCAAGGAGGCATATTTCTTCTCCTGCCGCTCCAGTAATGTGCCGAGAATGCCTTTCGGCATATAGATGATGAACAGAACCAAGAGCAGGCCGTAGATTAAGGTATCGAGCGCCAATGCAGCGGGGCCGAAGACCGCCTGCAAGCCGGCCGATCCTTGGATCGTCACACGCAGGCCTTCCGACAAAACCTGCGTGAACACGGCGCCCACGGTCGGGCCGAGCATCACCCAAAGCCCGCCGGCAATGACCGCGAAGACGATGTTCAGCGACACACCGAGGCCGGCGATCGTATCGGGGCCGATATACATCTGGTACTGGCCGTAGATCGCGCCGCCGAGAGCGCACATTGCGGCGGAGATCGCCGTCACTTTCAGCTTTTCACGAGTGACATTGATGCCGACAGAAGCCGCCGCCTCTTCATCCTGACTGGATGCGTCGAGCGCGAAGCGGTGCATGCTGCGATCGACGCGCATCCAGATGATGAGACCGACGAGCCATAGCGCGAGTGCGACATAGTAGGAGACAGTGCGGTCGGTCTCGAACTGCATCGCATAGAGCGACAACCCGTCGCCGTAGCGCTTGGGCTGAGTGCCAAGCGAGCCGCCGGTATAGTCGCGCAATCCGACGACGCACAGGCGCACGAATTCGGTCAAGGCGAGTGTCAGTAGTGCGAAATAATGGCCGGTGATGCGCATATGGAAGCACGGAAACCCGACCAGCAGCGCGACTACCACCGCGACCAGAACCGCAATCGGAATGCCGAGCCACGGCGACAGACCCGCATAGTTCCACAGGAGAATGCAGCCATAGGCGCCGATCCCGGTAAAGGCGCCGTGGCCAAGCGAAGTGAGGCCGAAGCGGCCCATGATCGACCAGCCCGTATAGATGAACGACCAGATGAAAATCTGGATCAGCAGGTGAAGATAGTATCTTTCCGAGCCGCCGAAGAAGAAGCGGATGAGGAACGGCAGCGCGATCAGAATGACGAGCCCGATAATCGCGCTCCGGGACAGGCGCATCACGACTTGGCCCCGAGCAGCCCCTGCGGCCGGATAAAGATGACCACCATGAAGAACAGGAACGCGATCGCGTAACCCCACTCGGTGGCGAAACAAGAGCCGCCGATGGCGATGAACTCGCTGATGATGAAGGCGGCGATGAAGCCGCCGATCATGCTGCCCAGGCCGCCGAGCACACAGATCATGAAGATCAGCGGGCCGAACTGCAGGCCGATCTGCGGATAAATATCGTATTGCAGCACCATCAAAACGGCAGCGAGGCCTGCCAGTCCGCCGCCGATTGCCGAGGTGACGAGATAGATCTTGCGCTGATCGACGCCCATCAGCGGCATGATCTGGCGGTCCTGCGCGATGGCGCGGATCGCGATGCCGACATAGGTACGCGACAGGAACAGCCACAGCAGCAGCATGGCTGCGCATGCCACTCCGAAGGTAATGATGCGCGAATAGGAAAACGACATGTCGGCGACATCGACCGAGCCGAGCCGGATGCCAAGATTTTTGAAGTCTATACCGAACGCCATCGTGGCGGCGGCCTGCAGGAAGAAGAGTACGCCGCCGGTGACCAGCAACTGATTGATCGGTGCCGAGTCGAGCACCGGCCGGATGACAAGCTGGTGCAGGATGAGTCCCGCAAGGGCGACCAGCACGATGCCGAACACAGCCGCGACGACGAACGGCGCCCCGGCTTTGTAGGCGTAATTGATGCCGTACATACCGATCATGACCAGTTCGGCGTAGCATATCCACACGACGTCGATGACACCGAAGACCAGGTTCAGGCCAAGCGCCAGCAGCGCGAGCAATCCAGCGAGTAGCAGGCCGTTGAGGATCGCCTCGAGGAAAAAGATGTCGAGCTCGCAGGCCATCAAATGCCCATATACGCTTTCTGGATTTCGTCGCTGCCCAGCATTTCCCGCGCGGAGCCGCTTGCCCTGATGTGCCCCGCCTCGAGGAGGTAGGCGCGGTCGGCGAACTTCAGCACCTGCCGCACGTTCTGTTCCACGATCAGCACCGTGTAGCCTGCCGAGCGGATGCGGCGCACGAGTTCGAACACTTGCGCGACGATTACCGGCGCAAGTCCCATCGAAGGCTCGTCGAGCAGGACGAGCTTGGGTTCACTCATCAGCGCCCGACCAATCGCGCACATCTGCTGCTCACCGCCGGACAGCGTGCCTGCAAGCTGCGCGCGCCGCTCCTTCAGACGCGGAAACAGCTCGTAGACAAAGGCGAGGCGTTCGCTGAACTTGGCCCGCGCCGCCGGAATATAAGCGCCGATCTTGAGATTGTTCTCGACCGAAAGGCGTGGGAACAGCCGCCGCCCCTCGGGGACATGCGCGATGCCGGTCTCGATGATTTTGTGCGGCGGGATGGTGCGCAGCGACACGCCGTTCATCGTCATCGTGCCGCTGGTCGCCGGCAGCAGTCCGGAAAGGACGCGTAGAAGTGTCGTCTTGCCGGCGCCATTGGCACCAATAACCGCAACCGCTTCGCCCGCTTGCACCGACATGGAAATGCCGAACAAGGCTTGGAAGCCGCTATAGCCGGCACTGATGTCGGAAAGTTCAAGCATCGGCATCGGCGCCGAGATACACCTCGACCACCCGGGTGTTTTGCTGCGCTGCCTTCGGCGAGCCGGAGAAGATCACCTCGCCGTGATCCAGCACGACGACGCGATCGACGACCCGCATGAGCACGCCCATGATGTGCTCGACCCAGACGATCGTGATGCCCTTCTCGCGCCGCATGCGCCCGAGCATATCGGCGGCCTGCTCCATCTCGCTATGATCGAGGCCGTTGAGGCTCTCGTCGGCAAGCAACAGGCGTGGCTGCGTGGCGAGCGCGCGGGCAAGCTCGAGCTTCTTCAGCGCCGCCGCGCCAAGCCCGTCGAGGTTGGTGCGCGCATCGGTTGGCAGCCCGACCAGCGCAAGCGCCTCCTCGGCATACGTCCAGCACGTCTGCCGCGTCACGGCGCGGTTCTGACCGAAGTAAGCTGACACGGCGACGTTCTCGAGTAATGTAAGATTGCGAAACGGCCGCGGAATTTGAAACGTGCGGCCGATCCCCTTGTGGCAGACGCGATTGGCCGTAAGCCCGGCGATCTCGTCGCCCGCGAATGCGATGCTGCCGGCGCTCGGCGTGTAGAGCCCCGCGATGCAGTTGAACGTCGTGCTCTTGCCCGATCCGTTTGGACCGATCAGCCCGAGGATTTCGCCTTCTTCAACCGCAAACGAAACATCCTTGACTGCGCGCAAAGCGCCGAATCGCTTGCTCAGCTCGGCGACGTTGAGCAGCGCCACCTTTGTTCAGCGGGCGTAGGCGTGCCCGGCCGGGAACGGCATCACCGGATCCGCGGTCTTGATCGCGGCCGGCCACACCACCTTCGTTTCGCCGTTGACGAACTGCATCACCACCGGCAGCGAGCGCTCGTTTTGGCCCGCCATCTGGGTTCCGGGCGGAAAGAATTTTATGCCGTAGCCCTGAATTGTGCCGCCGAGCGGAATGTCGGTGTCGAGCGCGGCCTTTCGCAGTGCTTCGGGATCATAGCCGCCGTACTTTTTCATTGCGCGGGGCAGCACGTCGGTGAGGAAAATCCAGGTGTGGTTGAAACCCATCGAGGCATGCGGCGGCACCTCTTTGGCGCTGGTCTCGGCCTTGTAGCGCTTGACCAACTCTGCGGTGAGATCGCCGAGACCCGGTGCAAGCGTCTTCGCGTCGAGCAATTGCGCCGGTGCCGGATCGACATCAAGAAGGTAGTTCACGTCGTCCTTAAAAGTCTCGTAGAGCTTGTCGATCTGGCTGTACCCCGCGCCATGGCCGATCAGTGCCTGGAATTTCAG
The DNA here is from genome assembly GCA_034669505.1 of Methylobacteriaceae bacterium. Classification (GTDB taxonomy): domain Bacteria; phylum Pseudomonadota; class Alphaproteobacteria; order Rhizobiales; family Beijerinckiaceae; genus JAFASC01. The sequence goes on from JAXDNJ010000045.1 coordinate 7,943, forward strand.
ACCGGCGTCCTTCGCTTGGCGCAGGAACAGCGTGATGTCGGGATTGTATCCAGTGTGCAAGATCACGTCGGGCTGGGCGCGGCGCAGTTTCGTCACCAGTGCCGAAAGATCGGTAGAGGTCGCCGTATAGGCTTCCTTGTGCACGATCTGCATGCCGAATTCCTTGCAGCGCGCTTCGTTGGCCTGGGCGATGCCGGAGCCATACGGCCCGTCCTCGTAGATGATTGCGATTTTGAGGTCCTTCGGCTCCTTGCCGAATTTCGCTTTGGCATTCTCATTGACGAACGTGCACGAGGCATCGCCATATTGGTCGGAATGGATATTCGCGCGGAACACGTATTTGAGGTTTCTGTCCTTGAACACCGCGGAGGAAACGCAAACGTTGGCCCAGAAGATTTTCTTCGCGGCGTCGATCTTGGCGGCCATCGGCACGCATTGCGCGCTTGAAAAGACGCCCATGATGACATCGACCTTCTGCTCGTTGAGCAGGCGCTCGGTCTCGTTGATCGCCACGTCGGTCTTGGACTGCGCGTCCGTGTAGATGCCGACGATCTTGTGCCCGTCGACGCCGCCCTTCTCGTTGATCATGTCGATCGCAATCTTGTTGCCGATCGCGGCCGCTTTCGAGCCTCCGCCCGCGAAAGCGCCGGTGTAATCGTACATCACGCCGATCTTTATATCTTCGGCGGCAAACGCGGAGACGCTAAGCATGATGCCCGCACAGACACCGAGTCCGCGAGTTGCGATTGCGCGCTTCATTGAATCCCTCCCCAGCCCGGCAGAGCCGCCGATTTCATTTTCTTCAAGTGTGCGGAGGAGGGCCTGCCCTTGTCAATGGCGGGACCCTCCCCCTTGTGAGGTATCCCGGCGTCCAGCCTACGCACAGATTACGCGCTCCGTTTGAACGCAGCGACAATCCATTTCGTACTCGAGACCGCTCACGGGCGGGCGGTTGAAATGCCAGGTGAGGCCGTGCCTCGCGGCGCCGCGCTGGACGATTTCCTTCCCCAGAAATGGATGGACATCGTGCACCGTGTAGACCTGCACGGCCGTTGTATCGCGCCACGTCGCGCCGAGCGCCTGCATCCGTTTCTCCATCTGGCCGAGCACGAACACAGCCTTCTCGCGCAGGGCATCCGGGCTGGTCTCGCCGAACCGGATGGTTTTGCTGCTGTATGGCGCCGAGCCTTCCTCCGCTTCGCCGCTGCCGGCGATGACGAAGCTCTTCGCCGAGGTCGACGACGGCACAACAACGCTGAACGCTTGGAAGCTCGGAACCGGAGGCGGGTCGATTTCCGGGCAGACGTTGCTGCGGGCGACGGGATTCGTTTCGTCGCGGAAGATGCCCCAGCGTTCCAGTGTTCCGACATAGACCCTGTTGAATGCGCGAAAGCCCTCGTCATCGAACGGCGCCGGGGAGCGCAGTTCACATGCGCAGAAGGCGGTGAGCGGTAGGCCGGAGTGTTTGAAATATTGCTCGATCCGGGCGAAGCCGGCATCCAGCGGAACCGGCTCGGCGAAGCGGATGCGCTCGATAGCAAAACCGGGGAGTGCCGCTACCCCCGCCGAATACTGGAACGGCCCTGGGATGTAGCGGTACCCGAATGGCTGAACTTCGACGGTGGGCGTCACGATCTGCCTCTGAGTTGGATGGCTTACGTTCCGATGCGCAGTGGCGCATGCATTTTGCGCAAGCAGGCGATGACGGACAACGCCGTGATGCGACCCGTGCGGGGATTTTCCGACGGGATGTTTTCGATCACCATCGAAAATCGTGCAGAGTCGGAATCGACTTCAATCCGGTGAGTGTTGCGATCGAGTTTCGGATCGGCCCAGATTTCGAGCGTCGTCTTGTCAGGTCCGATGCCCGCCAAGGAAAGGGCGACCGCAACGTTCAGGTTGGCGGGAAAGCCCGCGGCCGCCGCTCGTGCCGTTCCGCTGAACAAACGCAATGGCTCCGTTAGGTCTTCGATGTCGATGTTGTGGCCGAGCAAATAGGGCGCGCCGGCGAGCCCTTTGACCGGCTTGCGCGTCACCATGTGGACAGACCGTATCTTGCCTTCCGCGGCTGCCGTCACCGCATCGAGCCCGATCAAGGCGCCAGTCGGCACGATTATCTGACCCCCGGAATTGCGCGCCAGCTCGATCAAGAATTCATGTTCGAGCAGCCCTCCGCAACTCAGGACGATCGCCTTCTTCCCGGCTCGGATGAAGGGCTCGACTATGCTCGGCAGAAGATGGGCCGGCGCACATTCGACGACGAGATCTGCGAGCGGTTCGAGGGAGTCTAGCGGGACGACCGGTACCTGGTGCTTCAGATGTGACAGGCGGGCTCGCGCGCCGGCAAGGTCTCGGGCGGAAACCGCCGCGAGTATGCATCCAGGTATACCGGCGTCGAGCGCCTCCGCTATTTTTAGCCCGATCGCGCCGAGGCCTCCGATTGCTATCCGGATCGGTTTCGGCTGCGGAGGGGCTGAGCTGAGGGACATGGAGCGAAGCTGTCGGGCCACGGGGCGGAACCTTGGCAGCGCTCGTGCTGCGAACCCTGTCCTGGTACCAGAGAATAAGGAGGGCGGTCGCGGCGCTTCCTATTCTGCGCTATAGTGCACCTGATCCAAAGGGAGATAGAAATGACGAGCTTGTTTCGCGCGATACTCGCCAGCGCGGCAATCGCCGCCGCTCTCGCAGCCAGCCCGGCTCTTGCCGAAACGATGTCGTTCAAGGCAGACCTGAAGAGCGGGCCGGGTGTCTCGCTGACCACGGGCCAGGGAAACCTCGCTGCCACCTACGACACGGAAAGCCGAAAGCTGTCCTGGAAAGGCACCGTGTCGGGCCTGAGCGGCAATCCAACCGCCGCCCATTTCCATGGACCGGCCGAACCAGGGCAGAACGCGGGCGTGCTGATACCTGCGGCGGGTGTCAAGACCGGGGACTTCGAGGGCTCGGCGACCCTGTCGAATGATCAGGCCAAGGTCGTCACGGCTGAGAAGACTTATTTCATGATCCACACGGCGGCGAACCCGGGTGGCGAGGTGCGCGGGCAGTTCACGAAGGGGCAATAGCCCTCGATTGACCAGAAGCACGGGACGCGCGATGCGGCCGCGATGTTTCTCGCGGCGCATGTGACCGTTGAGAGAAGGTCAAAGCCGCAGTGGCATCGTCGTCCAGCGCGCGCCGTTTATGCCTTTGGCGTAGATGAGCACGCGGCGATCCCCGTCCTCCGTCATCTTTTTCAGCCGCTGCTCCAGTTCCGCAACCGTGCGAATGTCATCCCTCTGCACTTTCAGGATGATATCGCCCGCTTTAAGTTTGGCATTGCTTGCGGCCGTGTCATCGACGACTTCGGTGACGACAGGGCCCTGCGTCGTCGGGTCAAGATGGAAGCGAGCGCGTAAGTCGTTTGTGAGATCGCCGACCTGAAACCCCAAATCATCGAGCTTGGTGAACAGTGGCGGCCGCATCATTTCGCTATTGTAGGATTCCCAAAGCTCCTGCGGCCATTCCTTCACCGTCACGGGAACGACGCGGTCGTCGCCGTTCACTTGCCAGACACTGAGGTGGAGGGTTTTTCCGATTGCCATCGCGACGGCGCGATTGAGCGCGCGGTAATCGATGACCTGCTCGTCGGCGAATGCCTGGATAATGTCGCCGACCTTCAGACCGGCCTCATCGGCGGGGCTGCCCGGCGTGACTTCTGAAATGATCGCGCCCGATTGCATGGGAATCTTGAGTGCTTCCGACATGTCCGCGTTTACCGTCTGGATTTTCAGCCCAAGCCAGCCGAGATGCGGGCGGCCGTATTGGCGGATTTGATCCAGCATGAAGGCGACGTCGTTCGACGGAATCGCGAATCCAAGCCCGATCGAGCCGCTGGTCGATGACTCAGAGAAAATCTGATTGTTGATGCCGATGACCTCACCCTTCATGTTGAAAAGCGGTCCGCCGGAATTGCCATGATTTATCGCAGCATCGACTTGAATGAATTGATTGTAGGGAGTGCCGTTCAGATCGCGATGCAAGGCGCTGATGATGCCGGACGTGACGGTTCCTTTGAGGCCGAGCGGATTGCCGATGGCCAGAACCCGATCGCCGACACGTATCTCATCGCTGTCGCCGATTTTGATTGCCGGAAGCGGATAGCCCACGTCGACCTTCAGAATGGCGAGATCGAACCCGAGACCTTTGCCGAGCAGACGCGCATTGTGCGTCGTTCCGTCTTGCAGGGTGACCGTTATCTCGTAGGCGTTGTCGATGACATGCCGGTTGGTGACGATGAGACCGTTCGCGTCGACGATGGAGCCGGAACCGACGATGTCGACGATATGGGGCGCGTAGGAGACGTTCTTCGCCTCCTTATCCATCATAGGCATCTCGCCCATCCCCTTGACGGAGATGTTGACGACGCTCGGCATGACCTTCGCGACGACCTCGGCATACGAGTCGGTTTCCCCGGCGCGTGCCGCAACCGCGGTGCCAAGCGAAAGCGCGGCGAAAACGGCGGGAAGGAGAGTGCGCCAGGATGCCATGATCTTCTCCGGAGTTGATCGGCGGGACTTTGGCGTCCCGCCGACAGTCGCGCTGGAGGGGCAAGATCAACCCGCCCCGGGAGGAGGCTATTTTTTGTCCATCTTGTCAGCCGGCTGACCTGCGACTGGGTTTCCCGAGCCTTCGGGTTTGCCGGCGACCGGATTGCCTGTGCCTTCCGGCTTGCCGGCGACCGGCGTGCCCTCCCTATTCGTTTGCCCGGCAACGAAATTGCCCGTGCCCTGAGGACCGGTATTCTGCGTCCCGCCGGCCGTCTGCGCCAGAGCGGGAAGCGACGTGAGGAGGGCGACGGCGAATAAGCTGAGCTTGATCCTATGCATGAGGTCTCTCCATGTCCGCCCCACGGCGGGCCGCCGGCGGCGAGTGAGCCCTAAACTGAGGGGTAGGCGGCCACTTACAAAATCATACCCGGTCACGTGCGGTCACAAGGACTTTAGCAGCGCTTGATCGCCGCAGCCAACAAATGCTTGGCTTTGTTTTTTCTGGATGTCACCAGCCGCCACAGCTCAGCTTGCATCGTGCGCCTACCAAGGGCAACTCTCACGCGCCTTGGGAGCGCGGCATCGCGCTCCTTACCTCGATTCGTTTTTAGCTCTTTGGTGCGCCTATGACCCCTCCGGAAGCAGCTCTGCTCAAGCAGGCAGATATTGACCCCGATCTCGTCCAGGGCAGCTCGGAAGATCACGCCCCGCACGGCGCCAAGCTGAATGGTGGATCGGTCGATCTTCCGCGATTGCTCGAGGCCCTGCAGGCCATGCGGGCCGGAGACTTCTCCGTTCGCCTTCCAACTCACGACGGCGGCCTCGTCGGCCGGGTCGCAGAGGCGTTCAACGACATCGTCTCCGCAAACCAGCGCATCGCTCAGCAGCTCGAGCATGTCGGCGAGGTCGTCGGGCACGAAGGCAAGACGAAGACGCGCGTTCGCTTCGGCCTCTCGGGCGGCGCATGGGGCGAAATGGAGGAGTCGGTCAATACGCTGATCGACGACCTCGTCTGGCCGACCACCCAAGTCACACGTGCGATCTCGGCGGTGGCCAAAGGCGACCTGCTGCAGACGATGCCGTTGGAGGTGGAGGGGCGAGCGCTCAAAGGTGAGTTCCTGCGCTCTGCGACGATCGTCAACACGATGATCAAGCAGCTGTCGATCTTCACCTCGGAAGTGACGCGCGTTGCCCGTGAAGTCGGCACCGACGGCAAGCTCGGCGGGCAAGCGCAGGTTGTCGAGGTGACTGGCGTTTGGAAGGATCTCACCGAATCGGTGAACTCGATGGCATCGAACCTCACGGCGCAAGTTCGAAACATTGCGGACGTGACGATCGCTGTCGCCAACGGCGACCTCTCGAAGAAAATCACCGTCGACGTGCGCGGCGAAATCCTTCAGCTCAAGGAGGCCATCAATACGATGGTCGACCAATTGCGGTCCTTTGCGTCGGAGGTGACGCGCGTCGCACGCGAAGTCGGCACGGAAGGAAAGCTCGGCGGGCAGGCGATCGTGCCCGGCGTCGCGGGCACCTGGAAAGACCTGACCGACTCGGTGAACGCGATGTGCGGCAATCTCACCGCGCAAGTCCGAAACATCGCCCAGGTGACCACGGCCGTCGCGCGCGGCGACCTCAGCCGCAAAATCACCGTCGACGTTTCCGGCGAGATTCTCGAGCTGAAGAACACCATGAACACGATGGTGGACCAGCTGAATGGCTTCGCCGGCGAAGTAACGCGCGTCGCCCGCGAGGTCGGCACGGAGGGCCGCCTCGGTGGCCAGGCGCAAGTGCCAGGTGTGGCCGGCACTTGGAAGGACTTGACCGACAACGTCAACTCGATGGCATCGAACCTCACCGCGCAGGTCCGCAACATCGCGGAGGTGTCGACCGCCATTGCCAACGGCGATTTGTCGAAGAAAATCACCGTCAACGTCTCGGGTGAAATCCTGGAGCTGAAAGAAACCATCAACACGATGGTCGATCAGCTCAATGCCTTCGCGTCGGAAGTGACGCGCGTCGCGCGCGAGGTCGGCACCGAGGGCCGACTCGGAGGGCAGGCGAACGTGCTCGGCGTCGCCGGCACCTGGAAGGACCTCACCGACTCCGTCAACTCGATGGCGGGCAATCTCACCGCGCAGGTCCGCAACATCGCGGAAGTTTCGACCGCGATCGCCAATGGCGACTTGTCGAAGAAGATCACGGTCGACGTGAAGGGCGAGATCCTTCAGCTGAAGGAAACGATCAACACGACCGTCGACCAGCTGAACGCATTCGCGTCCGAAGTGACGCGCGTCGCGCGCGAGGTCGGCACCGAAGGCAAGCTCGGCGGACAGGCACAGCTCAAAGGCGTCGCCGGCACGTGGAAGGATCTCACCGACTCAGTGAACTCGATGGCATCGAACCTCACTGGCCAGGTCCGCAACATCGCGGAGGTCGCGACCGCGGTGGCGCGTGGCGACCTTTCCAAGAAGATCACCGTCAACGTGTCTGGCGAAATCCTTGAGCTGAAGAACACCATCAACACGATGGTGGACCAGCTGAACGCGTTCGCGGGCGAAGTGACGCGCGTTGCGCGCGAAGTCGGTACGGAAGGAAAGCTGGGCGGCCAGGCGGACGTGAAGGGCGTCTCCGGCGTCTGGAAGGACCTGACAGACAACGTGAACCAGATGGCGTCCAACCTGACCAACCAGGTGCGCGGCATCAGAAAGGTGGTCACCGCGGTGGCCAACGGCGATCTGTCGCAGAAGTTTTCGCTGGCGGCCAAGGGTGAGATCGCGGCGCTGGCCGACTCCATCAACGGCATGAGCGACACCCTGCGCGTCTTCGCCGAGCAGGTGGTGACCGTGGCCCGCGAGGTCGGCATCGAGGGCAAGCGGGGCGGCCAGGCCTTGGTCGCCGGCGTGGCCGGCACCTGGCGCGACCTGACCGTGTACGTGAACAGGCTGGCAGGCAC
>JAXDNJ010000046.1:0-51850 GCA_034669505.1 Methylobacteriaceae bacterium
GTGCCAATGCCGGCGGCGCCTGCACATGCTCGGCAAGGGAAGCGACGCCCGGCGGCAGCGCCGGATCGCCTTCGGCATCGAGGAGCGCCCAATGCGCCGGGGCGGATGCGTCCGTCGAGGCTTCGAGGTCGTCGCCGAGGACGGCGCCGACCGCCGCCTCATAGCCTTTGTCGACGCTCATCTGCTCGAGGATGGTCGGCCACAGGCCGCCCGAGCCGGTTTCGAGCAGCTTAGATAGCGTGCGCGCCTCCGTCTCCAGCCGCTGGGCGCACCGCTCGGCCTGCGCCAGCGGGCCGCGCGTCGCGGACTCCGCCTCGCGCGCCTGCGCCAGTGCGGACTCGGCTGCGGATGCGCGCTCCTCGGCCGCGCGGGCGTCGTTGCGGTGCGCGGCGAGTGCATCGCTCAGCGCCGACAGGTCGGCGGCCTCGCGCTCGCCCGATATCAGCGCGAATTCGGTGTCGACGCGGGTGAGCTCGGCCTCGCTGCGGGCGAGCCGCTCGCGTGCCTCGCCGAGCGCCGCCTCCAGGGCAGTGCGCTTCGCCCTGGCGTCGGCCAGCGCGCCCTGCGCCTCGGAGAGCGCCGCCTCGGCCTCACCCAAAGCCTCCCCAGCTGCGCTCACCCGTTCCCGCGCTGCCGCCTCGTCTCCGACCGCCGCCTCGCCGGCCGCCGCCAGCTCGGAATCTTCGGCCTCCAGCCGCCCGGTAACCCCCGCGGCATCTTCGACCAGCGCCCGCTCGCGCTCGAGATCGCGGCCGAGCTGCTCGACGCGGCGCTCCAGCTCCGCCATGCGCTCGCGGACGCGCCGCTCCTCGGCCTCGAGCTGCTGGCGGGCCGAATTCAGCCGCTGCAGCACCGCCCCGGCCTTCGCCTCCGTCTCCCGCATCTCCGGCAACGCGGCCGCGGCCAGCGCCTGCAACCGGGCGGCCTCCGCCTGCGCCAGCGTACGCTCCGCCACCTCGCGCACGTCGGCCTCGAGCCGCCGCTGCGCCTCGGCAAGCGCGCCCGCCGCCTCGCGATGGCCGATCAGCGCCAGCAGCGCCTCGTTCTTGCGTATTTCCCCCGCGAGATTGCGGTAGCGCGTCGCCTGCCGCGCCTGCTTCTTCAGGCTGTCGATCTGCGCATCGATCTGCTTCAGCACGTCTTCGAGCCGGTTGAGGTTGTCCTGCGCCCCCTTCAGGCGAAGCTCCGCCTCGTGGCGGCGCGAATGCAGGCCGGCGACCCCCGCCGCCTCCTCCAAAATGCGCCGGCGCTGCTGCGGCTTCGCCGAGATGATCTCGCCGATCTGGCCCTGCCGCACGAAAGCCGGCGAGCGCGAGCCCGTCGAGGCGTCGGCGAAGAGCAGCTGCACGTCGCGCGCCCTGACCTCGCGGCCGTTGATGCGGTAGGTCGAGCCCTGCTCGCGCTCGATGCGGCGGGAAATTTCCAGCTTGTCGTCGTCGTTGAAGGCGGCCGGCGCCTGGCGCGCGGCATTGTCGATGAAGACGTGGACCTCGGCCATGTTGCGCGAGGGCCGGCTGCCGGAGCCCGAGAAGATCACGTCCTCCATGCCGGAGGCGCGCATCGACTTGAACGAGGTCTCGCCCATGACCCAGCGCATGGCCTCGACGAGGTTCGACTTGCCGCAGCCGTTCGGCCCGACGATGCCGGTCAGCCCCGGCTCGTAGTGGAAGTCGGTCGGCTCGACGAAGCTCTTGAAGCCGATGAGGCGGAGTTTTTCGAACTTCATATCTCGTCCCGGGCCCCCCGCGCCTGGGGGACCGAATCACTTAAGTCGCCGATATGGCGTGACTTTGCGGGGATTTAAGCCGTCATGAAGGCAGAGCCCAAGCCGGGCCGGGCATTTTGCTGGGGATGGGGGGCGGAGCGCAAAGAGTCTCGGTCAGAAAACCGGAGTTCGCCAAGTCCGAAGCGCCTCTATTTTGCTCACCTAATGAGGCTCAACCGTTGATCATGCCGACGCCCTCTCAAAACCAGACGCGGCGTGTCCGCCCCTACTTCGCGCGAAAGCTACGTATTTCAAAGCTTGCGTTCCGTCGCCTCGTTATCTTGCCAGCCAGACGAATGGCACGCGCCTCAACCGCTACATACTCCGCCCTGCGAACTAAGGCAGCTTCGGCACCACAGAGAGCGCGTCTTCTTTGGCTTCAAGCAGAGCGGCACGCGGCTCTGCTCAATCTTTACATCCGGCCCAGCATCCAGCGGTATGGCGGGCGCGCAACGGTAGCGTTCTTATTGTTCTTAATCGTTATTACGGCCGCGATTGAGCCGACCATTCAAGCTGCCCTTGGCCCATATTTCGATATGGAGCGCTTCTCGACGCTACGCAATTTACTCGCGACGATGGGGGGAGCGCTTGTAGGTGCGACAACAATTGGCTTTTCGATAGTCACTATAGCCCTGCAGCTCAATTTCGCCCGGATGCCTCACGGGCTATTTCGCAAACTCAGTTCAGACTCCCGACTACTGGCTGCATTTGCGGCCACCTTCGTGTTGGCGCTGATCGTGTCCACCCTGGCCTTGGCCCCGGACGCCAGCTGGGCAGCCGTTATGGTAACAGGAGCAATTTGGGCCGCTGTTCTTATTCTAATTCTGTTTTTCTACGCCTATCGGCGTGCGCTCGCGCTGATCAACCCGGCGGTTCAGCTGCGGTTAATCGCAACTGATGCACAAAAAGACTTGCGCCGGTGGGCTCGTCGCGCGGAGCGTATGGCCCCTTTGTTAAATGCAGACAACCGTCGTGATCGCTCGCGAGCTGACCATGATCTCTCTCGGGTTGTTTTCTTCCAAGCCAATCCACAATGGACCAGTTTATCGCGGAAAGCGATCGCCTATGCAATCGCTTTCGCGCGACGTTATTCTGAACAGGGAGACTACGATGTCACAGGAAGTGCGTTGACGGTCATCATCGCTGTTAACGTTGAATATGTGAGTGCGAAAGGTAAAACGTTCTTCGCAAGTAATCCTGTGTTCGATGTACCCCAAGCGCGGGATGCATTCATCAACGAAACGCTTGAACATCTGCGTCAACTCGCACAATTCGCAAATGCCCGCCGAGATGAGCAGTCCCTTCGTCAGGTCTTCGCGGCAATCGCTGGACTCGCGCGCACCTATATGGCCATTGACTTTGGAAGACATCATACAGACATTAATCACCACGCACATTTAGCAAATGGTTATCTTGCTGGCGCTGTCGAAGCTGTACTTCAGCACGGCATGCCTGACGTGGTAATGGAAGGCATGCGGCTGTTGGGAACGGTCACACAGTCATTTCTCGCAGCTGGTCAACCAAGCGGTGTAGTTACGGCGGCAGACAAGATCACGGCTTTCGCCTGCGCGGGCGCTATAAAGCCAGAGTTTCGCGCCGTAACGCTGATAGGAATGGAGCAACTGGCGCGCATTACGTTTGACCTGTTGCGAACTCCCGCACATGATCTCGGCTTCGCCGTAAAGCGAGTTCGGGACAATGTCGAGTTGGTCGTACGCATGTTTCTCAATGTGCCAGACCCGCCCCTTTCCAACGTGCACAGCGCCCACTTGGCTCCTTACTACTCTTCCACCCAACTCGAAACACTCGGATCCTGGCTTACCAATCTTTGCAACGCATTAATTTCTGCCGAGACATCCGACGATAAAACTGGAAGTCTCATCCGGCATCTTCGGACATGGGCGGAGGAGTTATACAGAACGGAGAAGACGCTGTTGTTGCTCGCGATTGAAAAGAGGTCGCATTTCACCTTTGACATGCTGCATTGGATTGCCCACGTCACAAAGGTGCTTGTGGCAGTCGCGAAAGCATCGGTAACGAACGACCATGATCGCCGTGAGCTCGAAAAACATGCAAGCTGGCTAATCTCGGTAATTTCCTGGATTCCTGGCGATAAGGAGAGCATCGCATTTGTTGAACATTTTTCGACCACGCAATTGCTCTTCGAAGTGGCTCTCGAAACGGCTAGTCGTCAAAGCGAGGAGGTCGCGGAGAGAGCCCGCTTCGTTCTGCTTGATTGGACGTTCAAGGCTGGTCGTCACACGACCGGGTGGGGTACACTTCAGGCGGGCCTGCTCGGATTGGCGGCCTTCGCTGCATGGAAGGATGATTCACAACTAATTTCTTGGCTCAAATCGCAGATCAACGAACGGTTATCCAAGGAAGACGCGCCTGATTTGGAGATACGAAATCGGACCGCGCGCAATATTCGCCGAAAGGCTGCTTTTCTACGTCGTGAAGAATTCGAGTTTGATAGCATTGATAGAACACTCGGCGAGCTGGACCGGGCCAAAGTGCGTGCTCTTCTAAATGAGATCGCAGATATTCTCTCGGCCGATGCAGAAAGTGCAATGGCCGGCGATGGAACCGCGTCGCCAAAATAACAGCAGGCAATCGGCCAGAGCTTGTCGAGGAAGTCGCCGGTGGCGCCGCGCGGTCGCGTCAGGATGAAGGCCACACGCGAGAACCACACCGCGCGCGAAACGCAGCCGCCGCTTAACGGATTAGCAAGGCCTGCGAGGGCGAGATCATAGGGTGAGCCAGCCCCGCCAAAGCGCTTTTCTTGCCATGCCTTTCAGCTGGTATCTCCGCGTCGTCGCCGCGCTCGTCCCCGTCTTTCTCGCCGGGGGGCTTGGCCTCTATATGGGCATTGCGTTCGGCCCGGAAAGTCACTTCGGGGTCGCCGGAATCGTCGAGCGCAAGGAGGCGAGTTGGCGCGGCTGCAGGGTGTGGATCGACACCGAGTTCGGCTCGGCGACCGCGAATTTCGCCCACAATTGCGCGAAGATTGCCTGGAACGACGGCCAGCACGTCACCGTCGATATAAGGCCGAGCGGCGGCAGAAGCTGGCGGTCGTGGTCGGTCAACGACGGCGCGGCCGATCTCACGGACGGCGACCCCGTGATCGCGGACTGACGCGATGCACGTCCCGCAAGTGCCGCTCGCCAAAAGCGACGCGGCCATGTTCGTCATCAACAGCGCCGGCTTCGAGGCCGACATATTGCAATTGCACGTGCTCGAATTCTTCGCCTCGAAGACGGACGCGGAGGCAAAGAACGATTCAGACCTGATTTTCGGCGGCGTTTATCTGGCGCTCAGAGAAGACGGCAAAAGGTTTGTTGCCGAGCCTTCTCCCATCATTCCGTCTTATCACTCGCAATGTCGTATCAAGCTCAATCCCGCGGCGGACGCGCGCGACTACACGCCCGAGCTTGAAAAACTCGCCGGCGATTGGCTGCGGCAGTACAGCTCTTTGAAGAGGGTTCCCGACGACGTTGGGCCGAACCCGGAGCTTCTGCCGCTCGCCGATTTGCTGCGGCTCGGACTGCGGCTGTCGCGCAAACGCTGGCCGGTATTCTGAGCCCCCGGCCCGCCCAAAAATCCCCGACAAACCGCACGCAAATCTGCGCGGCTCGCGCCAGCTCTCCGGGAGCGGCAAAAACCGCCGCCGTCGCCGGCTGATTGCAGTTCCGCGAGACCGGGCCGGCAAAGCCGGCCGCGGATGCTCCCGGCCCGCCCGCGCCTGGCGTCACACCCGCGCCGCTGCCGCCTTGTCCTCTCCCGGATGGCGCCCGGCGCGCTGCGGGATGATAAGGATGCAGGCCACAATAAACACCAGGATCACGCCCGACGCATAGAACCGGCCGAGCGCGAGGCCGCCGTCGGCGCGCGGCTTGTCCAAGAAATCGCCGATTGTCGCGCCGAGCGGGCGCGTCAGGATGAAGGCCGCCCAGAACAAAGCCGTGCGCGACATGTCCGTGAAGAAATACAGCGCCGCGACGATTGCGAGGCCGGCGGCGAAGACGAGCGCGCCGCCGCCATAGCCGAGCCCGGCCGAGGTCGCGAGAAAATCGCCGAGCGCGGTGCCGAGCGTCTGCGAAAACAGGATCGTTAACCAATAGAACGTCTCCGCCTGCGGCGAGCGGATCGAGTCGACCGAAATCGTGCCGAGGCGCGCATACCACAGGCCGAGCGTCCCCATCAGCAGAACGAACAGTAGCGAGGAGCCGCCGACATAGCCGATGCCGAGCGAGCGATCGCAGAAATCGGCGAGCGTGGTGCCGACGGTCGTGGTGGCGACGATCACGGCCCAATACAGAAGCGGGTAGAATTTCTTGGCGGCGATCTGCACGGCGACGAGGGCGACGAAGATGCCGGCGAAAATCGCGGTGCCGACGAGATAGCCGAGGTTCAGCGTCATCGTGACAGCGTCGCCGCCGGTCTCGCCGAGCGTCGTTGCGGCGATCTTGATGATCCAGAAGCCGAGCGTGACTTCCGGGACTTTGCTCAAGCTTACGCCGCGGGTGGGATTCATGCTCGTGTCCTGATGCTTGCTGCGCGAATGCGGCATGCGCCCCGCCTGTGCAGCAACGATACGGGCCGACCTAGCGGCCGGGCTGCGCAAAGATCAGGGGATGCGGCGCGATGCCGCCAATGCCGTGCGTCGAGACGCGCTCCTCACAAAGTCGGGACTTTGTGTCTATAATGCCGATCTCGGAAAAATCCGAGATCGGAGCGCCCTCAGGGTGAGGGCCGGTGGCTCCGCTTGCATTCCGGGCTTCCCGCCCTTATGTCTGCAGTGTCGATAGACGGACGGACGACGCGGCCCTGCACAAAGCGATTTGTCGGCAAGCTTTCGATCTTCTTGCCTGAAAACGCGAATTCGACGGCCCGCTCAAGGCGGGCAAGCAATCCAACTTTGTGACAGGACTTCCCAAATGACGACTGGAACCGTGAAGTGGTTCAACGCGACCAAGGGCTTCGGCTTCATCGCGCCCGATGGCGGCGGCAATGACGCTTTCGTCCATATCAGCGCCGTCGAGCGCGCCGGCATGAACGATCTCGTCGAAGGCCAGAAGATCAGCTTCGAGCTCGTCTCCGACCGCAAGAGCGGCAAAATGTCGGCCGACAACCTGAAAAAGGTCGGCTGATCTAAATAAGAGACGGCTACATCAAGAGGCGGCGGCTCAAGGCACGCCGCCTTTTTCTTGCGTGCAGCTTGCGCGCCGCCTTACGCGGCGCGCGGCAGACCCTCGACCTCTCGGCCGCCCGCCGCGGCGGCCTCGTCGATCGCCGCCATGATCGCCGCCGGCGCGCTCTGGTGCACCATATGGCCGGCGCCGCGCACGCAATGGAAGCTGCTCTGCGCGACCTCTTCGTGCAGGCGCGCCGACTGATCGACATCGATCAGCCGATCGTCGTCGCCGGAGATGATCACCACAGGCATTTTTAAACCGGCATAGTCGCCCTGCATGCGAAACGCGTTCGGGATCATCAGCGCCGACTCGGCGGCAGTGGCGCGGATCTGCGAGGGACGCAACGCCATCTCCTTCGGGAAGCCTGCGAATTTTTGCGGCGTCGGCGCGGGCCCGAAAATCTTGCGCAGCACGATCGGCCACATCGCCCGCCCGAGGAGCGGCGCCAGCGTGTAGCGCATCACGTCGCCGAGGAGCGGCACGGCCGGCCCCGACGCGAACACGACATCGGCGCGCGCGCTCGGATAATAATAACCCGACGCGAGAACCAGGCTGGCGACGGCGCGCGGGTATTTGAGCGCCAGCGCGGTCGCGACGGAGGCGCCCCAGGAATGGCCGAGAACGGTCGCGCGCGTGACGCCGATTTTTTGGAGGGCCGCGTGGATGAGGTCGGCCTGCTTCTCAGGCGTCCAGATCACCGAGCGCGGGCGCTCGCTGTGGCCGAAGCCCGGCCGGTCGAATGCGATGACGCGGTACTTTTGCGCGGCCATGCCGAGGAGGCCGCTCGATTCGAAATCCTGCACCATGCTGCCATTGCCGTGCAGCAGCACGAGCGGCTCGCCTTGGCCGCGCTCGACATAGTGCAGACGCACGCCGTCAACTTCGACGAAGCGGCCGGCCGGCGGATTGTCGCGTTCGGCCTCATCGGCGCGGTGGCGATTATAGACGGCCGCGAGCGTCAGCGCGCTGATTGCGGCGGCGGCGATGGCGAAGGGGCGCGACTTTGGCGCGCCATGCTTGGCGCGGCGCGAGGGGGCGCCACGCGTGGCGTGCGGGATCGGATTGTGCTCGGTCATCGGGGGTCGCATCCGGGTTATCGCGTGCACGATAACTCGGACGATCCGGAGCAATGCTGCAACGCAATAGCGCAACCGGCGCGGCTCGCGTTAGTTCCGGCGAGGGGCTTTGTGTCGCGGCCCCTGCACAACCAAAGCGCATCGGCGCGCCGCTTTATGTCGCGCAAACGAGCCGGCGTAACCGGCCCGCTGCAACAAAAGTGAATCCTTCCGGAACGCGCCTAGCAAGCGCCGGGATGCATGCGGCAGAACATGCGGCGCCGATATTCGCGGCGGCGCCAGTCGTCGCCATCGCCGCCGCGCCATTCCCGGCGCTCGCGCCAGCGGTCGCCGTCGTCGCGGCGGTGCTCGCGGTATTCTTCGCGGCGCTCGCCGTAACCGCCGCCGCCCCACTGCACTTGCGTGGCCTGCGGCGCGGCATCTGGGCGCGCGAGCGGCAAAGGTGCGGCGCCGCTCGGGGCCGCGATCAGGAATGCGCCCGCGAGCGCCGGCGCGGCGAGTGCGATCAATGCTCTCATTTTAGGTTTCCTCTCGTATTCTGTTTCCAACGCAGCAAGGCTGACAGCGCCGCCGTGAACCTGACGTGAACGCTTAGCCGCGGCAGGTTACATCAAAAATCGCCGACAAACCGCACGCAGAGCTGCGTCGCCCGTGCGAGCTCTCCGGCTGCGGCGAACACGGTTGATGTCGCCGGCTGATCGCTGTTCGGCGACACCGTGCCGGCGAAGCCCGGCGAAACGCTCATCGCGAAGACCGGGCCTTTGTCGTCCGACCCCAAAAGCTCCATCGCGACGTGGAAGTCCTTTGCGTTTTTGTTGTGGGCCGTGAAGGTCGCTTTGATCACCTTGAGATGCGAGAGCTCGCCCGGTTCCTCGCTGATCTTGATGCCGCCTAAGATCAGATTGTCCGCCCGCACCTCATGCTTGCCGACATCGCGCGGCTGCATGCAATGCCATGTCTGATCGGCGGCGCGTGCGGGCCCGGCAAGAGCGATCGCGGCGAGCGCCGTCATTGCGAACGAAGCGCAGCCATCCACGGTGCCGCTCATGGATTGCCACGCCGTGTCAGCATGGTGTTCTCCCTCTGCCCGGCTCTGGCGGCCGGAGCTTACCGCATCAGAGCGGAAATATGGGCAAGGGGCAACGGGCGTGCCGGGTCCGGCGCGCTTACCACGTTTCTTCATCGTGAATTAAGCATTCGATTTTTCTGACGCGCGCGCCATGCAAGTCATGAGGACGGAAGCTGGGCGGCGGTTCAGTTCCCACAGAATGCTTTATGAGGAACTCAAAATGACGAGACTACCGCTTGGCGCAGCCGCAATCGCTCTGACACTGGCGCTCGGCACGCCCTCCCTCTTCGCCGACGAATGGCATGGCGCCTCGCATGGCGACACTTCGTACCGCTACAGATATCAGACGCGACATTATGATTATTATCCGCAGCCGCGCCATTCATGGCGTGGCCATTATGCGCATTCCCGCTATCGGCGGGCGCATGGCTATGACGGCGGATATGAGCGGCGCGCCATCTACAATGCCGGCTTCAATCGCGGCGCGGAAGCGCAATGGCGGCTCGTCTATCGGCGCTGGGCCTACGAGTACGCCGCCTACCGGCAGTGGCGCGGACCGACCGGCATATTCGCGCTTGGCGTGGGACTGGGCGGAGGCGGCGCGGGATATAGCGGGGCCGGATACGCACGGCGGTGCGATTGCGAGTGATCGCGGAGCTAGTCGCGCCGGACCGCCGCGCGATCGCGACCGAGCCTTAGTGCTTCGCTCGCGCCGAACGCCACGTCCCGCGGCGGTGATCACTTGCCCAAGGGCGGGATGATGATCGGCGCTGTGCCCCGCGGCGCGTCCAAAATGCGGTTCCGCTGCGGTTGCCCAATGCGATATTCGTCGCCGATGCGTGAGCGGACGATCGCGACGCCGCGGCCCTCGAGATAGAGCACATCGGACGGCAAGGTCACCGGGCCGCCGATCACGTGCGATCCGTCGAACGACAGGATGCAGGAATCGCCCGGCACAAAGGTGCCGTCAGGACAAAGCGTCTCCGCGCGCGCACCACCCGCAAGGCCGGCTAGAACACTCACGGCCATCAATATCCGCATCTCGCGCTCCTCTAGCGGCCGATCATCGGGTAGTCGCAGCGCCCGTCAGCGTGCTTGAACTCCGGCGGGTCGCAGGGCGAGGTGTCCATGTTGCAGAGCGGGACGCAGACCCGTTGCGGCGCGTAGACCGTGCGCCCCTCATTGGAACGCTGCTCCTGGAAGCGCTGCCCCTGATAGCTGCGATGATGCGACTGCGCCGAAGCGGGCAATGCGACGAGGAGCGCGGCTGCGCCGAAAGCGAAAGCGAGTGCGGTCTTCATTGCGGCTTCTCCGCCTACGGTTCTGCAACGCTATCTAGGCTTCCGATCGGCCGCTGCAATGCGGTCTAGCCTTTGGTCTTGCGCGTCCTCGGAGCCACGCCCGCGCTCTCGCGCAATTGCGTCTTCAGGTCCGCCGGCCGATGGTGCTTTTCGAG
Source organism: Methylobacteriaceae bacterium (assembly GCA_034669505.1). GTDB lineage: Bacteria > Pseudomonadota > Alphaproteobacteria > Rhizobiales > Beijerinckiaceae > JAFASC01. Next base: position 10,562 of record JAXDNJ010000046.1, read on the forward strand.
GAGATCGCGGAAGGCTTCGTCCGCGAGCTGCTGAAACGAACGGCGGCGCTCCTGGCGCAGAAGATTGACCGCCGCCCACGTCTCGTCATCGAACTGCACGCGCTTGCCGATCATGGCTTTCCTCCACGGCCCCGAGCATAGGAATTGAACATCGCCCGCGCCTCTGCCTGCGGCAGGCGCAGAAGCTTTTGCGCGAGCGCGCGCTCGATCTGGAAATGCTGATAATCGGGATCGCGAAAGCGGCCGCCCCAGATCGTGAACCCATGCGCGGCAAAAACATCGATCACGCTTTCGGCCATGCCGGGCCGTACTCGCTTGCGGTCGGCGTAATCGGCGCCGGCCTTCGGCACGAGCATGCGCCTGCCGCCGACGCGGTCGTAAGCCGGATTTTGCACGGGATTGACGTCGATCGCGAGCCCATAAGCGTGCATCGACACGGAACCCGTGCCGATCACGTTGCGGTCGTTGAACGCGGACGTGTTGTTGGCCGCAAGCGACGCATCGTCGTCGCCATTGTAGGCGTTCATCAGCCGCGCCTGCTGCAGGGGAAAACGGCGGGCTCTTAGGTCGGCGAAGATCGCCGCAACCTGATCAGCGACGGCGTCGAGTACCACCACTTCGCCATCCTCATGCTCGCGTCCGTCGAGGCCGATATAAGCAAAGCGCACGAGCGCGAGACGTTCGCAGCCAACCGGCGCGTTGGCTTGGAGAACATGATGGGCTTGCATGTCCGCGCACAGCGCCGGCGCAACCGGGCTGATGGAATCGGCGCGTGCCCACGAAGGCGCCCCCGCAAGGCATAGCGCAAGCGCGAGCATCCCGCCGACGTTCCGGCGCCGCGAAGAACATGGCGGTCGCATCGGCGGATGTTAGCGTGGCCTGGGGCCGCCGGTCATCTGCGAAGGCGGTTGTAGGTGGCGGCCCGCGGTCTCTGCGGGCGCGCAAATCCGTATGCGGGTCATGCCCGCATACGGATCGTTGGTTGCAGAGCCAAACTACTCGATCACCTCGATCACGCGGCGCGAGCGCGGCTCAACGAGCACGGGGGTCTCATTGACGATGGTGTACCGATAATCGCGCACGCCGTATTCCGCAGGGACGTCGTAGTAGGTAACGCCCGCTTCCGGGAGTACGACGCCGGCGCGGAGCGGCTCCGAATAACGGTAGGAATGCGTGCGGTGCTCGCGAATTGCGTAGTCGCGGAAGCGCGTGCGCGAGGGTCCCGAAAGCCCGCCGACGGCTGCTCCCGTCGCGGCACCTGCGGCGGCGCCGACCGGTCCGCCAACTGCGCCGCCAACCGCGGCGCCACCGGCTGCTCCGGCCGCAGCACCGCCAGGCGATTGCGCCAGGGCGAACCCCGATACGACGGAAAAGGCGAGAGCAGCTGCTCCGCCGATCACTAATGATTTCATGTGTTTCTCCCGGTTTGTGTTGAAGCAAGCCGGGAATGTGCGCTTACGCTTTAAGTTCCGAATGTAGAGACGCAAGCGAGCCGCCGAGGATCCGACGCGGATCCTCGGCTGCTGTTCTAAGTGTTAGCGGGAACCGCCGCCGCCACCGCCACCGCCGCCTGCGCCCATGCCGCCGGAGCTTCCGCCACCGGATGCGCCGCCCGACGCACCGAGGCCGCCACCGCCGCCTGCACCGGTCTTGGCACCTGCGCCAGAGGAAGCCGCGCCGCCGGAGCTACCGGCGTTCGACGTGCTGTTCGGAGAAACGCTGCGCCCCGTCGCTGCGCCAGCGCCAGCTCCCGTGTTCCGCTCGGAGCCAGACATGCGGGTTCCGTTGCGGTCATGACCGCCGCCGAAGCGTGCATTGACATTGACGTTTGCGCCAGCGCGCTCGCGAACGTTTACGCCGATACGGTCGTGACCGCCGCGCACGCCGAAACGCGCCGACTCGCCGCGGAGAACGGTGCGGGAGCGGACGCCGTAGTCGCGCTCGCTGCCGACGAAGCCGTAACGGTTGTGCTTCACTATCGTCGCGCTGGGACCGCAAGCGGTCCTTTTGTAGTTCCAGGACCGCGCGTTCGCGTCGGCAGACACCGCAACGAGAGCCGCTGCAGCTGCGAAAGATCCAATCAGTGCTGTCTTCATGTTCATGGCTTAACCTCCACCTTGAACGTTGAACCGCACGTGCAATGAGTAACACGGTGTTTGGTTTCAGCTGAGCAAGAGGCGCGGCCCTCGCTTCGCCAAATGTCTAGCCTTTGTTTAACGTATAAAGCTAAGCCGGCGGCGGCAGAATGCCGAGGACCGCCGCCGCCGCCAGGATGATGAGGCCGCCGGCCTGCTCCGCGACGACATTGCGGGTGAGCCGCGTACGCGCGGAGCCGTTCGCCGCTAAACGCGGCATGAGGACGAACCGGTTTACCGCGGCAAGCGCGATCAAAGCAGCAAAGCCCAGCACTTTCGCGACGAGGACCTTGCCCCAAGCGCTCGCAACCAAAACGTCGAGCGAGCTCCACCTCGCCCACGCATTGATAAGTCCGCCTGCCAGGATCATAGCGATCGCGAACATCCCGAGGGTCGAAAACCGCCGCAGCGCAAGTTCGACGGCGCGAGGGTGTATGCTATCCGCGCTGTGCGCACGCAAAATCAGTCCCAGCGGCAGCAGCCCGCCGAGCCATGCGCCGGCGCCGAGCACATGCAGCGCGTAGCCTGCGATGACGATGAAGCGTTCCCCGCCCAAACTCGCCGCGGGATGGCCGATCCAAGCCTGGCTGATCAAAAGCGACCCGGAGAGCAGAGCGATGAGCCCCGTCGGAAAATCGCGCGCGCCGAAATGTTGGCGCGCGACGAAGCCGGCAAGCAGCAGGATCGCGAGCAGAACAAGAAACCGCAGCACCCAGATTTTCCCGAAGCCGGTGTCGAGCAGGAACGCAGCAAGCGCGTCACGATCGAACAGACTGGCCGCCTCACCCGTTATGTTGACGAGAGAGGCGGCGGCCCAAGCGGTGCCGGAGAGAAACGCAATCATGGACGCGAGGCGAACCGCGCTACGCGCGTTCGCGCGTAGCGGCGATGATGTCGCCGCCGGCAGCGCGTAGAACGGAAAGAGCGACGCGCCGAAGAGCAGCATCACCGACGCGAACTGAATCCAGCGCGCCGTGGCAAGCGCCGCGAAAGCCGCTCCGCTCAAGGCCTGACTTCGAAGCCGAAGCTCCCTTCCGTTTTGTGCGTATCGACCGAAAGCACGCGCCAACGCACGTTATATTGCCCCGGCGCAAGCGCCCGCAGCGGAACCTGCACCTGTTGCGGATTGCCTTTGTCGACGCGCATTTTGCCGGCATCGACACGGCGGCCCGCCGCATCGGTCACCTGCACGGAGCTGAAGGCGGGCTCGACGCCTTCACTGAAATAGAGCGTGAGCACCGGCGGCGCGGCTCTGACCGTGCTGCCGACGCGCGGATCGGCGCGCTCCAATTGCGCATGCGCATGCGCGGCGATCGCGCTCGCAACGAACAGCGCGAATGCGATGAGAGTTTTGCGGGTGACGTTCATTGGCCGATCCTTGCTGAGATCGGGATGATCGGCCGTCCATACGTCGTTGGGAAGATGTCATCGAGATAAAAGTGCAGTTGCGCGACCCAGCCGATGCCCTTGCCGCTCGCACGATTGATCGGAATGACTGCCTCGGCGCCGATCTGGAATTTGTCTGTGACATAGATGATGCCGGGATTGACCGAACCCGTCGTGCGATTGTTTTCGTCCCACACGTTGGGCATCTGAATATTGTTGGCGACCGGCGTCCTGAAATTCGCCTCGACCAGCGGGACCATGCGATTGAACACGTCCGGCAGGCCGAGATCGACGACGTTCGCCTTGAGATAGGGCATGCTGAACTGAATCGATCCGCCATATTGGAGGAAGTGCGGATGGCGCTCTTCGTCGAACGTGAAGTCGCCGCTGTCAGGATCGATTGAGGTCGTCACCGTCCGCCGCCAACTCGGAATCGCGTAGCCGACCTGTCCCGTCAGGCCGAAGGCCCGGACAAAGCCTAGGTATGAAGGCAAATCACCCATGCCCTTGCCGACCCAGAGAGTCGGCGTGACCGTGTGGAATTTTTCGGCCCCGACCGAGGCGTTTCCGGTGCGGCCCCATTCGACGGAGACGCCGGTGGACACGACGAATTCCGATTGAGGCCAGGTGAGAAACTGGTATTTAAAGGTTGTCTCCAGGTTCTGCCAGCCGCTCGCATTCGGCCCGCCGGGGACCCAAAGGCGCGTATAGGTGCGCCCGATCGAGACCCCGAAATCTTCGGTGATGCGCTTTGACACCTCGCCGGAAATATCGAGCTCGCGATTGGCGGGGAGGTCGCCCGTCTTGAAGCTGGAAATCGTCGGCATGGAAAGTTCGTCGGCGACGCAGGGATCGTCGACGCTGAGAGTCGCCGGAAAGAAGCGGCTGCCGACGAAGCAATGCGCTGCGGCGGGAGAAGCGTCAAAGCCGGCGAGTGCGATGAAGGCCAGGGCGGTCGCCGTGAGGGCGCACGGCGAGATGAGGCGGCGATGCAAAGCACGCCGGAAAACCTGGTAAGACATGCCGAGATCCTGTCTGAGAATCGGAAAGCGATTGCGTCAGACGAGCGACGGAGGACCTCTGGGACTGGCCTGGAAATTTGGGATGGGCGCGGGCGCGACCAGCGTGATCGATGACTTCGCCGGGACGAACATGCTCTCAAGCGAAAGCACGATTTGCGAATAGTCTGTCGGGGGCAAGGCGGCGACCATCGCCCCGCAGACGGCGACGCAGCATAAGGTATCATGCGCTGCCGAGGACGGCGCGGGTTGGTCCGATCCCGCACCATCATGCACGCAGATGACGGCATCCGCTGACAACGCGGGAAGAAGCGGCGCGGCAGCAGAGAGCAGCGCGTTGAAAAGCATGGCGTAAATGGCGGCCACGGCGACCGCCATTCGAATCCCTGTCCCGATGGCCAGAGCTGCCCGCATGCGGAAGTCTACTGTCCGGCCAAAAGATTCGTCAAAGGGTCGAAGTAAATAGAAGCGCCCTGTGTCTTCAGTGCAATAGTCGCGCAGTCTCACTCGACCACAAGAAAACCCTGAGTCTCTTCGTGGAAGTCATCGAAGAAGCGATAGCGCCCGGCCGCGAGCGGACGAATGTTGATCGTGATTTGACCGCCGCCGACCACAACTTTTTCGACCCGCAAGGTTTTGCTCTCGAACTCGGCAGGCGTCGGATCCAGGTTCTTGAGAACGATCGTCAGTGGCTGTCCGGACGGGGCATGCGGCTCGGCCGGCTCGAAGCGATGGTCCTTCAGCGTCAGGGGAATGGTCGTGCGCTGCTGCGCACATGCCGCTCCGCCGGCCGACATAGCTGCGAGACAGAAGGCAGCGGCGGCAATGCCGCGCATTATCTTGTCGTTCCTGCTCATCGTCGTTCCCCAATCGTCAAAATTCGTACTCGAACCGCAGCCGCGCGCGGTGACGTGAGAAATTCACCAGGTCGAGCGGCTGATCGTCGCCCGCTGCATGGCCCGCAACCTGCGTCGAATAGGCGGCGGCAAACATCATCTTGTTTGTGATCTGGATGTGCAACGTTGGTCCGACATAGACCGCATGGCCCTGAAAATTTTTGAACCCAAAGCTCTCGTAGGCGCGGTAATATTCTGCCTCCGCACCTACCGTGATTTTCGGGGTAAATCGCCAGGCGAGCGCGCTTGTCGCGCCGAATGCGGAAGAGCGGGTCCAAGTCGGATCACCCACGGCCTTGTCGATTTCCGGCGCATAACTGAGGTTCCCGGCCGCAAATAAGCGGTTCTGAATAAGCTCGGTGTCCGCGAGAAGCTTGAAGGTTGAACCCATGCTGCGCGTAAAGACGCCACTTGCCCCATCGACGCGGGACCATTCCGGTTCGGCCGTCACGGTAAGTCCGATTGGTGAGCCCGGACCGCGCCCAATCAGCAAATACCGGAATCTCGCCGACAGGCCGCTTGGGGTGACCCGATGCAGATCATCAAGGCCGTCCACCCCACTTATGGCGTGAGCTGTTCCATGGGCGCTCAGTTCGTATGCGAAGAATTGCGAAGGTACGGCTTCGAATTCGACTTCTTGCTCGATCGCGCTGTAGCGTCCATGGCGCTTCCGGAATTGGCCATTCGTCTCGAGCTCGATGGCTTTTTCTCCTTCGGCACCGATATCCGAGCCGTCAGTGAAGCCGAATATATACTTCGTCTCGATCTCGTTGTAAGCGCCATCGACGGCAAACGGGAAGCGCATCGGCGTGGCTTCTTCCGCAAATGCAAGATGCGGGGCGGCGCAAAACAGGACCGCAAAAAGCATCGTGTATCTTCGACGAACCGGCGACATAATCATTCCCACGGCTTGCGTTTACCCGCGACTAAATGTGCCTTGGGCAGAACGCAAGAATTATATATTGGAACTAGAAGCGTTCTATTCTGTCGTTTGGAAATATTCCAATTCGCTGGCTGGAACGACGTTCAGCCGAGCTAAGAAGCACGCAATTAAATTCGGCCTCTGTGACTTCAAAGCCATAGGCGGCAATCGCGCCGGCCGCTAGCCGTGCATCATCTGCGCGATGAGCTTGCCGGGCCGCGCTTCGCGACCGAGCTGTTCCATCCCGCATTGACGCGGCGCTTTGTCGGGACGCCAGCGCACGATGCTGGTCCCGTGGCGAAAGCGGTCGCCGGTGACATGATCGTAGCGCACTTCGACGACGAGCTTCGGTTTTAACGGCTGCCACTCGGTAGAGCGCTCGGTGCTCCAGCGGCTCGGCGCGCCTGGCGCGTTGCCGTCGAAGCCGGGCGGCCCGATCAGCTTCTCGAGCTTTGTCGTCAACGCGGGCTTGTCGTTGCGGGCAATCCCAGATGTAAATCCGACGTGATCGAGCTTGCCGGCTTCGTTGTACAAACCGAGCAACAGCGAACCCACGAACGCGGAATCGCGCTCGTAACGGAAGCCGCCGACGACGCAATCGGCCGTGCGTATCCGCTTCACTTTCAGCATGGCGCGTTCGCCCGGCCGATAAGGCTCATCGACGCGCTTGGCGACGACGCCATCGATTGCGCCGCCGGCTTTGTCCAGCCAGCGCTGCGCCTCGGCGCGTTTGCGGGTGAAAGGTGAAAGCCGCAGGACGGGATTGCCCGAAGCAGCTGCGTAGGCGCCTTCGAGCGCAGCGCGGCGATCCGATAACGGCAGTTTCGCGAGATCGGGACGGCCGGGAAGCGCCAGCGCATCGAACAGAATGAGAAACGCGGGCGTCTCGTGTGCGAGCTTGCGGATGCGGCTCTCGGCCGGATGCAAGCGCATCTGCAGCGCGTCGAAGGAAAGCACGTCGCCCTGCGCAATCGCGAGTTCGCCATCGAGCACGAAAGGATCGAGCGGCACGTCACGCAGCCCCGCGACGACTTCGGGAAAATAGCGCCCGAGCGGTTTGCCGCTTTTGGCGCGCAGATCGACCTCGCCGCCGGAGCGGAACGCGAGACAACGGAAGCCGTCCCATTTCGGCTCGAACTGCCAGCCCGGTTCTTCGGGAATCGCGACCACGACATGGGCTTCCATCGGCGCCAGCCGAGAGTCGCTTGGCGGCTCGCGTTTCTCGGCCTTGGCTTTCGCCTTCACCGGCGCAGCGTCGATTCCGGCCCGCGCAGCATGGTGAGGAAACGTATCTGCTCGTTCGGATCGTCGCGGAAGATGCCGGTGAAATGGCTCGTCGTCGTCGATGTTCCCTGTTTGCGAATGCCGCGCATCGACATGCACATATGCTCGGCCTCGACCACCACGGCGACGCCGCGCGGATCGAGCGCGTCCTGGATCGCCTGCACGATCTGCACCGTCATCGTCTCCTGCGTCTGCAGGCGCCGTGCGAACACGTCGACGAGGCGCGCGAGCTTCGACAGGCCAACGACGCCGCGATTCGGGTAATAGCCGATATGGGCGCGCCCGACGAAGGGCAGCATGTGGTGCTCGCAATGCGAGGCGAACGAAATGTCGCGCACGAGCACCATGTCGCCGTAGCCCTCGACCTCCTCGAACACGCGCGACATCAGTGCCTCGGGATCGTCGCGGTAGCCTTTGTACAGTTCGAGATAGGCTTCGGCGACACGCCGCGGCGTGTCGATCAAGCCTTCGCGGTTCGGATCATCGCCCGCCCAGCGGATCAGCGTGCGCACCGCGGCTTCGGCCTCATCGCGGCTCGGGCGGCTTTGAGCAATCGCCTCCTCCGCCTCGCGCCGGCGGACCACATCGGCTTCTCGCGCCCGCGCCGACAAGGCCTTGACCACAGCATCCATGAAGCTCTCCCGACGTGCGGACCCTCTCGGCCTTCGCACCCGCGTTGTCGATGACTATATATCATCCCGGCTGATCGTTTCAGCCCACCGCTCCTGCAGACCTATTCATGCTCAACGACATCTACAACAAGCGCATCCTTGAGCTTGCCGCCGACATTCCACGGCTTGGACGACTCAAAGAGGCGCAAGGTTCCGCAACGGCACATTCGAAGCTCTGCGGATCGACGGTGACCGTCGACCTCGCGCTGCAGGACGGACGCGTCAGCGATTTCGCCCACGACGTGAAGGCCTGCGCCCTGGGCCAGGCCTCCTCGTCGATCATGGCTCGCAACGTCATCGGCTCTACCCCCGAGGAATTGCAGGAGCTGCGCGAGAGCGTGCGCCGCATGTTGAAGGAGCACGGCGCGCCGCCAAGCGGCCGCTGGGCCGATGTGAGCGTCCTCGAGCCGGTGCGCGACTACAAGGCGCGGCACGCCTCGACGCTGCTGACCTTCGACGCGGTGGTCGAGGCGCTGAACCGGATCGCGGCTCAAAAAACACCGGCGGCGGCGGAATGATCAGTCATGTGCCGCGGCGCTGGCATGTCAGCGCCGCGCGGGGAGCAATCCGGCTCTATCAACTGACATTTTCCGCCCTTATCGGCCGTGCCTGCCGGCATTTGCCCACGTGCTCCGACTACACGTCCGAAGCGTTCGAGCGGCACGGTCTCTGGGTCGGTGGTTGGATGGGGCTTGCCCGGGTCTGCCGCTGCCGTCCCTGGGGCACGCACGGCTACGATCCGGTCCCGCGAGGGCTGCCTGAGGGGAGCCACCCGCTCCTGCCGTGGCGCTATGGGACGTGGCGGGGTCCGCTCGCCTGCGAGGAGGTCGAGGCCTCGAATTCCGCCGGTTCCGGTACAGGGTCGGCCGCCGGCCCCTGATCCGGCGTCGGATCGAACAGCGCGAAGGCGAAAAGCCCGGCGAGGAAGCCGCCGATATGGGCCTCCCACGCCACGGTGGCGTCGCCGACGCCGAGCTGCGTGGCGAAGGCTCCGAACAGGATGTTGCAGCCGAACCAGGTCAGCAGAAACGTAAGGGCGCGGCCGTCGCGGAACACACGCGCGAGCGGCAGGGCCGGCACGTAATAGGCGCTCTCGCTCGTGACGGAGAGGCTCCGGCCAGGGCCAAGCGGCGCGCCCGGTTCGAAGGCAAACCGCATTGCCGCCGCAACCGCGCCGGAGATCGCAGCCGAGGCGCCGACCACCGGCTCCAGCCCAAAGGGATGGACGAGGATGAAGGCCGCCGCGCCGGCAATTCCTGACAGCAGGAAGAGCCCGATAAACCGGGCCGCACCGAAACGGCGCGCGACCGCCGAGCCGAATGCGGCGAGCCAAAGTCCATTCAGGCCGAGATGCACCCAGTCGCCATGCAGGAAGACGTAAGTGACCGGTGTCCACCAGGGTGTGCCGCCCTGCCCCAGGAACCAGCGGATTGTGCTCTCCGGAACCCCCGCCGCGATCTGCCGGACGATGGTGTCGGCGAGCCCGCCCGGCGCAAAGTGCCGCGAAATGCGCGCCGGAATGAAGCCGAAGGCTGTGATCACCCAAAGATCTGTCGCGGGGTCGACAAACTCGCGCGCAAGCTGAACGGCGACGAAGGCTGCGAGGAGCGCGAGGATCACACCCGGAAGATTGAAAACCGGCTGGCGCTTGCTCACCCGCAACCCTTTGCCCCTCGAGAAGCCGCCGAACATGGAGATTGCCCGCCGCGCGTGCAAGCGCTGGCACGTCGACTGCTCGATCCGATCCCATGGACGCCTGGGATAACCCTGGCGGTATCGTTCCGGGACAAAGACGCCGCATCAGACGGCGCGGGCAGGTAAAATGAGACAGGCCGCAACGCGGGAATTGTTTGCTTATTGGGATCGCCTGCGCAAAGGCCGCTCGGCGCCGGAGCGGGCCGACATCGATCCCGCCGCAATCCGCAATGTTCTCGCCGACACGTTTCTCCTTGAGATCGATGCCGCCTGCACGTTTCCCCTGCGGCTCTCAGGCACGCGGCTCAACGCGCTCTGGCTGTGCGAGCAGAAGGGACGCTCCTTCCTGGACCTTTGGGCGGACGAAGAACGGCGCGACGTCATGGCGCTGCTTCTGACCGTCCTCGATGGGGCGAACCCGGTGATCACCGGAATCTCGGCGGCGCCGCCAGGCCGGCAAAGCATGGATATGGAGCTCCTCCTCCTGCCGCTTCGCCACAACGGCAGAACCCATGCGCGCGTGCTCGGCTGCATCGCCGCCGCGACCCACGAGCCCTGGTTCGGTCTGCTTGCCGCCGGCAAGCTTGTGCTGAAGTCGATGCGCGTCATCGCGCCTGCTGCCGCGGGAGAGACCCTGCCGGTGCTTTGGCCAGAGGCGATTTCGAAGCCGCCTCAGCGGCGTGGCCACCTGACGGTCTATGCCGGCGGCGCGTAAAAACGGGCCCACAACCTTAACGGGGTAATCGCCCCTTAACCGGGTCTGTTTAGGTTGACGCGAGCGCCTGGACCAGGGTGGGCAAATTCGGTGATGAACCTCAAGCTGCGGGTGGCCCAAAAGCCCATCGAACGGCGCCGGCACCAGCGGGTGAGGGTGACGGTCCTCGGGCGCTACATGCTCGCGGACAAACGGGAATATCCCTGCCAAACCCTCGATATGTCCGTCGGCGGCGTGTCGCTCTTCGCGCCGGTCCGGGGCGCCATCGGCGAGCGGGTCATCGTCTATCTCGACCAGCTCGGACGGGTCGAAGGGCTTATCGCGCGCCATACCAAGAACGGCTTCACGCTTTCCATGTCGCTGCCGCTGATGAAGCGCGAGAAGCTCGCCGAGCAGCTCACCTGGATCATCAATCGCGATGTCCTCGGCATGGAGGAAGATCGCCAGCATGACCGCGTGGCGCCGCGCGCCACCCGCACCGTGCTGCGCCTACCTGACGGACAGGAGCACCACGTCAAGCTCATCGACATATCGCTCTCCGGCGCGGCTCTGGCGACGGACGTGCAGCCGGCGCTCGGATCGTCGGTCGTTGTCGGGCAGACGAGCGGAAAGGTCGTGCGCCATTTCATGGGCGGCATTGCCGTCCAATTCGCCCGGCCGATGCCGGTCGAAGGTTTCGACGAGAACGTGACCCTCTAGCGCTTAGCGCTCCAGGCGCCGCAGGCCGCGGGAGAACCGCTGCCAGTTGGCGACGTAATGGTCCGCCGTCATGCGCAGGCGAACAATGGCCGCTTCATCGAGCGTACGCGCGACCCGGGCGGGCGATCCGACGATCAGGGAATTGTCGGGGAATTCCTTGCCCTCGGTGACCAGAGCCTTCGCGCCGACCAGACAATGGCGTCCGATCCGCGCGCCGTTAAGGATGGTCGCGCCCATGCCGATGAGACTTTCTTCGGCGACGGTGCAGCCATGCAGAATGACGCCGTGGCCGATCGTGCAATGCGGGCCGACCGTCAGGGGAAAGCCCGGATCGGTGTGCAGGACGCAGCCGTCCTGAATGTTCGAACCCGTCCCGAGCAGGATGCGCTCATTGTCGCCGCGGATCGTCGAGCAAAACCAGATGCTCGCATCTTCCTCGATGACGACGTCGCCGAGCACATGTGCGTCTGGCGCGACCCAGTAACGGCCGCTTGCCGGAACTTGCGGGGCAATCCCGTCCAATGAATAGAGCGGCATGGGGGCTTCAGATATCTTCGAGATCGAAGTCTAGAATGGCGATCTGAAGTGTGAAGGTACGGCCTTTCGGATCGTCGGCGGAAATCACACCCAAGAAATCCTCGCCGGAATTCAGCTCGACGGAATCGCTCTTGCGGCCGCGTGGCACGATTTTCAGTTTGTCGTTCTCGAACAGCCGGCGCAGGTAATCCTGCAGCACGGGACGCTCGACGGGAATCTTCATCGCAAAGGCGAAGGACCGGTCGCCGTCCTCGTCATCGACGCTGAGATTGCCGATGACGCGCTGGCCGAGGTGAACGTCGGCATCATCGGGATTGCGCGGATTTGGCGTGACGCGCAGATCGTCGTTGCCGAACGACCGGCGCAGAAAATCCTGCAATTGCTGCAATTCGGTTTTGTTCAAGCCTGCGCCCAATCGATCCCCCTGGAACTAGCTCGCGCGGGCAGACGTGGTAAGCCGGTTCCGGCGCTCACGCAATCGATCGGATAAGGTTCGAGTGATCAGACCGTCGTCTCGACGGGCTTCGCGGCGATGATCTGATCCATGCTGCGGGCGGGCTCCGCGCAGCCGGCCTCGCCGACGACGCGCGCCGGCACGCCAGCGACCGTCTTATTATGCGGCACGGCCTGCAGCACGACGGAGCCCGACGCCACACGGGAGCAATGGCCGACCTCGATATTGCCGAGCACCTTGGCACCGGCTGCCAAAAGCACGCCATGGCGGATTTTCGGGTGGCGGTCGCCTACTTCCTTGCCCGTGCCGCCGAGGGTCACGCCCTGCAGCATCGACACATCGTCCTCGATGACCACCGTCGAACCGATGACGATTCCCGTCGCATGGTCGAGGAAGATGCCTTTGCCGATCACCGCGGCGGGATTGATATCGACCTGGAAGACTTCGGATGAGCGGCTCTGCAGATAGAGCGCGAGATCGCGCCGGCCCGCCTTCCATAGCGCATGGGCTAGCCGGTAAGTCTGGAGGGCTTGGAACCCCTTGAAATAGAGGAGCGGCTCGATGAGCCTCGTGCAGGCCGGGTCGCGGTCGAAGACGGCCATGGCATCGGCCCGGAACGCTTCGCCGATCGAGGCATCCTGGCTGAGGATGTCCACGTAGATTTGGCGGATGAGGTCGCTTGGAAGATCCCGGTTCTCAAGCCGCACCGCGACGCGATGAACGACGATCGCCTCCAGCGTGTCGTGGTTCAGCACATTGGCGAACATGAAGGCGCCGAGGTCAGGCTCGCGCTGAATGGCTTCTTCCGCCTCGAAGCGCACCCGCGCCAAGATCGGGTCGTGCTTGCCGAACTCGACAACGCGGGCGGAGCCTTGTCCGGAACCGTGAGAGGCCATCGCTACTCCTCGGGCTCTCGCCCCTGGCTTTGGCTTAACGTGGGGTGCAAAATATTTCCAGCAAGTCCGGCCGGGAGGATGAACGTTCTCATACCTTGGCGGCGGCAGCAAAGCCTTCTCTGCAGGCCTGCTTTGCCTCAGGGGCGCTCGTCGAGGAACTCGAGCGCCGCCTGCTTGTAGACACGGTCGCCGACCGCGCGGTTGTGGTCGCGGTCGGGAATGTCGACCGCGCGGCCGTTCGGCAGCATCTCCGCCAGCGGATGCGGGTCGCCGGCGACATCGTCACGCGTGCCAACGCAAATGAGTGTCGGCACGTCGATATGGTGGATCTGCTCCGGGGTGAGCACCTGCCGTGAGCCGCGAATGCACGCGGCAAGCGCTCGGCGGTCGCTTTTCGTTGCCTCGGCGAAGCCGCGGAACATTTTCTGTTGCGGATCGCGCAGCTCTTCGATCGACTCTGCCTCCATCGCTTCGGCGATCGACATCGGCAGTCCGAATCCCTCGGTGAGGTGAATGCCAAGCCCACCCATAATCAGCGAGCGCACGCGCTCGCGGTGGGCGAGGACCAGAAACGCGCCGATACGCGCGCCCATCGAATAGCCCATCACATCGGCGCGCTCGAGTTTCAGATGATCGAGCAGATTGCGCGCATCCTCGGCCATGACCGCGGTGTGATAATCCTTCGGATCATAGAGTTTTTGGCTTCGACCATGACCGCGATTGTCAAGCGCGACGACGCGCCGTCCGGCACCGGTCAGCGTGCGTACCCAGAGCGGAAACAGCCAGTTCACCGCATGGGTCGACGCGAAACCATGGATCAGAAGGATCGGTTCGCCGCGGTCGTTCTCAGGTCTCTCGTCAATGTAGGCAATGCGTACGCCGTTCGAAGAAAACTCTTCCATGATGCCGTCCGTTGTCGGCGCGCACCATAGCGGGGAAGACTCGCGGCGCAAGCCGCTTCCCGGAGCAATGGCCCTGCGAAATCTTGCCGCTTGTCGCCTCCCAGGCGGCTGCCTATGGTCCCGCCGCTACCCGGACCTGACGAGCGAGCAATGGCCGACCACCTCATCCCACATTTTCACAATGAGCCGGGCGTGCCCAAAGTCCGCATTCGCGTGAAGGAATTCATGTGCGTGGGCGCCTTGCCGCCATTCGATCACCCGCATATTTTCATCGATATGGGCGACGAGTGCGAGGCGGTCTGTTCCTATTGCTCGACACTCTTTGTCCATGATCCGACTCTGACCGGCATCTGCGATCCCGCGGCCTGCGAATTCCTGCCGGACGGCGTCGCCTGAGCTTTAAGCTGCCGCGCCGATAGCCGCACGCGTGAAAGAGCTGCCGATCGTGATCGCCGGCGCCGGGATTGCCGGCCTGTCGGCGGCACTGGCGATCGCCCGCGCCAGGCGGCGGGTGCTGGTGCTCGAAAGGGCGGCGGCGCTGACCGAGTCCGGCGCCGGCATCCAACTCTCGCCCAATGCGAGCAGGCATCTCCAGCGCTGGGGCCTACTGGAGCGGCTGCGCGGCGCGGCCCTCGAGCCACGGGCTGTGGTCATCCGGCGCGGACGCGACAGCGCGGTGTTGGCGCGGCTGCCGCTGCGGGATGCGGAGCAACGCTGGGGGGCTCCCTATCTCGTCATCCACCGCGCTGATCTGCAGCAGGCGCTTCGCGACGCTGTGGCGGAGGTGAAAGACATCGAGTTGCGGCTCGGAATCGCGGTCGCCGGTTTTGCCGCCAATCAGGAGCAGGTTGCGGTCGGCGCCAAACATGGTCTGATCCGGCTGCGCTTTGAGGGTGCGGCGCTCATCGGAGCCGACGGCCTTTGGTCCGATGTACGCGAGCGCTTGCGGTTAGCGGGCGACGCTCCGCCGCGGCCGGCGCGCCGCATGGCTTGGCGCGCGACAATCCCGATGACGCATTTGCCTGAGGAGCTTGCCGCGCCGGAGGTCAATCTGTGGCTCGGCAACCGCGCTCACCTTGTGCATTACCCGCTGCGAGGCGGCACCTGCGTCAATCTGGTCGCGATTGTGGAGGATGATGCCGCCGGCGGTGAAACCGCCGATTTCTGGAACGAGGCGCGCGACGCCAAAATTCTCAAGGCAAAATTCGCGCGCTGGCACAAGAGCGCGGGCGACCTTCTCGCCGCGGCATCGGAGTGGCGCACTTGGCCCTTATTCGATCGCGCGCCGCTTAAGCACTGGAGCGCGGGCCGGGTGACGCTCGTAGGCGACGCGGCGCACCCGATGCTGCCGTTCCTCGCGCAAGGCGCGGCACAAGCGATCGAGGATGCCGCGGCGCTGGAAAGCGCGCTCTCGACTAACAGCGATATCGCTGCGGGGTTTAGAACTTATGCCGACGCAAGAAGCGCACGCGCGGCACGCATTCAGGCTGCATCGCGGCGGCAGGGCGATATCTACCACATGCGGGACCCGGCGGCCTTGGCTCGCGATATTGTGATGCGCCTCCTCGGGCCGAGGAGAATGTTGGCGCGTCAGGATTGGATTTATGGATACCGTGAATGAGCCCGCCGGTTTGCGAATCAGCGCTGCGGCCCTCTATCACTAAAGCTCCCGCCCCACGGTTTCCCTGATGGCCGAACATTTCGAGACGCCGGACCTCAGAAGCGCGCATGTGATCGTCCTCGGCAACGAGAAGGGCGGCACCGGCAAGTCGACTCTGTCGATTCATCTAACGATCGCGCTTTTAAAAGCGGGCTATCGCGTCGCTTCGATCGACCTCGACGTGCGGCAGCGGACGCTGACGCGCTTTCTAGAAAATCGCCGCTCCTGGGCGCAGACGGCGCCCTGGCCCGTGGAATTGCCGCTGCACTACGCGCTCGATCGCGGCGCCTCCGACAATGTGCGCGACAACGAGACGATGGAGTTCGCCGCGTTCGCCGAGGCGATCGCCGCAGTCGAGCACGCTTATGAATTCGTCGTGATCGATACGCCTGCTAGCGATTCCTACCTGATGCGCCTCGCCCATTCGCTCGCCGACACGCTTGTCTCGCCGGTGAACGAAAGCTTTATCGATGTCGACGTGTTTTCGCGCGTGCATCACGACCGTTCGCGGCGCGGCCTCGTCGCGCACTATGCCGATCTGGTGCTCGAAGCGCGGCGCAAGCGCCGCTTGGTCGATAACGGCATTATCGATTGGGTGCTCGTGCGCAATCGCAGCCTGTCGATTTCGTCGAACAATGCGCGGCAGGTTGGGATGAGCCTGCAGCGCTTGTCGGCCGAATTGCAGTTCCGCGTCGCGGAGGGACTGCACGACCGCGTGATCTTCCGTGAGCTTTTTCCAATCGGACTGACCGCGCTCGATCCGATCGAGACGGCCGTGCAGAATCAGGCATTGACGTCATCGCAGCTCAGCGGCCGCAAGGAGATCGATACGCTGGTGCAGACGCTGCGGCTGCCGGCACATACGCCGGGCATGGCGCATCTCGAGGCGCGGCATCAATGGTATGAGGGCATCTCGCATTTTTATCGCAATCTCGCCGCGAGTGGCGAAGCAGGGTAAACGGACTATACCCGAAACACCGCGCGAATGATCAGCGCGGCCGCGCCGACGACAATCACGCCGCCAGCCCACAAAGCGACAAACCACAGCAGCCGCTTCGCGGTCGCGTTCACGGCTTTTCCCCTGCGCCTTCTTTCAATCTGTAGAGCGCCTCCAGCGCTGCGCGCGGACTGAGCGCATCCGGATCGATCGCGGCGAGCGTCTCGCGCAACGAATCGACCGGCGCGCGCTGCGCAACAGGGACGACGCGCTGCGTCGCATGCGAGAAGAGCGGAAGATCGGCGATCAGCGTCTCGACCGGCGTGCGGCGGTCAGAGGCTTCGAGCAGACGCAAAATCTGCTGCGCGCGGGCGACGACCGCAGGCGGAAGTCCTGCCAGTTTGGCAACCTGAATGCCGTAAGAGCGGTCCGCCGCGCCCGGCAGCACCTCGTGTAGAAACACGACGTCGCCGTTCCAGTCGGTGACCCGCATGGTCAGATTGGTCACGCGCGGCAGCTGCCTTGCGAGTTCCGTCAGCTCGTGGAAATGCGTCGCAAACAAAGCCCGCGCGCGGTTTGTCTCGTGCAGATGTTCCATCGTCGCCCAGGCGATCGACAGCCCATCGAATGTTGCCGTACCGCGGCCGATCTCGTCGAGGATGACAAGCGAGCGCGATGTGGCTTGATTGAGGATCGCCGCCGTCTCGACCATCTCGACCATGAAGGTCGAGCGCCCGCGCGCGAGATCGTCCGCTGCGCCGACGCGCGAGAACAGGCGATCGACGACACCGAGCTTAGCTCGCGTCGCCGGGACATACGAGCCCATTTGCGCGAGCACGGCGATGAGCGCGTTCTGCCGCAAATACGTGGATTTGCCCGCCATGTTCGGGCCGGTCACGATGGCGATGCGCCCGGCTTCGGCGGTCTCGCCGGAGAGGTCGCAATCGTTGGCGACGAAGGGGTCGCCGCTCGCCGCGAGCGCGGCTTCGACAACGGGGTGGCGCCCCTGTTCGATTGCGAACGCAAGATCGGATTCGATTTCCGGCTTTACCCAATCCTTTGCCGCCGCAATCTCTGCAAGCCCAGCCGCAACGTCGATTTCCGCAAGCGCCTGCGCGGCGGCTTTGATCGGCTCGCTTGCGTCGAGCACCATAGCCACGAGGCGCTCGAATATCGCCAGTTCCTGCGCGAGCGCGCGATCGGCGGCGGACGCAATCTTCGCCTCGAGTTCCGACAGTTCCGCGGTCGAGAAGCGCATTGCCTCCGCCATCGTCTGGCGATGGATAAAGGTAGCGTTCAGCGGCGGCTTGACGAGTTTCTCGCCGTGCGTTTGTGAGACTTCGATGAAATAGCCCAAAAAGTTGTTGTGCTTGATCTTGATCTGCCTGGTCTCGGCGAGATCGCAATACCGCGCTTGCAGACTGGCGATGACGCGCCGGCTTTCGTCCCGCAGCGCGCGTGCTTCATCGAGCGTCGGATCATAAGCGGCGGCAATGAAATTGCCGGCGCGGCGGTCGAGCGGCAGCTCCGGAGCAAGCGCCGCTTCGAGTGCATCTGCGATGGCGCGTTCGATTTGCCGAAGCGCCGTTTGTGCTATCGCGATTTCGTCGGGGAGCTCACGTCGCGCAATGAGCCGCCCTACGTCATCGGCAGCGACAAGCCCTGCCCGCAGCGCCTCCAGATCGCGCGGGCCGCCGCGGCCGAGTGCCAGCCGCGACGACGAGCGCATGAAATCCGGGACACGTCGTAAATGCGCACGGATATCGCTACGCAGTTCGCGATTGTCGACAAAGAACGATACGCTCGCGAGCCGCCGTGCGATCGCCCTCGTATCGGTTAGCGGGGCTGCGAGCCGCTCCGCAAGAAGCCGCGCGCCGGCAGGCGCGATTGTGCGATCGATCGCCCCCAGCAGCGAACCGGCGCGCTCGCCGGAAAGCGTGCGCGTGAGTTCGAGATTGCTCCGGGTTGCCGCATCGATCTCCATGATATCGGCGCGCCGCAGCCGCATCGGCCGCGCCAGATTCGGCCGGGTGCCGATCTGCGTCCGCTCGATAAAGTTGAGGGCCGTTGCGGCGGCGGCCGTCTCGGCGCGGGACAGCGCACCGAAACCGTCGAGTGTGGCGACACCATAAAAGTCGCTGAGCCGGCGCTCGGCCGTCACTCCATCGCCGCTCTCGCGTCCGAGCGGCGTCAACGGCACCCCGGTGCTGCGGAGACTGGCGGCGAACCCGTCATCGGCGCAGAGCGATTCTGCCGCGACGATTTCGCGTGGATCAAGCCGCGCCAATTCCGCGGACAAACCGGTGCTGTCGGTCTCAGTCACGGAAAACGCGCCGGTCGAGATATCGATGCACGCAATCCCGTAACGCCACGTGTCATCCGACGCTTTGACCCGCGCGACCGCGACGAAAGCGTTGGCGCGATGGGGATCGAGCAGGCGCTCTTCGGTGATGGTTCCCGGCGTGACGAGGCGTACCACCGCGCGCTGCACGACCGATTTCGGCCCGCGTTTGCGCGCCTCTGCCGGATCTTCGGTCTGTTCGCAGACGGCGACGCGATGGCCGAGCCCGATCAGGCGCTGCAGATAATCGTCGGCGCGCTCGATCGGCACGCCGCACATCGGAATGTCGTCGCCGAGATGTTTGCCGCGCTTCGTCAAGACGATACCGAGCGCGCGCGACGCGACTTCTGCGTCGCCGAAAAAAAGCTCGTAGAAATCGCCCATCCGGTAGAAGAGCAGGCAATCGGGATTGGCGGCTTTTATCTCGATATATTGCGCCATCATCGGCGTCGGCCGCGCGCCTTCGACCGGCACGGGCGCGCGGAAAGCGGTCGGCGGGGTAGGCTGCACCGTCATGGAGTCGCACTAAGCAGGACTCGCGGCGGATGTCACGCGGCGGGGCGAGACCGGCTAGTCGCCATGAACGCCGTCGATAAATCAGCCGTGTTGAGAAACCCAAACCCCGGTGCTTCCAAAACCGACGATGTCGGCGTGGTGATCGCCGGTGACGTCGGCGAGCTCACGTGGGAAGCTGGTTTGATTGCTCCAGCCGTCGCTCTGAGCCAAGAGCGGAAGATCGAACGCAGGCGCGCCGAACTGTCCGTTGCCCGTCGCGAGCGACACCCACACGCCGGTAGCGCCAAAGCCCACGATATCCGCCATATGGTCACCGTTCAGATCCGCGAGTTCGCGTGGATACTGATCGTTGCTATTCCAACCGGTACTTGGAGCAAAGGCGGTGGACTCGAAAACGGGCCTGACAAAACCACCGCCGCCACTTGCCAGGGAAACCCATACGCCAGTAGCGCCAAAGCCCACGATATCGGCCATTCCGTCGCCATTCACATCGGCAAGTTCGCGCGGATATCGGTCGTTGCTGGTCCATCCATCGGCTTCAGCAAAAACGGGAAGCTCAAACACAGGAGCGGCAAAGCGTCCAGCCCCGGTGGCAAGCGAAACCCACACGCCGGTGCTGCCGAAGGCGACGATGTCGGCCATTCCGTCGCCGTTGACGTCAGCGAGTTCGCGTGGATAGCGATCGTTGCTGGCCCAACCGTCGCTTTGGGCAAAGACAGGGACTTCGAACACAGGGGCAGCAAACCCTCCGTTGCCGGTCGCGAGCGACACCCACACGCCAGTGCCGCCAAAACCGATAATGTCCGCCATCCCATCGCCGTTCACATCGGCGACGTCACGCGGATAGTTGATGTTGCTGTTCCAGCCGTCGCCCTGGGCAAAAACCGAAAGCTCGTTTATTGGCGCAGTGAATCCGCCGTTTCCTGTCGCGAGCGAGACCGACACACCGGTGCTGCCAAAAGCCACAATGTCCGCCATTCCATCGCCGTTCACATCAGCGAGTCGGCGAGGATTCGAGTCATTACTGGCCCAACCGGCCGCGCTGAAGCCGAAATTCGCGGCTACCAGCGCGGGCGCCGCGAACGGCGGCTGATTCACGCCACTAATGGTGACCGACACAACCTGGGTGGCCGTTCCGTCGCTTGAAACCGCCGTGAAACTGTCAACCAAGGATTGATGCAAACCGAGCTGCTGTAGCGCCGGCTGGCTGCTGTTTGCCGTGTATGTCCACGTGCCGCCGGCGATGAGAGTAAAGATGCCGTACCTTCCAGCCGTGCTCGATTGCGGCGCAAAGCTAGACTGACCCGCGTCCGCGTCGAAAACCGCGATCATGCCGCCAGCGGTGAGGGGACTGCCGTTAGCATTCTCGCTCACCGAGCCTGTCGAATCCCCCACAATCGTCGGCAGGTCGTTGACGCCGTTGATGGTCACGGTCACGGCTTGGCTCGCGCTGCCGTCGCTCGATGTGGCCGTAAAACTGTCGGTTATCGATTGGCCGGCCCCAAGCTGTTGAACAGCCGGCGACCGGTCATCTAGCGTGTACGTCCAGGCCCCGTTCGCCGCAAGAGTGAAGATGCCGTAAGTCCCGGTCCGAAACGGTTGCGCGAAACTCGATTGACCCTGATCCGCATCGGCAATGGTGAGCGTCCCGCTTGCCGTCAGATTCGTGCCGGTGAGGTTCGTGTCCTCCGTCACACTGCCGGTGGAGACGCCGCCAATCACCGGCACGTCGTTCGTGCCGGTGATTGTCACCATCACATATGCTTCTCCGCTGCCGTCGCTCGAGACGGCCCAAAAGCTGTCGGTTAGCAATTGACCCGAACCAAGCTCTTGAATCGCGGTCTGGTTATCATCGGAGGTGTAGGTCCACACGCCATCCGCCGTCAGGCTGAACGTGCCATAGGTTCCTGTCACGTTAGATTGGGGTGCGAAACTCGACTGGCCCTGATCCGCATCCGCAATGGTCAGCGTCCCGCTTGTTATAAGAGACGGGCCAAGAAGGTTTGTATCCTCCGTCACAACTCCCGTTGAAGCGCCACCGATTACCGGATCATCATTGGTGCCGTTGATCGCCACCGTCACCAATTGACTTGCCAGACCGTCGAGGGACACGGCCGTAAAGCTGTCGGTCAGCGATTGACCGTCACCAAGCTGCTGAATCGCCGTCTGACTGTTATCGGCCGTGTAAGTCCAGACGCCGGTGGGGGTAAGCGTGAACGTGCCGTAGGTCCCCGCCACGCCCGAGCGGGGTGTGAACCGCAACTGAGCATCTGCGTCGGCGTCTGTAATGCTCAGAATGCCGGTGACGGAAAGACTGCCGTCAGCAAGAGTGCGGTCCTCCGTGACCGAAGCCGTCGTGTACCCGCCAATCACCGGAACATCGTTTGTGCCGTTGATGGTCACCGTCACAGTTTGGCTCACCGAGCCGTCGCTCGAGACCGCCCGAAAACTGTCGGTCAGCCACTGACCAACATCCAGCTGCTGGATTAACCACTGACTGTCGTTGGCCGTGTAAGTCCACGTGCCGTTCGCCGCGATGGCGAACGTGCCGAAGGTCCCCACCACGCTCGATCGCGCCGTGAAGCTCGATTGACCCTGGTCGGGATCGGCAATTGTGAGCGTCCCGCTTATCGTCAGGTTACCGCTGGTGACCGCAACATCCTCGGTCACCTCGCCCCCCGAGACGCCGCCGATCGTCGGAAGGTCGTTGGTTCCCAAGATCGTGACCGTCACCGGCTGGCTTGCCGTGCCGTCGCTCGAAACGGCCGTAAAGCTGTCGGTCAGAAAATCGCCGTTACCAAGTACCTGGATCGCAGCCTGGCTATTATCCGCGGTGTAGCTCCACACCCCATTCGCCGCGAACGTGAACGTGCCGTAGGTCCCGGCGGTGCTCGACTGGGGCGCAAAGCTCGCCTGGCCCTGCCCTCCCGAAATCGTGAGGCCGCCCACACTGGAGATATTGCCGCCGGTGACTGCAAAATCCTCTTGCACAAAACTTGCCGTGGTCCCGCCAATGACCAATGAACTCATCTTGGAAATCCTCTGCCGTTCTCCGCAGCCACAGGCCCTAGCGTGCAATCGGACCCGCACTAATCAACGCCAGCGCCGCTCGCAATGAGTTTACTGCCCTCCAGTATGAATCCGGCGCCCATATGGCAGAACCGCAACACCGGCTGGGCGGAGTCCAGTCCGGCGGGCCACATTGCGGCGTTCGACCCAATCTCCCGGCGCTGATTCCAGTGCGGTTCCATGCCCCCGCCAATCCCGAGACCGCCACGCGACTTCTGCAGTTTCAGCTGGATGCGGGCTGAGCTGAGCCTCAGGCGTGCGCGGCCGGGGTAGGCTGCACCGTCATGGAGCCGCACTAAACAGGACTCGCGGCGGATGTCACGCGGCGGGCGAGACCGGCTATCGGATGAACGCAGTCGGTCAATCAGCCGTGTTGAGAAACCCAAACCCCAGTGCTTCCGAAACCGACGATGTCAGCGTGGTGATCGCCGGTGACGTCGGCGAGCTCACGTGGGAAGCTGGTTTGATTGCTCCAGCCGTCGCTCTGGGCCAAGAGCGGAAGATCGAACGCAGGCGCGGCGAACTGTCCGTTGCCCGTCGCGAGCGACACCCACACGCCGGTAGCGCCAAAGCCCACGATATCGGCCATGTGGTCGCCGTTTATGTCGGCGAGCTCGCGTGGATATTGATCGTTGCTGTTCCAGCCGGTTGTTGGAGCAAAGGCGGTGGACTCAAAAACCGGCGTCGCAAAACCACCGCCGCCACTTGCCAGGGAAACCCATACGCCGGTCGCGCCAAAGCCCACGATATCCGCCATATGATCACCGTTCACATCGGCGAGTTCGCGCGGATATTGATCGTTGTTATTCCAGCCGGTCGTTGGAGCAAAGGCGGTGGACTCAAACACCGGCGTCGCAAAACCGCCGCCACCGGTCGCTAGGGAAACCCAAACCCCCATGCTGCCAAACGCGACAATGTCCGCCATATGATCGCCGTTCACGTCGGCGAGTTCGCGCGGGTACGTTACGTCACTGTTCCACCCCGTCGTCGGAGCGAAGGCGGTCGACTCGAAAACCGGCGCGGCAAAACCGCCCCCGCCCGTGGCGAGAGCAACCCACACGCCGCTGGCCCCAAAGCCCACGATATCAGCCATGTGATCGCCGTTCACGTCGGCAAGTTCGCGCGGATATGTCGTGTTGCTGTTCCAGCCGGTTGTCGGAGCAAAGGCGGTGGACTCGAAAACCGGCGCCCCAAAGTGTCCGTTGCCGGTCGCGAGCGAAACCCACGCGCCGTTAGCGCCGAAGCCGACGATGTCGGCCATACCGTCACCATCTACATCGGCGAGTTCGCGCGGATAGGTTACCTCGCTGCTCCACCCGGTAGTCGGTGCAAAGGCGGAAAGCTGCGGCGCGGGATCGGCGAAGGACGTGCCGTTGCCGCTGCCGCCAGACGCCAGGGTAAACCCGAGGACATCCATCTCCCGCCGGTCCGTCAAGGTTAGAGAGTTGACCGGGGAAGAAGACACAAATGCGTTGAATGGGTCGTTCGTCGTCAGATTGTCAGCCAGCCAATCACTATAGTCCGTTTCAGCAGAATTGTTCCGAACCGCCTCCGCAGAAAGGCTGAAAGAAGCTAGACGCGAGTTTCCGCCATCAAGAGAGAAATAGGCAGGCGCGTCGGGCGTCCACTGCAACTGTCCCGGCGAACCGTAGCGATAGAGGTCCATGATCGTGGGCGTGTTGGATTCGTAATACCCCGTCACGCGGCCCATCGCGTGCGTTATTTCATGGAGAGCTTCCGTCGTCCAATACGGGGCAGTGGTCATCGTGCCGAAGCCGATTGCGCCATCGATCGGCCCGTTTGGGTCGTTTGCATTACCGGCAAGCTGCCCGAGCGCCTTCTCCTGCGCGCTCGTTACGAATAAGTTCGTTTGGCCGTTTGGAAGGAACGAGGGGCGAATAGCTGTTCTATCATCATTCGAGCGAAGGCTCGCATTGCCTAACCAGCTGCTCACGCTTGTATATGGAACCGTGTAAGTAGAAACCGGGTCGTTAGGATCGGCTCTCGCTTCCG
Organism: Methylobacteriaceae bacterium; assembly: GCA_034669505.1. Taxonomy (GTDB): domain Bacteria; phylum Pseudomonadota; class Alphaproteobacteria; order Rhizobiales; family Beijerinckiaceae; genus JAFASC01. Next base: position 35,309 of record JAXDNJ010000046.1, read on the forward strand.
CGGCAGCCGCGCCCGTCAGCGAATTATCTACGACGTTATTTAGGGTTCCCCAGCCATAACGAATATTGAGTGTTATGTTGTCCGAGAAGCTGTTTTGGATAATATCTGCAGCCGCTTGGACTGCATCTATAAACCCTGTGGGTGCATGAGCTACGCTGTCGTCCGGTATAAGATGGATTACGAGGCCGTTATGCGCTGTGACGTTCGCCCTCACCGCCGGAAGATTGAATGCACCGTGACTATCAATCACGTTGAAATCCACCCGGTCTACCGAACCGGACGCGCCCACCACATACGCCCACTGCCCGATCTGGCTGATCGGAATACCGAACATGCTGTTGCCAAAAACGAAATTATCCGCTTGCCTCATACCGTTGAGCGTTAGGTAGCTGCCGCCGCTCGTCGTATCCTGCACGGAGAAACCAACAATGTCGGAGGCGCCGTCCGGATCAGAATACGTAAACAGCGTCGACAATGGGATCGATGTCCCCGGTCGTGCCGTCTGGTCGTGACCCGCGGCTGTCGGACTATGGTTCCCCGATTGCGCCGTTACTCGCGCGACGGCTGCCGGGCTATTGTAAGCTCCATGGCTGTCGATTGCATCGAAGTCGACCGTATCGACCGAACCCGACGCGCCCACCACATACGCCCACTGGCCGATTTGGCTGATCGAAATCCCAAACGTGCTGTTGCCAAAGACCGTGTTATCCGCTTGCGGCACCCCGTTAAGGGTTAGATGCCCACCACCGCTTGTGACGTCCTGCACGGCGAAGCCGACAATGTCAGATGGGCCGTCCGCATCGGAATAGGTAAATAGCGTCGAAAGCGGGATCGACGTCCCCGGTGCAGCGCTTTGATCGTGTCCTGTTGCGGTAGGCGTATGGTTTTGAGACCCGCTGACCGTGATCGATACCGTAGCGGGTGAAAGAGACTCTGTAGTTCCGTCGTATGCATAGTATGTGAAACTGTCGCTTCCAACGTACCCCGAATTGGGCGTGTACGTGAACGAGCCATTGGTGCTCAACGAGAGCGCGCCGTGAGTCGGAAAACTATTGAGATAGGCCGACAGGCTGTTGCCGTCAGCATCCGTATCGTTCCCCAATATTCCCGGCGAGGAGATCGCAAGCGGCGTGTTCGCAAGAGTCGAATAGCTATCATTATTAGCGACGGGAGCACGGTTGGGCGCCACGACCGTGAACGCTTGCGAATGTTGCAGATCGTTTCCCGTATTGCTCTGGTTCGTTACATTGCTGAAATCATCCGCGATGACCCAGACGTAGTACGTGCCGGGTGTGCTCGGCACAGTAAGGAACGCATTCTGGGGTGTCGAGGAGAAGCCGGCTAGCGCGGGAGTGGAGACCCCAGCCAAATTGGTGCCGGTTGCTAAGGTCGGAGAGGACGTTATCCGCAGCTCTGTCGTGCTGGTCGAGTTCGCAGCACCAGCGCCTTGGTTTGCCAGCGTCCAGCTCACGCCAAGCAGCGCGCCCGGTGTGATGGTGGTGGAGCCAATGATGATGTTTGTAGGGATTAGGTCGGACTGGGAGGCCATACATAGATTCCAATAAGAAGCATTAAAAACCGCCGGCCCAGCTTAAGACTCCGGCTTGACGAGTCAACGGCTGCAACACAACTTTCTCGCGTCCCCGCCCTGCCTACGCCTTTCCTACTCCCTCTGCCTGAGCAGCCCCTCCAAAACCTCGATCCGGTCCGCCTCCTTCGCCGGCTTATCCCAGCGGATGCGGTTGATGCGCGGGAAGCGCAGCGCGATGCCGGATTTGTGCCGGCTCGACCAATTGATGCCTTCAAACGCAATCTCCAGAACCAAACCTTTGTCGGGTGAATATTCGACCTCGCGCACCGGGCCGAAGCGGTTGATCGTGTGATTGCGGACGTAGCGATCGAGCTGCGCGAGTTCTTCATCGGTGATGCCCGAATAGGCTTTTCCGATCGGCACCAGCTCTTCACCGTTGTCGCCGTCGCGCCAACAGCCGAAAGTATAGTCCGAGTAATACGACGAGCGTTTGCCGTGACCGCGCTGCGCGTACATCATCACGGCATCGACGTTGAAGGGATCGCGCTTCCATTTGTACCACGGACCTTTCGGGCGGCCGGGCACATAGATCGAGTCGACGCGCTTCAGCATGACGCCTTCGACCGCGGCGGCATCGGCTTCGGCGCCGGCGCTGGCCGGGTCGGCGCGCGCCGCCGCGAGGTCCCCCCATGTCTTGAAGCGCACGATCGGCGAAAGGTCGAGGCGCGGCTCATTCGCTTGCGCCACAAAAGCTTCGAGGCGCGTGCGGCGAGCGCAGAAACCAAGCGGCCGCAGGTCCTCGCCATTGAGGCTCAAAAGATCGTAGGCACGCAGATGCGCGGGAAAATCGGCGATGTGTTTTGCCGAAACCGTCTTGCGGTTGAGCCGCTGCTGCAGAACCGAGAACGGCTGCACCCGGCTGTCGCGTAAAATCAGAAGCTCGCCATCGATGGCGAAATCCTGCGCCGGAAGAGTCGCAAGCGCTTCCGCGAGATCGGGAAAGGCATGCGTGTTCTCCTCGCCGGTGCGCGAGAAGAGCCGCACTATGCGCCGCCCCGTCGCGTCATGGCCGGCGACGGCCTGCATGCGGATGCCGTCCCATTTCCATTCAGCGGAGAAATCTTCCGGGTTGAGCGCGACGAGGTCAGGCTCTTCGATCGGATGGGCGAGCATCGGCGGGCGGAACGGCGCGGGGTCGGTCGCTTCGGGGCGCGCCTCGCGGCCTTCCACCCAGGCGAAGAGATCGATGTAAGGTGGCGCGAGCCCGTGCCAGACCTCCTCGATCTCGTTCGGGTCCTTGCCGCCGATATCGCCGACCGCGGTTTTCGCGAGCCGCGCCGAGACGCCGACGCGCAGCGACCCTGTGATCAGTTTCAACAGCGCCCAGCGGCCGATCTCGTCCAGCACGTCGAGCCAGCGCGCCAGGATGCGCGGCAGATCGAGCTTGCCCGATGTCGCGAGCGTGGTGACGACTTCAGACAAAGCCAGCGGCGGGCGGTTATGTCCCGCGCCGGCAGGCGCCTGGGTGGGCTCCGGCCAGAGCAGCGCGACGGTCTCGGAGAGATCGCCGACGTAGTCGTACGACATCGCGAACAGCATCGGATCGACGCGCTCGCTAATCAGCGCGCGGATCAATCCAGGTTTCGCATGCTGAAAGCCGAGCGCGCCCGTCAGCGCCGCGAGCGCATAACCACGCTCGGGATCGGACGTCGAGCGGAAATAATCCGTCATCAGCCGCAGTTTGTTATTGCGCGAGGGCTCGAACGACAGACGATCCAGAAGTTCGGCGAAGCGGTTCATACGAGCGCCGGCTCACCCTCAGGCTCGCAAGGCTCAACTTCCTCTTCGCCATAGCCGATCAAGTGCAGCGGCCGCGCCGCGAGTCCCTGCCCCGTCGCCCAATGGACCAGCGCATCTTCCTCGCCATGCGTGACCCAAACCTCGGAGCAGCCGGTTGCCAGAATCGTGTCGCAGAGCTCGTCCCAATCGGCGTGATCGGAGATGACGAGCGGCAGCTCGACGCCGCGCTGACGGGCGCGCGCACGCACGCGCATCCAACCCGAGGCGAAGGCCGGCACCGGCTCCGGAAAACGCCGCGACCAGAGCTCCTGCAGCGCCGAAGGCGGGCAGATGATGATCTCACCGCCGAGGGTCGGCCGCTCCGGGCCAATGACGCGGATGATCTCGCCGAGATCGACGCCTTCGCGCTCATAGAGCCGCGTCAGCTTCTCCATCGTGCCATGGATGTAGATGGGCTTGTCCCAACCGGCTTCGCGCAGCAGCGCCATGATGCGCTGCGCCTTCCCCAGCGAATAGGCACCGACGAGATGCGCGCGTTCGGGAAACAGACGGCAGGAATCGATGAGGCGCGCGATTTCATGCGCCGCGTCGGGATGGCGGAACACCGGCAGTCCGAACGTCGCCTCGCTGATGAAGACGTCGCAGGGCACGAGCTCGAATGGCGCGCAGGTCGGATCGCGCATGCGCTTGTAGTCGCCGGAGATCACGACGCGCAGCCCTTTCGCCTCGAGGCGTATCTGCGCGGAGCCGAGCACGTGTCCGGCGGGATGGAACGAGACGGTCAAGCCGTCGATGCCGATGCTCTCGCCGTAAGCGGCGGCCTGCATGCTGCCGGCAAAATCCGCGCCGCAACGCACCTCCATGATGGCGAGCGTCTCGCGCGTGGCGAGCACATGCCCATGGCCTGCGCGTGCATGATCGGAATGCCCGTGCGTGATCAGAGCACGAGGAACGGGCCGAAGCGGATCGACGTGGAAGTTGCCCGCGGCGCAATAGAGGCCTGCCGGCGTGGAGTTAAGGAGGTCTGACCCGCGCATTCAGCTGAGGTCATGCAGGGACAGGCAAATGGCAAGCCCGCATACTCACGGGACGTTGATAAGTCCGCGCTTTAGTTGCGTCCGAGCGTCACTCGCCGCAGCTCGAGCCGCGGGTCACGTAGATGCGCCCGTCAGGACCCTGCACGCGGGTCACCTTGACGATGCAATCTTCGTCGTCCTGACCGAACTGCTTGCCGACCTGGAGGGTCGGCCCTTCGGCCAGCGCACGGAAGCCGGTGCGCTCGATCTTTGGTTTGGCCGCCTGGACGGCGGAGGTCAGCCCGATCGGGGCAGCGGCGACGACGGCACCAACGCAAGTGACGGCGGTCAACGCGATGACAATCCGGGTAGCGCGGGTAGCCACCAGCTTGTCTTTCTGCTCGATCATCTGACCCCTCCTGTCGCGGCTCTTGCCGTTGACGGGATGACCTATAAGGCCGTGCGCCTTAAAGGCTGTGCGTTTGCGCACACCGGGTTAACGAGCTTGACAGGAATTGGTTGCAGCGAATTGCTGCGCTTGCGCCAGATTTTCGTTGAAGGGGGCGCGCTTTATTAAAGCTAAGGCCGGACTAGCAGTTTTGAAAATGGCGACCTCCCGCCGATCCGGCGGGAGGTCAGGAGACTTGAGCTTACTCGCAGACCCGCGCCGGACGATAGCCGACGACGTAACCGTAGGGATCCAGAACCGGGCGCCGCTCCATCCAGCAGCGCGGACCGGGGGCGTACACAACGACCGGCGGGGGTGGTGCAGCGCTGGCAGCGGCCGCCCCAAGCATCGCACCGGCGGTCGCGCCGAAAATGCCGGCGGCGATCGTCGAGCCTGAGTCGGCGGAGGCCGGGGCGGTCGAGGCGACAATCGTGCCGCCAAGGATCAGCGCCGCGAAGCCACCCGCGACGATCTGTTTCGAAAATGCGTTCATTCAGCTCCTCCTGAGCGATGGCGGCTGATTCGGTGAGCCACCTTGGCAGTTTGGCCGAGGTTCAATGAACCGGGAATGAGTGGCTAAAATAAGCTCGACCTTGGGAAGTCGCACGCGAACCCTAATCAACGGAAAAGCCCCGCCCTGGAGGGCGGGGCTTCGCCTGAAGCGGAAGGAAAAGGGGCTGGGACTCCTTACCGCCCAGTAGGCTTGCTCAGTCGCAGACCCGAACCGGGCGCGAATAGAGGTAGTTGCCGTAGACGTCGCGGACCGCTTCGCGGGTCACGTAGCAGCCGCCGCCGTAGGAATAGGCGCTCGCCGCGCCGAGCGCGCCGAGGGCGATGCCGACGCCGATCCCCGGGCCCCAGTGATGATGGAAGCCACCACCACCCCAGCCCCAGGCAGCGGCCGGCGTAGCGGACGAGGCGGCGATGCCAAGGCCGAGGGTGGCGGCGGTGGCGACGGCGGCAATGGTCTTCGTGAAGCGGGTCATTGCAGTCTCCTCAAAAGTATGGCGCCCTGGGAGGGTGGCGCCGATCCGCTCGGGTATCGAGGGATGAACTGACGCTAATCGCGTCTTCGGAGCGCTGCCGTGCCGTCCCGCACACGGTGAGATTTCCCTGCTACAGGGGCGCTCGCATGAGCGACAATCGACCAGCCGCTGCCACTTCCGGCGATCTCCGGGCCGACCGCCGCTTCCTCTATGCCGAAGCCAGCGCCGCCGAAGGCGACCATGCCGCCGCGGCGGAACTCTTGGAGCAGTGTCTGGAGATCGCGCCGGATTGGGCGCCGGCTTGGTTCGCTCTCGGCGTCGCCCGGGAGCGGCTCGGGGAGTGGGACGCCGCGGTTGCCGCCTACCGGCGCGTTCTCGCCGCTGATCCCCAGGATGTACTCGGCGCATCCTTGGCTCTGGCGCGGTTAGGCGCGGCGCCGACACCCGCGAGTGCTACGCCGGCCTTTGTCGCGCGGCTCTTCGATCAGTATGCGCCGCGATTCGAGGCGCATCTCATCGATGGGCTCGGCTACCGCGCGCCGGGGCTGGTGCGCGACGCGGTGGCCGAAGTGTGCGGGCGCACGAATCGGCCGATGCATTTCGCCCGCGCGCTCGATCTCGGCTGCGGGACCGGATTTGCCGGCGCGGCCTTCCGCGCCTGTGTTGGCCGCTTCGACGGCGTCGATCTCTCCGCCGGCATGATTGCGCAGGCACGCGCGAAAGGCATCTACGATGCCCTTCATACCGGCGATTTCGTCGATCACCTCCGGACCTCGCGCGATCCCAGTCTCGACCTGATCCTTGCCGCCGATGTTCTCGTCTATATCGGCGATCTTGCTCCGCTGTTCACGCAGCTCGCGCGCGTCCTAGCAAGCGATGGCCTTTTCGCCTTCACAGCTGAAAGCCACGATCGCGAGGGATATGCGATCGGCAGCGAGACGCGCTTCGCGCATTCGAAAAAGTACATCGAGAATACGGCCCGGCAGGTTGGACTATCGGTCCGACTCCTCAATGAGAATTCGACACGCCACAACAAAGGCGCTGTTGTACCCGGGCTGATCGGCATCCTCTCCGCCTGATCGCGTCCCTTTTCGCCTCGCTCCTCTGGACTCGGCAAGCCACTTCGCGGCTCCGGGATGTGGAGCCTACTGGCCGCGCACTATGCCCGTGCTTAAATGCGCGAAGTGAAGCGTACCTCCCTCCCCGCCCCTGCTCTGCCCGCCCCGTTCCTCGACTGGTTCGCGGCGCGCGGCTGGACGCCGCGCGGGCACCAGCTTGAGCTGGTGGCGCGCGCCGAGGCCGGCGAGAGCGCGCTGCTCGTCGCGCCGACCGGCGCCGGCAAGACACTCGCCGGCTTTCTGCCGAGTCTCGTCGAGCTCACATCGCGCGAACGCCGCGTGCCGGGCACCAAGCGGCGGGGCCTGCATACGCTTTACATCTCCCCCTTGAAGGCGCTCGCGATCGACGTCGCGCGTAACCTCAAGACTCCTGTCGAAGAGATGGGCTTAGGCGTCCGCATCGAGACGCGCACTGGCGACACCTCCCCGTCGAAACGCCAGCGCCAGCGCCGCGATCCGCCGGACATGCTGCTGACGACGCCGGAGCAGGTCGCGCTTTTGCTGGCCTCACCCGACGCGCAGTTCCTGTTCGGCGATTTGCAGCGCGTCGTGCTCGATGAGTTGCACGCGCTCGTCACGTCGAAGCGCGGCGATCTCTTGTCGCTCGGTCTCGCGCGGCTGCGCAGCCTCGCGCCTGAAATGACCGCGATCGGCCTCTCCGCAACGGTGCGCGATCCCGACGATCTGCGCCGCTGGCTCGTCGGCAGCGGCAAGCTCGCTGCGCTGGTTACTGCGCCGCCCGGCGCGGCGCCGGATTTGCGCGTGCTTGATACGAGCGAACGCCTGCCATGGGCCGGGCACAGCGCGGTCCATGCTTTGCGCGAAATCTACGACGCGATCCGCGCGGCGAACATGACACTCGTGTTCGTCAATACGCGCGCACAGGCCGAGTTCGTGTTCCAGGAACTCTGGCGCATGAATGACAATAAGCTGGCGATTGCGCTGCATCACGGCTCGCTTGACGCAGGACAACGCCGCCGCGTCGAAGAAGCGATGGCCGCAGGGAAACTAAAGGCGGTCGTCTGCACGTCGACGCTCGATCTCGGCATAGATTGGGGCGCCGTCGATCTCGTCATCAATGTCGGTGCGCCGAAAGGATCGAGCCGACTTATGCAGCGCATCGGCCGCGCCAATCACCGGCTTGATGAGCCCTCGCGCGCGATTTTGGTGCCGGCAAACCGTTTCGAAGTCTTGGAGTGCGTCGCCGCCGTCGAGGCCGCGCGCGAAGGTGCGCAGGACACCGCGCAACCGCGCACCGGCGCGCTCGACGTGCTCGCCCAGCACATTCTCGGCATGGCCTGCGGCGAGCCATTTGCCGCGGAGGCGCTCTACGACGAGATTATCTCCGCCGCGCCTTATGCCGATCTCACTTGGGAGCAGTTCGAAAAAGCCGTCGATTTCGTCGCGACCGGCGGTTATGCGCTACGCACTTACGACCGCTTTGCCAAGATCAAACGCATGCCGGATGGGCGCTGGCGCGTCGCCAACGGCCGCATTGCGCAAGCCTATCGCATGAATGTCGGCACGATCATCGAAGCCGACATGCTGAAAGTGCGGATGCTCCGCGGCCCGCCGCCGAAACGTCAGCCCGGTGCCGTCTATACCGGCAAAATCGGCCGCGGCGGCCGCGTGCTCGGCGAGATCGAAGAAAGCTTCATCGAGATGCTCGCGCCGCAGGACACGTTTGTGTTCGGTGGAGAGATTCTTGCGCTGCAAGGTATTCAGGAAAACGAGGCGCTGGTCTCGCGCACGCATGCGGACGCGCCAAAGGTGCCGTCTTATGCCGGCGGCAAGTTTCCGCTGTCGACCTATCTGGCATCGCGTGTGCGCGGCTTTCTCGCCGATCCCTTGAGCTGGGATCATCTGCCGCCGCAAGTCAGCGAATGGCTCGCATTGCAGGCGGAGCGCTCGGTGCTCCCGGGCCAGCGCGATCTGCTTGTCGAGACGTTTCCGCGCGGCGGGCGCTTTTACATGGCGGCGTATCCCTTCGAAGGACGGCTTGCGCATCAGACGCTCGGCATGCTGCTCACGCGCCGCATGGATCGCGCCGGACTAAAGCCGCTCGGCTTTGTCGCCAACGATTATGCGTTTGCCGTTTGGTCGCTCGCCGATGTCGGCCGCCGTGTCGAATCGGGCGAAGTGTTGCTCGGCAATCTCTTCTCGCAGGACATGCTCGGCGACGACCTCGAAGAATGGATGCATGAATCGGCTTTGATGAAGCGCACGTTTCGGAATTGCGCGATCATTGCGGGCCTCATTGAGCGCCGTTTCCCCGGCAAGGAGAAGACCGGACGGCAGGTGACGATCTCGACCGATCTCGTCTATGACGTGCTGCGCCGCCACGAGCCCGAGCATCTTCTGCTCGAGGCGGCACGCCAGGATGCGGCGACGGGCCTCTTGGACATTGCGCGGCTCTCTGACATGCTTTCGCGAATCGCCGGGCGAATCGTCCACCGCGATCTCGACCGCGTGTCGCCGCTGGCGGTGCCGATCATGCTCGAGATCGGGCGCGAGCTCGTCTATGGGGAGGCGCAGGACCAGATCCTCGCCGAAGCGGCACACGATCTGATCAGGGAAGCCGAAGGTGCAAAGGCAAGGAGCGTTAAGCCCCGTGATCTCGTCCCCACCTGAACTCGGGACGGGCGAGGTCGCGCTTGCCAACGTGCGGCTGAAGATCGATCCGCTCGGCGCGCTGATATATGAAAACGAGCGGATGCTGATCGTCGCCGACCTGCATCTCGAGAAAGGCTCATCTTATGCAAAACGTGGCGTGATGCTGCCGCCATATGATACGGCGACTACGCTGGCGCGCTTGGCGGCACTGATCGCGCATTGGTCGCCGCGCCGCGTCATCGCGCTTGGCGATAGTTTTCACGACAATAGCGGGCCGGAGCGCATGGCCCATTCCGATCATGTTTCGCTTGCGGCACTGCAGGCCGGGCGCGAATGGGTTTGGATCGCCGGCAATCACGATCCGAACATTCCAGCGGATGCCGGCGGCGAGCGCCTGCCGACGCTGGACATCGGCCTGCTGCATCTTCGCCACGAGCCGCGCGCCAGCGCGCAAGCGGGCGAGATCGCGGGGCACCTGCATCCGGTTGCGCGCATCGCTGGCAAGCGGCGGCGCTGCCTGATTACCGACGGCAGCCGCGCAGTCATGCCCGCGTTCGGCGCCTATGCCGGCGGGCTCAACATCCACGACGAAGCTTTCGAGCCGCTCTTCCCCAGAGGCCGCAAGCGCGCGCATGTGCTCGGCGAAAATCAAGTTTTCGAGGTCTGTGCAACGCGCTGCTATCCCGAGGAGTTACTCCGGCCGATCGCCTGGGGGATGAGCCCGAGATGAAACGCATTCTTGCAGCGGCGCTTCTGCTGGCGCTTTGCGCAGCGCCCCTCAACGCGCAGCAGACGTCGACGCCTGCCGCGCCTGCGACGGATACCGCGGACAAAGGCCAGCTGCTGCTGACGATCTTCTTCAAGCACGACCAGTCGAAAAATCTCGACGACATCAACGAGCAGCTGAAGCGGCAGAAATTCTACGAGAAATTCCCGCCGAAAGACGTCGAGGTTGTCTCCTGGTACGTGATGATGGGCATCGGCCAGGTCGTGACGCTGCGCTTCCCGGCCGAACGCCTGCGCGAGGTCAACCGCGCCGTCGAGCAGAGCGCCTGGGGCGGCTATCGCACGGAATTTTATCCGACTTACGATTACAAAGCCGTCGCGGTCGAGCAGCAGAAGAAGATGACCGGGCAATAGCCGGTCGTCAGTGCGAGCCGACCTGGACTGCTTCGCTTTGCTCGCAATGACACGCCGCGGAACCCGGAGCCATAGCTTGCGTTGGCTCGGGATCAAACAGGGAGATCTGAAGATGCGCGCGATTGCACTTCTGGGCGCCGCTGCCGCGTTTACCGCAAGCTGCGCTTTTGCCGAGGAAACCACTGTCACTCACCGCGATCCGGTTCCTCCGGGAGTCGGCGCGCTCGTCGGCAAGCCGCTCGGCGATCCGGGCGGCACCACCGTCGAGCGCCGCAGCACCGGCTGCCAATCGACAACGGTGCACAAAGAGAATGAAGTTGGATCGAAGACGGTCAACAGAACCGACTGCTGAGCGTTCGGTATAAGAAAGCGACCCCGTCGGCTGACCGGCGGGGTTTTGTTCGGCTGGACTAAAGCCGCGAAATCTTCGGCGCGGTGGACTTCAGATCGGCGCCGATCGGCGGCTTCACGCCTTCCCAATTCGTCCCAGGCGCGGCGACTTCGTTGGCGGTCTTGCTCGCGGTTTTGGCGCGGAACGACTCGGCGAGCGATTTCGCCGTGGCGAGATCCTTGGCGTCAAGACGCGCGGCAACGTCCTGGGCTTTCTTGCCGGCGTCTTCGTCGCCCTGCTTCGCCGCGAGCGTGAACCACACATACGACTGCACGAGGTTCTGGCCGACGCCGAGACCGCGCGCATAGAGGATCGCGAGATTGAACTGGCTGTCGCGCACGCCGTATTCGGCCCCCTGCTTGAACCAGTTCGCCGCACCGGGATAATCCGGCTTGCCGTCCGTCCCTTCCGCGATCAGCACGGCGAGATTATGCATCGCCCGGACGTTTCCGGAATCGGCGGCGCGCTGGTACCACATCTTCGAAAGATTGAGATCGCGCGTGACGCCGATCCCCTTCTCGTAGGCCGAGCCCATCCGGTATTGCGCCGGTGCGAGACCCTGGTTCGCCGCTTTCTCGAACCATTGCGTGGCGAGTTTCGGATCGCGTGTGACGGTCCGTCCCTCCGCATAGCGCTGGCCGAGCTCGTATTGTGCAGATGCATCGCCGGTCACCGCGAGGCTCTGCAAACCGGCGATGTTGTCTTTCGGCTGCGCACCCGTGCTCCCAACCATCGACGGCGGCGACTGCGTGATGGCGGAGACCGGTGCAGGATCGGTTTTCGCGGCACTCGCGGGCGGAGCGGCTGCGGGTTCGGCCTTTGGCGGCGGCGCTAACGGCGTCGCGAGTTGCGGCTGCACTGGTTTCGATGCGGCGAATGTCTGCGTCGGCGTCATATCCGCCTTCGGCGCTGGATTTGCCGATTGGGCGCGCGGCTTGGTGTCGGCCGGCATTTCGATCTTCGCGTTCGGTGCAGGTACATCATTGCCGCCCATGCGCAGCACTTGATAGGCGGCAAGAAGCAGAACGAGCCCGGCAAGGCCGAGCAGCAGCGGGCGCTTGCGAGTGTTGAGCGCTGCGCGCGCTTCGGTGAACCGGCTGAGCACGCCGGCCTTGGCCGCGCCGTTCTTGGCGGCCGCACGGCGCTTTTCGCCTTGCGCTTGCACCTGTGTATCGGCGGCTTGCGCGGCGGCAACGGCACGGCGCGCGGCTGCGATGAAATTCGCCTGGCTCGGCGCGCCGCCTTGCAGGTTTTGCGCTGAGGATTTGCGCTCGTTATCGCCGCCCGGCCGGAAGCCGGAGCCCGGCTCGATCAGGAAATCGGCATCGTCGCTGACGCGCGGCGCGCTTGGTATATTGTCGCCCCGGCTTTCTCGGGCTGCGCGGAGGCGCACGCCTGCGGGCGCGGGCTTTGGCTCGTCGTTGCGGCGGGCCGGCGCGAAAATGGGCGGTGCGCCCGCTGCCAACAGCTCATCTTCCGGTGACGCTCTTCCATTGGCGACGTCATCTTCGAGCAGCGACAGCCGATCGACGACTTTCTCCAGCGTGTCGTGGACCGCGGTGAGCGTTGCATGCAGGCGCTGATCGGCAACGTCCTGCGCGGAACGCAAATCAGCGAGCTCACGCGAGAGCTCCTTCGACAGCGGCTGCGCGATGTCGGGCATCGCGTTGCGGAGCGCCTGGCGGGCGGCATCTTCGGCCGCATCCACCGCAGCGCGACGGGTGTCCTCAAGCTGCTCGAAGAGGTCGCCGATGGACTTGTCGAGCGAGGAGATCGAGGCGAGGCTGCGGTCGGACTTATCGAGGCGCTGCGACAGAAGCTCGATCTGACGCTCCAGCGCTTCATGTGCGCCGTCACTGCGCGACACCAGCGCCGTCTCGAGTTTTTCCGCGAGCGCGCGCATCATGGTTTCGAGCTGCGCCGCCTCACCGCTGGAATTACGCGGCGAAGCGTCGGCAATGCGCGCGGACAAAGCCTCGTGCATGAAGTCCAGCCGCTTCGACAGCTCCCCGAACTCGGAAGGATGCTGCGCGCGCGTGGCGACATCATCGAACTTGTCGGACAGCGTTTCGAGCCGGCTTTGCAGCGACTTGAAGGCGGGCGCTTCCGCGTCGGCGATCAGCGCGCGGATTTCGCCGAGGCTAGGCGCAAGATCGCCGCCCTCGCCGCGCGGCATCATCATCGGAAGCGCGTCGAGGCGTTGCGCGAGTGCATTGACCTGCTGCTCGATCTTCTCGACGGGCAGCGGCCGCGACGAAGCGGCGGTCAGGAGATCACGCACTTCGCGCGTCTGTTCGCAGATACGATTGAAAGCCTCGGGATCGATGCCGCCCGACGCCTGAAAGGATTCTAGCTTACGTGCGATCGAGCGGATTTCGTTTTCGAGCCGCTCGACAATGACGCGCGGATCGAAAGCGGCGAGCGCTTCGCGCAAGTCCGACGCGAGCTGCTCGATGGGCGCAAGCACCGCGTCGCGCGCCCCGTTCATGCGCGAGGCTTCGAGTTTCAGCGTGAGCTCGCGGATGGCGAGATCGATCGCATCGACCGCGCCGCGCGGCGCGAGCTGTGAAACCGCGCGCGACATCGCGGCGATTTCTTCGCGCAGGCTGCCGATGCTGCGCTCACCGGCTTTCAGCGCCTCGGTATGGGGGTCATCCGGGCCGCCGCCATCGCGCATATGTTCCAACTGCGAGGCAAGGCTTGCGACTTCCTTCTGCAAGCCTTCGAGCGCAGCGGATTCCCGGGTCTGGCGGCCGCTTGCATGATCGGCTGCCTCTTCGAGCCGCTTGGTGATTGCTTCCAGGCGCTGATCGAAGCCGCTTTGCGCGAGAATGATCGGCGCGTGGCTGACGCCTTCGAGATGGTTGCGGCGGCGGACGATCTCGGCAACGGCGTCACCGACGCCGCGGGTCTGCAAATGAATGACCGGCCGCTGCGGCGCAGGCGCCGGCGGCGGTTCTGGAATGGGCGCCGGTTGCGGCCGCGGACGGTCCATGCGAGCGGCGAGCGCGTTCATTTTTTCGTCGAGATCGCGCAGCGTCGTCTCGAGCACCGGCGGCGCCGGAGCCGGGCGCGACAGCGCCTCGAAGCGCTCCTCGAGCCGGCTGATCGCATCGCGGACCGGTGCGAAGGAATCCTCTTGGGGACGCGATGCGACGCGCTCCTCGATGTTTGCGAGCCGGTCGGCGACGGTGCTCAGCATCTCGCGATCGCGTTTGCGATGGGAGCGGCTCTCCTCCATCCATTCGTTGACGTCGGCGAGCGCGTTTGCCGTCTGGCGCTGCGCCGCATGGGCGCGGCGCTCGAAGGCGGCGATCGCCTGGTCGAGCAGGGCCTCGGAGTCGCGATCCTTGCCGAAGGCGATTTCCCGCGATTTGCGCGATGCGGCCGGTTCGTCCGCTTCTTCGTCCGGAATGGCAACTTGCTTCGGCCGTTCGCGCATCGGACTATCGCTTCGGCGGCGCTCGCCAAGCGGCAGATTCATGCCCGAATCTTTCCGCCGGCGGTCGCGCGGTTCGCCTTGGCTCAGGCGCTGTAGGCGGGCGGTCACGGCTTCGAGCCGCTCGTCCGTATCGAGATCAGCGGGCTCGACCTGCTGTTCGGCGGCGCGCTCGGCGATGACGTTGTTCAGCCACTCCCCCAAGGAGAGTCCCGAGCGCTGTGCTGCGACTTCAGCGGCTTCGCGCGCGTCGAAATCGACGCCCTTGATGCTCCAGGAAGCTGCCTTGTTCATCGCCACATCCAGGGGACTTCACCAGCGGCTCGGCGGAACGCAACACGCGAATCGACGGGAGGTTAAAAGTTTGCTGCCGATCCCGACTTTCTGCATCCGCGGTAAATAACGCGTTAACTGGACGATTCTGGCACAGCTCCTTCGGGGAATGTTGCCAACGGGCCGCGGTCGCGGCACGCTTGCAAGCGGTCGTAAGATAGTTTACATATGAACTATCTTCCGAACCTGATGCCGTCGACCCGCGCGGCCGGCTGCAGGAGATGTGCCATGCCGAGCTACAAAGCCCCGGTGGAGGACGTGCTGTTCCTGCTGCGTGACGTCTTCCAGATCGACCGCTACAACAATCTTCCAAGCTTCGCCGAAGCGACACCCGACGTTATCGAAGCGATCCTCGGCGAGGCGGCTAAACTCTGCGAGGAGGTACTGCAGCCGCTGAACCTGTCCGGCGATCGCGAGGGTTGCGTGCGGCAGAACGAAACCCGCGTCACGACGCCGAAAGGTTTCAAAGAGGCATTCAAGGCCTATGCCGAGGGTGGCTGGATCGGCCTGCCTGTCGACCCCGCTTATGGCGGACAGGGCCTGCCGCACACGCTGGCCATCGCCGTCAACGAATTCGTCGCCTCCGCGAATATGGCGTTCGGCATGTACCCCGGTCTCACCTCCGGCGCACTCGCCGCGCTGCTTGTCCACGGCAGCGAGGAACAGAAGCAGCTCTTCGCGCCGGCAATGACCGAGGGCCGCTGGGCCGGCACGATGAATTTGACCGAGTCGCATTGCGGCACCGATCTCGGTCTCCTCAAGACCAAGGCCGTGCCGAACGGCGACGGCTCTTATTCGATCACCGGCCAGAAGATTTTCATCTCGGCCGGCGAGCACGATCTCACCGAGAACATCATTCACCTCGTGCTGGCGCGCATCGAAGGAGCACCTGCGGGGGTGAAGGGCATTTCGCTTTTCATCGTGCCGAAGGTGAGCGTCAATCCTGACGGATCACTGGGTGATCCGAACGGCGTCACCTGCGGCTCGATCGAGCACAAGATGGGCATCCACGGCAATTCGACGTGCGTGATGAACTACGACGGCGCAAAAGGATATCTGCTCGGCGAGGCCAATCGCGGGCTCAATGCGATGTTCGTGATGATGAACCATGCGCGGCTAGGTGTGTCCGTGCAGGGGCTGGCGCAATCCGAGGTCGCTTATCAGAACGCCGCAGCGTACGCGAAGGATCGCCTGCAAGGCCGCTCGATTTCCGGCGTGAAGAATCCGGAGAAACCTGCCGATCCGATCATCGTGCACCCGGATATCAGGCGCAATCTCCTCGAGATCAAGGCCTTCAACGAGGCCGCGCGCGCGCTTGTTCTGTGGACGGCCATGCGCAGCGACATCGGACACCATTCCGAAGATCCGAAAGTGCATGCCGCATCGGAGGATTATCTCGGCTTGATGACGCCGGTCTTGAAAGGCGTCCTCACCGATGTCGGGTTCGACAACACGGTGAAGGCGCAGCAAGTCCTCGGCGGCCACGGCTATGTCGGCGAATGGGGCATGGAGCAATTCGTGCGCGACGCCCGCATCGCCATGATTTATGAGGGCGCGAACGGTATCCAGGCGCTCGATCTCGTCGGCCGCAAACTGCCGAAGGACGGCGGGCGCGCCATCATGACCTTCTTCAACGAGGTCAGCCAATTCGCCAAGGACAATGAGAGTGATGAGGCACTGAAGCCGTATATCGCGCCACTGCAGAAGGCGGCCGGCCACCTGCAGCA
>JAXDNJ010000047.1:0-24833 GCA_034669505.1 Methylobacteriaceae bacterium
GCGGGGAGAACCGCTCTATCTGGCCAACCGGTCCGAGCTCGGACGCTGTCAACAAGGATAGTTTTTGCGTTCCGGTCATCTGCCGGGGCGCGTTGAAGCTCAACACGGGAGGACATGCTTCATGGCCACGATAAACAAGCTCATGGTCGGCGAGTCGCTGGTCGGCGAGGGTAACGAGGTCGCCCATATCGATCTCATCATGGGGCCGCGCGGCTCGGCCGCCGAGACGGCGTTCGCCAATGCGCTGACCAACAACAAGGACGGCTTCACGAGCCTGCTTGCCGTGGTCGCGCCGAACCTGCCGGTGAAGCCGAACACGATCCTCTTTAACAAGGTGACGATCAAGGACGCCAAGCAAGCGGTGCAGATGTTCGGTCCGGCGCAGCATGCCGTGGCGATGGCGGTCGCCGACGCGGTGTCGGAGGGCACGATCCCGGCGGCGGAGGCCGACGACATCTTCATCTGCGTCGGCGTGTTCATCCATTGGGAGGCGGCCGACGACAAGAAGATCCAGGACTATAATTACCGGGCGACGAAGGAATCGATCGAGCGTGCCGTGCGCGGCACCCCGAATGCCGCGACAGTGCAGCAGCAATACAAGACCGCAAAGCACCCGTTTGCGGCGGCGTCGTAAGTCTAACTAAGTTCCGCGAGATCGGCGGGCGTGAGACGCCCGTCGTGAAGCGCCGAGGCGACGAGGACACCGGCCGCCCCGGCACGTCGCAGCACGTGGAGGTCGGCGGCGCCGCGCACGCCACCGGCTGCATAGAGGCGGCGCGCCCCGGCGCGCTGCTTGATCGTTGCGAGCCTCTCGAGATCGGGACCATCGCTGCTGCCGACGCGCGCCAGCGTCATGACTATGATGCGATTCGGCCAAAGCGGCGGCTGTTCGAGTAGATCGGGAGGTCCGAGGAAATCCAAGCCGCGAAAGTCGAGGGAGAGGATCGCGGTTGCATCGACCGGTCGAAAAGCTTCGATATCCCGGACGCTTTCGCTGCCGAGAATACGCCGAATGTTATCACTCGCATTCGGCGCGGCGGGCGCGGTTCGTCCATCATCGAGCCAGAACTCGACTGCCGGATTTTCGTGCGCCAGTTCGCTTACGATTTGCGAGTGCTCGCCTTTTTTCCCGATCGCATCGAGATCGGCGATGTACACCTTGGTAAATGAATGGAGCCGCAGGAGACCGGCGAGCACGTCGCGCGGCGCGCTGGTCGATGACAAACGCGAGACGATCGGTTGATACGAGTCGCGCTGTCCCTGTCTCGCATGAACAACTTTGCCATCTTTGAGATCGAGGACGGGTATGATCTCCATACTCACGCAATAGCGGTCGCGTCGCAGTACATCAAGAAGGGGAGCGCATGCCGAGACAGAGCATAATAGGCTGGGATATCGGAGGGGCGCATCTCAAGGCGGCGCGGATGGAGAACGGCCGCATCATCGCGGCGCTGCAGGTCGCGCTCCCATTATGGCAGGGGCTGCACGAGGCAGAACGCGCGTTCGACGAAGCGGAGGTGAAGATCGGACGCGCGGAGGTCAATGCGGTGACGATGACTGGGGAGCTCTGCGATATCTTTGCCACGCACGCAGAGGGAGTCTCGGCATTGGCGGCGGTAGCGCAGCGGCGGCTCGCCTTGAACACCCTGTTCTATGCCGGCCAGGCCGGCTTTGTGCCGGCTGATCGCGTCGCAGATCACGCTACCGACATCGCCTCTGCCAACTGGCATGCGAGCGCTTCCGCTATCGCCGCCGTGCATCCGAACGCGCTCTTTGCCGACATGGGCTCGACCACAACCGATCTCATTCCGATACGCGACGGGCGTGTTGTCGCGCTCGGCTATAGCGATGCAGAGCGGCTCGCGCACGGCGAACTCGTCTATGCCGGCGTGGTGCGCTCTTATTTGTTTGCCGGGATCAGACGCGCGCCGTTCGAGGGCCGCTGGGTCAATCTGATGAATGAATGGTTTGCCAGCATGAGTGACGTCTATCGCGTCTTGGGCGAGCTCTCCGACGGCGTCGATGTGATGCAGACCGCCGATAACAGAGATAAGTCGGTCGAATCCTCCCGCACGAGATTGGCGCGGATGATCGGGCATGACAGCGCCGACGCGGATGAGGCGAGCTGGTCGCGTCTGGCGGGCTTTTTTGCAGACGCGCAGGCGCGGCAAATCGAGGAGAATTTGCATCTCATTCTGTCGCGCGGCGTCATCCCGGATGATGCACCGATCGTCGGCGCCGGCATCGGCCGATTTGTGCTGACGAAGATCGCGGCGCGGTTTCGCCGCGCGTTCATTCCTTTCGAATCGTGCTTTGACGCGGCGCCGGAATGCGCGAGCGCGGTCTCCGATTGTGCGCCCGCAGCGGCAGTCGCCATGCTCGCGCTAAATCACCTCGCATAAAACTTCGTCACCGCTTCCATCAGCCAATCCCAGGCTTCGCGCTCTTCCGGCCCGGCGGTTTTCTCGACCGCAATCTTCAGATACGCGATCTCGCTCTCGATCCTTTCGCGCGGCAGCATCGAGAGCCGGCTGACGAGGATCGCTGCTTCAAGCACGGCAGCTTTGGCGCGATTGAGCCCGCGGAACGGCGCGTGCGTTTCGACCTTTGACACGCGGCAGTGAAATCGCGGGCGCGTCTCATCCTCCTCGACCCGGGCAACGGCAAGCTGCGCATGCGCCAATGCGCCCCCGAGGCGCGGCACATGATGTCCGGGCACATCGACGATCGGCCAGTTACGCCGCCCGGTAAGGCACCCTGCGATGATGCGGACATCATCGACGTAGTTCGCCGTCGCAAAGGGTACGACCTTCAGATTGTGGAGCGTCGCCGACGGTCGGAACGGCGCGATGATCCACTCGTCGCCATCCTCGATAAGTCCGAGCGGCGCGATGTGCACGTGACCCGTGGCATCGATCGTCGTCACCACGCATTCGCGGATCATTGGCATTCAGTCGCTATCCTCGACCGATTCTTTCGCCTGCGGGCCGCGGTGCTTGAGCGTCGTTCCCGCCCCCTTCAGACGCAGCCGCTCACCTTGCTGCCGCGGCGCGGCAACGCCGAAATCGAGCGGCTCGTCCTGGATGTAGCGTTTGCCCAGGCGCAACGCGATCTCGGCTTTAGTCAATTCGGCGCCGAGATAAAAAGCGTGCGCGCCGTCCTGCTCGACGTGTAAGTCAGGAAAGAATTGAAATGCATCGCGCTCGATCCTGTGAAAACCGCGGGCGTAAACGTGGATACCGTCCTCCGCGGCTTCGATGCGGAAATTCTTGTCGCGCACTTGATCGGCAAGCGTTTCGATCTCGTCCGGTGTTGCCGCAAACGACACGCGATCGTGAATTTGCAGCAGGCCGACATCATACTCCTTCGGCAGCGCCTGATCTTCGCGCGCGGCAAACATGAGGCGGCGCGCCGCATCGTGCTCCTCCAATGTGCGGCGCGTATGCGGACTGACCTGCACCGTGAGCACGTTTCTGATCGCGAGCTCGGAACAGATGCCGATGAGGACAGCGGTGATGCCGCTCGTGTCAGCTTCGGTCAATTCGGTGAGATTGCCGGTCCCCATCATCATCTCGGCCTCGGGCAAGCGGCGGCGGAGTTCCGCGTACCGGGTTAGCGATTCGGTGAAGCCGAAATGGATCGGATCGAGAATGGGATCGAGAATGCAGGCGATCTTGCGCTTGTTTGCCGCCTCCGCCGCACGCACGAGTGAGTCGAGATCGCCGTGCGGCCGCGGCACGAGGATCGGCACGCAGGCGGTCCCTTCCGCAAGTGCAAGGCTCTCTTCATCCAGGCTCAACACGTGATCGGCGCCAGCTTTGATGCCGCGTTCGAGTTCGCCCGGGTCGGCGGAATCGACGCTGACCATAAGCCCGCGCTGCTTTAATTCACGCACGCTTTCCTCGAGGTGCGGAAACGGCGTGTCGGGCAGGCAGCCGAGATCGATCACATCGGCGCCGGCGCTTTTGAGTTCATCAGCGCGCGATAAGATGCGCTGCACGTCGGTTGTCGCCGCGTCCACGATCTCGGCAAAGATGCGGATGTCATAGCGGGCAAGATCGGGCGGCCGGCCCTTTGCGCCGAGATAGCGCGGCAAGTCAGTGATTTCGTCGGGGCCGCGCTCGACGCGCACGCCCAATTCAGCCGAGAGCTTGCCGAGATCGGCGTGACAGCGGCCGGGCACGATGATGCGGTCGGCTTCCACCGGACGGGGCAGGCGGCGGCGGATAATTTCTTCCGTCATCAGCGCCGCGACTTTCACGCCGATATCGTGCACGCGCCATTCGAACGGCATCGCGCCGAGACTGCCGAGCACGCGTTCCAGCCGTCCGCGCGCTAGCCGGCCCGTTATAAAGAGAACGCGTTCAGGCATCGGCGTTCGCACGAGCCACAACACGCGCCCCGGGCAGTTTCCCGGCCGCAAGCGTCGCGCCGGCACCGGCGAGATCGGCGGGTCCGGCAAGCCGGATTTCCGCATTGGTGCGCGCAGCAAAGCGAGGAAAGAGCGGATCGACGATCTCGCTCCCGACGAGCGCCTCGGCATTGATCGGATCGGTTTTCGCGTCCATGCTCTTCACCACAACGAGCGCGGGCGCATCGAGCCGCAGCGTCAGCCACGCCGCGAGACTGTCCGACGTGACCTGCCAATTTTCCGGCAGATCGTCGGCGCCGAGCGCCATGCGGCTTGGCAGCCAAAACGCAATCCGCCCCTCGCCGATCCGGCGTAACTGCGTCTCATCGCTCAAAAGCAGCACATCCCGCACTGAGGATGCGCAGGCGATCGCATATTGTTCCATGGCAAGAAGCGCCATGCGGTGCGCGGCCGCATCATCGAAGCGCATGTAAGCTTGCGTATTGCGCACGCAATCGGCGAAAGGTCCGCCGCCGGGCACGAGGATCACACCGCTTTCCGAGTGGCGCAAAGCTTCGATCCATCGGGCAAACTGGCGATCGCGCGCGAGGCTGCCGCCGAGTTTCGCGATGATGGGGCCGCGGGAAACCACGCCTCAGCCCGGCTTGCCCGTGTCTGCGAGGCCGGCAAAAAGCTGATGCACGTTCGCTGAGGCTTTCGGCCGCTCGCGTCGGATCTCGACACCGACCGAACCCGGCACGATATCGAGCTTCTCGATGCTGATCACGACACCCCGCACGCGCGGGTCCCGCAGCACCTGATCGGCGATATCTTCGGCGAGCTTCTCGACAAGGGCGACGTGTCCGCGCGCCAGCGTGAGTTGGATCGCGTCGGTGATCGTGTCGTAGGAAACCACGTCGCGCATGTCGCCGCTTTTCAAGTCGGGGCGGCGCACATCGGCTTCGACATTGAAACGTAAGCGCTGCTCGACCTCCTGCTCATGCAAATAGGCGCCGATTTTGGCGTTCACTACGAAATCGCGAACGAACACGCGATCGCTCTTAGTTTCGCTCTCGCGTCCGACCGTGTAGCCGTGCGCGGCGCGAAGCCGCCAGTCGACATTGTCAGTCGTTGCGCCGGGGGAGGTCTGCGCCGGGATGAGGCCACGAATGATCGCGATCGCGTCCGGATCGAGTTCGCTTTTGCGATCGCCGGCGCGGCAGAGCGCGGAGCGGAAGCCGAGAAGATCGGGCGAGAGCGGCAGAAGGCGGGGCACATCAGGCGCCTCGAGCGAGCCGGCGAGCCCGGCGATCAGACCGCGCGCGTGGCAGCGGGTAATGAAGTTCTCCAGCGACGGCAGGTCGAGATGGTTGAGGAGCCGCCCGCTGCCTTTGCGCGCCGTGTCGAGCATGGCGCCGGCGAAACCCGCATCGGCGCAATCCTCGACGAGATCGAAGTCAGGCGCAAGATCGGCGAACAGCACCGCGACGAGCTTGGTTCGCCGCGCCGTCTCCTGCAGTCCCCGGATGACCTCCCGCGCGCGCTCGGAGGGAAAGACGCCGACTTTCACGTAGTCGACGCCCGTTGCAGCCATCGCCCCCGCAGCGTCGCACACCGTTTCCGGAAGCATCGGCAGATCGCCGGTGACAGCGCTGGTCTGTCGCCGCCCGGCGACACGCGCCACCGTGTCGCGCACGATCTCCGGGCTTAGCGCCCCGAGCGCTCCCGCGGACGGGTCCTTGAGATCGATGATGTCAGCGCCCGCCTCGATCGCCAAGTCCGCCTCGGCCGGGCCGGTCACGCTTGCCAGCATGAGCGTCATCGAACATTCCTTTGCGGGGCTTGCGGTCATGCGGCGATCGCGCGACAGCGAACCCGCCCATTATAGGTGCCGGACCCGGGAATCACATGGCCGAAGACGTCCTGATCGCCCCTTCCGTCCTCTCCGCCGATTTTTCGCGGCTCGGCGAGGAGGTGCGCGCGATCGTCGCCGCCGGCGCCGACTGGATTCATGTCGATGTGATGGACGGGCATTTTGTCCCGAACATCACGATCGGGCCGCCGATCGTGCAGGCGATCCGACCGCTGACCGACAAACTTTTCGACGTGCACCTGATGATCGCGCCGGCCGATCCGTATATCGAGGCGTTCGCCAAAGCCGGCGCCGACCGACTGACGGTGCATGTCGAGGCGGGGCCACATCTGCATCGCTCGCTGCAGACGATCCGCGGGCTCGGCAAGAAGGCCGGCGTGACGCTCTGCCCGGCGACCTCTGAGGTGACGATCGAGCACGTGCTCGAGGACGTCGACCTCGTGCTGGTGATGACAGTCAATCCCGGTTTCGGCGGCCAAAGCTTCATCCGCTCGCAGCTCGAAAAGATCCGGCGCATCCGCGCGATGATCGCGGGGCGGCCGATCCGGCTCGAGGTCGACGGCGGCATTACGCCCGAGACTGCTGCGGAGACCGTCCGCGCCGGAGCTGACACGCTCGTTGCGGGATCGTCGATCTTTAAGGGGGGGACGGAGGCGTCCTATCGCGACAACATCGCTGCAATCCGGCGCGCGGTTGCGCGCGTGCGCGGCGAGATGGTGTGAGGATCGCTCACCTCCCGACAAACAACGCTGCGACCGCCAGAACGAGCGACACCGGCATGATCAGCGCACCGAGCTTCAAAAATTCCAGCGCGCTCACATGTTCGCCTTCGCGCCTGAGCGCCACGAGCCAGAGGATCGTCGCGAGTGACCCGGTAACCGATAGATTCGGGCCGAGATCGACGCCGATCAGGATAGCGTCGGTCACAAGCGGCGGCGGCGAATCGATCTGGATCGCTGCGCCCGACAGAAGCCCGACGGGCAAATTGTTGGCGATGTTGCTGCCGAAGCCGGTGATCAGTGCGCCAGCCCATGCGGTGAATGCCGGCGCTTCATGCGAGCCGCTCCGCAAGCGATCGCTCAAGAAGCTCAGCACGCCGGTGTGGTCGAGCGCTTCGACAAAGACGAACAATCCCGCAACGAGCGGCAGAACCCCCCACGAGATGTGTTTCAGGACGGCAAGGGTTTCAGTGCCGCGGAAAAACATCATGATGACGAGCGTCGCCACTCCGGCAAGGAATGTCGGCAAGCCGAGATCGAGGCCGAGAGCAGAGACGATGAGGAGCAAGATTGCCGCGACGATCAGCGCGATAGCGACCACAACACCGCCGCGTTTGAGAGAGGGAACGTGCGGGTTCGCTTCCGTCGGCTCGCGAAGATGGGCGCGTTGCGCCCAGCGCAAAATTGCGTAAGTCACCGCAATTGAAGCGAGCGACGGCAGGCTGAAGCGCGCCAGCCATTGCAAAAGCGGCGGCATATGGCCGTCGAACACGACGAGGTTCGCCGGATTCGAGATCGGCAGAACGAAACTCGCGGCGTTCGCGATGAACGCACAGATGTAAAGATGCGGCAGCGGCTCGGTGCGGGCGGCGCGCGCCGCGGCGTAAACCGCGGGGGTGAGCACGACGGCCGTCGCGTCGTTCGACAGAAACGCCGTGACAAGGATTCCCACGATGTAAATGAGTGCGAACAGCCGCTTTGCCGAGCCGCGTGCGTGGGAAGCGGCAATGCCGGCGAGCCAATCGAACAGACCTTCGCATCGCGCGAGCTCGGCGATCAGCATCATGCCGGTCAAAAAGAAATAAACGTCGGCGCCTTTGGCGATGCCGGTCCAGGCATCGTGGATCGGCAGCAGCCCGAACGCGACGAGCACGATCGTGCCGGCGGCCGCCCATGTCGCCTCGGGCAGTCGCCAGGGCCGCAGGATCACCCCTGCTATTCCGAGTGCGACGATGACCCAGATCGCGATCTGTGGGAGACTCAAGCCGCCGCCCCTGCGGCGACGGACGCTTCAGGCGATCGCCGCGCCGGCAAGTCTCGCGTCTCTGGCATGAACAGCGCAAAGAACGCGAGCGCCCCTGCCGCGATGAAGGCAAGCGACAGGAAACCCGCGAGATAACCGAACCACTGGACGATGTAGCCCGCGACGAGATTGCTCAGACCCGCACCGAGGCCGAGCGACAGCGCGACCAATCCCTGCGCCAGGTTGAACCGTCCGGTGCCACGCGTCAGGTCCGCGGCGATGATAATGGCAATCACGCCGAAAATGCCGGCCGCGACGCCGTCGAGCAGTTGAATCGCGATGACGCCAAATGGGTTGGCGGTGAACGAAAATAAAACCCCTCGCGCCGGCAGCACCGCGAGTGCGACGAGGAAAATCGTCTTGCGCCCATAACCTGCAGCCATCGCTTTGCCGACGCCCCAAGCGATCGCGACCATCACCAATTGCGCGGCAATGATGCAGCCGCTGAGCGCGATCGTATCCCAGCCCGGATGCGTCTGTGCAAGCACCTGGCCAGCCATCGGCAGCATGGCGGCATTGCCGAAATGGAAAAGCGCGACGGATACGAGAAAGACGATGAGGTCACGGCGCGTGAGCAGCGCTCTGATCGGAATCGCTTTATCTTGCGCGCTGGTGCCCACCTCGGGATTGCTATCTGCGCCGCCGCGCGCGAGCTCGTGATCGATCTCACTTGAATTGATCAGATTGACGACCGCCGCGCTTCCGACAGCAAACGCGCAGACGAGGTAAAAAATCCAGTCGTAGCCGAGCCATTGGCCAAGCGTGCCGGCGAGTGCCGCCGCGGCGAAATTGCCGGCATGATTGAAGCTCTCGTTGCGGCTCATCCGGCCGTCCATGCGCTGCCGCCCGACCAGCCCGAGGCTCAGCGCCGCCAGCGCCGGCGGAACGATTGCGGAGGCGGCGCCGATCATGATCTGCGCGGCAATGATCGTCGTAAGATGAGGAAAAGCGGCGATCAGAATGCAGCCGAGCGCGACCGCCAGCCCGGAGACGGCGACCAGCATGCGCTTTGCCTTAAGCGCATCGACGAGCAGACCCGCCGGGATCTGGCAGAGCGCAGCAGACAGGCTGCTCGCCGCCATGGCGACGCCGATATCCCCTGCGTTCCAGTGCTGCGCGCCCTTCAAATAGACCGAGAGATATGGCCCGAGACCGTCGCGTACGTCCGCCATGAGGAAGTTGAGCCCATCCAGCCCGCGCAAACTGCGGGCGGATGGGTGGCGTTCATCGTCGGGAGTGCGTGGTGTTGCGCGCGCGCTCACGGGGTTCAAATTCCGGTTTCGGGGATCCGGAGCAGAACCGCGACCGCCGGATTCGGTTTCAGCACAGCCGCTTCATTGGGTAGCCAGCCCAAATTTTCCGGTATAGAAGCCGGCCTTCCCTTTCCCGGCCCGTTCCCAAAGCGGCGCCGCTCCGTCGCTGGAGACATTTCATGGCCGTTCCGAAGAGAAAAACCTCGCCGATGAAGCGCGGCTTCCGCCGCTCGGCCGATGCGCTGGCCGCCCCGACCTATGTTGAGGACAAGGATTCGGGCGAGCTCCGCCGCCCCCATCACGTTGATTTGAAGACCGGCATGTACAAGGGCCGCCAGGTTCTCAAGATCAAGTCGAAGACGGACGCCGAAGACTGACCCGGCACAGCGCGCTCTGAGGTCGCATTCGAATCGCGTCCAAGTTTTGCCTGCTAGCCCCGCTACGACCTCGAATCGAGGTGCTGGCGGGACGCAAATGGCGGCTTGGGGAGGTCGAGGAAGTAGGCGAGGCGCCGCCTATCCGCTCGCCCTGGCTTGCCTCTGGACTGCACCGGCCTTCGCTCAGACGGCGGCTTCCGCGGCGCCTCCGCCTGCGCCCTCGGCCCCTTTCGACCCGAAATCCCGCGAACTCGCCGACCGCCGGCTCGAACTGCGCGGCCTCGAAGACACGCTGGACGCCGCCGAAACGCAGCGGCGCAAGCTCGAATCGGACGTCGAGGCGATCCGCACCGACCGCGCGCGCCTCAACGCCGCGCTGATCGAGACGACGGGTAAAATCCGCGATTTCGAGGCCCGCGCTGACGCGGCGCAAAAGCGGCTTAACGGTCTCAGCGGCCAGGAACAGGCAATCCGCGTCTCCCTCGGCAATCGCCGCGCCGTCGTCGGCGAGGTTCTTGCTTCCCTGCAGCGCATGGGCCGCCGCCCGCCGCCGGCCCTGCTCGTCAGACCCGAGGACATGCTGTCGGCGATTCGAACTTCGATGCTGCTTGGCGCCGTCTTGCCCGAACTGCGGGCGGAGACCGAGGCGCTGGTGAGCGATCTCGCTGAATTGGTGAAGCTGCGCACCGCAATTAGTGGCGAACGCGACACACTGTCGCGCGAAATTGCGGGGACGCGGGAGGAGCGCCAGCGCCTTTCGATGCTCACGGACGCGCGCCAGCAGGCGCTCTCGGCGGCCGAGCACGACCTCGACGCCGAGCACCAGAGGACCCGCGATCTCTCGCGGAAGACGACGGGCCTGCGCGACCTGATCGCCTCCGTCGAAAGCGACATGGCCAACCAGCGCGCCGCGGATGATGCGGCCAAGGCAGAAGCCGCGCGTAAACAAGCCGATGCAGCGAAAAACGAGGGCAAGACTCGCGTCGCCGGCCTGCCCAGCTCCCCCTTCAATGATGTCGCCCGGCTCGCCCCCGCAATCGCCTTTACGGACGCCAAAGGGCTGCTGCCGCTGCCGGTCGGCGGCACCCTGATCAAGGCCTATGGAGCCCCCGACGGCTTCGGTTCGATTGAGAAAGGTCTGTCGATTGCGACCCGCGCCCAAGCCGTCATCACGGCGCCTTGCGACGGCTGGATCGCCTATTCCGGGCCTTACCGCACTTATGGCCAACTCTTGATCATTAATGCGGGCAGCGGCTACTATGTGGTGCTGGCCGGCATGGAACGTATCAACGTGGACGTCGGGCAATTTGTCCTGACGGGGGAGCCCGTCGCGACCATGGGCGACGGCACGGCAAAAACGGCGGCAGCGATTGCCATTGGCGCGGCACAACCCGTCCTCTACGTCGAGTTTCGTAAGGATGGGACGCCGATCGATCCGGGCCCGTGGTGGGCAAGACCGGAAATGAAGAAGGTTCGCGGATGATGCGCAAGGTTTCTCTCGTTGTACTTGGCGCCATGGCTGGGGCCGCGACCGTGACGATCGGGCAGCAGACCCATCTTCTCGCCGGCGGTTCCGCCCGTGCGGCGATCTCTGATACCTATCGGAGCCTCAATCTCTTCGGCGATGTCTTCGAGAAGATTCGCTCCGACTACGTCGAGAAGCCCGATGAGGGAAAGCTCGTCGAATCGGCGATCAACGGCATGCTGACCTCGCTCGACCCGCATTCGAGCTACATGGATTCAAAAAGCTTCCGCGACATGCAGGTGCAGACGCGCGGCGAGTTCGGCGGTCTCGGCATCGAGGTCACCCAGGAAGATCAGCTGATTAAGGTCGTGACGCCGATCGACGATACGCCCGCCTCGAAGGCCGGGATCATGTCCGCCGACATTATTTCAGCCATCGACGGCGAAACCGTTCAAGGAATGACGCTGAACCAGGCGGTCGACAAGATGCGAGGCGCGGTCAACACGTCGGTTACGCTGACAATCCTGCGCGGTCCGAACAAGGACAAGCAGGACATCAAGCTCACCCGCGCCATCATCCAGATCAAGTCGGTGCGTTCGCGCAAGGAAGGCGACGATATTGGCTATATCAGGATCACGCAGTTTAACGAGCAGACCTATGAAGGCGTGAAGGCCGCGATGGCGAAGTTCCAGAGCGAAATCCCGAACGATCAGTTCAAGGGCTACATTCTCGACCTGCGCAACAATCCGGGCGGTCTGCTCGACCAGTCGATCGCGGTATCGAACGCGTTCATCGACCGTGGCGAGATCGTCTCGACGCGTGGCCGCAATGCCGATGAGACGCAGCGCTACAATGCTCGCCCCGGCGATCTCTCCAAGGGCAAGCCGGTGGTTGTGTTGATCAATGGCGGCTCGGCGTCGGCCTCCGAAATCGTCGCCGGCGCGCTACAGGATCACAAGCGCGCGACGGTCATCGGCACGCGCTCCTTCGGCAAAGGCTCGGTGCAGACAATTATCCCGCTTGGCCAGAACAACGGCGCGGTGCGGCTGACGACCGCGCGCTATTACACGCCGTCCGGGCGTTCGATCCAAGCCAAGGGCATCGACCCCGACATTCAGGTCCTCCAGGACGTGCCCGAGGAATTGAAGGGTAAGGACGACACCAAGGGCGAGGCTTCACTGAAAGGTCACCTGAAGAACGGGGAGGAGGAGAAGGGCGGGTCGCAGGCCTATGTTCCGCCCGACCCGAAGAACGACAAGCAGCTGATCGCCGCCGACGACCTGCTGCGCGGGAGCAATAAGGCCTCGATTAGCCCGGATCAGCTGAAGTCAGCCAAAGTTCCGAACTGACGCAGCCTGCGTTCGCCCGTGTCCCTATCGAAGCGCCCGGTACCCCACCTAAGATGGCTGCCGGGCGTCTGATTCGCGTAAGCGCCTGAGAACGGAATGCCGGTCGATTTGAGGATGTCGGACGACCTCAACAGACCTCTGGGACTGGATCGCGACGCGGCAAGTCGCATCGGCCGGCCTGTGGCATGGGTGCCTCTCGCTTTTGCCGGCCTTGGCCTCGTTGCAATTTCGCTCATCGCCTTCGTTATGATTACCGGCGATCGCAACGGCGGTGAACCCTTCGCCATTGCCCGGATCGAACAGGAGAAGGCACCGGCTCAGGCCGGGCCGCCGCCCGCGCCGGGCCCTGTTGCGAAATCGCCGGTCCGCGACGAACCCACCGCCGCGATACCGCAGGCCTCCAACAAGTCGAGCGCCGCGGAAATGGAGCGCGCGAGCGGCGTGAAGGTCACCCGCGGGGGCGGCGCCGACTCGCCCAACGCGCTCGTTATCAGGGTTCCGGATGCCAATGCGGTGCGTCTCAACCCTGCGCCCGACCCGCGGCTGGTCGAGAAGAGCCGCTACGGGTCGTTGCCGCGGATCGGCACGGACGGAGCGCGCCCCGCCGACATCTACGCCCGGCCCCTCTCCGTGTCGCCGAAGCTCAAGGCTGGCGCGCCGAGGATCGCCATTTTTATCGGCGGCATGGGATTGAGCCGCGCGGCGACGCAAGAGGCGATCGACAAGCTGCCCGGCGCGATCACGCTCGCCTTTGCGCCCTATGGTCCCGAACTCGACGTCCAGGCCGCGCGTGCGCGCGAGTCCGGCCACGAAATCGTGCTGCAATTGCCGATGGAGCCTTTCGCGTCCGGCGAAACCGATCCAGGGCCGCATACACTGCACACCGACCGCTCGCCCGAGGCCATCGTCGACGACCTGCATTGGCTGATGACGCGGTTCCCCGGCTATGCCGGCATGACGAATTTCCTCGGCGGCCGCTTCACCGCGGATGAAGCCGCACTCTCGCCCGTGCTGCGCGAAGCCAGAGAGCGCGGGCTCTTCTACATCGACGACGCAACGTCGCCGCGCAGCATCGCAAATGCGGTCGCCTCGCGCACGGACGTGGCTTTTGCCCGCGCCGATGTCGTCATCGATGCGGACAAGACGCCGGAGTCCATCGATGCCGCGCTGAGCCGCCTTGAGGTGCTGGCGAAAAAAAATGGCGTCGCGCTCGGATCGGCAACCGGCCTGCCGGTCAGCATCGAGCGCGTGGCGCGTTTTGCGCGCACGCTCGAAGATCGCGGCGTCGCGCTCGTGCCGGTCAGCGCGGCGGCTGCCGGCAAGGCGCGGCCGAGCGCGGACGCAAGAGAGCGGTGATGCTGCAGGAGCGCTTACCCTACCGCATCTGTGTCGGCATGATGCTGCTCAATCGCGATGGGCAGGTCTTCGTCGGCCGCCGTCGCAACAAGCGCCAGCGCGAGCACGTCGCGCCGGGTTTTGAATGGCAGATGCCCCAAGGCGGCGTCGATCCCGGGGAAGAGCCCTATTCGGCCGCGCTACGCGAATTGCGCGAGGAGACGGGCGTCTCCAGCGTCTCGCTGGTTGCCGAAGCGCCGGGATGGTTCACCTACGAAATCCCGCCTGAAATCCTGCATCGCTCGTGGCGGGCGCGCTATCGCGGCCAGCGTCAGAAATGGTTCGCGCTGCGCTTCGAAGGCGACGAAGGCGAGATCAATATCGACCATCCCGCGGGCGGTCATAAACCGGAATTCGACGCCTGGCGCTGGGCACCGATGGAGCGGCTGCCCGACCTGATCATTCCGTTCAAACGCGAAGTGTATCAGAAGGTCGTGACCGAGTTCGCAAGGTTCGCCGGCAAGAAAGAGACCGCTTAGCCGCCACCGCCCATTCGCGCGAGCTTACGTTCTACGAGCGCCGCGAAAGCAGCGGCGCCAAATGGAAGCACCGCATCGTTGAAGTCGTAGTGCGGATTGTGCAGCGGCGCGGCATGCGAGCCGTCCGTTCCGTTGCCGATATTGATGTAGGCTCCCGGGCAGGCCTCGAGCATGAAGGAGAAATCCTCGGAGCCGAGCACGCGCGACCTTTTGCGATCGACATTGCTCTCGCCGACCAGATCGGAAACGACATCGGCGAAAAGCTGCGTCTCTTGCGGCTCGTTGACGAGCGGCGCGAAAAGATCGCGGAAGTCGAGCCGCGCCCGCGCGCCGAACGATGCCGCGATATGCTCCACGAGGCGCCGCATATTGCTTTCGATCAGTGCCATGACATCGCGCGAGAAGGTCCGCGCCGTCCCGCGCAGAACCGCGGTGTCGGGCACGACATTGTACGCTGCGCCGGTGTGAATTTGCGTCACGCTGACGACGGCGGGTTCGTTCGGCTCGACGTTACGCGAGACGATCGTCTGTAAGGCCATCGTCATCTGCGCGGCGATAATAACCGGATCGACGCCGTCTTCCGGTCGCGCGCCGTGCGATCCCTTGCCGTCGATGAAAATGTCGAAGAAGGCGCCCGCTGCCATCATGACGCCGGGGCGGATCGCAAACGTGCCGACCGGATGCCCGGGCATGTTGTGCATCCCGTAGACGAAATCGCAGGGGAAGCGCGCAAACAGATCATCTTCGAGCATCGCTTTGGCGCCGCCGAGCCCCTCCTCGGCGGGCTGGAAGATGAAGTTCACGGTGCCGTCGAAATCGCGCGTCGCCGCGAGATATTTCGCCGCGCCGAGCAGCATCGTCGTGTGTCCATCGTGGCCGCAGGCATGCATCCGCCCGGCATGTTGCGAGCGATAAGGCAGATCGTTGGCCTCCACGATCGGCAGCGCATCCATGTCAGCGCGAAGGCCGATGCTGTGTGGCGCGTTCCCGGCGCGCAGCACGCCCACGACGCCCGTTTTGCCGACCTTGCGATGCACTTCGCAGCCGAATTCGTGGAGTTTTTCGGCGACCGAGGCGGACGTGCGTTCCTCCTCGAACCCTATCTCCGGATGTGCATGAAAGTCGCGCCGCCATGTCGTCAATTCGTCATGGAAGCCGCGGATCTCGTCGAGCGGTCGCCTCATAGATGCTCCAGATACTCCGCCAGCGTTTGACGCTGGACCGTGTCTTGTTTGCTCCAGCAGCGGCAATCCCGGGAATGAGAACACCCCTCGAGTTAGCGGGACAGTGCTGCCCTGCAATTTTGGCGGGGCTGGGGCGCCAGCATCAGCCGATTACAATATACCCTGCTCTCGCCGGTCAAAGCAGGCAAGGAGAGTGGTCATGGCTACGATCAAGACAAAGGACGGCGCCGAGATTTTCTACAAAGACTGGGGCGCCGGACAGCCGGTCGTCTTCAGCCATGGCTGGCCGCTAAGCGCAGACGCCTGGGATGACCAACTCTTCTTTGTGGCGTCCAACGGCTACCGCGCAATTGCGCATGATCGGCGCGGCCATGGCCGATCGAGTCAGACATGGTGATCTCGCGGCTTTGTTCGATGCGCTCGATCTGAAAGACACGATTATGGTCGGCCATTCCACGGGCGGCGGCGAGGTCACGCGTTATATCGGCCGGCACGGAACGAAGCGCGTCGCGAAGGCCTTGCTGGTCGGGGCCATTCCGCCGCTTATGCTGAAGACCGATGCCAATCCCAAGGGATTGCCGTTGTCGGTCTTCGACGGCCTTCGCGCCGGCCTGGCAGCCGACCGCTCGCAATTCTACAAGGATCTGAGCGCACCCTTCTACGGCGCCAACCGCGCGGGATCGAAAGTATCGCAGGGTTTGCGCGATCAGTTCTGGCTGCAGAGCATGCAGGTCGGCTTCAAGGGCGCGTACGACTGCATCAAGGTGTTTTCAGAGACGGACCTGACCAAAGATTTGCAAAAGTTCGACATTCCGGCGCTGTTCATTCACGGCGATGACGATCAAATCGTTCCCATCAACGCCGCAGCACGCATTGCCTCCAAGATCGTGAAAGGGGCGGTGCTTAAAGTTTATCCGGGCTCGCCGCACGGCCTGACGGCGACCGAGAAGGATAAGTTCAACGCCGATCTACTCGCTTTCATAAAGTCCTAGACGAAGCGAGTTCAGCTCGCGGACTTTGCATTACGCTCGACTGGGAAAGCACCTGAAGGTCGTCTCTGAGACGGGCGGGATCGGCATCCGTAAGCCGCTTTTCGAGCGCCGCATGCGTCCTCTCCCAAATCGGCACCGCGCGCGTCAGCAGCGCGCGCCCTTTTGGCGTCAACTTGAGCAGACGCGTGCGGCGATCTTCCGCGTCGACGCGCACCTGAACGAGACCGCGGCGCTCCAGCGGCTTTAGCGCGGCGGTCAATGTCGTGCGGTCCATCGCCAGAAGCGAAGCGACGGAGCCGATGCTCGGCGGGTTCGGCCGGTTCAACGAGACGAGCAGCGAAAATTGTCCGCTGGTGAGATCGAGCCCGCGGAACGCATCGTCGAAGCGGCGCGCCAGCGCGCGCGCGGTTCGCTGCACATGCAGGCAAAGGCACGTATCGCGAACGTGGTGACTTGTCTTGAATGGAACGGCGCCCGCCTTTGACATGACACATTTATGTTGATATCAACATAGCACGTCAAGCGAAAACTTCAGCGGAGCTGATCCGATGTTGAATAAAGTGGTATCCCGAGACGAATGGCTTGCCGCGCGCAAGGCGCTCCTCCTCAAGGAGAAGCAAGCGACTCGTCTGCGCGATGTCATCAATGTCGAACGCCTGGCGCTTCCCTGGGTCAAGATCGAGAAGGATTACGTCTTCGACACGCCGGCGGGGAAGAAAATGTTGGCGGAGCTCTTCGAGCGACGCAGTCAACTCATCATCTATCATTTTATGCTGGGGCCGGGATGGGCCGCCGGCTGCCCGGGCTGCTCGTTTGTCTGCGATCATTTCGCGGGCGCGCTGCCGCATCTCGAGCATCACGATGTGACGCTGACCGCCGTGTCGCGCGCGCCGCTCGTCGAGATCGCCGCCTACAAGAAGCGGATGGGCTGGCCGTTTCCGTGGGTGTCGTCCTTCGGCGGCGACTTCAACTACGACTTCCATGTCTCGTTTGGAGAAGACGAACTCGCGAAGGGTAAGGTCACCTATAATTTCACCGAGACGAAAACCTCAGGCGAATCTGCGGAGCAGCCTGGCCTCAGCGCATTCTACAAAGATGACGCGGGCAACGTGTACCACACCTATTCGACCTATACGCGCGGCCTGGAAGAACTCATCGGCACATTGATGATTCTCGATCGCGCCCCGAAAGGCCGCAACGAGAAGGCAACGATGGACTTCGTGCGGCGTCACGATGAGTATGACACGCCCTCGCCCGCGTCCAAGGCCGCGTAGCGAATTCGCGAACAAGCGATGAATAAATCCGGCGGCCTATCGGACGCGCGCTTACCCGCGTCGGCAACGCTCTGCGTCCTACGCAGCAGGGTCTGGTGACCGATCCGAATGGCACGAGATCAGCGATAACTTTCCGACGCTCGCCTGTCAGGCGATCGACGACTGAACCACGCAACAAAGGGAGAATGGAAATGGCAGGTTCCGGCAAGTTTGTTTGGTATGAACTCATGACGAGTGACGCCAATGCCGCAGAAAAATTCTACGGCGATGTTGTCGGCTGGAATATGAAAGACGCTGGCCTTCCCGGCCAACGTTACACGCTGGCGCATGCGGGAGACCTGGGTGTCGCCGGCCTCATGCCGATCCCGCAAGACGCTGCCGGCGCGCGGCCGGGTTGGATCGGCTACGTCGCAGTCGATGACGTCGATGCTTACGCCAGGCGGGTTAAAGACAAAGGTGGCGCGATTCACCGCGAGCCAGCGGACATCCCGGGCGTCGGGCGCTTCGCCATCGTCGCCGATCCCCAAGGCATCATGTTCGCGCTCTTCAAAGGTGCCTCGGCGATGCGGCCGCCGATAAAGCCGGGAACGCCGGGTCATGGCGGCTGGCACGAGCTGCACGCGCTGGACGGCGTCAAAGCCTTCGAGTTCTATTCCGATATGTTCGGTTGGACCAAAGACCAGGCAATGGATATGGGCCCGGTGGGTGTCTACCAGCTCTTCGCGATCGATGGCGTGGCGGTCGGCGGCATGATGACGAAAATGCCGAGTACGCCGTCGCCCTTCTGGCTATACTACTTCAATGTGCCGGAGATCCGGGCCGCGGAGGCGCGCGTGAAGGCCGCCGGCGGGCAGATCATCAATGGCCCGATGGAAGTGCCTGGCGGCAGCTGGATCGTGCAATGCCTTGATCCGCAGGGCGCGATGTTCGCTCTGGTGGCGCCGCCGGCCTGATAGCGGCAGCGGCGAGGGCTCGACACCGGGGGCAGCAGCCATCAAGTAGACGGCATCCGTCTTGCTGGATTTGTCGCGATGCTGTCCCCCGACGATACCGCCGCCCCGGCTGAAGATACGCGGCGGCATCCTGGAAGCGTCGGCGCGAGCCGGATCGGCGAACTCGCGACGCTTCCGGTCTTTTTCACGCTAACCGACCGGCGCGTGATCCTCGCCGGTACGTCGGCTGGTGCGCTGTGGAAGGCCGAGCTCCTGCAGGCCGCCGGCGCCCGCGTCGATCTGTTCGGCGAGTTTTGCGGGGACGATATCGCGCAATTTTCCCTCGGTGAACGGATCCGCCGGCAACACCGCGCCTGGATCGATGCGGATTTTCGTGGCGCAGCGCTGGCGGTCGGCGAATTCGAGTTGGATGCGGCGGCATCTTCTTTTCGCGCGGCCGCACACCGGGCCGGCGTGCCGGTCAACATCGTCGATCGCCCGGCGCTCTGCGATTTCCAGTTCGGCTCGATCGTCAACCGCTCGCCGTTGGTCGTCGGCATCTCGACCGCTGGCGCAGCGCCGGTTTTCGGCCAAGCCGTGCGGGCGCAGATCGAGACGCTGCTTCCGGCGGGGTTCGCGCGCTGGGCAGAGGCCGCGCGCGCTTGGCGCGCGGGGGTGCAGGCGCTTGCTCCCGATTTCCGCGCGCGCCGCGGCTTTTGGGAGGCGTTTACGCGCGAGGCGCTGACTCGGCCCGCCGAAACGCCGTCGGACGATTTGAAAGACGAACTGCTCGGGCGTCTCCGTGAGCCCGCCGGGAGCAAACGGCTCGGCAGCGTCCTCCTGGTCGGCGCCGGCCCTGGCGATCCCGAGCTCCTGACGCTCAAAGCCGTCCGCGTTCTGCAATCCGCAGACGTCGTCCTCTTCGACGATCTCGTCTCCCCGGCGATCGTCGACATGGCCCGGCGGGAAGCGGCGCGCATCACCGTCGGGAAACGCGGTCACAAGCCGTCCTGCGGCCAGGACGAGATCAGCGCGATGCTGGTTTCTCTGGCCCGGGAGGGTAAGAAGGTCGTCCGTCTCAAGGGCGGCGATCCGACGATTTTCGGCCGCGCCAATGAAGAGATCGAGGCGCTGCGCGCCGCCGGCATTCCGTTCGAGATCGTCCCAGGGGTGACGGCTGCGTCAGGGGCCGCGGCCGCCGCCGGGGTCTCGCTGACCGAACGCGATCTCGCCCGGCGGGTCCAATTCATCACCGCCCATACAAGGGAAGGACGCCTGCCGGAGGATCTGGACTGGCATGCCCTCGCCGATCCGCGCGCAACGACCGCCGTCTATATGGGGGTCAAGACTCTGCCGGCCCTGGTCGAGCGTCTTCTCGCGGGCGGCATCGCGCCGAGAACGCCGGCTTTGTTCATCGAGTCTGCGACTCGCAGTGACGAGCGCATCATTGCCGCGCCGCTCTCCGATCTGCCCGGTACGGTTGCTGCGGCGGGACCATCCGGACCGAGCCTTGTGCTGATCGGCGCGGCCATTGGCCACTCCAGTGCTTACGTAAAACAGGTCCACAGCCAAGCTGTCCCCGCCGAATCATGGCAGAAAAGCGACAAATGCCCTTCGGGCTAAGCAACTGTTTCGGCTGCGCTTGTGCCGAAATCGTTATTATTTCAAGCTGATCGGAACTTAAGAGTGGAACCGCTGCCGCGCTTCGCCGTTACTTTGCCATAATAGAAGGGAGAGCCGGATGAGTACGGAACGCAAGACATCCACTCGCGGATTCGCGTCGATGGATCGCGAAAAACAACGCGA
This sequence comes from Methylobacteriaceae bacterium, assembly GCA_034669505.1. Taxonomy (GTDB): domain Bacteria; phylum Pseudomonadota; class Alphaproteobacteria; order Rhizobiales; family Beijerinckiaceae; genus JAFASC01. The sequence goes on from JAXDNJ010000047.1 coordinate 20,753, forward strand.
GATAGCTCGCAAGGGCGGCCGCAGCGTCCCTAACGAGAAACGCAGCTTTTCACAAAATCATCAGCTTGCGTCTGATGCAGGCCGCAAAGGCGGTCATATGTCACACGGACGCCGCGCCGTCGGACAGCGCTGAAGAATGGCTCAGAGAGTGCGGCTCAGGCCGCATTCTCCCTCACCCGATGTATCTGAGATTAACCGCCGGCTTTTCGCGACCCGTGTGACGCGTGGCCGCCTTTGCGGCCTGCCTCCGACGCCAGGTTGTGATTCTGTGAGAAGCTACGTTTCTCCGGGTTTACGCTCTGCCCACCCTTGCGGCCCGCCTCCGCCGCCAGCGACGGGTTCTGGGAGAAACTCCGCTTTTCGTTAGGCACGCTTTCTCCGCCCTTGCGGGCGATCGCCCGCTGGCGTTCCGGATCCATCGAGGCAAAGCCCCGGGTCGAGGTTCTACGTTTTTCGTCCATCAAGCCGCTCTATGGTGATCCCCACCCCGCGCGTTCGAAACGCCTCAGTATAGATGGGGTTCCCGCATAGCCTGGGCTGCCAGCCCGTATAGGCCGCGCTGCTGGTATCGTGTGCCTAGCTACTGCCGGGCCAAAATGAACCACGCCATCAGCACCACGAAGGCGAGAATCGCCAGCCCCAGGCTCCAGATCAGCACGGAACTCGCTCCCGTGCCGGTGACGGCTTGGCGCGCTTCGGTCTTGGTTTCGACGACCTTGCGATCCGATTCCACGTCGCTTCTCCTTCCCCAAGCCTAGGCTTCACGCCCGCGTGAAGCCGGTTGGCGTCTCGCGCGGGCAACGTGAGGTCGCGGGCAAGGTTCCGGCGCCAGACGCCCCGGAGAGGTTCAGGCCGCCGCGGCGGCCCGCATCGTCGCCCGGAAGGTAGAGCGGAGCGCGTCGATCGGCTCGAGACGGCCAGCGCGCTCATAGTGCCAGTAGGTCCAGCCGTTGCAGGCCGGCAGGCCCTGCGCGAGCGCGCCCGTCTTGTGGATAGAGCCCACGATGTCGCCGATCGCGACAGCGCCGTCGGCCCGCACCAGCGCGCGATGGCGGCGCTTCTCGTCCGTGAGGAGCGCGCCGGGGACGATGAGGCCCGCCTCGATGAGCGCCGAGAATGGAATCCGCGGCTCGTTGCGCTTGGCTGGCGCCTCGGCGACCGCGCCCGGCGGCAGCGGCTCGACAGCGGCGATTCGTGCTTCGGCGGCGCGGATATAGTCGGCGTCGCGTTCGACGCCGATAAAGGCGCGCCCGAGGCGCTTGGCGGCGGCGCCGGTCGTGCCGGTGCCGAAGAAAGGATCGAGCACTACGTCGCCGGGGATCGTCGTGCTGAGGAGAATGCGATGCAGCAGCGCCTCGGGCTTCTGCGTCGGGTGAGTCTTGCGGCCGGCGCTATCCTTCAGCCGCTCGGCGCCCGTGCAGATCGGCAGAAACCAGTCGGAGCGGACCTGGCAATCCTCGTTGCCGGCCTTCAGCGCTTCGTAATTGAACGTATAGCCCTTCGCCTCGGCGCTGCGCGCCGCCCAGATCAATGTTTCGTGCGCATTGGTGAAGCGCCGCCCGCGAAAGTTCGGCATCGGGTTGGCTTTGCGCCAAACGATGTCGTTCAAGATCCAGAATCCGAGATCCTGCATAATCGCGCCGACGCGGAAAATGTTATGATATGACCCGATCACGAAAATCGTCGCTTCAGGTTTCATTAAGCGGCGCGCCGCGGCAAGCCAGTCGCGCGTAAACGAATCGTAATCGGCGAAACTCGCAAACTTGTCCCAGTCGTCGTCGACGGCGTCGACGCGGCTTTGATCGGGACGCGACAACGCGTTTTCAAGCTGCAGATTGTAAGGCGGGTCGGCGAAAATGATGTCGACGCTGCTTGGGGCAAGCGCCCGCATCACCTCGACGCAATCGCCGCGCAAGATTAGATTGCGCGGCGATATATGAGCGGGACTGACATGCTCGCCGGAGCGCCGCGTCGAAGGCCCAGTACGCGTGACCTGAACATGGGACTTCGCGCCGGCTGCTCCGGCATGAGCGATACGCATGAACTCGATACCGACAGACGCAACTCAACAATGCTGAAGATGCGCTCAATGCGGTAAAGGTCGCGTTAGGCTTGCTGCAGCCGAAGCGTCTCTTTTTCGAACGGTTTAGACGCTGCGCTCGAATTCACAGAGCGTTAAGGTCTTCACTCGGCCGCGGTGCGAAACGGCGAAAAGCTCATGCGATGAAACGGGGAAGGACCGTTTTGCGCGATCGCGGCGACATGAAATTCCGTGGCGTAACCGGCGTGACGCTCGAAACCGTAAACAGGATGTTGATTTGCAAGCCGCCGCATCAAGCGGTCGCGCGTGACCTTCGCGACAATCGAGGCGGCGGCAATCGAAATACATTTTGCATCGCCTTTGACGATCGCTTCGCCTGGACAAGCGAGGCGATCGGGAAAATCGCACCCGTCGATCAAGATGTAACCGGGGCGCAACGACAGACCGGCGCAGGCGCGGCGCATCGCGGCAAATGTCGCCTGCCTGATATTGATCGTGTCGATTTCCTTCACCGCGCCGAATGCAACAGACACCGCCAGCGCCCGCGACATGATCTCTTCGTAGAGTTCCTCGCGCGTCTCGGAATCGAGCGCCTTCGAATCATTGACGCCGCGCGGCAATTTGCGTTTGTCCAGAATGACGGCCGCAGCGGCGACAGGACCGGCGAGCGGACCGCGCCCGGCTTCGTCGACGCCGGCGACCGGTCCGGCCCCCTTGGCGAGAAGCCGCGATTCGAGCCTGTAATGGGGCCGCTTCATTCCAATGCCGCACCGATCCTGACCAGCTTTCCGTCTAGCGAGTTTTCCCGGAAAATGGGAGTGATGCGGCGAAGACGCGCGGCCTTGTTCACAGATGAACCGCGCGTCCGCGCCGCAAGAACGGTAGCTAAGGGCGCCGGCCTTGGATAGATTGCCCCCGGCCGAGGGGAAGCTGGTCGAAATCCGAGGAGCGGCGGGTATGGACAACGATGAAATGGTAACGCGCGACGGCACCGCCGTCGGGCCGATCGGCGGTGAGTATTCGCAGGCCAGTGTCTCGGGCTTCAGCGCCGTGGAAGACGCAGACCGCAATCCCGTCTTCACGAGTCTCGTCAAGGCCGACAACGATATCGTCGGTCTCGTCGCCTATTCGATTTACAAGCAGAACAAGCTCGATTGGCTTCTGGCGTTCCAGCGCGCGACGGGTCGCGAACCGAACGAGCAGGAGAACCTCGCCTACATTATCGGGGAAGCAACCCCGCGGCGGCTCGCGACCTATCGCCACCTTGCCGATTCGACGCTTTCGGGCAGCGGACCGGACGTGCCTTCCGCGAGCGGCAGATCCGGCGACCGCGCTTCGCCTGCCTACCGCGGCAAGTATGGCGCCGCGGCGCAGGGACGCCCGGCGACAATCGTCATTTACGTGATCCTGGCGATCGTCGTGATCCTGGCGATCATCGCGGCGGTGAAATTCCTGCCGCGGACATAGCGACGTTAAAAAAACACCTGGGAGAAACCGTCATGAGCGTGCGCCACGCACTCGCCGCCTTTGTCGGATCGCTGCTGATCGCCTTTGCGGCCGTGGCGGCGGAGGCGCCGCCGACGGGCACGGAGCCGTTGCCGCGGGCTAAGCCCGAAGACGTCGGCATGTCATCCGAGCGTCTGGGGCGCATCGGCGCCGCGCTCAAGGCGGACATCGATGCCGGTCTGACACCCGGCGGCGTCATCGCGATCGCGCGGCGCGGCAAGCTTGTCGCGCTCGAGGCTTACGGCTGGCGCGACAAGGCGGCCGGCGTGCCGATGACCACGGACACGATTTTCAACATCGCCTCGATGACGAAGCCGATGGTCACCGTCGGCGCGCTCATGCTTTACGAGCAGGGCCGGCTTCTGATGGACGATCCACTGGCAAAATACTTTCCCAAATTCGCGGATATGCGCGTCGCCGCGCGCGACGGGCAGGGAGAGCCGACGAACGACACCGTCCCGGCGCAGCGCAAGATCACCATCCAGGATCTGATGCGTCACACCTCCGGCATCATTTACGGCGGCCGCGGCACGA
>JAXDNJ010000048.1:0-3014 GCA_034669505.1 Methylobacteriaceae bacterium
CTCACGCGCGCTTCTGTCCGTTTCCGACAAGACCGGAATCGTCGATTTCGCCCGCGCCCTCGCTGCGCGTGGGGTTGCGCTCGTCTCGACCGGCGGGACGGGCCGGGTACTGAGCGAAGGCGGGCTCGCGGTCAAAGATGTCTCCGAGCTGACCGACTTTCCTGAGATGATGGACGGCCGGGTGAAGACGCTGCACCCGAAAGTGCATGGCGGCCTGCTGGCGATCCGCGACAATCCCGAGCATCAGGCGGCGATGTATGCGCACGGGATCGAGCCGATCGATCTGCTCGTCGTCGATCTCTACCCGTTTCAGGAGACGGTCGCGAAAGGCGCCCGCTTCGACGAGTGCGTCGAGAATATCGATATTGGCGGGCCGGCGATGATCCGCGCGGCGGCGAAGAATCATGCTGACGTGGTGGTGGTCACGGATACCTCCGATCTGCCGCGGGTGCTCGCCGAACTCGACGCGCATCAGGGACAGACGAGCCGCGACTTCCGCAGAAAACTGGCGCAGACGGCTTATGCGCGCACCGCCGCTTACGACGCGGCGATCTCGAACTGGCTGGCCACGACGCTGCAAGAGCCCGCGCCGCTCTATCGCGCGCTGGGAGGGCGCCGGACGGAGCCCCTGCGCTACGGCGAGAACCCGCATCAGGCGGCGGGCTTTTATCTCACCGGCGAGAAGCGCTTCGGCGTCGCGACGGCGCGCCAGGTGCAGGGCAAGCAGCTTTCCTACAATAATGTCAACGACACTGACGCCGCGTTCGAATGCGTCGCGGAATTCGATCCCGCGCGCACGGCCGCGGTGGCGATCATCAAGCACGCCAACCCTTGCGGCGTTGCGGAAGGCGCATCGCTCGCCGACGCTTATGAGAGAGCGCTGCGCTGCGATCCCGTGTCGGCCTATGGCGGCATCATCGCGGTCAATCGCAAGCTCGATGGAGCTGCGGCGGCGAAAATGGTCGAGATTTTCACCGAAGTGATCATCGCGCCCGATGCGGATGAGGATGCCATCGCAGTCATCGCCGCGAGACGGGGGCAGAATTTGCGTCTCTTGCTCACCGGCGGCGTGCCCGATCCGCGCGCGCCGGGGCTGATGGTGCGCACGGTCTCGGGCGGCTTCCTCGCGCAGGCGCGCGACAACGCCATCGTCGACGACATGAAGCTGGAAGTGGTGACAAAGCGCCCGCCGACAAACCGCGAGCTTGGCGACCTGCGGTTTGCGTTTCGCGTCGCCAAGCACGTGAAGTCGAACGCGATCGTCTATGCCAAGGAAGGCGCGACCGTCGGCATCGGTGCCGGGCAGATGTCGCGCGTCGATTCTTCGCGCATCGCTGCTTGGAAAGCGGAGGAGGCGGCGAAGGCGGCGGGTCTCGCGGAGAGCATCGCCAAAGGCTCGGTCGTCGCCTCGGACGCGTTCTTTCCGTTCGCCGACGGGCTTCTCGCGGCGGCGGAGGCCGGTGCAACGGCGGTCATCCAGCCCGGTGGCTCAATGCGCGACAAGGAGGTCATCGCTGCCGCCGATGAGGCGGGGCTTGCCATGGTGTTCACGGGGCACCGGCACTTCCGGCACTAGCCGCTCGCGGAATGTGGCGGCTTCTGCTTAGATCGCCCCAAAATTATTTGGGGAGGATTTGATGGACGCCGTTTCCAGCTTTCGGCCATTTCCGGACATCACCCGCAATTTCGCGAAGACACAGCCGGGTCGCATCGCGCTCTCCTTCGAAGGCGCGGAGACGACCTATGCCGATTTCGAGAGACATACGAACCAGGTGGCGAATGCGCTCGTTGCCGCCGGCGTGAAGCAGGGCGAGCGCGTCGCCTTCTTCGGCAAGAACAGCGACACCTATTTCGAGGTTTTCTTCGGCGCAGCAAAAATGGGCGGCGTGACCTCGCCGATCAATTGGCGCCTCGCAGGACCGGAAGTCGCCTACATTCTCCAGGATTCACGCGCACCGATTCTGTTTGTCGGGCCGGAATTCATCGACACCGTCAAGAAGATCGCGGGCGAATGCCCGGATCTCAAGACGATCATCGCAACGGAAGCGAAGGCAGGCAATTGGCCGGCTTACGCCGAATGGCGCGATGCCAATTCCGACACGATCCCGCACCACCGCCTCGAGCCGGCGAGCGATGCCCTGCAGCTCTACACGTCAGGCACGACCGGTCGTGCCAAAGGCGTCATGCTGAGCGCCGGCAATCTTGTCAGCCTGCAGGACGTGATGGATCGCACCGGTGCGCCATGGGCGAACTGGTCGCCGGAGAATGTGAGCCTGGTCGCCATGCCGGTCGGTCATATCGCCGGCACCGGCTGGGGCTTCTGGACTTTGGTTCGCGGCGCCAAGGCGATTGTTCTGCGCGACTTCGATCCCGGCCGCATTCTCGATCTTATCGAACGCGAGAAGGTCAACAAACTGTTCCTCGTGCCGTCGGCGCTACAGGCGGTCGTCAATCATCCCTGTGCGCGCGAGGTCGATTACGCTCATCTCGACTATATCTCCTATGGCGCGAGCCCGATCCCGCTCGCGTTGTTGCGCGAATGCGTCGACGTCTTCGGCTGTGGCTTCGTGCAGATGTACGGCATGACCGAGACGACCGGCACGGTCGTCGCGCTGCCGCCGGAAGATCATTCGGTGGAGGACAGCGCGAAGATGCGCTCGGCCGGCAAGCCGCTCCCCGGTGTCGAAATCGTGATCCTCGACGCCGCCGGCAATCGTCTCGGCGCACATGAGGTCGGCGAGATCGCCATCCGCTCGGCGTCGAACATGAAGGGATATTGGAATCAGCCCGATGCGACTGACGCCACGATCGACAAAGACGGTTGGCTGCGCAGCGGCGATGCCGGTTATCTCGATGAAGACGGCTACCTCTACATCCACGACCGCGTGAAGGACATGATCATCTGCGGCGGCGAGAATGTTTATCCCGCCGAAGTCGAGAACGCGATCTACGGCCACCCCGATGTCGCCGCAGTCGCGGTCATCGGCGTGCCGTCGCAGCGCTGGGGCGAGGAG
>JAXDNJ010000049.1:0-19500 GCA_034669505.1 Methylobacteriaceae bacterium
GGCTCGGGCAGCCGGCCGTCGCGCAATATGGCCGAGGTCCATGTCTTCATCGACAATGTTGCGCGCCAGGCGCCGGCCGCCTTCAACGACGCCGACAAGCTGGAGATTTCCCGCCGCATCGAGCGCGATGAGGGCTCGACCTACCGCATCAACGGCCGCGAGGTGCGGGCGCGGGACGTGCAGCTGCTCTTCGCCGACGCCTCGACCGGCTCGCGTTCCCCCGCCTTCGTGCGCCAGGGCCAGATCGGCGAGATCATTTCGGCCAAACCGCAGCAGCGCCGCCGCATTCTGGAGGAGGCGGCGGGCGTCGCCGGCCTGCATTCGCGCCGCCACGAGGCGGAACTCCGGCTCAAGGCCGCGCAGGACAATCTCAACCGGCTCGAAGACGTGCTGAAGCAGGTCGATGCGCAGATCGAGAGCCTGCGGCGCCAGGCGCGGCAGGCGACGCGCTACCGCAATCTCGCCGGCGAAATCCGCAAAAACGAGGCGCTGCTGGCGCTGATCGGCCATCGCGAGGCGGCGCAGGGGCTGGCGGAGGCCGAGCGGCGGCTCGAGGCTGACGTGCGCGAGGTGGCGGAGCGGACGCGCGCCCAGGCCGAGGCCGCGCGCGCGCAGGCGCTGGCGGCGGCGGAATTGCCCGGCCTTCGTGATGCAGAAGCCAAAGCGGGAGCCGCCTTGCAGCGGCTGAATTCGGCGCGCCAGCAGCTCGAGGCCGAGGAGCGGCGCGTCCGCGAGCGCATGGCGGAGCTGGAGCGCCGCGTCGAGCAGCTCGGGCGAGATTTGGAGCGCGAGCGCGCGCTGGTCGAGGACGCCGCCGGGGTGACCTCGCGGCTGGAGGCCGAAGATTGCGAGCTGGCGGCGGCCGGCGAGGCGGCGGTCGGGGACGAGGCGACAGCGCGGGAACGGGTGACCGCAGCTGGGGAGGCGCTGACCGGCGCGGAAGCCGCGCTCTCCGAGGCGCAGGGCGCGCTCGCCGACGCCAAGGCGAAGCGCGCCGCGTTGGAGGCGGCACTCACCGAGGCGCGCGAGCGGCTCGCCCGCAGCGAGGCCGAGCTCACCCGCGTCGATACCGAATTCGCGCTAATATCAGGCGAACGCGAGGCCGCCGACATGTCGGCGCTGAGCGATGCGCTCGCGGCGCACACCAGCGGCGCCCGCGCCGCCGAGGAGCGCGCATCCGCAGCCGAGTCCGCGTTGGCGCAGGGGCGCGAGGCGGAGTCCGCGACGCGCAGCCCGCTGGCGCAAGCCGAGCGGCGCGCCCAGCGGCTGGAGACGGAGGCGGAGACGCTGACAAAGCTGCTCGAAAGCAACACCGGCGGCCTCTGGCCGAGCGTGATCGAGCAGATGAGCGTCGACAAGGGCTACGAGGCTGCCGTCGGCGCCGTCCTCGGCGACGACCTCGAAGCTTCGACGGACGCATCCGCCCCGGCGCATTGGGCGCTCATCGAGGCGGAAGGCGATCCGGCGCTGCCGCCGGGCGTCGCCTCGCTCGCCCAGCATGTGCAGGCGCCCCCCGCTCTGGCACGGCGGCTCGCGCAGATCGGCATCGTGCTGCGCGGCGAAGGCCAGCAGCTGCATACGTTATTGCGCCCCGGACAATGCCTCGTCTCGCGCGAGGGCGATCTCTGGCGCTGGGACGGCCTCACGCACGCGGCGGAAGCGCCGACACCGGCGGTGCGCCGCCTCGCTGAACGCAACCGATTGCAGGACTTGCTGCGCGAGGGCGCCGAGGCGCGTACTGCCGCGGATGAAGCCACCGCGGCCGCGCAGGCCGCGCGCGCTGAAGTCGAGCGCCTCGCCGCCGAAAACAACAATGCGCGCGAGATCTATCGCGCCGCCCGCGCCGCGCTTGAGGAAGTGCGCGAACGCCATGCCGCCGCCGAGCGCCGCCGCGCGCACATCGTCGCGCGTCTCGCCGCGCTCGAAGAAGCCAAGAGCCGCCTCGCCGTCGATCACGACGAATTCCGCCGCCGCCGCCAGGACGCGGAAGGCGCGCTTTCCGGCACCGACTTTTCGCAGGCGCTCGCCGCCGATCTCGATCGCTGCCGCGGGCAAGCCGGCGAGGCACGGGCCGAGGCGAGCGAAGCGCGCGCGGCACTCGATGCGCTGCGGCGCGAGGCGCAAGCGCGTCTGGCGCGGCGGGAAGCGATCGCGCGCGACGCCGCGACCTGGAATGCGCGGCGCGAACGTGCGCTGGCGCAGATCAGCGAACTCGAAGCGCGCCGCAGCGAAGCCGACAGCGAGCAACGCACGCTTGCCGAGGCGCCCGACAATTTCTTAGCTCAGCGGCGCGCGCTGCTGTCGCAAACGCAAGACGCAGAGCGCGCGCGCCAGGCCGCCGCCGATGCGCTCGCCGCGGGCGAGACGGCGCTCGCTGATGCCGACCGTCAGGCCCGCGCGGCGCTCGAAGCGATGAGCGGCGCGCGCGAAGCGCAGGCGCGCAGCGAAGCGCGGCTCGAGGCGGCGCGCGAACGCCTCGCGCAGCATCTGCACACGATCACGCTCGAGCTCGATTGCACGCCCGACGATCTCGTCAAGCTCGCCGGCCTGAAACCCGGCGCGGAACTGCCGGATGCTACAACCGTCGAGCAAAAGCTCGACTCGCAGAAGAGCGAGCGCGAGCGCCTCGGCGCCGTAAACTTACGCGCCGACGAGGAGCTCGCCGAAATCGAAGCCTCGCGCGAGCGCATGATCAGCGAGCGCGACGATCTCACCGAGGCGATCAAGAAACTGCGCACCGCGATCGGCAGTCTCAACAAAGAAGGGCGCGAGCGGCTTCTCGCCGCTTTCGAGCAGGTCAACACGCATTTCCGAGAGCTGTTCACGTTGCTTTTTGGCGGCGGCACCGCCGAATTGCAGCTCGTCGAATCCGAAGACCCGCTCGAAGCCGGCCTCGACATCATGGCGCGCCCGCCGGGCAAGAAGCCGCAGACCATGACGCTGCTTTCGGGTGGCGAGCAGGCGCTGACCGCGCTGTCACTGATCTTCGCGGTGTTCCTGACCAATCCGTCGCCGATCTGCGTGCTCGACGAAGTCGACGCGCCACTCGACGACGCAAACGTCGAGCGCTTCTGCGATCTTCTCGACGAAATGAGCAGGAAGACCGACACGCGCTTCGTGACGATCACGCACAACCCGATCACCATGGCGCGCATGGACCGGCTATTCGGCGTGACCATGGCCGAGCGCGGCGTCAGCCAGCTTGTCTCGGTCGATCTGCAGCAGGCCGAGTGGTTCCTCGAAGCGAGCTGAGTTCTCAGTCTCTTCATTGCGCCCTGGGGGGCGCCCTTCACCCGATCGTTGGCGTTGAACGCGACTCTTTTTCTCGCGCGCAGTTCAGATCGCCGCTAGGCTGCGACGCACGAGGCAACGCGCAGAGCCGTGCGCCTCAAGGAGAATAGGGAGGCATTTGATGACCGTACGGCCAGATCCGACCTTCCACGCATCGCCGAAACTCGCGATGGAAGCGCCGCCGGAAAACTTCGCCTACACGCTGCTGCTCAGTCCGCACTTCTCCAAGCCCGACGCGCTCGCGGTGATCGATGTAAAACCAGGCTCGCCGACTTACAGCCAGATCGTCCATACCGTGACGATGCCGAACAAGGGTGATGAATTCCACCATTTCGGCTGGAACGCCTGCTCCTCGGCATTGTCGCCGCTGACCGGCCACGCCTTTCTCGAACGACGCTACCTGATCATCCCCGGCATCCGCTCGTCGCGCATTTATATCATCGACACGAAGCCCGATCCGTCGCAAGCCAAGATCCATAAAATCATCGAGCCCGAGGAGGTGTTCAAGAAGACCGGCTATTCGCGGCCGCACACGATCCATTGCGGTCCGGAAGGCATCTATGTCAGCACGCTCGGCGGCGGCGGCAAGGACGGCACCGACGGGCCCCCGGGCGTCTTCATCATGGATTGCGAGACATTCGAGATTCTCGGGCGCTGGGAGATCGATCGCGGAGACCAGAATCTGCACTATGATTTCTGGTGGAACCTGCCGCGCGACTACATGGTGACGAGCGAGTGGGGGCTGCCGCCGCAGTTCGAGAACGGCATCGTGGCGGAAGACCTGCTCTCGAACAAATATGGCCACCGGCTGCACTTCTGGGATTTGCGCGCGCGGCGCAACGTGCAGACAATCGATCTCGGCGCCCAGCATCAAATGGTGCTTGAAGTGCGGCCCGCCCACGATCCGATCCGCGAATACGGGTTCGCCGGCGTCGTCGTCGACACGAGCAATCTCGAAGGTTCGATCTGGACGTGGTGGCGCGAAGGCGGCACATTCCACATGGAGAAAACGGCGACGATCCCGGCCGAACCCGCGCCGAAGGATCGGTTGCCGCCGCTGCTGCAAGGGTTCGGCGCAGTGCCGCCGCTCGTCACCGACATCGATCTCTCGATGGACGACCGGTTCCTCTACGTCTCCTGCTGGGGCACCGGCGAGATGCGCCAATACGATGTTACCGATCCACGCAAACCGAAGCTTGCCGGCTCCGTGCATACCGGCGGCATCGCGCGCCGCACGCCGCATCCGAACGGCAAGACGTATACCGGCGGTCCGCAGATGGTCGAGATCAGCCGCGACGGCAAGCGCGTCTACTGGACGAACTCGCTCTACTCGACCTGGGATGACCAGTTCTATCCGGACGGCGTGCCGGGCGCGCAGGTGATGGCCAATGCCAATCCGAACGGCGGCCTCGAACTCGCTAGGGATTACTGGGTGAGCTTCCCTGAGGGATACAGCGCGCATCAAATCCGGCTCGAAGGCGGCGACTGCTCGACGGATTCGTTCTGCTATCCCTCGGTGTGAATTTAAGCGGGTCGGATTGGACGCCCTTCGCGCTTTGGGCGGCGGTGATTGCGAGCGGCCTTTATCACGGGCTGAACCCCGGGATGGGATGGCCGCTTGCCGTCTCGGCCGGGTTGATGGAGCGCAGCCCGCGCGCCCTGTTTGCGGCGCTTTGGCCGCTGACGCTCGGCCACATGCTGGCAATGTTCGTCGTGCTCCTGCCTTTCTCGCTGCTCCTCGCGCTCGTGCAATGGCAGCGGCAAATTCAAGTCGGCGCCGGCGTTCTGGTCATCGCATTCGGCATTTTCCGCTTCGTGAACCGGCGCCATCCGCGCGTGCTGGCGCGGATAAGACCGACGCAATTGGCGCTGTGGTCTTTTGCGGTGGCGGTTGCCCACGGCGCGGGACTGATGCTGGTGCCGATCTATCTCGGTCTCTGCCGCGCCGCCGATCTCAATGCCGAGCACTTCGCGGCGGGCGCCCTCATCAAGGGCGATGTCGCCATGGCCATCCTGGTTTCCATCGCGCACTCGATCGCGATGATCGGGGCCGGCGGCGTTTTGGCATGGCTTGTCTACCGCTATCTCGGCTTGAAATTCGTGTCGCTGAGCTGGTTCAATCTCGACGCGACTTGGGCCGTGAGCCTCATCCTGGTCGGTTCCATCTCGCTTGCGCTCAGCGTCGCAAGTCCGCACTAAGGTTCATTGCACGGCAGCGAGCACGCGTCGGCGGGATGGCACTCGCTCCACATGATTGACGTGCTCGGCGATCCCCGCGAAAAGAAGACGATGCTGAGCTCCGCCGCCCTTTATAAGACCGACAAGCGCAGGATCGATCCGGCGAAGCTCGAGAGCATGGTCGGCGAGGAAGTCGGCATCTCCGATTGGGCGATCCTCGATCAGCAAAAGATCGATGCCTTCGCCGAGCTCACCTTCGATCCCTATTTCATCCATACCGACCCGGCGCGCGCGAAAACCGAAACGCCGTTCGGCGGCACGATCGCGCATGGCTTTCTCACGCTGTCGATGCTGAGCGCCATGGCCTACGACGCGCTGCCCGACATCGAGGGGCGCACGATGGGCATGAATTACGGGTTCGACAAAATCCGTTTCCTAGCGCCGGTTCCCGCCGGCTCGAAAATCCGCGGCCGCTTCAAGATTGCCGGCGTGACGCGCAAAGCCGGCCAGGCCGTGGTGCGCTATGGCGTCAGCATCGAGATCGAAGGCCGGGAGAAGCCGGTGCTTGCCGCGGAATGGCTGACCATCGCGTTTTTCGGGGCCTGAGAGTCGCGCCGAGCCCGCGATCCCTCAAGAGCGGCGTGCGCCGGCTCGTGTCGGCCGACCTGCAGCAGGCGGAGCGCTTCTTGGAGGCGAGCCAGTCAAATCGGCGCCAATATTCTCGCGATTCTGAATTATTCTACACGGGCGCACTTATATCCAGCATTTTATCCCTATCTCTTACAAGAATATCTCTCGCACTTCCGGTGATCCTTTGGCGCGTCATCTCTTTTCTATTGGACAGGATGTCAGCTTGCACTCCTCGATCTACGTGCCTGCTGCATCGCAAGGCGTTCACCGCATCATCGCGATTCTTCCCGACGGCGGCGAGGAGCCGCGCTATCTCATCAAATTCGGCGCCGGGCCGGCGACGCGCGTGGTCAGCCAGCACGACGTGAAGGCGCATGTCGGCGAAAGCGGCTCGGCCGAGGCGGTCTTCTCGCGGGCGAGCTGAGCATCGGCGGCTCTCGCCGCTTCACGATGAGCGGCATCCACACCAACGATTGCATGGGTGTCCCTGCGACCGGCCGGGCTTTCGCAGCGCGTGGTTTCTGGGGAGGTTACATGCGGCGGGAAGTGACAAGGCCGCGCCTGCTTTTTGTCAGGATGGCCACTGGTTTAGCGTTTTCCGAGGCGCGCGGGCTCAGATCGCGCGACCTCGTTCTTTTCATCGAACAGACAACAACTGCGACTTGCGTGCGGCCCCTCTGCAGCCCTATCCTAAGCGAGGAGGTTTCCCAATGTCCGACCCAGTGACGATCGGTGGATTGGCCGCCCTGGCCCTTTCTATGGGCGCTCAGGCGGCCTTAAAGGGAGTGGTCGGCGAGGCCGCCAAGACCGCGTACAATACTTTGAAAGCGAAAGTGTCAGCGTGGGCAGGGTCCGATGTGCAAGCCCTAGAAAAAACCCCGGGATCGAAGGCCCGGCAAGACGTAGTCGCCGAGGCCATCGACCAGCAGCCGCCTGATGATCAACAAGGGGTGCGCGAACTCGCGAAGGTATTGCTGGACCAACTGGAGAGGGTCCAAAGCAGCACACCTGTCGGAATCGATATCGGAAAGCTGAAAGCGGCGCGAGTGAAGCTCGGCGAGATTGATGTTTCTAAAGGGATCGGCGTTCGCATGGGTGAAGTTGAGACCGCCGGCGATTTCGAAACAAGCAAGGTTACTGTAGGCCAGAATCAACCGGGAAAATCGCAGCGGTAGCAGAGAACTCCGCAACTGCTACCGCACCCGGCGGCGTCGGCGTTTACATTGCAGGTCATGCTGATGTTGGCGGGAATTTAGTCGCGAATCCAGAGAATTTCACGAGCGTCAGAATTGAAGGGGACGCGTTCTTTATGCAATCTGCCGGCTCTCGTGAACAGAGGGTACTCGCGCAACCTAAACTTCCATGGTTTCCTTTGGAGGAGGCGTTTGAGGACGGCGAACCGAACCTCTTCAGTTTGTTGCGATGGAACTTTCGTTTAGTTGAGAATCTGTACGGGCGGGACGACGAGCTCAACAAGATCTTGAAATGGGCAAGAAGTCCTTCGAGAAGCCCGTCGGCACGTTTGATTACCGGGCCAGGCGGGTTCGGCAAGACGAGGCTTGTTGCAACCGCAACCGATATCTTGAAAGGAGAGGGTTGGTCGGCTGGCTTTCTCGATTCTGCAAGCGATCTCGAGGCGACCAATGTTGGGCTAGAGGGATTTTTTCTCGCTGTTGACTATCCTGAAGAGCAGCCCGAACGCACGACCGCTTTGCTGAAGAAGCTCTCTGAACTAACAACCGCGCCGTATCGGATCCGAGTCGTTTTTGTATCGCGAAGACCGTTTGCGGAATGGGAGCCACAGGCGGCCATGCTTCAAGGCCGATTCGGAAGACAAGAGCTTGCCGCACTCGCACCATTGAGTGTGCCTCAATGCATCTCGTTAGCCCAAGAAGCTGTATACAATTTGCGCAAATACATGGAGGTAGGCACGCTTAATCTTCGCGTAGCGGAGAATTGGTTTTCAAGTGCCGCGTCGAATCGCATCCCCTTGTATGCGACGGCGGCCGTAGTTCACGCTCTCGTCTCACCGGCAGAGGCGTTTGGCATTGGCGGCGCGGAGCTGCTGAACCAGCTTGCCCTCAGAGAGCGACAGCGTGTGCGAAAAATTTCCGAGGCTATTGGCTTTGGATCGGAAGGACTGGAGCGACTGCTTGCCCTTGCCGTTGTGGCGGATGGCCTCAACGAACAAACAGTTTCCGAATTGATCAGCAAGGGCGTCTGCCGGAAACAACCCAATTCTGATGCAGTCTTCGCGGTTGCACAAACTCCCTGGTGGAAGGCCGGACGCCTTATCCGGCTCGAGCCTGACCTTCTGGCGGCCGCCTTCTTTGATCAGGTCCTTTTCGGATCAGCATTCCCGAGCGGGCGATCAGAACTTCCCGACTGGCTTTTCGTGACGTTGAGAGAAAGGGCAGAAACACTGGTCGGCCGTTTAGAACGACTGTTTTATGATTTGGATTCCACTCGTTCTCAACAAGGTGCTCACCCCTTGGAAGATTGTCTTAATCGGATGATCGCGAACGAGCCAAGTCGCGCAGCCACGTTCGCAGCAGTGGCAGAAACGGATGTACCGTTCTGGGCTGCAGGTTTCGCCGCCGTTATTGGTTCCGAGTTGGCGAATGCGGCGGAAGACCCTCAGGTGAAAGCAACGTATCTGAGTCACACTTCGGTCCACCTATCTCGGATCGGGCGCAACGACGATTCATTGAGATTCGCAGAAGAAGCCGTAGAACTCAGGCGGTTGATGACACCGTCACACTCCGCTGTGGCAAAGCGTCGTCTCGTGTGGTCTTTGGTGCCTTACGTAAACGCGTTGTCTCGCGTTAAACGCTTCCAAGAAGCTGTTGCTCCCGCAATGGAAGCTGTCGCCCTCTGTCGAACGCTTTCGGAGATAGATTCTGAGGCATTCGCACCTCTTCTCGCAGGAACCCTCAACTCTCTGGTATCTATACTATCCCACACCGAGCAAGACCAGGCCTCTTTAGATGCCGCGCAAGAGGCAGTACTCATACAGCGCACCCTAGCAGCTAGAGACCCGCAGAACTACACGACTGATTTGGCGACATGCGTTTCAAATTTATCCAATCAACTGTCTAAGCTAGGGCGTCACCACGAGGCTCTAGATGCAGCCCAACAGGCCGTCGATATAAATCGAGCGCTTGCGGGTGAACGCCCGGCGGCGTTTACACCTGTTTTGGCTGCGTCGCTCAACAACCTGAGTGGTGAGCTGGCTGAAGTTGGCCGGTTAGAAGATGCGATAGCCGCAGCACGGGAAGCGGTATCAATTCAACGTGGTCTAGCTCGGGTTAAGGCGGAGGCGTTCTTGCCGCTTTTGGGGAACTCGCTAATGACTTTGAGCATTGCTTTGTTTAGAGCAGGTCATGCTGACGAGGCGATTACCAGTGCAAAAGAGGGTGTCTCGATCTTTAGAGCTCTGGTAGGCTCATGGGGAGATATCTTTGTAGAACAGCTAGCGGCATCGCTGCTGCACCTCCGCGATTACTCTTCATCAGCCGGAAAGGTAAAAGAGGCGGCAGGTGCTCAGGGTGAGTTGGAGATGCTTGTGCAACGGTTCAATTTATCTGGTTAGTGGAACACGATGCGCTCTTCGCGGGTGCATCAGCTGGGGGTCGACACTCGCGTAGAAACCTCGGATAAAATCAGGAACGACTCCGGCGCGATTTCCGATTTGCAACTACTCCAGACCGTTCCGCTTCTCCGAGTCTGCTCGCACTCCGGCATGCACATATACTCGCCTGGATTCTTCACAGACTCGCTCCTCGGTAGCTGAGGCCACCTCCCGTGTTTACCCCCGCCCTCCTCTTCCGCTACAACGCGCCGGAACAGGAGGGGACCCGCCCATGCGCTCTTACGACGTCACCGTCTTCGACCGGCCCCTGCAGCGGAGCGAGCGGCCGACGCCGGAGCCGACCGGGGAGGAGGTGCTCGTCAAGGTGACGGCCGCTGGCGTCTGCCACAGCGACCTCCACATCTGCGAAGGCTTCTTCGATCTCGGCGGCGGCAAGAAGCTTGAGATGGGCGCGCGCGGCGTCAACCTGCCGCTGACCATGGGCCACGAGATTGCCGGCGAGATCGTCTCCGCCGGGCCCGATAGCGAGGCCGTGACGCCGGGGCGCAAGGTCGTGGTCTTCCCGTGGATCGGCTGCGGCAAATGCCCGATCTGTGCGCGCGGCGACGAGCAGAACTGCTCGCGGCCGCGCTCGCTCGGCATCTATCGCGGCGGCGGCTATGCCACGCACGTGCTGGTGCCGCATGCGCGCTACCTGCTCGATATGGGCGACTTGAAGCCCGAGGTCGCGGCGCCCTATGCCTGCTCGGGGCTGACCACCTACAGCGCGCTGCGCAAGATCGACCGCCGTGTGCTCGCCGAGGAGCCGATCCTGGTGATCGGCGCCGGCGGGCTCGGGCTCATGTGCCTCGGCATCATGAAGGCCCTCGGCACGCATGGCGCCGTTGTGGCGGATATCGACGCGGGCAAGCGCGAGGCGGCGATGGCCGCCGGGGCGCTGGCGGTGGTGGATCCGCGCGCGGGCGACGCGGTGAAGCAGATACGGGCGCTGTCGCGCGACGGGTTCGGGGTGTACGCGGCGCTCGACTATGTCGGCGCCACCTCGACGGTGCAGCTCGGAATAGATGCGACGATCAAGGGCGGCCACGTGGTTGTCGTCGGGCTGATCGGCGGCGAGATCACCATCCCGACGCCGCTATTTCCGCAGAAGGCGCTGAAGCTGCAGGGCTCGTATGTCGGGTCTTTGGCCGAGCTGCGGGAGCTCCTGGAAATCGCGAAGACCGGGAAAATCCCGCAGGTCCCGACGACGACGCGTCCGCTCGAGGAGGCGAACGCCGCGCTCGACGATCTGCGCCAGGGCCGGGTTATCGGCCGGCAAGTGCTGGTCGCGGCGTGACTTCTCGGTTTTTCGCGCGTTGCCAATGAGTCGACGGCGGCGCCTAAGCTTGGCAGGGAGGTCGCGTGGCGAATAACGGTGGCGGCGAGAGCGAAAGCGAGCTGCGGGCGCGGCTGAACACGCTCTCGGCCGGGATCGAGGCGCAGCGCCATAAGCCGGCAGCCGGCGGGGCGCCGGAATCGGCGGAGTCGGCAGCCTCGGCGCGCGGCTGGGGCCGGGCGATGAGCCTTGGCGTTCGCGTCGTCACCGAACTGGTGGCGGGCATCGTTGTCGGCGGCGGCATCGGGTGGCTGCTCGACAGATGGCTGGGGACGAAGCCGTTGCTTTTGATCCTCTTCGGGCTCTTAGGAACGGCGGGTGGATTCTGGAACGTCGTGCGGGCGACGTCGCGGCCGTTGAGCGGACCGCCGCCGGGGTAGTTGATTTTCGCGCGGGACTTGGTCATCAAGGCGCGCGCTTCTGCAGGAGGCGGAGAAGAAGGAGACGAAAAAAGTGGCAGCGGGCGGCACCGCCATCAATCCGATCGAACAGTTCGAGCTGTCGCGATGGGTGCCGATTCACCTGTTCGGCAAGGATTTCTCCTTCACCAATTCGGCCGCCTACATGTTCGCGTCTGTGGCGCTGATCTCCCTCGTGATGATCGTCGGCTCGCGTCAGCGCGCCCTTGTGCCAGGGCGGCTGCAGGGCGTCGCCGAGATGGCGCACGATTTCGTCGCCGATATGCTCGAATCGACGACCGGCAAGGAAGGACGGCAATTCTTCCCGTTCGTGTTCTGCCTGTTCATGTTCATTCTCTTCGCCAACGTCATCAGCCTCGTGCCTTACACGTTCTCGGTGACGGCGCAGATCATCGTCACCGTCATCATGTCGCTGACGGTGTTCTTCCTCGTCATCATCTTCGGCATTGCCAAAAACGGGCTGCACTTCTTCAAGCTCTTCGTGCCGCCGGGCGTGCCCATCTACATCCTGCCCCTGGTCGTCGCGATCGAGATCATCTCGTTCATGTCGCGGCCGGTCAGCCATTCCGTCCGTCTCTTCGCCAACATGCTTGCCGGCCACATCACGCTGCAGGTGTTCGGCGCTTTCGTCCTGCTTCTGGCGGGAGCCGGATGGTGGGCGGCCATCGCGCCGCTGCCTTTCGTGATGACGCTCGCGATGCTGGCGCTCGAACTGCTTGTTGCGTTCCTGCAGGCCTACGTCTTCGCGATGCTCACCTGCATGTATCTCAACGACGCTCTGCATCCCGGCCATTGAGCGGCGGAACACACCCTCTTCAGCACCAACGCAAGCACAAGGCAAGCGTCTTAAACGAAGGAAAGTAGAATGGATCCTGTAGCAGCAAAATATATCGGCGCCGGCCTCGCGGCGATCGGCACCGGCGCCGCCGCGGTCGGCGTCGGCACGTTGTTCGGCCACTTCCTGAACGGCGCCTTGCGCAATCCGTCGGCGGTCGAGGGCCAGTTCGGCCGCTTGATCTTCGGCTTCGCGGTGACGGAAGCGCTCGGCATCTTTGCCCTGCTCATCTCGTTCCTGCTGCTTTTCGCGGTCTGATGCCGATCTTTCATCGGTGATGTTGCGCCACGAGGTGGGAAGCGGCCTCGTCACAACAGGATTTTGAGCGATGGCGACCGAGACGAAAACGACCAGCGAGGTTCATCACGAAGGCAGCGGGCACGGCGTGTTCCCGCCTTTCGATGCCTCGACCTATCCGTCGCAAATCCTTTGGTTTGTGATCGCGTTTGCCATTCTCTACGCGCTGATGTCGCGCGTCGCGCTGCCGCGCGTCGGCGACATCAAGAAAATGCGCAGCGACACGATCGCCGCGGAATTGGATCAAGCGCAGAAACTCCAGACGCAGGCGGATGCGGCGGGCGCTGCATATGAAAAGACGCTCGCCGATGCCAAGGCGCGGGCGCAGAGCCTCGCGCAGGAAATGCATGCGAAGCTCGCGGCGGAGACGGCAAGCAAGCGTCACGAGCTCGAGGCCGATCTGAACGCGCGGCTCGCAGCCGCGGAGGCGCAGATCAGCGAGATGAAAACAAGGGCGATGAGCAGTGTCGGCGCGATCGCACGCGAGGCTGCGGCGCAGATCGTCCAGCATCTGACCGGTCGGCCAGCCGACGTGAACGCGATTGCGCGTGCGCAAAGCGAACTCGGGAGCCCGTCGTGAGCTGGGACGCCGAACTTTTTGTCGCCATCGCGTTTCTCCTGTTTGTTGGGGCGGTCATTTATTTCGGCCTGCACAACAAGATCAACGAGATGCTCGACAAGCGGGCCGCCGCGATCAAGGCGGAACTCGACGAGGCGGCGCGTCTGCGCAGCGAAGCCGCAGCGCTGCTCGCATCCTTCGAGCAGAAGAAAGTGGCGGCGCAGGCGGACGCCGAGAACATCGTTGCGCAGGCGCGCGCCGAGGCCGAACTCATCACCAGGGAAGCGCATGAGCGGATGGCCGAGTTCGTCGAACGCCGCAAGTATCAGGCCGAGCAGAAGATTGCGCAAGCCGAACAGCAGGCGACAGCCGACGTCCGCGCCGCCGCCGCCGATGCGGCAGTGCGCGCCGCAGCTATCGTACTCAAGGAAGAGGCGAAGGGCGAAGTCGGCGACCAGCTGGTCGCGAACGGCATTTCCGGGCTGAAGGCGCTCGCGCATTAGCTGGCCGCGCCGCGTGCCGGAACCCAAACAGCTCCATCTGATTGACGTGTGAAGTTTGATTTGAGCGTCCTATAGGGAGGAACGCGCGATGGGCATTCTCGATCAAGTCTTGGGGAACGTGTTGGGTGGCGGCGAAAATCGTGCAGCCCCGGGGCCAATTGGCTCGGGCATGTCGCCGATCATGAAGGCCGTTCTGCTGGCTCTCGCCGCGAAGGCTTATCACAGCTACACGACGCGGCAGCCTGATGGGGGCCCGGCGCCCTCGCAAATGCCACCTGGCCAATCCTCCGGTGGCGGCCTCGGAGGCCTGTTGGGCGGCCTCGCTGGTGGCGGTCTCGGTGGTCTCCTTGGCGGACTCGGAGGCGCCGGCGGGCTCGGCAGCCTCGTCGATCAGTTCCGGCAAAAAGGGTACGGCGACCAGGTGAATTCCTGGGTTGGCACCGGGCAAAACCAACCGATCGCTCCCGAGCAACTCGATCATGCGCTCGGGTCGGATACGATCGATCAGCTCTCGCAGCAATTCCAAATGCCGCGCCAGCAAATGCTGTCGGAGCTTTCGAATGAATTGCCGGGCGCGCTCGATCACATGACACCGAACGGGCAAATCCCGGATGATGCGGAATTGCAGCGGCGGTGGCTGTAGGCGGCAGCCGTTGTTGTCAGCATCTCATCCTGCCGAGCCGATGAGAGAGCCTCGCTGAAATGTCGACAATGGCCCACATTGTCGCGCGCTCTTGTTAAAAGTTTGCGATCTGCTGACCTCAACTCACCCATGTCGCTCTCGGCGAGATAGCCCGATTGCACGAAGAACGGTGGTGGGTTCGCCGTTGAAGATGTGTGCGAAGCTGGCGAGAGCGTTCGAGGGATACCCGGGGGCGCAGCAATGCGGCGATTTCGGCTCTCGGTTATTGCGATGTCGACGCGGACGCGATTTCGGTTCGCCGGTCGCCGCCTATTCCGCGCTGGTCCGGCTCGATGTGTTTCGCCGCATTGCTCTGATGAGCGCCCCCTTCGTGCGGGCCATTGGGTGCAGCAGGAACGCCCGCGGGAGACGCTTGACCTGCTGCTGCCATTCTTAATGCGAGACTGAGATGCGTCCAAACGACCGTCTGACCTATTCCGCTATTTCCGAGCGTCCGCCGTTGCGATTGCCCGGCGGGGCGAAGCTCGCGGTATGGATCATCGTTAACGTGGAGGAATGGGACATCAATCAGACGATGCCGCGGACGGTGCTAAGCCCGCCGGCCGGCGGCTCGCCGATGCCCGACATCCCGAACTGGGCCTGGCACGAATACGGGAATCGCGTCGGGTTCTGGCGCATGCTCGAAGTCTTCGACCGCTTCGCGCTTCCGGCGGTGCTGGCGATCAACGGTTCGGCAATCGCCGCATATGAGCCGATCGCCCGCGCCGCGCGTGAACGTAAATGGGAGTTCATCGGCCACGGCTTCTCGCAACGAAATATGCAGAGGGTGGAGAACGAGGCCGAAGACATTGGCAAGACTTCCAAAGCGATCGCCGACTTTACGGGCCGCGCGCCGCGCGGCTGGCTCGGGCCGGGGCTGACCGAGACGTGGGACACGCCCGATCTTCTCGTTGAAGCCGGCTACGACTATGTCTGCGACTGGGTGCTCGACGATCAGCCGACGTTGCTCAAGACGCGCACGAAGCCGATAATCAACATTCCCTACACGCAAGAATGTAACGACGTCGCGATGATGCTGATCCAGCATCACAAGGCGTC
The DNA here is from genome assembly GCA_034669505.1 of Methylobacteriaceae bacterium. Taxonomy (GTDB): domain Bacteria; phylum Pseudomonadota; class Alphaproteobacteria; order Rhizobiales; family Beijerinckiaceae; genus JAFASC01. The sequence continues at coordinate 15,421 of JAXDNJ010000049.1, forward strand.
GGAATATTGCGACCGCGCCGTCGATCAGTTCGAGCAGCTGATGCACGACTCGCAAAACTCCGCGCGCGTGATGGCGCTGGTCGTGCATCCCTACATCATGGGCGCGCCGCACCGGCTGAAATATTTCCGCCAAGTGCTGGAGAAGATCACGGCTGTCGAAGGCGTGATCTTCTGGACGGGCGAGCAGATCCTGGACTGGTATCGCGGCGAGTGCGCGCGGTTGAGCGCGATTTAATGTAGCGTGGCGCTCGCCGGACGCACGGGTCGCGTCTTCGGCGCGGGAGCGGACCGTGGTTGCTGCACGGGCGGAGGCGGCGCTTCGCTGAACAACTCCGCGAGTTTTTCCGTCATCGCGCCGCCGAGCTCTTCGGCATCGACAATGGTCACCGCGCGGCGATAATAACGCGTCACATCGTGACCGATGCCGATCGCGATCAGCTCGATCGGCGAGCGCGTCTCGATATCCTCGATGATGCCGCGTAAGTGCCGCTCGAGATAATTGCCGGGATTGACCGACAGCGTCGAATCGTCGACCGGCGCGCCGTCGGAAATCATCATCAGAATACGCCGCTGCTCGGAGCGCCCGAGCAGGCGCTTGTGCGCCCAATCCAAGGCCTCGCCGTCTATGTTCTCCTTGAGCAGGCCCTCGCGCATCATCAGGCCGAGATTCTTGCGGGCGCGCCGCCACGGCGCATCGGCAGACTTGTAGATGATGTGCCTGAGATCGTTCAGCCGCCCTGGGGCGGGGGGCTTGCCCGCCTGCAGCCAGGACTCGCGTGATTGCCCGCCCTTCCACGCGCGCGTGGTGAAGCCCAGAATCACGACCTTGACGCCGCAACGCTCCAGCGTGCGCGCCAAGATGTCGGCGCAGGTCGCCGCGACGGTGATCGGCCGCCCGCGCATCGAGCCGGAATTGTCGAGAAGCAGCGTCACGACCGTGTCGCGGAAATCCATGTCCCGTTCGCGTTTGAACGACAGCGGTTGCTGTGGATCGATGACGATGCGCGACAAGCGCGCCGGATCGAGCATGCCTTCTTCGAGATCGAATTCCCATGAGCGGTTCTGCTGCGCCATCAGGCGGCGTTGCAGCCGGTTGGCAAGGCGCGCGACAACGGACGAGAGATTCTGCAATTGCTTGTCGAGATAGGCGCGCAGCCGCTCGAGCTCTTCCGGCTCGCATAAATCTTCTGCGTGGATCACTTCGTCGAAACGCTTCGTGAATGCCTTGTACTCGGGCCCGCGCGCTTCGTTGCTGCCGAGCGGCGGGCGCTGCCCTTCGGCGGAATCCTCGGCATCCGCACCTTCCGTCTCGTCCGGGAATTCCCCGGCAGGTGCATCGGCGGCCTCGCTCGCGCCCTCCTCCATCGATTGCTCGGATTCGGCCTTCTCCATCTGGATCGGCTCGCCGGCGTGATCCTGCTCGCCCTCGCCGTCCTGCTCGCTGTCGGAATCGTCTGGGCGATCGTCGCCATCCTCCTCGCTTTCGTCGCTGTCGCTCGAGGATTCATCCGCCATATCAAGCGAGGCGAGAAGCTTGTGGACGAGCTTCCCGAAATCCCGCTGATTTTCCACCGAGCGGCTGAGCTGGTCGAGATCGGCGCCGGCGCGCTCCTCGATCCATGAGCGCCAGAGATCGACCACCTTCCGCGCGTCCTTCGGGGGCGCGCTACCGGTCAGGCGCTCGCGCACCATCATTGCGACCGCGTCTTCGAGCGGTGCATCGGAGCGGTCCGTCACGTCACCAAGATTGCTGCGGTGATAGCGATCATCGAGCATCGCGCTCAGATTGCTGGCGACGCCCTCCATGCGCCGCGCGCCGATCGCCTCGACCCGCGCCTGCTCGACGGCGTCGAAGACGCTGCGCGCTGCGGAGCCCTGCGGGACAAGGCGGCGATGTACTTCGTTGTCATGACAGGCGAGGCGTAGTGCCATCGCATCGGCATGGCCGCGGACGATCGCCGTGTCGCGGGGGCTGAGCTTACGCGGCGGCTCGGGCAGGCGCGCTTTTGCTGTCGCGCCGGAGCCGATCAGCGCCGGCTTTTCCGGCGCGAAGGTGACTTCCAGCTCCGGCGTGCGGGAAAGCGCGCGCATGCAGCCCGCAACTGCGCGCTTGAACGGCTCTTGCGGTGCTTGCTTCGTCGAGGGCGGCTTGCGGTTGGAACTCACTTGCTTCGCTACGTCAACACGACATTGACCGCACTCTCCGGCAGCTCGTGCCCGAAGCAGCGCTGATAAAATTCCGCAACAAGCGCGCGTTCGAGCTCGTCGCATTTGTTCAAAAACGTCAGCCGGAAGGCGAAGCCGATATCGCCGAAAATTTCGGAGTTCTCCGCCCAGGTAATGACGGTACGCGGGCTCATCACCGTCGACAGATCCCCGGCCATGAAGGCATTTCGGGTGAGGTCGGCGACCCGGACCATCTTGCCGATCGTCTCCTTGCCCTGCTTCGTCGTCTGAAACGATTTCACCTTTGCCTGCACGATCTCAACCTCGCGATCATGCGGCAGATAGTTCAAGGTTGCGACGATCGACCAGCGGTCCATCTGACCTTGGTTGATCTGCTGCGTGCCGTGATAGAGGCCCGACGTATCGCCGAGGCCAACCGTGTTCGCCGTCGAAAACAGCCGGAACGCTGGATGCGGCCGGATCACGCGATTCTGATCGAGCAGCGTCAGCCGGCCCGACACTTCGAGCACGCGCTGGATGACGAACATCACATCGGGCCGTCCCGCGTCATACTCGTCGAAGCAAAGCGCGACATTGCTCTGCAGCGCCCACGGCAAAATGCCGTCGCGGAATTCGGTGATCTGCTTGCCGTCCTGCAGCACGATCGCGTCCTTGCCGACGAGATCGATGCGGGAGATGTGGCTGTCGAGATTGACGCGCACGCAGGGCCAGTTCAGCCGCGCCGCGACCTGCTCGATATGCGTCGATTTGCCCGTGCCGTGATAGCCGGTGATCATCACGCGACGGTTGCGGGCAAAGCCGGCCAGGATCGCCAGCGTCGTCTCGCGGTCGAAAATGTAATCTGGATCAAGATCGGGCACGTGCTCGTCGGCCTTGGCGTAGGCGGGCACTTCGAGATTGGAATCGATCCCGAAGACCTGCCGCACCGAGACCTTCATGTCGGGCAGCAAAGTCGGCCGGTCGGCCGGGGCTTTAGAGACTTGCATTCATCCTCCGCTGCCGCGCCAGGAGGACGCGGGCGACCTTTGGAACAGACCTGGACAGAACGCCATGGGGCAGAAAACGTGCCAGATCTCAGACGATCTTGACCGATTTCAGATGATTATAGGCGCGAATGATCTCGCGCAATTTGTCCTCGGACGACCGATCCCCGCCATTGGCATCCGGATGGAGGCGTTTGACCAGGTCCTTGTAGCGGGACTTGATCGTGGCGGAATCGGCGCTGTCGTCGAGGCCCAGCGTCGCCAAAGCCTTGGTTGCCGCCAAGCCATAGCGTGGCTGTTTCGTCTCGGGGCGCGCGCGGTGCGACCGTGCCCGGAAAAGGCCGAGCGGGTCGGAGAAGCTTTTGGGGTCAGCCGGGTCTTCGCGGAAGCTCCGGCCGGCCCGATTGACGCCCATGCTCCAGGTGGGGCGGTGCCCGACGAGATCATCCCTCTGAAACCGGGCGATCGCGTCGTCGGTCATCCCGTTGAAATAATTGTAGGAGGCGTTGTACTGGCGGACGTGGTCGAGGCAGAAGCAGAAATACTGCCCCTCGCGCAGCCGTCCCATCGGCGCACGGAACTCGCCCACTGCTTCGCAGTCCGGAAAATTGCAGCGCACGCGATCCTCGCGCGGCTCGTCACGCTGCTCCGGCTTGACCCTGATGCGGTCGAACAGAGGTGAATTCAGGTCCATCAGCGAGTCATTATGGTCGAGATGTGGACGCCCGCAAGGCGGGGAGCATATTTCAGTTTCTAGCGCGTGTTGATGACGCATCGTCGACGAGGGTCAAGCCAAATGAATGCTGCACCGGGACCCGTTGCCAAACGGATAAGGGAGAAGCTTGAGAAAGCGCTCTCGCCAAAGACGCTGGAGGTGATCGACGAATCGCACCTTCACGCCGGACATGCC
>JAXDNJ010000050.1:0-58903 GCA_034669505.1 Methylobacteriaceae bacterium
CCCGGGGCGAAAGACCAGCCGAAAAAGGAATCTGCCGGACCGGCTGAATAGGTCTGCTCACGCTCTCGCAGGTGCGCTCGCCTTCCGCACCCGGAGCGGCAGCGGATCGCTTTCGAGCAAGCCGTAGAGCACGTGGTCCTGCCATGTGCCGTTGATGCGCAGATAGGCGCGGGCGAAACCTTCGCGGCGGAAACCGGCGCCTTCGAGCAGCCGGATCGACGCCTGGTTGGTCGGCAGGCACGCCGCTTCGATGCGATGCAGGCGCAGCGTCGCGAAGGCAAAGCCGATCGCTGAGCGCACCGCCTTCGACATGTAGCCGCGCCCGGCATAAGGCGCGCCCATCCAGTAGCCGAGCGTCGCCGCCTGCGCGACGCCGCGGCGGATCTGGCCGATGGTCAGGCCGCCGATGAGCACGTCGTCGGATTCGCGGAAGAGCAGCAGCGAATAGGCCTCGTCCTGCTCCATCTCCTCCGAGTGGCGGCGGATGCGGCGGCGGAAGCTCGCACGGGTGAGATCGTCGGCCGGCCAAGTCGGCTCCCATGGCATCAAAAAGACGCGGCTGCGGTCGCGGAGCAGCGACCACGCATTGTGGTCGCGCATCTCGGCCGGGCGGAGATACAGCCCCTCGCCGCGCACGAAGGTGGCGCTTTCCGATGGCGGCCCGAGGCGGAAGATGGCCATCGCGCGGGCCTTCCTAGACCGCGCCGAGCCGCGCGGCGACTTGGCCCGGTGACGGCGCTTTCGAGACCGGGCCGATGGCGGCGACGGTCGGCACCGAGCGCATCAGCCGCCGGCCGGCGGCGCGCACTTCCTCTATCGTCAGCGCGTCGATGCGCTCGATGATCTCATCGCGTGGAATGACGCGGCCGAACACCGCGAGCTGACGCGCGATCTGCTCGGCGCGCGCGCTTGAGGATTCGAGCGCCGTCAGCATCGACACCTTCATCTGCGCCTTGGCGCGCGCGAGTTCGATCTCGTCAAGATTTTGCGTCGCTTCGGCCAAGCAATCAAGGCTGACGGACACAAGTTCGGCGAGCTCGCGTCCGCCGCTCGCGGCATAAAAGCCGAAAAGGCCGGTGTCGGAATAGGACCAGTGGAACGAGTGGATGGTGTAGGCGAGGCCGCGCTTCTCGCGCACTTCTTGAAAGAGCCGCGATGACATGCCGCCGCCGACCACGTTGGCGAAGACATGCGCGGCATATTGATCAGCGTCGGTATAAGATACGCCCTCGAAGCCGATAACGATATGCGCCTGCTCAAAACGCCGCTTCAGCCTGATATCGCCGCCGGTATAGAGCGCAGGCGGCGTCGCGGGATGGGCGGCAAACGGCAGGTGCTCGAAACGCGCGCGCGCCTCATCGACAATCTTTGCGTGCTCGACCGCCCCTGCGGCGGAGACGATGATCGTCTCGGCGCCGTAGTGCCGCGTCAGATACGAGCGGATCGACGGCGGATCAAAGGAGGCGACGCGCTTCGCTGTGCCGATGATGCGCCGGCCGATCGGCTGATCGGCGTAAGCAGTCTCGCCGAACATGTCGAAGACGAGATCGTCGGGCGTATCCTCGATCGAGCCGATCTCCTGCAGGATGACGCCCTTCTCGCGTTCGAGCTCGTCGCGGTCGAACGTGCTGTCGATTAAAATGTCGGCAAGAATATCGAGCGCGAGATCGGTGTCCTCCGCCAGCACGCGCGCATAATAGGCGGTCTGCTCGGTGCTAGTCGCGGCGTTGAGATCGCCGCCGGCCGATTCGATTTCCTCGGCGATGGCGCGCGCCGAGCGCCGCCGCGTGCCCTTGAAGGCCATATGTTCGAGGAGATGCGAGAGCCCGTGCTCGCGCTCGCTTTCATGGCGCGAGCCGACGCCGACATGCACGGCGATGGCGGCGGTCTCCAGGCCCTCCATGCGGTCGGTGACGATGCGCAGGCCGGAGGGGAGCGTGGTAAGTTCGACGCTCATGTTAGTTCAAGCCGGCAGGCGCGCGGCGCGGGCGCGCGTGCGGATGTAATCGGCGACGGTGCTTTGATCGTTGGAAAGGACGTCGAACCGCTCGCGTCCCTGCATGATGGCATCAAGCCGCGCCGGCAAGGCGGGCTTGATGCCGGTTGCCTGCATCACCGCATCGGGGAATTTCGCGGGATGCGCGGTGCCGAGCGCGATCATCGGCGTGCGCGGATCTTTGGCGAGCGCATTGCGCGCGGCGGTGACCCCGACCGCACTGTGCGGATCGAGGATGTAGCCGGCTTCGCGGTAAGTGCGGGCGATCTCGTCGCGCGTCGCGGGCTCATCCACGGCCGCCGCATCGAAGTCGGCGCGAATCGCGGCGAGATCGGGCTTCGCGAGATCGAAGGCGCCGGATTGCTTCAGCCGCGCCATGTAATTGCGCACGCTGCCCGCATCACGATGCGCCGCCTCGAACAGCAGCCGCTCGAAGTTCGAGGATATCTGGATGTCCATGGACGGCGATTGCGTCGGTGTCACGCCGCGCACTTCATAGCGCCCGGTCGTGAGCGTGCGCGCTAAGATGTCGTTCTCGTTGGTGGCAACAATCAGCCGCTCGACCGGCAGGCCCATGCGCTTGGCGATGTAACCGGCAAGGATGTCGCCGAAATTGCCGGTCGGCACCGCAAACGACACCGGCCGATGCGGGCTGCCGAGCGCAACGGCGCTCGTGAAAAAATAAACGATCTGCGCCAGCACGCGCGCCCAGTTGATCGAGTTGACGCCGGTCAACCCGACCTCGTCGCGGAAGACCTTGTCGTTGAACAAAGCTTTCAGGATCGCCTGCGCATCATCGAACGTGCCTTCGAGGGCGATAACGTGGATGTTGTCCTCCGGCGCCGTCGTCATCTGCCGGCGCTGCACGTCGGACACGCGATTGTGCGGGTAGAGGATGAACACGTCGATATTGTCGCGGCCTTTGAAGGCCTCGATTGCGGCCGCACCGGTGTCACCGGATGTCGCGCCAACGATGGTCAGGCGCTGGTCGCGCTCGCCAAGCACATGGTCCATCATGCGGGCGAGGAGCTGCATCGCCACGTCCTTGAAGGCGAGCGTCGGCCCGTGGAAAAGCTCGAGCAAGAACAGATTGTCGTCAAGTTGGACGAGCGGCGTCACCGCAGCGTGATCGAAGGTGGCGTAGGCCGCCTCCAGCATCGCGGCGAGCGAGCGCGCGTCGATGTCGCCGCCGACATACGGCGCGATCACCGTCTGCGCGACTTGCGCATAGGAGCGGCCGGCAAAGCCGGCGATCTCGTCGTGCGTCAACGCGGGATAGACCTGCGGCAGGTAGAGACCGCCGTCGCGCGCGAGGCCGGCAAGCATGGCCTCGGAAAAGCTCAGCGGGGCGGCTTCGCCGCGTGTTGAAACGTAATGCAAATGGCTGCCCCGATCGCAAATCGCATGACCGCGAGTTCTCTACCAGTTTCCTGGCTGTCTACCAGTTTGCTGGTCGGTCAAGAGCCTCCGGCGCGGCGCCATGCTTCAGCCGCGACCACGCCCAGGAGCCGAACACACCGGCCAGGGCGGCGGCGAGGCCGAACCAGGTCAGCACATAGGCGAGGTGGTTGTTCGGGAAGGCAATCACGGTCGTGCCGCCGCGTGGTAGCGCCTTGGGGTCGCCGGAATAATCTGCATCGATCGAGAACGGCGCCGCCCGGCTCAAGCCGAAATGCGCCGCGATGGCACCGGGATCGCGCGTGAACCAGAGATTCCTGTCGGGTTGATCGGCCGGGGTGAACAGGTTACGCGGCTCCGGCTCGCGCATGAGACCTGTGACCGTCGCCTCGCCGGGCGGGGGCGGATGGGCGGCGGGGTCCTTTGCCGCGCTCGGCACGAAGCCGCGATTGACGATCACCGCCGCGCCATCCGGCAGGATCAGCGGCGCCAGCACGAGATAGCCCGGCCCCTCGCCCGCCTCGGGTCCGCTGCCGCGGAAGACCAGCGCCTGGCGGCCCTCGAACCGCCCATGCAAGGTCACGTGGCGGTATTCGTAATCCTCAGTCCCCACCGCCGCCCACGCGCTCTCCGGCGGCAGCGAGCCCGGCGGCGCCTTGGCGCGGGCCTCGATGCGCGCGATCAAAGCTTCCTTCCAGGCGAGCCGGTGCAATTGCCAGACGCCAAGCGAGATCAGGACGGCAATGCCGGCCAGCGCCACCAGCGCGGGCGCGAAGAGGCTCCGCAGCGGCGCGGACGTTTGCGAGATCAAGTCTGCAGCCGCCCCTGCTCCGCCTTGTTGCGGTATTGCAGTGCGACCAGCACGCCCTTGGCAGGACGCAATAGCGCCAGGCAGACGATCACCGTCAACGGCAGCGAGATGATGAAGTGCACCCAGAGCGGCGGCTCATATTTGACGTCGACGATCAGGGCCAGTCCAACGACCAGCATTCCCACACCGAACGAGACGAAAAACGCCGGCCCGTCTGCGGTGTCGGCGAAGGTGAGATCGAGCCCGCACACCTCGCATTTCGGCGACAGCTTCAGAAAACCGCCGAAGAGATGGCCCTGCCCACAGCGCGGACAGCGTCCCTGAAGTCCGGTCGGGATCGCCGGGATCGGCGGGTATTCGTCATAGCTGCTCGTGGGTTCGCCCGGGCGCATCCCGATGATCTAGCGCGGCGGCGGGCGAAAAGGAGCGCTCGCCCGAGCTTTACCCCGCGTGTTCGGCCGCGACCGCGCCCCACGAGCCCCACACATAGATGCAGGCGAACAGGAACAGCCACACCACGTCGACGAAGTGCCAGTACCAAGCGGCGAATTCGAAGCCGAGATGCTGGCGTGGCGTGAACTGGCCGGCATAGACGCGGATCAGGCAGACGGTCAGGAAGATCGTGCCGATGAGCACGTGGAAGCCGTGGAAGCCGGTCGCCATGAAGAAGGTCGAGCCGTAGATCGAGCCTTTGAAGCCGAAGGCAGCATGAGCGTACTCGTAGGCCTGTACGCTGGTGAAGCAGACGCCGAGGAGGATCGTCAGGATCAGGCCCTGCTTCAGGCTCTTGCGGTCGCCATGCAGAAGCGCGTGATGCGCCCACGTGACCGTCGTGCCCGACGTGAGCAGGATCAGCGTGTTCAGAAGCGGCAGGTGCCAGGGATCGAAAGCTTCGATTCCCTTCGGCGGCCAATGTCCGCCGGTGAATTCGACGCGCGAATATTGGATCGACTCGTTGGTGAAGAGGCTCGCGTCGAAGAACGCCCAGAACCAGGCGACGAAGAACATCACATAGGACGCGATGAACAGGATCATGCCGTAGCGGTGGCTGATCTGGACGACGCGAGTGTGGTCGCCGGTCTGTGCTTCGTGGACGACGTCGGTCCACCACGCCGCCATCACGTAGAGCACAATGAGAAGACCGATGATGAAGATGACGCCGCCGGCTTTCAGCCCGCCGATGGCGAGGCCCTTCATCCACATGATGCCGCCGACCGCCATGAGGAAGGCGCCGATCGCGCCGATGATCGGCCACGGACTCGGATTGACGAGGTGATAGTCGTGGTTCGGCTTCGAATGTGCGTCCGCCATGACGGTCCTCTTCCTCGTCCTCTTCTCTCGCGCCGGCCTCAGCCGTTTCTCACCGAGTGCCCTGTTTCGGTCAAGCCCGATAACGGCGCTTACGTTCCCGGGCGGGTGCGGTTGTCGGCCGACTTGTCTGCAGCCTTGGCCGGCGCATTCTTCGACGCGAAAAACGTGTAGGAGAGCGTGATTGCACCGACATGTCTCATCGTCTCGTCCTGCTCGAGCGCCGGATCGAGGAAGAACACGACGGGCCATTCCGCGGTTTCATGGGCTTTCAACGTCTGCTCGGCAAAGCAGAAGCAGGCGAGCTTGTCGAAATAGCTGCCGGCCTGGTCCGGGCTGACGTTGTAGACCGCGGTCGCGGAAACGGCATGATCGGCGCTGTTCGTCACCTTGTAGAAGATCGTCTTCGTCTCGCCCGTGCGCAGGGAAACCGAGGGCGTTTCCGGCGCAAATTGCCACGGCACGCCCGGCGCGACATTGGCGTCGAAACGCACGGTCAGGAGGCGCTTGCCAAGCTCGCCCGGCGCGATATGCGCGACCTGCGTGGTTCCACCATAGCCGGTCGCCGCGCAGAAGAGCCGATAGAGTGGCACGGCGGCGAAGGAGAGACCGACCATGCCGGCGGCGATGCCGGAAAAGATCAACGCAACGCGCCGGTGGCGGCGCCGATAGCGCTTCTGTTCCAGCGGGGTCATCACAGCGGCCGGTTGAGAACGCCGGGACCGAGCTTCACGATGGTCACGATATAAAACAACAAAGCAAACAGACCGAGGGCGAGGCCGATCGCGATATTGCGCGCCCGGCGGCTTTTCTGCTGCGCCGGGCTGAGCACAACGCGTCGGCCGAGCGGTTCCTGATCCACGATCGCACTCATTGCGCTGCGAGCGAGGCGAGGCCGAGCCCATGCTCCGCGACGATTAAGGCTAGCAGCAAGAAGAGATAAAGGATGGAGAAGGCGAAGAGCTGCTTCGCCGCGGTTTCCGCCGCTTCGCCCTGCCGTTGGCGATAAACGCGAGCCGCAAGCGCGACGAACAGCGCACCGAGCACGCCTGCAAGCACGCCGTAAAGAATCGACGCAAACCCAAGTGCGAATGGCAGGAGGCCGAGCGGGGCGAGCAGGACGGAATAGATCAGGATCTCCAGGCGCGTGTGATGCGCGCCTTTGACATTCGGCATCATCGGAATGCCGGCGCGCGCGTAATCGCCGGATTTGATGAGCGCCAAAGCCCAGAAATGCGGCGGCGTCCACATGAAGATGATCGCGAAGAGAACGATGCTCGCCAGGCTAACCGAACCCGTCGCCGCGGCATAGGCGACGATCGGCGGCAGCGCGCCGGCAGCGCCGCCGATTACGATGTTCTGCGGCGTCGCGCGCTTCAGCCACATCGAATAGACGACGATGTAGAAGAAGATCGTGAAGGCAAGCAGCGATGCGGCGAGCCAGTTGGCGACGAGCCCGAGCGTCAGAACCGAGAAGCCTGCAAGCAGCAATCCGAAGCCGAGCGCGACATCGCGGCTGATGCGTCCGGACGGAATCGGCCGGCCGCGCGTGCGGATCATGATCGCGTCGATGTCGGCATCGTACCACATGTTGAGCGCGCCGGCGGCGCCCGCACCAACCGCGATCGCCAGCAACGACGCGAAGCCGATCACCGGATTCAAATGCCCCGGCGCGAGCAGCATGCCGGCGAGCGCCGACAAGACGACGAGCGACATGACGCGCGGCTTCAGGAGCTGCACGAAGTCGGAAGGCGACGCATTGCAGACATCTGCAATGGGCGCGCCTTCAAGACGGTACGATAGATCGCTCACTTAATTCGTCACTCCAACTCGCCGCGAGTACATCGGAGTTAGTGATCCGAACCGGTGATACGCGGCAGCGTCTCGTATTGATGGAATGGCGGCGGCGAGGGCAGTGTCCATTCGAGCGTCGTTGCACCGGCGCCCCAGGGATTGTCGCCGGCAAGGCGCTTCTTCGCGAAGGCTTCGTAGACGATGTAGAGGAAGAGGAGGACGCCGAGCGCTGAAAGATACGAGCCGTAGGACGAGACTTTGTTCCACAGGTGATAGACGTCGGGATAGTCGATATAGCGGCGCGGCATGCCGGCGAGGCCGAGGAAGTGCTGCGGGAAGAAGGTGACGTTGACCCCGACGAACATCATCCAGAACTGCGCCTTCGCCAGGCTCTCGTTGTACATGTAGCCGCTCATCTTCGGGAACCAGTAGAAGAAGGCCGCGAAGATGGCAAAGACCGCGCCGAGCGACAGCACGTAATGGAAGTGCGCGACGACGTAATAGGTCTCGTGCAGCGCGCGATCGATGCCGGCATTCGCGAGAACGACACCGGTGACGCCACCGACCGTGAACAGGAAGATGAAGCCGATCGCCCACAGCATCGGCACGCGGAACGACAGCGAGCCGCCCCACATCGTCGCGATCCAGGAGAAGATCTTGATCCCGGTCGGCACCGCAATGACCATTGTCGCGAAGACGAAATAGCGCTGCGTGTTGAGCGACAGGCCGACCGTAAACATGTGGTGCGCCCACACGACGAAGCCGATGGCGCCGATCGCCACCATGGCATAGGCCATGCCGAGATAGCCGAAGATCGGTTTTTTCGAGAAGGTCGAGATGATGTGGCTGATGATGCCGAAGCCCGGCACGATCAGGATGTAGACCTCAGGATGGCCGAAGAACCAGAACAGATGCTGGAACAGGATCGGATCGCCGCCGCCGGCCGGATCGAAGAACGTCGTACCGAAATTGCGGTCGGTGAGCAGCATCGTGATCGCGCCGGCGAGAACCGGAAGCGACAGGAGGAGCAGGAAGGCCGTGATCAATACCGCCCAGGCGAAGAGCGGCATTTTGTGCAGCGTCATGCCGGGGGCGCGCATGTTGAAGATCGTGGTGATGAAATTGATCGCTCCGAGGATCGATGAAGCGCCGGCCAGATGCACGGACAGAATAACGAAATCCATCGCCGGGCCGGGATGGCCGGTATTCGATGAGAGCGGCGGATACATGACCCAACCGCCGCCGAACCCGTCCATGCCTGGCGCGCCCTCGACGAACATCGAGGTCAGGAGCAGCGTGAAAGATGCCGGCAGGAGCCAAAACGAGATGTTGTTCATGCGCGGAAAGGCCATATCCGGCGCGCCGATCATCAGCGGCACGAACCAATTGCCAAAGCCGCCGATCAGCGCCGGCATGACCATGAAGAAGATCATGATCAGGCCATGCGCGGTGATGAACACATTGTAGAGGTTCTTCGCCGCGTCGACTGCCTGAGCCGGATCAGCATGGTTGAGAATGCGGGCGAGAGTCGGGAACACCTCAATGCCGGGATCCGCGAGCTCCGCACGCATGGCGATGGAAAGCGCACCGCCGATCAGGCCCGCGAACACGGCAAAGATCAGGTAGATGGTGCCGATATCCTTGTGGTTCGTCGAAAACATGTAGCGCCGCCACCCGGTCGGATGGGCATGCTCTTCGTGGTGGGTTTCGACGATGGTGGCCATGTCTTCCTCGGTAGTCCTTTTTAATTAGTGCGCGATCTCGGCCGCGGCGACCGCGACAGGCGCGCTGTTCGAGGCATATTTCTTCTTCGCGTCGGCAAGCCACGCGGAATACTGCTCCTGGCTGACGACGCGGAAGGCGATCGGCATGAAGGCGTGGTCCTTGCCGCAGATTTTGGAGCACTGACCGTAATAAATGCCTTCCTTCTCCGGTTTGAACCAGGTCTCGTTCAGCCGGCCCGGCACGGCGTCGATGCGCGCGCCGAACGATTGCACGACGAAGGAGTGAATGACATCGGCCGCGGTGACCTGGACGCGGATCGTCTTGCCGATGGGCACCACCGCTTCGTTGTCGACCGCAAGCAGCCGAATGTCGTCGGGCTTCAGATCGGAATCGGGCTTGAGCAGCGAGTCGAAGCTGAAGCCGCCGCCCTGATCCTGCGGGTATTCGTACGTCCAATACCATTGCTTACCAGTCACCTTCATCGTGATGTCGGCATCGGGCAGGACCAATTGCTTGGTCAGCAATCGGAACGACGGGATCGCGATCACGACCAAGATAAGGACGGGAACGATCGTCCAAGCGACTTCGAGCAGACTGTTATGTGTCGTGCGGGAAGGGACGGGATGAGCCTTCTCGTTGAATTTGAGGACCACCCAGACGAGAAGGGCAAGCACAAAAAGACAAACGACGGTAATGATCGGCAAGAGCAGCCAGTCGTGAAACCAATGCATCTCATGAGCGATTTCGGTGGTGCCGCGTTGGAAGCCCATCTGGCCGGGAACCGCATGACCCTCGCCCGAGCCCTCCGCCAAGGCGCTCCCGCTCGAAGCTAACAGCGCTGGAAGGATACTACTCCAATGACGACGGGCGGCGTCTCGCATCGACGACAGACTGCCAAGGATCATGGAAATACCGCCGCTCCCGGATCGGCGTGAGCGCCGCTCGAAGGCGCGCCCCGCATGGACTGAGGTGAATCCTCTTCTGTTCTCGTTCCAAACTACAAACAAGCCTCGGACGCAACAAGTCATTCGGCGCTTGCCATTGCGGCATACCGGCGCGGGTTTGGCTGGGCCACGCGGCGCTTGACACGAAGGGACGCTTTGGTACGCAGCTAAGCCCCCAGCCGCCGGCGATCGCCGCGCCGCGATTTGGCCCGACTCCGCCGCTACTGCCCTGGCCATCATGTTCAAGGCTCACATAAATCGCCCGACGCAAAAAGAAATGGGGCGGCGGGTTCGCACCCGCGCGATGCCGGCATGGATCGCCCTCGGCGCGCTTGCAGTGGGCGTGCTTTTCCCCGGCGCTGCAGCGCAAGCCCAAGGCGTGGTCAAGTCAAAACACGGCGATTGGGAGCTGCGCTGCGAAACGCCGCCCGGCGCAAGCCGCGAACAATGCGCCCTGCTCCAAAGCGTCGCCGCCGAGGATAAGCCCAACGTCAATCTCGTGGTGATCATCTTGAAGACCGCGGACGGCAAAAGCCGGCTGCTCCGCGTCATCGCGCCCCTCGGCGTCCTCCTGCCGAACGGCCTCGGCCTTAAAATCGATCAGGCGGATGTTGGGCGCGCCGGCTTCGTGCGCTGCCTGCCGACCGGCTGCGTCGCCGAAGTTATCATGGAAGACAAGCTGATCGATCAGATGCGGACCGGCACGACCGCGACCTTCATCATCTACCAGACGCCGGAAGAAGGCATCGGCATCCCGCTCAACCTCGCCGGCTTCAAGGACGGCTTCGAGAAGCTGCCCTGACCGGCTGCCCGATGAGAAACATCGAAGACAGAAGGCTCGGAGAGTTCCCGATGAGATCGCGCGTCCGTTCCCGGCTGATCCCGGCGGCAATTGCCGCAACTCTCTTCGCGCTCGGCGGGCCCGCGGCCGCGGAAAGCGACGAAGGCTTCTTCAGCCGCTTGTTCAATCGCGGCAAATCCGAATCGAGTGATGCGTCGACAAAAAAGGAGCCGACGCTCGACTGTCCCGAAGTCCGCGTCACCTCCGGGGAATCGTCCCTGCGGGTCGGCGGCCAGGAATCCATCAGCGTACGCCATCAATTCTCGCTCGGCGACGTCGCCCGCGAATGCGGGATTGCCGGCAAGGAGCTGACCATCAAGGTCGGCGTGAAAGGGCGCGTTGTGCTCGGCCCGGCGGGCTCTCCCGGCAGCTATTCCGCGCCGCTCAGAATCGCAATTCGCCAGCAGCAGGGCGAGAAGATCCTCGCAAACAAGGTCTTCAACGTCGGTGCGACGATCGCGCCCGGCACAACGCGGGCGGATTTCATCGTCGTCACCGAACCCTTCGCGGTGCCGTTCACGACCGAACATGCGGCCGACGATTACGAAGTCGTCGTCGGCTTCGGCAAAGACGCCAAAGCGGCGCCAGTGGAAAAACGCAAGCGGCGTCAGGCTCACCCCGCCGCGGCGGCAAGCCAGGATTGAACGCTCAGCATTGACTCGCTTCGGCGCGCTTGTCAGGGTCACGCGGGTCAGACCAAGACCCCAAGCGGAAGAGACCGGCGACTTGCCGGCGCCGAAGGCGCAACCGCCCCGGAAACGCTCAGGCATCAGGACCGCGTGGGGGTGACACTCTGGAAAGCGGCACCGCGCTCGTAAGCGGTGCCCACCGACGGGGGTAACCCACGCTGAGGCGTGGGGAAATCTCTCAGGTCCCGGGACAGAGGGGGCGCACGCCGGACGGCACAGCCGTTCGATTCGTGTTGCGCCCGCTCCCGGAGTGTTTATGGCCGATCCCGCCATCGCTGCCAAAGATGCGCTCGCCAGGACACCGCTCTACGACCTGCATGTCGCGCAAGGCGCGCGCATCGTGCCGTTCGCCGGCTACGCGATGCCGGTCCAGTACAAGGGCGGCATTATCGCCGAGCATCTGCATACGCGCGAGAAGGCGGGACTGTTCGACGTCTCGCATATGGGCCAGGCGGTGCTCTCGGGCATAGATGCGGCGCGAAAGCTCGAGACGCTCGTCCCCGCCGACATTGCCGGACTGGCGCCTGGCCGCCAGCGCTACACGCAGTTCCTCGATGAGAAGGGCGGCATCCTCGACGACCTGATGGTTGCGCGGCTTCCGGGCGCGGAAGAGCGGCTTGGGCTGGTGGTCAATGCCGCGAACAAGGAGGCGGACTTCGCGCACCTCCGGGCTCGGCTGCCGGATTTGAAGCTGGAGGTGCTGGCCGACCGGACCCTGCTGGCACTGCAGGGGGCGAAGGCCGCCGAAGTGCTTTCGCAATTCCTGCCCGGAATCGAGACGATGGCGTTCATGTCTTGGTGCGAGGCTGAGCGGGAGGGCACGCGCCTCTTCGTCTCGCGCTCCGGCTATACCGGCGAGGACGGCTACGAGATTTCCGTCCCCGCCGAGCACGCCTCCGCCTTCGCCGCGCGGCTTCTCGCAGACGAGAGGGTCGCGCTGATCGGCCTCGGCGCTCGCGATTCGCTGCGGCTCGAAGCCGGGCTCTGCCTGCACGGGCACGATATTGATACGACCACTAGCCCGATCGAGGCCGGACTGGCCTGGTCGATCCAGAAGCGTCGGCGGCAAGAAGGCGGCTTCCCCGGCGCGGGTCGCATCCAAAACGAGCTCGCAAAAGGCCCGGCTCGTCGGCGTGTCGGCCTGGAGCTGGCGGGCAAAGCACCCGCCCGCGAAGGCGCCGAGGTGACGACAAGGGACGGTAAGCCAATTGGCCGCCTCACGTCCGGCGGCTTCGCCCCGAGCCTCGGGCGGCCCATCGCCATGGCGTATGTCGAAACCACCTTCGCCGCGCCCGGCACCGAGCTCAACATCATCGTGCGTGGCACGCCTCTCGCAGCGCGCGTCGTGCCCATGCCCTTCGTGCCGCATCGTTACTTCCGAGGCTGATCCAATAAGGAGTGCTTAGTGTCCGACGTTCGCTACACCAAAGACCACGAATACGTTCGGCTCGACGGCGATGTCGCGACGATCGGCATCACTGATCATGCGCAGTCGCAACTCGGGGACATCGTCTTTGTCGAATTGCCCGCGATCGGCAAAAGCCTCGAGCAGGGGGGTGAAGCAGCCGTCGTCGAAAGCGTCAAAGCCGCGAGCGAAGTTTACGCGCCGCTCGCGGGCGAAGTCGTCGAAGTCAATGGCGCGCTCGAAGGCGAGCCGGCGAAGGTCAATGCCGATCCGCTTGGCGACGGCTGGTTTTTGAAACTCAAGGTCAAGGACAAAAGCCAGTTCGACGCGCTGATGGACGAGGCTGAATACAACGCATTCGTCGCGACGCTCGGCTGAACGCGAGGAGACTTCGATGCGCTACCATCCGCTGACATCTGAGGATCGCGCCGACATGCTGGCGCGGATCGGCGTCGATAATATCGACGCGTTGTTCGCGGATGTGCCGGAAGGCAAGCTGTTGCGTGAGCCCTTGCCCTTCGCGCCGCATAAATCCGAACTCGAAGTCGAGCGTATGCTGTCGAACATGGCGGCGCGCAATGTCGCAGCGTCGCAGGTGCCGTTCTTCGTCGGCTGCGGTGCCTACAAGCATCATGTGCCGTCCGCTGTCGATCATTTGATCCAACGCTCGGAATTCCTGACGAGCTACACGCCCTACCAGCCGGAGATCGCGCAGGGCACGCTGCAATATCTCTTCGAATTTCAGACGCAGGTCGCAGGGCTGACCGGCATGGATGTCGCGAATGCCTCGATGTATGACGGCTCGACGGCTACCGCCGAAGCGGTGTTGATGGCGCACCGCATTACCAAGCGGCGGAAGGCCGTGCTCTCCGGCGGATTGCATCCGCATTACGCCGAGGTGGTGCGTACGCTGTCGCAAATGGCGAACGATGACGTCGTGACGCTTGCGCCGGATGTGCACGCCCGCGAAGATGTGGTCGCCGCCATCGACGCAGACACCTCCTGCGTTGTGATTCAGACACCGGATGTATTCGGCAATTTGCGCGATCTCTCTGATATTGCCGATGCGTGTCACGCCAAAGGCGTGCTGCTCATCGCCGTGTTCACCGAAGCGATTTCGCTTGGGCTGTTGAAATCACCCGGTGCGATGGGGGCCGACATCGTCGTCGGCGAAGGCCAGTCGATCGGCAATGCGCTGTCGTTCGGCGGGCCTTATGTCGGACTTTTTGCAACGCGCGACAAATATGTGCGGCAGATGCCGGGCCGCTTGTGCGGACTGACCGTCGATGCCGATGGCCGCCGCGGTTTCGTGCTGACATTGTCGACGCGCGAGCAGCATATCCGCCGCGAGAAGGCGACGTCGAACATCTGCACCAATTCGGGCTTGTGTTGTCTCGCCTTCACGATCCACATGACGCTGCTCGGCGAGACGGGACTGGAGGGGCTGGCGCGCGTCAATCACGCCAATGCGGTGCTGCTTGCCGATGCGCTGGCAAATGTGCCCGGCGTGGACGTGCTGAACGAGACATTCTTCAACGAATTCACGATCCGTGTTCGCGGCGATGCGGGCGATGTACTCGGGAAGATGGCCGAGTGCGGCGTGCTCGGTGGGGTGCGCGCGTCACGGCTTCTGCCCAATGCCGGGCTCGACGACCTGATCATTGTGGCTAACACGGAGGTGAACACCGATTACGATCGCGCCGTCTTTGTCGAGGCGCTGCGATCGTCGCTGCGAGGTGGAGCTCACTGATGCTGCACACGCAGAACCGTCGACCCCAGTCCGCCGATCACTCGGGGCGGTCACGCCCAACATTCACCGGCAATCGCGGGCTCGATCTCGAAGAGCCGCTTCTGTTCGAAATCGGCCGCGCCGAGGTCACCGGGATCGATATAGACGAGCCCGCGACAACAAAGACGCGGCTCGGCTCGCTCGAGCGCACAGAGCCGATCGGAATTCCCGGGCTTTCGGAACCGGAAGCGATCCGTCATTACGTGCGCCTGTCGCGCATGAATGCCGCGATCGATGCCAACACCTATCCGCTGGGGTCGTGCACGATGAAGCACAATCCGCGGCTGAACGAAAAAATGGCGCGGCTGCCGGGCTTCGGTGACGTTCATCCCTTGCAGCCGCAATCCACCGTCCAGGGCGCGCTCGCACTCATTGAAGCGCTTGCCAAAAATCTGCTCGACCTCACCAATATGAGCGCCGTCGCGATGTCGCCCAAAGCCGGCGCGCATGGCGAGCTCTGCGGCATGATGGCAATCAAGGCGGCGATCATCGCGCGCGGTGAAGAGGCGACGCGCAGAACCGTGCTCGTGCCGGACTCCGCCCACGGTACTAATCCGGCGACGGCCGCGCTGCTCGGCTTTGAGGTGAAGTCCGTGCCGGCCGATGCCGACGGTGACGTGCATTTGGATGCGGCGAAGGCGCTGGTGGGGCCGGACGTCGCGGCGATCATGCTGACCAACCCGAACACCTGCGGCCTGTTCGAGCGCGACATCGTCGAGATTGCGCGCGCGGTGCACGAGGCCGGCGGCTATTTTTATTGTGACGGCGCCAATTTCAACGCGATCGTCGGAAAAGTGCGGCCGGGCGATCTCGGCGTCGACGCCATGCACATCAATCTGCACAAGACCTTCTCGACCCCGCATGGCGGCGGCGGGCCGGGCGCCGGACCTGTGGTCCTTTCGGAGCGTCTTGCGCCTTATGCGCCGGTGCCGTTCATCTTGCGTGACGGCGAAAACCTGCGGCTCGTGGAGCACACGGATGGCACGCAATCCTTCGGCCGGATGACCGCCTTCCATGGGCAGGTGGGCATGTTCGTGCGCGCCTTCGCCTATATCCTCTCGCACGGTGCTGACGGTCTGCGGCAGGCGTCGGAAGACGCGGTGCTCAACGCCAATTACGTCCGAGCCTGCCTCGCCGACCTCATGTCGCAGCCATTCGGCGAGCGGCCCTGCATGCATGAGGCTTTGTTCGACGATGCCTGGCTGAAGGGCACCGGGGTGACGACGCTCGACTTCGCCAAAGCGATGATCGACGAGGGTTATCACCCGATGACGATGTATTTCCCGCTCGTCGTGCACGGCGCGATGCTGATCGAGCCGACGGAATCGGAATCGCTTGCTTCGCTCGATCTGTTCATCGCCACGCTGCGCGATCTCGCGATGAGCGCACGCTGCGGCGAGACCGAGCGCTTCACCGGCGCGCCCTACCTTGCGCCGCGCCGCCGTCTGGACGAAACAGGGGCGGCGCGAAAACCCGTGCTGAAATGGTCGCCGCCGGTCCCAATCCGCGACGCGGCGGAATGAGAGAAGACGTGACCGATCTGCCGGACATCGCCTCGCTGCCCTTCGAAGCCGCCATGAAGGAGCTCGAAGACATCGTCGACCGGCTGGAGAAGGGCAACGTTCCGCTCGAGGAATCGATCGTCATCTACGAGCGCGGCGAGGCGCTGAAGAAGCATTGCGACGATCTCTTGAAGCGCGCCGAGGCCCGCATCGAGAAGATCACTTTCGGCGCCAACGGCAAGCCGAAAGGCACCGAGCCGCTCGATCTGGAGTAGCCATCGCTCCCGCGGCGGGACTCGGCCGCTGCCTTACGCTTAACGCCGCTTTAAGCCGAAGCCTGCAATTTTAAAGAATTCGTTCACCGCGTGTTGACCGCGGTGGTGTGTGTACTCCTGCGTCACGAGTAGCTCATGTCCGAGTCCCGCGTTGTCGAGCCCGCAACCTCCCAGACCACCACCGTTCCCCGCGACCTGCTCGCGCGGCTCTACCGCGAGATCGGTATTTCCGCGGTGGCAGCTGCCCTGCAGGTCCAAGTGGATAGGCAGGTGGACAAGCCGCGGCCGAGCGCTCATATCGAGACCTCGACCCCGAGACTCCCGAAGGCGACTTACTTGGCTGCCTGATGCCGCCGCCGCCGCGGGATGCGAGGCGGCGAAGGACTGATATGCTAACCCGCCGGCATTTTCTGCGAGGGTTCGGCGGTCTCGCCCTGGGAACGACGGCGCTTGGCTCCTACGCCTTTGCCGTCGAGCCCGGCCTCATGCTGGGGGTGACGCGCTACAACGTCACGCCCGCGACCTGGCCCGCCGACCTCCGGCTGAAGATCGCGGTGATAGCCGACATCCATGCTTGCGAGCCGTGGATGTCGGCCGCCCGCATCCGCGAAATCGCCGAAGTCGCCAACGCGCTCAATCCCGATCTCACGGTCCTCCTGGGCGATTTCTCCGGCGGCCACAAATTCGTGACCGGCCCGGTCATGCCGGAGCAATGGGCGGAAGCGCTGTCCGTTCTGAAGGCTCCGCTCGGCTGTTTCTCCGTGCTCGGCAACCACGATTGGTGGCATGGCGCGTTGCCCGGCATGAAGCCCGACGGCGCCGAAGGCGTGCGTCATGGGCTACGGCAAGCGGGCATCCGCCTCCTCGAAAACGATGCGGTGCGATTGACCTTCAACGGCCAGCCGTTCTGGCTTCTCGGCCTTGCCGACCAGATGGCCTGGTGGAGTTTCCGCACCGGCAGCCGGAGGGGCGCCGACGATCTCGCCGGCACGCTCAGGCAGGTGAAGGACGATGCGCCGGCGATCCTGCTCGCGCATGAGCCCTACATTTTCCCGAAAGTGCCGGACCGCGTCGCGCTGACCCTGTGCGGTCACACCCATGGTGGGCAAGTGAACCTGCCCTTCATCGGTCCGATCATCGCCGAAGAGCGGTTCGGGCCGAAGCTCGTCTACGGGCATTCCAACGAGGGGCCGCGCCACATCGTCGTCTCGGCCGGGCTCGGCACATCGATCGTGCCGGTACGCTTCATGCGCCCGCCCGAGGTGGTGGAAGTGACGGTGAGCGGACCCGCCGCGAAGGGCGCGCCGCTATTGCAGTCCTAAGCCGCGAGGCTGCCCGCTTCCGCCAGTTTCGCGAGATGATGATCGGCATCGCCGAACAGGACGTCGATCATGGTCGCGCGCTTGAAATAGTGGCCGACCTTCAGCTCCATCGTCATGCCGACGCCGCCATGCAGCTGGATTGCGCCCTGACCGACGATCTTGGCAGAGCGGCCGATCTGCACCTTTGCGCCGGAGACGGCGCGGCTGCGCACGTCCGGATCATCCTCGGCCGACATCATCGTCGCGAACATCGCCATGCTGCGCGCCTGTTCGAGCGCGACGAACATGTCGACGGCACGATGTTGCAGCGCCTGGAACGCGCCGATCGCCACGCCGAATTGCTTTCGCGTCTTGAGGTACTCGACCGTCAGCGTGTGCATCTCCGCCATGGCGCCGACGGCTTCCGCCGCGAGCGCGGCGATCGCCTCGTCGAGGACGCGCTCGATGATCGGTAGCGCATCTTCGCTGATGACGCGCTCGGCGGGCACCTCGACGCCCGACAGCGAGATTTCCGCTGCCCGCAGGCCGTCCTGCGTGGGATAGCCGCGGCGCGAGACGCCTTTCGCATTGGCATCGACGAGAAAGAGGCCGATGCCCTTGCGGTCGCGCTGGCCGCCCGAGATGCGCGCGCTGACGATCAGGGCGTCGGCGGAATCGCCGTGCAAAACGAGGCTCTTCTCGCCGTCGAGCACATAACTCGCGCCGCTTTTCTTGGCGCGCGTCTCGACGTCGGCAAGATCGTAGCGCGCCTGACGCTCGCCATGCGCGAAGGCGAGCCGCAAATCGCCGGATGCGATCTTCGGGATTAGCTCGCTTTTCTGCGCGTCGCCGGCGCCATGGCGTAACAGCCCGCCGCCGAGGATTACGGTCGCCAAATACGGCTCGAGCACCAAGCCGCGTCCGAACGCTTCCATGACGATCATCGTCTCGATCGGACCGCCGCCGAAGCCGCCATGTTCCTCGGCAAAGGGAATTGCAAGAAGCCCAAGTTCGGCGAACTGCTTCCAGTTATCGCTGCTGTAGCCCGCGTCGTTTTTCGCGAATGCCTTGCGCTGCTCGAACTCGTAGCGATCGGTGATGAAACGGTCGACGCTCTCCTTCAGGAGACGCTGTTCTTCTGTGAAATCGAAATCCATCCCTGTACCTGTATTCCTCATGCTGAGGAGCGCTCCCGTGAGGGAGCGCGTCTCGAAGCATCCCGTTTTGCATATCCTTCGAGACGCGCTGCTGCGCAGCGCTCCTCAGGATGAGGTGGCTGGGTCTGCTAAAGTCCGAGAATCGCCTTGGCGATGATGTTCTTCTGAATCTCGTTCGAGCCGCCGTAGATCGACACTTTGCGCGTGTTGAAGTAAGTCGGCGCGATCGTCGAGGCCCAATCGGGTCCGATCGGCGGCTCGTTCCAGCCTTCTTCTTCTTCGTGCTCTTGCCGGTAGGGCAGCGCGTAGGGGCCGACGACCTCCATCAGGAGTTCCGTCGTCGCCTGCTGGATTTCCGAGCCCTTGATCTTGAGGATCGAGGAGGCCGGATCGGGCTTGCCCTTGGCGCGCTTGGCTTCCGCCGCGACGACGCGCAGCTGCGTCATCTCGAGCGCCTTCAGCTCGACCTCGACAGCAACGAGCTTCTCGCGGAAGCGCGGCAGCTCAATCAGCGGGCGGCCATGATCCATCTGCGCCGCGGCAAGTTCGCGGATGCGCCGCAGCCGCTCCTTCGAGACGCCGACGCGCGCGATGCCGACGCGCTCATTGCCGAGCAGGAACTTGGCATAGTCCCAGCCTTTGTTCTCGTCGCCGACGCGGTTCTCGATCGGTACGCGCACGTCATCGAAGAAGACTTCGTTGACCTCCGCGCCGCCGTCGATCGTCACGATCGGGCGTACCGTGATGCCCGGTGTCTTCATGTCGACGAGAATGAAGGAAATGCCCTCCTGCCTCTTTGCGGCCGCCATGTCCGTGCGCGCGAGCACGAAAATCCAGTCGGCATATTGTGCGAGCGTCGTCCACGTCTTCTGGCCGTTAATGACGTAATGATCGCCATCGCGTTTCGCCGTCGTCTTTAGCGAGGCGAGATCGGAGCCGGCGCCCGGCTCGGAAAATCCCTGACACCACCAATCGTCGAGATTGGCGATGCGCGGCAGAAACTGTTTCTTTTGCGCGTCGGAGCCGAACGTGTAGATCACCGGCCCGACCATGCTGACGCCGAACGGCAACGGCGAGGGCGCTGGCGCCTGCTGCAATTCATCAAGGAAGATATATTGCTGCACGGGCGTCCAGCCGGTGCCGCCAAATTCCTTCGGCCAATGCGAGACGGCCCAACCCTTCTTGTTGAGAATGCGCGTCCACTCGACAAGTTCGTCCTTGCTGGTGTGACGGCCCTCTTTCAGCTTCTCGCGGATTGCCGGCGGCAGATTCTCTTTGAAGAAGGTGCGGACTTCGTCGCGAAACGCGAGTTCCTCGCCGGTGAAGCGCAGATCCATGGCTTTTCCTCCAGACGATTGCGTTAGTTGATTTCGAACAAACCTGCCGCGCCCATGCCGCCGCCGACGCACATCGTGACGACGACGCGCTTGGCGCCGCGCCGCTTGCCTTCGATGAGTGCATGCCCGGTCAGGCGAGCGCCGCTCATGCCATAGGGGTGGCCGACCGCGATCGCCCCGCCATTGACGTTGAGCTTTTCCGGATCGATGCCGAGCCGGTCGCGGCAATAGATGACCTGCACGGCAAAGGCTTCGTTCAATTCCCAGAGGTCGATATCGGAAACCTTCAGCCCGTGGCGCTCCAGAAGCCGCGGCACCGCAAAGACCGGCCCGATGCCCATCTCGTCGGGCTCGCAACCCGCCGCGACAAAGCCGCGGAACGTACCGAGCGGCTGCAGCCCCTTCTTTTCCGCGAGCTTCGCATCCATGACGACGCAGGCCGAGGCACCGTCGGACAGCTGGCTCGCATTACCCGCGGTGACCGTCTTGTCATCCCCGCGAACCGGCTTCAGCGCCGCGAGCCCTTCCGGCGTGGTATCGGGCCGCGGCCCCTCGTCTTTGTCGACCGTCACGTCGCGATGCGAGACCGCCCCCGTCGTCTTGTCACTGACAGCCATCCGCGTCGAAATCGGTGCGATCTCCGCGTCGAAGCGGCGGGCCTGCTGAGCCGCCGCAGTGCGGCGCTGGCTTTCTAGGCCGTAAGCATCCTGAGCCTCGCGCCAAATGCCGTAGCGCGCGGCCACGACTTCTGCCGTGTCGATCATCGGCATGTAAACTTCCGGTTTCATCTCGACGAGCGCCGGATCGCGCTGATGAAACGTGTTGCGGTGGTCGTTCTGCACCAGGCTGATCGATTCGACGCCGCCGGCAATTGCAGCGGTGACGCCGTCGAACATGATCGACCGCGCCGCGAGCGCGATTGCCTGCAAACCCGACGAACATTGCCGGTCGATCGTCGTTCCAGCGACCGTTGCCGGCAGGCCAGCACGCAGCAGCGCGCGCCGGGCGACATTGCCGCCGGTTGTGCCTTCCTGAAGCGCGCAACCGAGAACCACGTCCTCGATCATCTCCGGCTCGATACCGGCGCGCGCCATGGCATTCTTGATGGCATGGGCGGCGAGCGTCGGGCCGTCGGTATCGTTCAACCCGCCGCGATAGGCCTTGCCGATCGGCGTGCGGGCGGTCGAAACGATCACGGCTTCGGACATAGGCTTCCTGTTCGGCAATGGTGCGGGAGAATCCGCGCCGTTTCCGGCGCGACCGATGAGGCTCACGGCTTCGGGATTTGACGGGAAAACTAGGTTGTGGTGCATTTCGTGTCAACGCATTCGCCGTCGCGTCCGGTCTTGGCCCGGGGCAGAGAAGAAGATGCGTGGACAGGGGAGGAAGAGCGTTGAGTCACCTGACTCAGGGGACGGTTCGAGTGCGGGCGGAAAGCGCGCTCGTTCATTCAAGCAGCGCCTGACGCGAAAGCGGACGTGAGCGCTCCTTCTCAGACGAGTTTGCCGCTGCTCGCCGTCAGAGACGTCGCGGTCCGCTTCGACGGCATCGTCGCGCTCGACGGCATTACATTCGATATCGCGACGGGTCAGATCCTCGGCCTGATCGGGCCGAACGGCGCCGGCAAGACGACGCTTTTCAATTGCCTGAGCCGGCTCTACACGCCGACGAGCGGCGACATTCTGTTCGAGGGGCGCTCTATTTTGGATCGTCCGGCGCACCGCATTTCGGAGCTTGGGATCGGCCGTACGTTTCAGAACGTCGCGCTATTTCAGCACCTGTCGGTTCTCGACAATGTTCTTGTCGGCGGTCACGCGAAAACCGGCGGCAATTTCGTGAGCGATGCGTTGCGTGTGCCCGCATCACGCCGCGGCGAGACGGCGATGATCCGCGAAGCGCGCGATCTCATCGCCTATCTCGAGCTTCAGGATGTAGCCGATCGCATCGTCGCCGGCTTGCCGTTCGGAACACAAAAGCGCGTCGAACTCGCGCGTGCGCTCGCTTCGTACCCCAAGCTTCTCCTGCTCGATGAGCCCGCCGGCGGTCTCAATCATGACGAAGTCGGCGGGCTCGGCCGCCTCATCCAGCAGATCCGCGAGGACCGCGATGTCACGATCCTGCTCGTCGAACACCACATGGGCCTCGTCATGTCGATCTCCGACAATGTCGTCGCTCTCAACTTCGGCAAGAAAATCGCCGAGGGTCCACCGGCAATCGTGCGGCAGGAGCCTGAATTGATCCGCGCCTATCTTGGGACGGGCGCATGACCACGCTGTTGGATGTTAGGGGACTTGTTGCGGGATATGGCGGAATTCCCGCGCTTCACGGGGTCGATTTCAGTCTGGAGGAAGGCGGCGTCACCACTTTGCTCGGTGCGAATGGGGCAGGCAAAACGACGACGCTGCGCGCGCTTTGCGGAATGATCCGCGCCCGCGGCGAAGCGAATTTTGCCGGCAAGCGCCTGATCGGCATGCAGACCGAGGACATCGTGCGTCTCGGCATCGCGCATGTGCCCGAAGGGCGCGGCACATTCACGCGGATGAGCGTCGAAGAAAATCTGCAGCTTGGCGCGATGTCGCGCCGCAACGGCGCCGACATCAAGCAGGATATCGAGCGCGTCTACGAGCATTTCCCGCGGCTGCGGCAGCGGCGAATGCAGCAAGCGGGCACGCTGTCCGGCGGCGAGCAGCAGATGCTGGCGATCGGCCGCGCGCTCATGCTGCGGCCGCGGCTCATGCTGCTCGACGAACCTTCCTTCGGCCTCGCGCCCCTGGTGGTGCGCGAAATGTTCGATATCCTGGCGGGGCTTAATCGCAACGAAAAGGTCAGCATGCTTCTCGTCGAGCAAAATGCGTCGCTCGCTTTGTCGCTTGCCGATACCGCATATCTCTTGGAGACCGGACGCATCGTCACGTCGGGGCCTTCGGCGCAAATTCGCGAGGATGAGGGCGTACGGCGCTCTTATCTCGGTTATTAGGAGGACCGATGGAGCTTTTTTGGCAGCAGGTTCTCGCAGGGATCGCCACCGGCGCGATCTACGCCTGCATGGCGCTTGCAGTCGTCATGATCTACCAGGCGATCGACCATCTGAATTTCGCGCAAGGCGAAATGGCGATGTTCTCGACCTTCATCGCGTTTCAGCTGATGCTGTGGGGCATTCCCTATTGGGGCGCATTTCTGATCACGCTCGTGGTCTCTTTCATCGGCGGCGTTTTGATCGATCGCGTCATATTCAGACCGATCCATGATGCGCCGATCTTGAGCCACGTCGTCGTGTTCATCGCGCTGCTCGCGATCTTGAACAGCAGCGCGGGCTTCATCTGGGACTTCACGGTGAAGAGTTTTCCCTCGCCGTTCGGGTCGGCTCCGCTATTCGGCTCTTCGCTCATCAGCGCGCACCAGGCCGGCATGATCGGCGTGACCCTGCTGCTGCTCGTCTTCCTCTTCGTGTTCTTCCGCTATACGCGCGTCGGCCTGTCGATGCGCGCTGCCGCCGCCAATCCCGCCTCGGCACGGCTCGTCGGCGTCAGGGTCGGCTGGATGGTTGCGCTTGGCTGGGGCATGGCCGCCGCGATCGGCGCGATTGCCGGCATCCTGATTGCGCCGGTCGTCTTCCTCGAGCCGAATATGATGATCTCGATCCTGCTCTATGGTTTCGCCGGCGCGGTGCTCGGCGGACTGACGAGCCCAGCCGGCGCAGTGCTCGGCGGGTTCATGGTAGGCGTGGTCGAGAACCTCGCCGGGACGTTCATCCCGGTGATCGGCGGCGAGCTCAAGCTGCCGATCGCGCTGATGCTTATCGTCGCCGTTCTCGTCTTCAAGCCGAGCGGCCTCATGGGCCGCACCGTCGTGCAGCGGGTCTGATCGATGGCTCTCCCGGTCGAAAGCACCCTCTCACCGACGGCGGGCGACGCGGTTGCCGCCGCCGAGATGCCGCGCAGCGTGCGGCGTGGCGGTTCGATCGCCACAATTTCCGGCATCGGGTTTCTGGTGATCGCCGTCGCGATCCCGCTTCTGTTCAAGAATTTCCTCGTCTTTCAATTCACGCAGATGCTGGTTTACGCGATTGCGATCCTCGGCCTCAATCTTCTCACCGGATTCAACGGCCAGTTTTCGCTTGGTCACAGCGCCTTCTACGCGCTTGGCGCCTACACCGCTGCGATCCTGATGGATCAGTATAGCGTGAGCTATATCTGGACCTTGCCGGCCGCCGGGATCGTCTGCTTCGTCGCCGGTTTTCTCTTCGGCCTGCCGGCGCTTCGCCTCGAAGGCGTGTACCTCGCACTGGCCACGTTCGCGCTCGCGGTGGCAACGCCGCAGATCCTGAAACTGTCGCCGCTCGAACATTGGACCGGCGGCGTCCAGGGCATCGTCATCATCAAGCCTGATGCGCCGCCCGGCGTGCCGCTCAATCAGGATCAGTGGCTCTATTATTTCACCCTCGCCGTCGGCTTGGTTCTGTACGTCGCCGCCCGCAATCTGGTGAAAAGCCGCAGCGGGCGCGCCTTGATGGCGATCCGCGACAATCCGATCGCGGCGCGCTCGATGGGCGTCAACCTCGCCCTCTACAAGTCGCTCGCCTTCGGCACGAGCGCGCTCTATACCGGCATTGCCGGCGCCCTTGGTGCGATTGTCGTGCAATTCGTTGCGCCCGACAGCTTTACCATCGTGCTCTCGATCGCTTTTCTGGTCGGGCTTGTGGTTGGCGGTGTCGGTTGGTTGCCCGGGGCGATTTTCGGCGGCGCCTTCGTGCTCTTCGTGCCGAACATCGCCGAGGGGGTGTCGAAGGGCCTCTCCGGCGCAGTCTACGGGGTCATCCTGATCCTGTTGATCTATCTGATGCCGACAGGCGCCGCCGGGTTGGTGCGGGCGGTTCTGTCGCGCGTCAGTCGCTGATCCAACTCTCATGATGGAGGAAGAAGTACATGCTGTCTCGTAAATTTAGCCGGCGCGGCGTCGCGGCCGGAATTCTCGCTGCGGCTGCCCTCGCCGCATCCGGCGCCGCGGCGCAGAAGAATTATGGGCCGGGGGTGAGCGACACCGAGATCAAGATCGGCAACATCATGCCCTATAGCGGGCCCGCCTCCGCTTATGCCGTGATCGGACAAACGGAAGCGGCTTATTTCAAGATGATCAACGACAACGGCGGCATCAACGGCCGCAAGATCAACTTCGTCAGCTATGACGATGGCTACAGCCCGCCGAAGGCAGTGGAACAGGCGCGCAAGCTGGTGGAAAGCGACGAGGTGCTTTTCATCTTCAACCCGCTCGGCACGCCGTCAAATTCCGCGATCATGAAATATATGAACGCAAAGAAGGTGCCGCAGCTTTTCGTCGCGACGGGCGCGACGAAGTTCAGCGAGGATCCGAAGACCAATCCGTGGACGATGGGCTGGCAGCCGAGCTATCAGAGCGAGGGTCAGATCTACGGCCAGTACATCCTCAAGAATCATCCGAACGCGAAGATCGGCGTTCTTTTCCAGAACGACGACTACGGCAAGGACGTCTATAAAGGGCTGAAGGACGGGCTCGGCGACAAAGCTAAATCGATGATCGTCGCGGAGGCCACGTACGAAGTGAGCGAACCGACGATCGACTCGCAAATCCTGAAGCTCAAAGCCGCCGGCGTCGATCTCTTCATGGATATCACGACGCCCAAGTTCGCCGCGCAGGCGATCAAAAAGGTCGCGGAGATCGGCTGGAAGCCGCTCCACATCCTCAATAACGTGTCGATCTCGACCGGTTCGGTCTTGAAGCCGGCCGGGCTCGAAAATGCCAAGGACATCCTGTCGGCGGGATATCTTAAGGACGCCACCGATCCCAAGACCAAGGATGATCCGACGCTGAAGGATTATTACGCGTTCTTGGACAAGTATCTGCCGGATGTCGATCGTGCCAACGGCAATCTCATCTATGGCTACGGCGTGTCGCAGACGATGGAGCAGGTTCTCAAGCAGTGCGGCGACAACCTCACGCGCGAGAACATCATGAAGCAAGCGGCGAGTCTCAAGGACTTCGTATCCCCGGTGTTTATCACAGGGGTGAAGGCCAATACTGGTGCGAGCGACTATTTCGTCCACGAGCAGCTGCAGATGATGAAGTTCGACGGCCAATCCTGGCAGTTCTTCGGGCCGATCATCAGCGCCGAAGCGAAGAGCTGATCTGATCCGAGCTTGGCCTTTGAGGGCGCCGGAGACCATCCGGCGCCTTTATCGCTTGTGCGTCAGATGCTAGGAACAGGCATGACCCGAACTTACGACATCGCAGTCATTCCCGGCGACGGCATCGGCAAGGAAGTCGTGCCGGAAGGCGTGCGCGTCCTCGAAGCCGCGGCCAAGAAATTCGGCTTCGAGCTGAAGCAGACGTGGCACGACTTCGCCTCGTACGACTACTACGCCAAGCATGACCGCATGATGCCGGAGGATTGGCAGGAGCGCCTCGGCGACAAGCGCGCGATCTATTTCGGCGCGGTCGGCTGGCCCGAAAAGATCCCGGACCATGTTTCGCTCTGGGGCTCGCTGATCCTGTTTCGTCGCAATTTCGATCAGTATGTCAACCTGCGCCCGGTACGGCTGATGCCTGGGGTCAGGTCGCCTCTCGCCGATCGCAAACCCGGCGATATCGACTTCTATGTCGTGCGTGAAAACACCGAAGGCGAATATTCATCGATCGGTGGGCGCATGTTCCCCGACACCGAGCGTGAATTCGTCGTGCAGGAAACGGTGATGACGCGACACGGCGTCGACCGCGTCCTGAAATACGCCTTCGAGCTCGCGGCCAGCCGGCCGAAGAAGCACCTCACCTCCGCGACCAAGTCGAACGGCATCTCGATCACGATGCCCTATTGGGACGAGCGCGTGGAGGCGATGGGGAAGCGCTACCCGGATATCCGCTGGGACAAGTTCCACATCGATATCTTGACCGCGAATTTCGTGCTGCACCCGGATTGGTTCGACGTGGTCGTCGCCTCGAACCTGTTCGGCGATATCCTGTCCGATCTCGGCCCCGCCTGCACCGGCACGATCGGCATCGCGCCGGCCGGCAACATCAATCCGGACGGTACGTTTCCGTCATTGTTCGAGCCGGTGCATGGCTCGGCGCCTGATATTGCCGGCCAGGGCATCGCCAATCCGATCGGGCAGATCTGGTCGGGCGCGATGATGCTCGATCATCTCGGTGAGCGCGAAGCGGCCGGGGCGATCGTCGATGCGATCGCGCGGGTGCTGTCGGAACGCACGCTGCGCACGCGCGATCTCGGGGGCAACGCCGACACGAAGACCTGCGGCGAGGCGGTTGCGGACGCGATCGGCTAATTTCCGCCGCGGCCCATGTTGAGGGCACGGCCGGCATGGCCGGCTTGACCGGCAACCGACCGGATGGTGAAGCACACGCTGGCGTGGCCGCCGGCACAGGGCGAGCGTGACGGAGCTGAACAATTGACCCAGGACATCCTCTACGAGGCGCGCGACCGCATCGCCTATGTCACGCTGAACCGCCCGCAAGCGCGCAACGCGCTGACATTCGATATGTACGAGGCTTTGTTCGAGCTCGCCGGGCGCCTCTCCAATGACGCGAGTGTCGCTGCGGTGGTGATCAGCGGCGCCGGCGAAAAAGCCTTCGCAGCCGGCACGGACATCTCGGAATTCCGCGCGATCAAGACGCCCGAGGACGCCCTCGCCTACGAACGGCGCATCGACCGCGTCCTCGGCGCGCTCGAGGCGTGTCCGAAGCCCGTCATCGCCGCGATCTCCGGCGCCTGCACGGGCGGCGGGGCGGCGATCGCCGCCTGCTGCGATCTGCGCATCGCCACCACCAATCTGCGGTTCGGTTTTCCGGTCGCCCGCACGCTCGGCAATTGTCTCTCGATGGGGAACTACGCCCGGCTCAACACTCTGCTGGGTCCATCGCGAGCCAAGGATTTGATCTTCACCGCCCGCCTGATGGGCGCCGAGGAGGCGAAAGCCACCGGCTTCATCTCCGAAATACTCGCCGACAATGGCGCGCTGATGAAGCGCGCCGGTGAGCTCGCCACCATTGTGGCGGGCCACGCGCCGCTGACCCTTCGCGCCACGAAAGAGGCTTTCCGCCGCCTCGCCACCCAGGCGCCGGCCGGCGAGGACCTCATTACCATGTGCTACATGAGCGACGATTTCCGCGAGGGTATGTCGGCTTTCCTGGAGAAGCGGCCGCCGAACTGGCAGGGGCGCTGAAGAAGCGCGAATTATGGCTTCGCGGTTAGTGGACTGCGCAGCGAACAAAAACAGGGCGACGCGTGCTAAAGATCTCTGCGCTTCTTTCGCTGCTGACGCTGTCCTTGCTCGTGATTCCGGCGAGACCCGGATTGGCGCAGAATATGCAGCGTCAGCCGGCGGACGGGAGCCCGCATGTGTGGTTCGCACCGCTCGATTCCGTTGCGGACTACGGCTACCGCGGCGTCAGCGATTTCATGCAACTCTTCAAGGACGACACGGTTTGGCCAAAAGCGCTATCGCGAATTGAGGTGATAAAACTGTACTCCCAGTTTGTGGATCAGGCGAGCGAAGAACAACTTCGGACGGTCGTTCAGTTCTTAAACACACACAATATCAAAATCGCCGTAGAGACTTGGGTCTTGCACCATGGCCCAAATAGCTGCGGCTACCGACCCAACGGCGACAATATAGAAGGGTATCTTCCGAGGGGTCGCGAAGATCTGCCTGACAGCCTTGCAAGACGCATCCGAACAGCAGGCGGCGTGATTTCGTACGTTGCAATCGACGAATCGTACGCCGCCAACAAAGATCAACATGGATGTCATTTATCCAAGGACGAAGCAGCTAAAGACGTAGGCTCGGTCTTGACAACCTACAAAACGTATTTCCCAGATGTGCGGCTCGGAGATATAGAGAATCTGCCGGGCACTGCAACACAGCCATGGATGGATGATTATTTCGATTGGGCGGATGCGATCCAGAACGTGACCGGCGCGCCGCTTGCATTTTTTCACATGGACGTAGATTGGAATTCGCCAAATTGGGGAGATGCTATTCCCGCTTTCGTACAGCGGTTAAATGAACGCGGTATTCCGTTCGGAACAATTCAGAATGGCACTTTCGGCTCACAGGCCAATTGGATGGCGAGCGCGATGAACAATGTGTTACGGTATCGCTCCAGGGGTCTTCCCGCGCCTCAACATGTGATATTTCAGAGCTGGGAAGCTTACCCGAAGACAGCGCTGCCGGAGGATCACCCATCGGGGCTTCTGTATCTAATCAACTTTTACTTCGCTGCGCCTCAAAAGCTTCATTCAGCATTGTCCATTCCGATCTACCGATTTTATAACCGGCAGACTGGGGAGCACTTTTATACCGTGGGGACGGCGGAGGGGCTAAACGGGGGATATGCGTATGAAGGGATAGGGTTCTATGTGCTTGCCGAACCGATGGGCGGAACCGTGCCGATATACCGCTGCTATAACGGGTCTATGCATTTCATGTCTCGAGCAGATGACTGCGAGGGGAACGGCAGGCTCGAAGGTCTTTATGGACATCTGTATGCGTCGCCCGACGAGGGCGGCCTCCCGCTGAAGCGCTTCTTTTGTCCTTCAAACGGGGATCATTTAGAAACCATTGCCCCCTTAGCCGAAAGCATTGCCGACTGTAAACTTGAAGGTGATATGGGATA
This sequence comes from Methylobacteriaceae bacterium, assembly GCA_034669505.1. Lineage (GTDB taxonomy): Bacteria > Pseudomonadota > Alphaproteobacteria > Rhizobiales > Beijerinckiaceae > JAFASC01. The sequence goes on from JAXDNJ010000050.1 coordinate 29,936, forward strand.
TGCGCCGAGACAGTAACCTGGCCCACCATGAATCCCCAAGCTGCTGCGATATCGAGAGGCGATCATCGCCCGGAATGCTTTTGGGCTCACGATAGCTTCTCGGGCGATCACTCTCAGTTTAGGCAGCTCGGAGGAGCAACGCGTCCCCGGGCTGCATCCTGGCTTTTTGCTGCGGACGCGCGCGCTGGCGGGCTTAGGACGACGAGAGGCCGTTATTCTGGGATCACACCGCGGAGCCGCCGCCTCGCAACGCACAGGTAGCTTGGTCCATGGGGATGATCGCGGTGTTCGCTCAGCTCAACCAGATCAAAGCCAAGAACGTCAAATGCGTCCGCAATACCCTCCTTGCGAATCCAGTGGCTATGCTCCTCGGTCCCGCCGGCGAAAGTACGGGTTTTCACATCCGTGCCGTAATTCTGCCGGGCAAGAGTGATCTTGCGTCCGTGAAAATCGACCGCAAACTCCTCGCCAAATCTCTCAGAGGTCAGCTGGTTGCTCCGGATCACCTGTTCATCAAAATAATGAGTCCACATGCAAACCGTGTCACACGATTTGGCCATGGCTTCAATCAGCTGTAATGGCTCTACCATATGATAGAGGACACCGGACGCTAAGATGACATCGACCCTAGGTGGGCTGTCCAGTAGATATTTCTCGAAGTCCCCGCACATGAATTTGGCTTTTAGTCCGTAAAGTTCCTTCACGATGAGGCAGCGGAGAAAGGCGTCCCTATTAGCCTCGACCGCGATAATTTCCGAAGCGCCCAATAGGGACATGGCATAGGTGTGTCCTCCCTCGAGAGGGCCAAGTTCCAGGATCTTTTTACCGAAAAAGCCACCTATGGCCCGATCAAACTGTGTGATCCGAGCATCGTCAAAAAGCTGATGCCCTCCATAGCCAAAATTGGGGAGAGCACTAAGCCACTGACCTTCGAAAATATCCAAGGCGTTCGTTCGAGATGCTTTGCGGTTTTCGAAACGCTCGCTCATAACAGTTGGTCCTTGCTCTGCCGAGATGATGAAGTCGACGCGGTGGAGAAGCATACCGCGCTAGCTTGGGGCAAGCCCGGGCATTGTGTAAGGATGCTCGAATTCGAGACGGCCATCATACCATCGGCTGCCTCGCGCCAGGCTTTCAATCCCGACAAGCATCCCTTTACGGTCGGCGGGTGGAAGGACAAGCGACGACGGGGGTGGTTCAGCTTGGAGATGCGGTGTGACCGCCAATAGGGCGCCCGACTCATGAGCTTCGAGTGCAAGCGCCACCATAAGATCATCTGCGTTCTCGATGTTGAGTCGGCGCGCCGCCCTGATAATTGCCGAAGTGCGCACGAGCACATTCACAGGCGCCAACACGTCAACGCATCTTTGGCACCACAACTCCCCGTGATAACCGCCTTCAGCGAAAGACTGCCCTACAAACGGATCGAACAATCTGCCACCTGGAAGGAAAAGACCTCCCGACCAGCGTACCTTCCGCTCCTCATCGACCAGCACTCCACCAACGGCGTTAACGCGCGGATGAAAGTGCGCTATGGCAGAGAGTTCATGAACAGCAATCGGATCGTCAGGATTCAGAAGGATCGCGATCCAATCACTTCGAGATTGCTCAGCAATAGCAACTAGCCCGGCGAATTCGGCGCCGCCTTTCTCCCAAACCTCTCCCGCAGCGAGGATTTCCACCTTCGGGATGGGTCGCAAAGCTTTCAAACGCCACATCCCGCTACTGGTCTCGAGTGTATTTGGCTCGAGTGTCACGACCTCGTCGAGGTGCAATTCATTGAGAAGCCGCGTCAACACGAAGCGCTGGGAATCTACCGTCTCGCTTTTTTGCGAAGTCGCGGCCGAAGCTGTAGAACCCGGATTAATGCGCCACGCATATAGCAGCTCGCGAACGTGAACTGGCTCGACTCCGATCGCCAACGCGCGAGTTAGCGTGTCGTAATCGTGCGACCATGTCGCACGTTCATCGGTGTAGGATCCGATTTCGCGCAAAAATTCGGTATTGATCGCCATAAGATGCGTTGGATAACAACAATTCATCAGCAGCACGGGGTCGAAATCAGGCTTGAAGAACGGCGCAAATCGCGTCGAGTCGAGGTTCGATTTGTACTCATCCGAATAAAACAGTTTTGCGCAAGGATTCTGTTCAATCGCGTACGCAAGCATTTGCAGCGCGTCGATGCTGAGAAAATCGTCTGCGTCCACAGGAACAAAAAAATCCCCTATGGCCGCTTCCAGCAGCTTAAGATTTCCCCCGCTTATGCCTAGATTCTCCTCCGCATGAATTACGATCGCGCGTTCTTCGCGGCGTGCCGCTTCCAGCCATTCGATGGTTTCAGGATGAGACGAGCCGTTATTAAGGATCACGATTTCTTTATTTTCATAGGTCTGCAAGAGGAGAGAGGTGTACATCTCTTCTAGGAGGCGCTTTGGCTGGTTAAAGACTGGGATGCAGACCGAAAACTTCACGCGCCCGCTCGGAACGCACGCGGCGGCGCGACCAGGTATATGGCGATCAAGCCAGTGACCAAAGGGGCGGTCTAAACATTGCCTATCCAGCTTTAAACGATAATTCGGGTTATCCTGATCGAACCACGGGCTGAAGAAAGGGTCGTTTAGGCCGGGGTGCTTCAGGAAAAGTAACTCCTGCTCGTTTACCGGGCTCGCGTTTATCCTGGTGGAGCTTTCGAAGTGGTACACCTCCACGTAGGGATCTACTACGCACGTATATCCGCTCTCACGCAACTTCAAACAGAGGTCAATATCATTGTAGTTGAGCGGCAGATCCTGCGCGAAGCCCTCCATCAGCTTGTAAACATCCTTTTTGATGAAAAAGATTGCGCCGCCTATCCCGAACGCTTCGCGCCGACAACGCAGGAGACTATAGGGACCGCCGAAATAACGAGGCTTTCGGTCACCCGCGTGAGCCGGACCCGCCGTGATGAGCACGACCCCATTCTGCTGGACTGTATCGTCCTCGCGCAGACATTTTGGACCAATGGCGCCGACCTGGGGGTTAGCAGCAAGATAACTGACCAACTCCTCTCCGCCGGAGGGAGTGATCGCCTCGACGTCGTCGTTGAGCAGACAAAGATATTCGCCACGTGCCGCCGCGACACCACAGTTGAGCTTTTCCGAGAAATTAAATGCGACTGATGTATAGTGCACCAAGTTGACGCCGGGAATGGCTTCGAGCGCGCTTGTCTGCTCGAAGCTGAGATTGCCGTTGTGGACGATTACATATTCACGATTAGCGTAAAACGTTTTCTCTTCCAAGCTACGCACACAATTGAGAACTAGGTCGATTTCCTTTCCGCGCACCATGCGCGAACCACCACCAGTTGGAATCACGTAGGACAGCAGCGGCGAGGGCGCGGGCAGAGGATATACGATGCGCCAATAGCCGGGCGACCAGCCGGGGGAAACCGTTGCTCCCGCGTGCAATCGACGAGCGTAATCGAGTACGGCCTTGCCCTGCCTCTCGATCGCATAATGCTTCTCATCCATGTTCAGCGCCGCTGAACCAGGGATAACTCGCCAGAGGTAGGCGAAGATCGGCACGTGAACGACGTTCGGCTTTGCCAACGAAGCGCGCAGAGCGAGATCGAAATCCTGGGTTCCGTCGTATTCCGATCTGAACCCACCCAATGAACGCAAGAAGCCGAGCTCGTACACCGATAGATGACCCAGGCACATCGTATTCTCGAGATATGCCGGAGACCAATCCGGTTTCGGCCAAACGTCCTGGACCGCGTCGTCTGCCGAAAGTTTGCATTCATCGGTGTAAAAGAGCTGCGTCGAGGGCGCGCTCTTCCAAGCTTTGTAGATCGCAAGAAATCCATCTCGCGAAACGAGGTCATCGTGATCCACGAGCGCCGCATGGGTCCCTTTGGCGGCGCCGATTGCAATGTTCGAGGCGGCTGATATGCCAAGATTCCTCGAGTTGATCAGTACGCGAACCCGCCGGTCCAGGTCTGCCAAGCTACGTAGCATCGCGATCGTAGCTGGGTTGGAGGAGCCGTCGTCAACGAGAACCCACTCCCAATTACTGTAGAATTGGTTCGCCAGGGTTTGAAACAGCTCTCGCAAGTATCGCGGAGAAATGTTGTAGGTTGGCGTAATGACCGAGACGCAGAAGTCTGGATCATAAACTTCGGGAGACGGTTCCTTAGAGTAGGGGTTGCACAGATCGCTCAGGCGTAGAGTACCTATGGTCCTAAGCCTAGCAAACGGGCTCGGTGAGCGGCCTTCCGCCTTCCCGTAATGAACGAAATGGAATAGGGGGTCTACACCGGCGCGTGCTACATCTGGATTGCTACGCAAATAGAACGCGCCATCGAACCCAGCGGCTAGTGCCGCCGCTTTTGCAGCCGCCACCTTATTGGGAAAGCGGCCCTGATCGCGTCCAATTGAGAGATAATGCTGCCTCGGATCCAGGCCCGATTGCGGAACGTCAGGATTTTCGCGCAGGTAGTACTCGGGATCGAACTCGGCCATACGTCGGCTTGGATGGCGTCCCTCGGCGTGCCCGTAAACGAGGTAATGCTCCAGGGGGTCTAGTCCGGCGGTGACCACATCAGGATTTGTCTCCAGATAAAAATCAGCATCGAATTCGGCGACCAGCGTCGCCACTTTTGGCGCTGGAATCCGGATCGCATGGCGGCCTTCAGTTTGCCCGGCCGCCAGCGCCGCCGCTGCAGCGTCGAACTCTGCTTCAGCTTCGGGCTTCTGACCAAGGATGTTGAAAGCCTTGCCACGCGCGAGATGATATCCTGCGCGCCGCTCATCGGGAGGCTCGCCCTTATCGCGGCCCCACGGGCTCGCGGAGGCAAGCAAGCGCTGGGGAGCGGCCTCGTTAGGAGCGAGAGCGCGCGCAATGCGAGCTATGCTCGCTGCCGCTTCGAAGTGGCGGGCTCGGAATTCGGTTTCAGCAAGGTCTACCAGCTCGGCAACCCGCGGGTCGAGCGGTCGAGGTGCCGGCGCGAAAGTCCACAGCGTCCGATCGAAGTCCGGCCCGATCGGAGATGGGCCGATAGGTTCGATGATCGAGCGGGCGAAATGAGTCAGTGCGACGGGTGGCAATTTGCCCAGGTAACTTCGATTGGCTTTTGACAACGGCCTGTACGGCTTGCCGCGAATCCTTTCGTATTGGTCTGCCCAAGCCCGTAACAAATCGGGAAAACCGGCAGCATCCGCATTGCTCGCTAATCCACCGTGCAGCTGGTGGAAAGTCCCTTCGCCCAGCAGGACGACCAGCTCTGCATCCGGCAGTTCGAGCGCACGCAGCATCGTGTCATGGTTGACGAGGCCGCCCCCAGGCGCATCAAAGCGCTCGTCCAAGCCGCCCAGCAAATCCCAGGTTTGGCGAGTGAGAAACAGACCGTTCGATTCATAAACCGAACCAAACCAGCAATGCACCCCAGGTTCATCGAGCGCGCCGACCTCAAACAAACGATAGCCATCCTGCGGCCATCCAATAGATTGAAGTAATGCATCTTCTCGATCTCGGTTATAACCGGTCTGGATAGACCATCTCTGCTGATCCAGACCAAGATGCCAACCGAGACTGACGAGGATCGAACGCGGATATAGCCTGGCTCCGGCGCGTCCAAAATGCAAAAAACCCGGCGTTACCAGGCGCGCGCCGTCGATCATCACCCCAATGACTTCGCCACGTGCAGCCGCAAGGCCGATATTAATTGCACGTGCAGGCGACGGCGGAGCCGAATCCACTCGTATCAGGCGAAAGTTGCCGTCAAGCCCGGCGAACACATCGGTCGAGAGCGGCGGCGTTGAGCCATTATCGACGACAATGATTTCGTATTCACTGGCGTCCATGTGCTGCTGATAGGCTGCCGATAATGAAAGCAGCGTCCGCGGCGCTTCCCGCGCCATGTTGTGCACGACCACGATGACAGACAGGTTTGGCCGATTCTGCCGTCGGCTCGAAAGAATGATTTCCGTCGCACCAAGCGCCGCAATTAGGGCAGAGGTCGCATTTGGATGACGGCCTTGCTTGCGGCCGAAGGCGAGATAATGCTGTCCCGGATCAATATTAGATTGCGCAACGTCCGGGTTTTCACGCAGATAGTAATCTAGGTCAAATCCAACAGCCGCGAGTTCGTTCGGATAGCGACCTTCCGCCTGCCCGAACCGGTCGTAATGTTCCTGCGGCTCGATCCCACTGGTTGCGACGTCAAGATATTCCGACCGATAAAAGGCCGGGTCGAATCGGGCTCTTGCCGCGTTAGCCGCTTCTACCGGGAGCAAAAGCCTTCCGAACGGGAGATAGCGTCGAACAACATCCATGGTACGATGGAAAGAAGACGAACGCTGCCTCACTGGCCGGAACTCTGCATCTTTGCGCTTCTAAGTTGCATTATGGGGCCCTACATCTTGGCAGTTACCGTTTCGACGAAAGTCCGGAGTGTTCTAAGTCAGGCGCGTGGCTTCGCCAAGACGATTCTGCCGGTCACCATCTGCAACATATTTTCCTACGGGTCCTCCTTCGTCAGCTTGCCTCGCCAACCGATAATGTCGATTAGGGACGCTGGAATTTGTCGTCAAGATGATGTCATGCTCAATGACAAACGCTGCGAATGTAAGCGGCCAGCGCCTCTTGCCAGCTACCCAAATTCACAGTGTGAGCCCTCGCCTTCGAGCAATCCAGAACGGAAAATGGGGGTCTCTGCGCGGGGCCGTATACTCCACCACGATCAACTCGAACCACGCGCGTGGGAAGGCCGGCTAGCCGAAAGATCTCGGTCGTGAAGCTTGCCCAATCACAGCTTCCCTCGTTGGTCAAATGATATAATCCGGCAGGCGCATCGGAACCGAGAAGATCGACGATCGCTACCGCGAGATCCGCAGCGGCCGTCGGAGTGCACACGAGATCGCATCCGACTTCCAGCTCGGCCCGTCCCGTTCCGTCCCTGAGGCGGTTCAGCACGAAATTCCCGCTTTTTTGCCTGCTTTCGGCATGGCCGTAAAGGCCGCAGGTCCGAACCACGTAAGCACCGGCGGGATGGGCAGCTAAGGCGGTGAACTCTCCGGCTACCTTAGAGATGCCGTAGCACTGAATCGGTTTGGCCGGGTCCGTTTCCTTGTAAGGAAAGCGCGTCATCCCGTCGAATGCGTAATCCGTCGAAATGGTGACGAACCGCGCGCCTAACCGCTCACATGCCTTGGCGAGAATACTGACCGCGACCGCATTCGTGGCGAGCGCCTCGCTGAAATGGGTCTCGCAGAAATCCACGACGTGGAAGGCGGTCGCATTGACGACGAGATCAGGTTGCAGCTCCGCCACGCTCGCCGCCAAGCGAGCCAAATCCGAGACATCGAGCTTTTCGCGATCCGGAGCCGCAATGTCCCAACGAGCGGAGGCATAGCGCTGTAGCTCCGTCCCAAGCTGACCGGAGCCACCCAACAGGAGGACGCGGGGCGTTACTCCTGCAAGAGCTCGAGCAACGGCCACGATAAGTCCTTGTCCGAGATGGCGCTGACCGGCAGAGGCCAGCAAATTCCGAGAGCAGGATCGTTCGGCCGAATGCCCATATCCATCCCCGAAGTATAAGCCGGCGTGATTGAGTACGCGACCTCCGTATCATCTTCTACGGTCTGGAAGCCGTGCGCGAAGCCCTCCGGGATGTAGAGTGCTTTTCCATTGGCGGCCGTCAGCTCGAAGGCGCGCCACTGGCGAAAGCTCGGCGCTTGGGGGCGCAGGTCGACGACGATATCGAGGACGGCACCTCGGGCGCAGCGAATAAGCTTCGTCTCGGCGCAAGGCGGCAAACGATAATGCATTCCCCGAACTGTGCCGGCCTTCTCGTTGAACGAGAGACTCGACTGGGGAAAGCTAGAAGCGAGGCCGTGGGTCGCGAATTCGTCAGTGCAGAATGTACGCGCGAAATAGCCGCGAGCGTCCTCTCGGCGCTCAGGCAATACGAGTACGAGCCCCGCAAGATCGGTCTGCTCGAAGAGCATCAGAACACTCGGAGCGAGGGGATCGGCACGACAAATCGCCCACCCCAAGTCCGTATAAAATCAAGTTGTTCGACAAGCTCATCCTGAAGGTTCCATGGGAGGAGCAGGACGAAGTCAGGCCTCGCGGCCGCGATGGCTTCGGGTGCCTTCACCGGGATGCGAATGCCGGGAAGAAAGCGACCCTGCTTCATCGGGTTACGATCGACGGTATAATCGAGGAGGTCCACGCCAATTCCACAATAGTTCAAAAGCGTATTGCCTTTAGCAGGGGCGCCATAGCCGACGATCGTGCGTCCCGTCTCTCGTAAATCAATGAGAAAGCGAAGAAGATCGCGCTTCACCTTACGAACGGACGCGTCGAACCCGGCATAGCCTTCCGCGCGATCGTAACTTTTAGCCGCTTCCCTACCCTTTAGTGCAGCCACGGCACCGGTCACCGGAACAGCCTCATTCGACCTGTGGCGGGCGAATATTCGCAGCGAACCGCCATGGGTTTGCAATTCCTCCACGTCGAAAATGGTCAGGCCCTGGGCCAAAAAAATGCGCTCGGCGCTGTGCAGCGAGAAATAAGAGAAATGCTCGTGGTAAATCGTATCAAACTGCAGTCCCTCCATCAGTCGGACAACGTGCGGAAACTCCATCGTAATCACCCCGTCGGGGGCCAGAAGGCGTGCCGCCCCAGCTACGAAATCGTTCACATCAGGCACATGTGCGAGCACATTGTTGCCCAAAATCAGTTTCGGCCTACTTCCCTTCGCGACGAGCTTGTCAGCGAGTCGTGTACCGAAAAAATCAACTATGGTCGGCACGCCCTTCTGCTCCGCCGCTTCCGCCACCGTGTGCGACGGATCGATGCCGAGCACCGGAATACCTCTCGCCTTAAGGTATTGCAGCAGATAGCCATCGTTCGACGCCAGTTCTACGACGAGAGAGTGCGGTCCGAGCCGGAGCCGCTCGGTTACCATCTCGCAATACTCCCTTGCGTGGGCAAGCCAGGAGTCGGAGAAAGACGAGAAATAAACGTAATCGTCGAAAATGTCCTTTGGGGACGCGTGCTCAGGCAACTGCACCAGGATGCAATTGTCGCAAACGTATGTGACAAGCGGCAGGTTCAGCTCCGGCTTGCCAAGGTCCTCGGGTCTTAGAAAAGAGTTCGAAGGGGGCGTCGCTCGCAGATCGCAAAAGACGCGCGAGAGCGCCGCGCCACAGTGCCGGCATTTTAACGGGACACGTTGATCGGACTGGTTCACTATCACTCTCTTGGCTACTATATCGGAGTTCCGGATCGAGCTTCAGGAAAAGAGACGCGCCTCATAAGCCTGTACCTGCTCTAAAACGAGTGCCCTTGCGTCTTCACCGCGCTGGTAGCGCCGGTGCCAATCGACAGTCCAGGCGAGCGCCTCATCGAGCTGCAATCGCGGCCTCCAGCCGAGGCGAGCTCGAGCTTTCGACGCATCGAGCGCAAGAAGGCCTGCTTCATGGGGTCCCACTTCCCCGCTCCTTTCCCATCGCGCATCTCCGCCCCATAGAGCTACGATTCGATCCGCTACGGCCGAAACCGGCCTGACATCGTGTCCATCTGGGCCGAAATTCCACGGCTCCGCAACATCGGGACCATTCTCCGCGACCGAGCCGTGCAGACGCTCTGCGAGAACGAGATATCCTGAAAGCGGCTCTAATACATGCTGCCAGGGACGCGTTGCATCGGGATTGCGGATTTTGATCGGCTCAGATCGAGCGAGTGCTGCGAGACAGTCGGGCAGCAGCCGGTCGAGCGACCAATCGCCGCCTCCGATCACGTTGCCGGCGCGAGCCGTGGCAACTCCCACCTCACGCCTCGCAAAAAATGACTGTCGCCACGCTGCAGTAACAATTTCCGCACAAGCTTTGCTTGCGCTGTAGGGGTCGTATCCGCCCAGGGGATCTTCCTCCCGATAGGGCCAAAACCATTCACGATTAAGATAGCACTTGTCTGTGGTGACCGACACGACTGCTCTAACGGAGGAAGAGGCGCGGACAGCCTCCAGCACGTTCGCCGTCCCGATCACGTTGGTGGCCATAGTGCCGATGGGATCGCTGTAGGAGCGCCTGACCAGAGCTTGCGCAGCAAGATGAAGCACGATCTCGGGCTGGAACTCCTGCATATGACGCAGAACGGCCGGGCCATTCCGAATGTCGCATATCCGAGAGCGCTCCCGTTCCGGGTCTTCGATTACGCGCCAGAGGCTTGGGGAGGTTTCGGGCTCGAGCGACAGCCCACTCGGCACCGCGCCAAGCTCGGTAAGCCACAGCCACAGCCACGCGCCCTTAAATCCGGTGTGGCCCGTAACGAGAACTCGCTTACCGGACCAGAAGCTTGCGTCAGGGTTTACCACAGTCGCCACGGGGCACGACCGGCAGCCCACAGCTCTTCAAGATGGCGTTTGTCGCGCAGACTATCCATTGCTTGCCAGAATCCCTGATGCCGGTAGGCCCCAAGTTGCCTGTCCGCGGCGAGGCTTTCCAGCGGCTCTTGTTCCCAAACCGTATTATCGCCGGTGATACGGTCGATAACTCGCGGATGCAGAACGAAAAAGCCGCCATTGATCCACCCGCCATCCCCACTGGGTTTTTCCTGGAATCCGGTGACCAGATCGCCCTCGGTTCGCAGTGCGCCAAAACGGCCCGCGGGCTGCACCGCGGTGACCGTCGCGTCCGCTCCGTGGGCTAGATGAAATGCAGTAAGAGCACCGATGTCGATATCGGCGACGCCGTCCCCATAGGTCATGCAGAATGGTTCGTCGCCAAGGTAAGGCCGTACCCGTTTTAGACGGCCCCCTGTCATTGTCTCGAGCCCGGTATCGACCAACGTGATCTTCCACGGCTCGACATCGCGCCGGTGAACAGTCATTTGGTGCAGTTTGAAATCAAAGGTCACATCGGACAGGTGAAGGCCGTAGTTCGAAAAATATTCCTTCACCACGTAGCTCTTGTAACCAAGGCAGAGGACAAAATCATTGATCCCGAAATGGGAGTAGATCTTCATTATGTGCCAGAGAATGGGGCGTCCGCCGATCTCCACCATCGGCTTCGGACGCAATTCCGTCTCCTCGCTCAACCTGGTTCCGTAGCCGCCGGCGAGAATCACAGCTTTATCTATCATTGTCACTTGTCCTTGCAACATGAACTAGGCCACTCTAAGGCCACAGGACTAACCATATGCCGGGTGGGGGAACATGCATCCAAAAAGGCCGCGCTGCGGCGGTTTGTTGGTTCAGCGCGGCACGTCTCGGCGAAAGGATCGCTCGCAAGCCACGCCCGATACGAGCCCAATCGGCGAAAACATCACAATGTACTTCGCGTCACGTCCCATCGGTGAGTCCAGGGAGACCTAACCCATTCTACAAGTGGCGCAAAGGTTCAAGCTGAGCCGGACGTTTGCTAAGGGTTTGAACGCGACTGATGCAAGGTTTTGCAACCTATGTTCCGCGAAGCACGCTCGGCAGTCTCTCGGGCCGGGCTGCCTAGCATGATAATGCCGCTCCGTAGACCCGGCTCCGTAACCTACAAAGCTCCCGACTCCCGAATTAAAAGCAGAATCCCTACACGGAACCTACAATCCTACCGCGCAACAGACGTTCACCCAAAAGCCCAATGAACAGCAGAAAAGACGCGAGTAGGAGAACATATGCTTTATCGAGCGGGACTGCGGTGTGCGTTTCAAAAAAAGCCGAACGTGTCCATTGCACGAGCTGATAAATCGGGTTTAGGCCGACAAGCGTGCGCATTATTTCACTGCTCGGAGCCACAGGAAGATACACTCCTGATGACATATACAGCCCGATCATTGTCAAGATCAGGATATAATATCCAGGCATCTTGAATATAGCGCGTAGAACTATGGTGAAGGTGCCTACGCTTATCCCGAAGAAGACAGACGCGTACATTGCGAGCAGCGCAGTCGGAATATCCTGAGGCTCGATCTCCGCGCCTGATGCCCAGAGCGCAAAGGTGAAAATTAGCACGACAGTGAAACAGTTTAGAGTTTCCAAAACCATTCGCGCTACGATCATATGGACCGGATGCACGACCGAAAAGTTTAGCATTGCGAAATTCTGCATAAACGTCATCGCCATCCAGCGCGCGGGATAGAGACATAGGACGTAAGGCAGCGCCCCTGTAGTTATGAAAACTATAGAATCGGTACCAAACGGCAAGACCCGATTCACCAGTGTAAAAGCGGCGACTAGACCTGTGAGATGAGACAGCGGCCAGCCTATCGCGATAAGATAGGTCAGATGCGAGCGCCCAAACCGCGAGCGCATGTCACGGATCAGGATCGCTCCAATCACCCGGAAATGCACTTCAAGGGACTTGATTGCGAGGGGGCGGCTTGATTGTGCGACCAATAGCATTTGTCTCGGACGAGCAATGCTTTTGATCCACGAACATGATGGCGAAATGTAGGCACGTCGACATTGCCTGCAGGCTTCGGTTTCGACGCGTATCCGCAAGATCGTGCCGCGCCGGTTGGCGCGAGATCTGTTCCTCAGATGCCGGGAGCATCCTTGGCACGATGGGTCGGCTGAGTACTACGCCGGGCGATTATATGCCTGAACGGTAGGCGAGCAGTCTAATCGGTCTCTTGCCAAAAACGGGTTGAAGAAGGGATCTCTGTCGATAATGGAGCGCCATCTTTCGAGGAAGACAGCTTCATCGGCAGGATCGACAAACTTGCGGGCCAGGGAGGACCCTTCAAAATGATAAAGCTTCGCAAATGGAGTGTAGACTATGCGCAAGCCGAGCTGACCGAGGCGGAGGCAATAATCTATGTCATTGTAGTCTACGCGAAGATTTGCATCGAACCCTCCAAGTTGACGCAACAGACCGAGCCGGGTGGCAAGAACAGCTCCCGTCACTGCCGAGTAGTTCCGAACTATGTGGGTGAATACATTATATCCAACGTCCTCGTCCCGCATATTGTGGAAGATATGGGACGTGAGACCGCAGACGCCGAGAACAACCCCTTGATGCTGCACACGCCCATTAGGGTAAAGCAAGCGAGCGCCAACGGCACCTATGTCCGCTTGCCTTGAGAACCCGAGAAGCGCCTCGATCCAGCCCTCGCTGATAACTTCAATATCATCATTTAGCAATATCACGTCTTCGGTATCAACATGAGAGACCGCGAAGTTCATCTTCTCAGCAAAATTGAACCGTTCCTTTGAACTGAAGCTGACGACGCGTCCGTTCGCGTCGTTCACCAAATTTTGCGCGGCCGAGTCGAGATTCCCGTTGTCAACCACGAGGAGCTTGAAGTTGCGAAAGCTGGACTTCTCAACAATGCTGCGGACAGCATTGTCCAATAGACGCAACTTGCCTCTGCCTTCCACCTCGCGAACACCCCCATTTGTTGTTAGAAGCAACGTGACCGGCCGCGTTGGGTCAACATGCCACATGACCCGAAAAGTTCCCGGGTGAAGGCCGCCGGTGATCATGGCGTTGCGGTCGATGCTGTACGCGAAATCTCGAAGCGCTGCCTCGGCACGCACCAAGGCTTCCGGCTTTGCGTCGACCTCGGCCGCTGCGGAGCCCGGAATTTTTCTCCAGTGGTATAGGACGCCTGGCACGTGGACGACTTCACGACCGTTAGTGGCACGTAATGCAAGATCGTAATCTTGAGCTCCGGAGTATTCCTCCCGGAGCCCACCGAGTTCTAGAAAAAGTGATTTGCGAAGGGTAAAAAAATGCAGAATGTACATTACCGACCGCAAGTGCTCGGGTGACCAAGCAGGCTTGAGATAAGGCTCGGTATGGCTTCCGTCCTCCTCCAGCTTGTCTTCGTCCGTATAGAAGACGTCCGCATTCGGGAAGCGTGCTATCGCCTCAGCCACTTTGGCCAATGCATCCGGCCTCAGGGCGTCGTCGTGGTCGAGAAATGCTACGAAATCACCCGCCGCATACTGGGCTACATAATTCGTCGCCCCAGCAATATGCATGTTCTTTGGCGTTCTCACGATCTTGATTCGGGGGTCGGTGCCCCAGTACTCCATCAGAACATCACTGGTATTTGCAACGGTCGAACAGTCATCGCAAATACAAAGCTCCCAGAATGAGTAGGTTTGGAGCAACACAGACCGGATGGCTTCATCCAAAATGTCCGGGGGCGTGTTATAGACGGGCATCAGAATGCTTATCATGGAGCTAGGCCCGGAGGAGGCGCTTTCGGCCTCGCCGCCCGCACCCGATGCGATACGATTCGTTCGTCCCCCAGGATAATTCATATTGCCGCTGTTCTCATGCGCCAGGGGCTTTTATACGGCTTCGAGATAATCGTACCGAGACGGCGCAACAATTGTGCTTCCTTGGCATTTGCCCCAGATTTCCCGCAACGCGCTTGTCACCTCGGCGGCGGCACCTTCGACCGAGTAAAACGCGCGCACAGCTCGCGATCCTCTCAAACCGACATCGCAAGCGTCAGCTCGGTGGGAGAACACGTGCAGCATTTTCTCCTTTAGCGCGCCAACGTCTGGGTCGGCCCACGTATAGGTCGCGGGATAAGGTGCATTGCCATCGCCGATTTCCGTGAGCTTGTACGGCAACGGAAAAGCCGTCTTAGCATTCACGAAATCCATCACGCCTCCGAAAGGAGTCGCTATTACGGGCTTTCCGACAGCCATCGCTTCGATGATCGTCAGACCAAGCCCTTCGGAGCGATGCGGCGACACGTAACAGTCCACGCTGTGATATAATGTAGCGAGTTCTTCTTGTTTGAGCAGCTCGCCCATCACTCGGACGTCCTTGCGCTCGTCCATGATTTGCCGCAGCTCCACGGCGAAAAGATCATCGGGGTCTAGAGAGTGAATTTTCAGCAAACACATCGCGCCATCTTTTTCCGCGAAAGCATCGCAGAAGGCCCTCACAAACGCCTGCGGATTTTTACGCCCCAAAACACTCCCGGCGTCGAGAGAATAGAAAAAAATGAACTCGTCCGACGGAAGATCGAAGCGCGTGCGGTCGGCGGAGGCGCAATCCAACGTATGAAAGTCTATTGCCGGTCGAATCACGCGCACCCGACGGCGCGACACGGCGGCAACCGCCCTCGCTATGAAGCTGCTAGAAACCCAAACCTCATCGAACGCCTCGATGATTTCGGCCCATGCAGCAGGGATCGACAGCAGCTCCCAAGCGAAGCTGAGAATGTTGTATCGCTCGGGCCCCATCAAACTGGATAAGGGTTCGTGCTCGACAAAACGGCCCGCGTTGAGCAGATCAAGATTGAGATGAACGAAGTTTGCCGGTTGTTGATCAGGCTCACCTGTACCCTCGAACGGAACCCTGGTCAGCCGGTCGAAACCTTGCGTCCAGGGCAGGAGGAACATCTTGACGCCCGCAGCCTGGAAGGTTCGCGCATAGGCGCGCATCAGGATCCCAAGCCCGTTCAGAAAAGGCAGCGGTCCGACGACATTCAGGCCCGGTTCGCTCCCCTCTGGAGCCTTCCAGTCGCGTGGTTTCTTCCTGGCCAAGGGTACTGAAAAGCCGTTCGTTGACGGCGCGGGAGGCATTTCTTTGGCACGTGCGCCCAGGAATTGGGCAAGTTCCTGATGGCCCGGACGCCCCGGCGCGTCTTGTGTTTGCAATGTATAGTCAAGACCGGCGGTCTTGTGGATTTTGACCTGCGCCACGCGTTTAAGGTCGAGCGCTGCGACCAATCCGAAGGCGCGCTCGACAGCGTGCGCGAACTCTCCATCGTTGCTCTTACGTTCATCGTCTAGAGCTCCAATTGCCTCGACGATCTGCGCCAGCCGTTCGTACGCCTGCGGACGCATCCAGAACATGGTGCCGGCAAAGAAGCCCCACTCGGACGGAAGGTTGGTACCGGGTTTGTAGCGCTCAGCGACGGCAGCCACCATGGGCCCATTCGGTCCAATGAACTTCGGCCCTGAGATGAAGAATTCGTCGGCTCCGGCAAGGATAAGCTCTGGCTCACGGCGGAATTCCAACAGCAGTTCCGTTACCATCAACCGATTGCCGAGCGTCGAATCGAGCATCATTTTCCGCCAGAGATCGGGATATGTTCTGCCTTTCTTGGTATGCAGCTTACAAACGACATCAAAGCGCTCCGACAGCCGCTCCCCGGAAAAGACCCGGAAAAACGGAGCGATATCCCAACCGCGGTTTGGCACCACGACTATGTTCGCTCCGGGGTGCGTGCGGCGGATGCCAGCAAATGTTAATGCGTCAGCACCTTCAGTAACTGTTACAAACAGCTCATAGGGAAGCGGAATGTTCTTCAGATACTGAACGATTTGGCGCCACATTTCGCGATAAAAGACATGCACGACGACCGCAATGCGCATGCCCGCGAGGACGACATCCGGATCGCAGGGTTGCCGCCCCTCCGCGGCTCCATCTCTAAGAAAGTGTACAAGCGGATTGATCTGCGCGGCTCGAACATCGGGATACTTATCCAAGTACCAATCGGACTGGAACATTGCTCCTGGATCACGCCCCTCACGAGCGCCTGCCGAAAGATAGTGAAGTAGGGGATCAATCCGGGCCTGTGCAACGTCTGGATAGCGCTGGAGATAAAGAGCAGGGTCAAAGGCGCGATTTGGCTTCAAGCGCTTCGACGCGCCCGTCTCAAGAAAATGGATAAGGCAGTTTTCCAGACCGCCTGCATGGTTGATTTGAGATAAGTAAAAGCGAGTATCAAAAAGCGGGGAGGGGTCGCGGCGCTCCGCTGCTCCATACTGAAGGTAATGAGCAAGTGCATTCTGGCCGGTATCGGCCACATCGGGATTTTCGCGAAGATACCAATCCGTGTCGAAAAGCCAATGGGGATTGTAGCGCCTGGAATGCCCGTGGATGAGAAAGTGCAGGAGTGGGTTTTCTTCCTCAGATTTGGCTGCCGGATAGAGGTAATCGTAGTATTCCGAACTGAAAATTGGATTCGGATTTAGACCGTGCCGAAAGCCAAACAGCAGATAATGCTCGCTGGCCTTCATGCCTAGCGGCAATGAGTCACGCAGCTGGCCTACATACCATTCAGCGAAGAACACCCCGGAGCGCTCGATCAGCTTGACTTGGCTGCGCCGCTTTCCAACCTTAACTTCCAAATTAGCAAATGTTCCGAACATCGATGAGGATGCCATCCTGCGCCCGAACTCCAAGCAAATCCAACCAGCGGATCACTATCCGATGCATCTGCCGCTGAACCGCGCCTGAGAAGCGGCCCTGCGCATGAGCATATCTCTCGCTCGCAAGACCTCAGCAGCCGCATTGTCGGTTCGGCGGCGCCGCCTTTACAAGATCGAGCATACTTTCGCTACCCGTCCCAAACTCGGCAGACCCTCGGCGCCATATTGTCGCAGCAAAAAGCTAAATGCGCGAACTGGACCGGCATGAGTGCGTCTACCGCAGCGCCACTTCCGCCCATTCGAAACGTTCGTCCCTGCGCTTGAGGATAAGAGATCACGGGCACAATCGCGAACTGTCAGAAGACATCAAGAGACCGGGATAGAATAAGCTCCTCAAGCCCTAGGCTGACCTGATTCGCGAAGGCCTCATGCCGATTTCGGCTCTCCCTGAACAAATGCCCTGGCGGATGCCGACGCTCGTTCCGCTTTCACAAAGCGTGATGCTTTCGCATGGGTGGACGCGACACCTCATTGCCTTCGCAAGCGGCGCGGCCGGCGCGCTCGCGATGGCGCCCTTTAGCATCTTTCCGGCATTGATCATAACGCTGACGGTCGGCGTTTGGCTGCTCGACGGGGCGGTGGAAGCCCCCGGGCCGCGCCGGCCCGCCCTCATGGCGTCGCTGAAGATGGCCGCTTTCGACGGGTGGTGGCTTGGCTTTGGATACTTCGTGGCGGGGCTGTGGTGGCTCGGCGAGGCTTTCCTGGTCGAGGCGGATCGGTTTGCCTGGGCCTTGCCGCTTGGCATCCTCGGGCTGCCGGCAGTGCTCGCGTTGTTCACCGCTCTCGGATTTGGGATTGCGCGGCTTCTCTGGGTTCCCGGTGCGGCGCGCCTCTTCGCCCTGGCCGTCAGTCTCGGGCTGTCGGAATGGCTCAGAGGACATCTGTTCACAGGCTTCCCCTGGAACCTGTTCGGGATGGCCCTTGGCACCAACCTTGTCCTTGCACAGGCGGCCTCGCTGGTCGGCGTTTACGGTCTGACATTGATCGCGATTGTCCTCTTCGCGGCTCCCGCGACCCTCGTGGACACAGGTCCGAAGCCGCAACGCCGCTGGCCCGTTCTCGCTGCAATCGCGGCGCTTGGCGCGCTCGCCGTTTTCGGGACGTTCCGGCTCGGGTTGGGAACCGATCCCGGCTTCGTCGCCGGCGTCAAGCTGCGGATCATGCAACCCAATCTCAGCCAGGATGCGAAGTTCCGTCCGGAATTTCGTGACGCGATCCTGGACCGCTATCTCGCGCTCTCGGACCGGGCGACGTCGCCGCAAAGCAGCGGTCTTGCCGACGTCACCCATCTGATCTGGCCGGAATCCGCGTTTCCCTTCATTTTGGGGCGGGACGCGCAGGCGCTCGCTCGCATCGGCGCGGCGCTGCCGCCGCGAACGACCCTTGTCACCGGCGCTGCACGCATGGAGGCCTCCGCGAGTCGCCGTGGCGAGAGCAACACTGCCGTGTTCAATTCTGTCCAAGCTGTCGCAAGCGGCGGCGTGATCGTCGACAGTTCAGACAAGGCGCATCTGGTGCCGTTCGGCGAGTATTTGCCTTTTGCGGCCCTGCTGAATCGTATCGGCTTGCGGCAGTTCGTGTCCGTTCCCGGCGGATTTGCGTCCGGCGAGCGCCGTAAGGCCCTTAATGTTCCAGGCCTGCCGCTCGTCGCGCCGCTCGTCTGCTACGAGGCGATTTTTTCCGGCGAGATCATGCCGCAGATCTGGCCCCCAGGTCTCGATAAGCGGCCGGGCCTCCTTTTGAATGTGACGAATGACGGCTGGTTCGGTGCGTATGCCGGCCCGCAGCAGCACTTCGCGCAGGCGCGCCTGCGAACCATCGAAGAGGGCTTGCCGCTGGTCCGGGCGGCAAATACCGGGGTTTCCGCGATCGTCGATGCCTATGGTCGCATCTTGGACAAGCTCCCGTCAGCCGTCGACGGCGTGCTCGACGGCAAACTGCCTGCGGGTTTACAGCCGACCTTCTTCGCGAGGTTCGGAAATCTGCCCGCGTTTGTCATATTCGTTATGATGTTAATGGTCGTACTGGTCAGCCGCTTGCGCGTTTGACTCATTCTGGACGAAGTATTCTATTCCGGCCGCATATTGTTGACGCTGTCAAACACGTAGCAGGCGACGGGAGCTTGCCTGAGGGAGTCCACCCGGTGAAAAAGTCACCCAACCACGTCGACCGGCACGTCGGCGGTAATGTCCGAATGCGGCGCATGCTTTTGGGTCTCAGCCAGGAAAAGCTTGGTGAGGCGCTCGGACTGACCTTTCAGCAGGTTCAGAAGTACGAAAAGGGCACGAACAGGATCGGAGCGAGCCGCCTGCAACAGATCGCCCAGTTTCTCAAAGTAGAGGTTGGTTTCTTTTTTGAGGGCCTGTCCGGAGACAAACCGCAGTCAGGTTTTGCCGAGGAGGGCACTTCCTACGTTATGGATTTCCTCCATAGCAGCGAAGGGCTGCAGCTGAACCGGGCGTTCGCCCGCATCAAAGATCAGCGTGTGAAGCGGCGGCTGATCGCCCTGATCAATGCGCTCGCCAACGTCCAAGACGCCGAGGAAGCCCAGATCCCGCGCCGCGGCAGGAAGCCGAAAGTTCGTTAAATAGAACGCTCTTACCCTTTTGGCTTGACGAAACGAACGGCGCTATGCCAAGCGTCCGCCCGACCCGAGCGTCCGGCGAGGCCTCGAAATCTCCGCAAAGACCCGCTTTAGCCCCTCTTCAGAAGCTTTGGGCGGATCGAAGTCGCTTCGCTTGCATGGCTCTTCCGCTTCTTTGAGTCCCGGAGGCATCTCTTGGCGCGTTCCTCTTATCTCTTTACCAGCGAGTCGGTCTCCGAAGGGCATCCGGACAAGGTCTGCGACCGCATCTCGGACGAAGTTGTCGACCTGTTTTTCAGCGAGGCCGGGAAGTCCGAACTTGACCCCTATCAAATACGGGTCGCCTGCGAGACCTTGGCCACGACCAATCGCGTGGTCATCGCGGGCGAGGTGCGGGGCCCCAAGATCGGGCCGGAGCAGATCGAAGAGGTCGCCCGCAAGGCGATCCACGAAATCGGCTACGAGCAGGAAGGTTTCCACTGGGAGCACGCCGACGTCGAAATTCTGTTGCATGCCCAGTCGGCGGATATCGCCCAGGGGGTCGATGCCGGCGGCAACAAGGACGAGGGTGCCGGCGACCAGGGCATCATGTTCGGCTACGCTTGTCGCGAGACGCCGGAGCTGATGCCGGCGCCGATTTATTACGCCCACAAGATTCTCGAAGACCTCGCCGAGGCCCGCCATTCCGGCCGCGAGAAGGGCCTCGGACCCGACGCGAAAAGCCAGGTCACCGTTCGCTATGAGAACGGCCATCCCGTCGCCGCGACACAGATCGTGCTCTCGCATCAACATACGGACGAAGGCCTGACCTCGTCCGACGTGCAAAAGATGGTCGAACCTTACATCCGCAAGACACTCCCGGAGGGTTGGATTTCCGAGGAGACGGTCTGGCACGTCAATCCGACCGGCAAGTTCTTCATCGGCGGTCCCGATGGGGATTGCGGGCTCACCGGCCGCAAGATCATCGTCGACACCTATGGCGGCGCGGCACCGCATGGCGGCGGCGCCTTCTCCGGCAAGGATCCAACCAAGGTCGACCGCTCAGCAGCCTACGCCGCCCGCTATCTCGCCAAGAACGTGGTCGCCGCCGGGCTCGCCGATCGCTGCACGCTGCAGCTTTCCTACGCGATTGGCGTCGCCGAGCCCCTGTCGATCTACGCCGACCTCCACGGCACCGGACACGTGGCGGAGGACAAGCTCGAAAGGGTGCTGATAGAAGCCATGCGCCTGTCGCCGCGCGGAATTCGCGAGCACCTCAAGCTCAATCGGCCGATCTATGCGCGAACGTCCGCTTACGGGCATTTCGGCCGCGCCCCCGACGCGACCGGCGGCTTCTCCTGGGAGAGAACCGACATCGCCGATCAGCTGAAGTCGCATTTCGCCTGAAGGTGACTTAACCGAGTCCGGCGGCGCGCGAGCGCCTGATCGGACCCGCGGCGGCCTCCACGGCCGCCGCAAGGGCAAGACGCTGCGCCCACATCAGGCGCGGCTCGTCGAAGAGCTCCTCCCCCGCCTGACTATCGATCCGACCGCGGCAATATCTGATGTGCGCGCGCTGTTTGCGCAGCCCCTCTCCGACATTTGGCTCGAAATCGGCTTTGGCGGCGGCGAGCACCTGATACGCGTCGCCGCGGAGCGTCCCGACGTCGGTTTCATCGGCTGCGAGCCCTTCGTCAACGGCACGGCAAAGGCGCTTGCCGCAATCGAGACGCAACGCGTCGCGAACATCCGGCTGCATGCCGGCGACGCCGCCGACATCCTGGCCTGGCTACCCAGCGAGTCGCTCGGCCGCGTATTCCTGTTTTTTCCGGACCCCTGGCCGAAGCGCCGGCAGCGCAAGCGCCGCTTCATCTCCGACCAAACCCTCAGCGCGCTGGCGCGCGTGATGCGCGCGGGCGCGGAACTGCGGTTCGCGACCGATATCGACGACTATGCCGGCTGGACGCTCGTCCGCGTTCTCCGCTCGGCCGAGTTCATATGGCCGGCGCAGCAGAGCACGGAGTGGATGCTGCCTTGGGAGGGTTGGCGCGAGACGCGCTACGAGGCCAAGGCGAAACAAGCCGGCCGCCGCCCGCTATACCTGACCTTTGTCCGCCGCTAGACGCCGGCGGGGGTCAGATGTCGCGCCCCTCGACCTCGGGCGCGAGCTTGTCGACGATCTTCTTGATGTCGGGCAGTCCGGGATAGATCGTCAGCACGTGCCGGAAGATTTCGAGCGCGCGCTTGTCGAGCCCCTCGCGCTCCAGGATGAAACCCATGCCCGACAGCGCCCCGAAGTGGCGCGGCTCGAGTTTCAGCACGTGATCGATATCGGCCATCGCGCCGGTAATGTCGTTTGCCATGAACCGGGCCGTCGCCCGCTTGTTCCAGGCCTCGGCCCAGTCGGGTTCGACGACGACGACCTTATCGAGGAGCTCCAGCGCCAGCGGCAGGTCCTTGGCCTGGACGGCCGCTAGCGCCCGGGACATCAGGACATCGGCCGTATCCGAGCCGGAGCGGAGCCACACCCGTTCGATGGCGCCGGCAATGCCTTTGCCCTCGTCGGGGTCGCCCGTGGTAGCGAGGCGCTTGAACAATTCGTCGAGTACATTGGCGCGCTGCGCGCCCTCCCGGATGAGCGGGCGCGGCCTGAATTTGGGCTCGGCGGGTTTGGCAGGCTCGGGTTTGGCTTCACTCTCGCGCGGCGCCGCACGAGGCGCCTCGCCACGCGGACGAGCGGGGCCCAAAGATTCGGGATCGACGGGGCCGTTGGGACCGAAAACGCGGGTGCCGGGCGGAAGCTGGACCGGGGGGAGCCCGGGAATGCGCAGCGTGTCGCCGGGCGTTGGCAGGGGTGCGGCGGGCTGGCTGAAATTGTCCGCGCGCGCCATCCCAACGGAGCCGGCAAGCAAAGGCACGACAAGGCAAAGCGCGCGAGCGCCGAGCGACCACATGCCTAGAGGATAGACCGCGACCCGCGTCGCGTCAAAATACGCGCGGAGCTTGCGGCGAGCCGCGGCGGGACTTAACCCTGGCGCGCCTTGAAGCGCTTCTGCTTCTTGTTGATGATGTAGACGCGGCCCTTGCGGCGCACGAGCTGGTTGTCGCGATGACGCGCGCGCAGCGATTTCAAGGAGTTGCGGACTTTCACGGGAACGCCCCAAATGAAAAAGGCCGGACATCCGGCCGCAAGTTGGGGCTTCTATGCCTGATTTCTCGCCGGTGGGCAACCCGCGATGCGTATCCCTCTTCCCACGCGGCCAAAGCCGACCTACATTCACAGAGCGGTGCTGCGGGGTGCGTGTTGGACAGTATTCCCGGGGCTTATCGATCTCTTCGGGAGCTGTCCCTGTCCTTGTCCGTGGACTTGGGCATATGGCGCCCACCTACGTTGTAGGTTCCCGGGATCGATGTCCCACGGCTTTTGTGGCCCGCACTTCTCCCTCGCATGATTGGTAACGCCAAGGCCGATGTTCGGCGCGCGGCTCTCGTGCGGCGCTCCGCCATTCCCGGCGCGACACGCGCGGCGTTCGCGTCGCGCGCCGCCGAAGAAGGGTTGGCGCTGGCGCAGCGCCATAAGAGCCGCGTCGCCGCCGCCTACTGGCCCATCCGTGGCGAGGCGGATCCACTGCCGCTCCTGTCAGCTCTCACCGCCGCGGGCCTCGTAACCGCCCTCCCGGTCATTGCCGGGCGCGGCAAGCCGCTCGTCTTCCGCTGCTGGAAGCCGGGCGAGCCGCTCGTCGATGGTCCGCTCGGCCTGCAGGAACCACCGCCGCAATCGCCGCCGGTGGAGCCCGATCTGCTCTTCGTGCCGCTCGCCGCGTTCGACCGTGCCGGTCACCGCATCGGCTATGGCGCCGGCTATTATGATGCGACGCTGACCGCGCTTGCGGCAAAGCAGCCCCTCGCAATCGGTCTTGCCTTCTCCACGCAAGAAGTCGCGTTCGTTCCCGCCGAAGCGCACGACCACCCGCTCGCTTTCGTGATAACGGAGCGCGAAACGATCGACTGCCGGACCCAAAAAACTCATGCGTCTTCTGTTCATCGGTGATGTCGTTGGCCGCTCCGGCCGCGCCGTCGTGCTCGAGGCGTTGCCGAAATTGCGGCGCGACTGGGCGCTCGATTTCGTCATCGTCAACGGCGAGAATTCCGCCGGCGGTTTCGGCATCACCGAAACGATCTGCAGCGATCTCCTCGACGCCGGCGCCGATTGCGTGACGCTCGGCAATCACGCCTTCGATCAGCGCGAAGCGCTCGTCTTCATCGAGCGTCAGCCGCGGCTTCTGCGCCCCGCTAATTATCCGCCGGGGACGCCCGGGCGCGGCGCGTTTCTGTATGAAGGCGCGAACGGGCATCGCGTGCTCGTCATGAACGTAATGGGCCGCGCGTTCATGGACCCGATGGACGATCCCTTTGCTGCGGTCGACCGCGAACTTACCGCGTGCCCGCTGGGCTCAGGATGCGACGTCTTCGTCCTCGATCATCATGCGGAGACGACTAGCGAGAAGCAGGCGATGGGCCATTTCTGCGACGGGCGTGCGTCGCTTGTCGTCGGCACACACACGCATATCCCGACGGCCGACCACCAGATCCTGTCTGGCGGCACCGGCTATCTCACCGATGCCGGCATGACCGGCGACTATGATTCAGTGATCGGCATGGAGAAGGACGAGCCGGTGCGCCGCTTCGTGCAGAAGACGCCGGGCTCGCGTTTCGAACCGGCGAGCGGGCCGGCGACTTTGTGCGGTCTCGCAATAGATATCGGCGCGAATGGTTTTCCCACGCGCATTGCACCAGTGCGGATTGGCGGCAGGCTCGAGAAGACGCGCCCGGATTGGTGGGAGTGACTTAGTTCAGCGCTTCACTTTGCATTTGCGCGTGAAGCCGCTTCTCGTGTTGGCGGGCGACACGCCAAAGCAAGACCATCGCGGCGATCGCGACGAACAGACCGGCACATCCGAGCGGACCGGTGACGTTGTGGACGGCGTTTCCGAAGGTGTAAGCGCCCAATCCGACGAGGCTCGCCCAAACGAGCCCGCCCGCCGCGTTATAGAAGAGAAACGGCCGCCACGAATAATTGTTGGCGCCGGCAAGCACCGCGGCGAAAATGCGTAGGAACGCAATAAACCGGCCGTAAAAGACGATCTTTCCGCCGTGCTGTCGGAACAGATATTCGCCGACCTTCAGCCGCGTGGCGCTGACATGAATGAGCGGCCCGTACTTCACAAGAAGATTCTTGCCGAAACGCCGCCCGGCCCAAAAGCCGATATTATCGCCGATGATCGCGCCAAGCGCCGCGCAGGCGATGACCAGCGCGACATGCAAATGTCCCGTCGCGCCGGCATAAACCGAAGCGGCAATAAGAGCTGCTTCTCCCGGCAGGGGAAGGCCCGCGCTTTCGAGTCCAATCACGACGAATATCGCTAAATATCCGTATTGAAGAACCAGCGTCTGAAGAAATCCGTCCAAATCCGTCCTCCCACGACAAGTCCATGAGCCGGAGCGGAGGGGCGGAATTGTGGCTAGGCGAGAGGGCTATGGCTTCTGTCGGGCGCCTCGCGCCTGTGCCGCGTAGCCTTCGAGGCTGTATCTGACGTTGTCAGGCGGAGCGCGCACGCCGATCGAGCCCGCTGAGGAATAGCCCGAGCACGGCGAGCGCATGCAGTGTGAAGACCATCCCCCCCGGCACCCACATCAACAAACCGCCGAACTGCTGATCCTGCACCTGGGTCCAGCCCCAGGCCCATGTCGTTGCGGCATGCACTGAGAACAGCGGATGCGAGGCGAACGTGAGAAGCACGCCGAGCGCGCACATCTGCGCGCCGGTAAAGGCGCTGGCGAGCAACGCGGAGACGGGCTGATGTGTGACACCGCGCAGCAGCACGCGCCACAGCGCGATCGCGGCTGCGAAAAGCGTCACGTGCATCGTCCAGTAGACGACATGGCTGGCGAAGGTCGCATCGTACGGCCCCGGCGCATGCCAAACCCACAGCGCAAACGCGAAGGCGAGCGGCGCGGCGTAGGCTTCTGTGCGAGCCGGCGTATCGGAGCGGATGCCGAGCGCGCGCAGGATCAGCAAGTCGGCACGGCCGAGCACAAGAAGCGGCGCCGCGATCAGGCTCAAAATCATGTGCTGGCCGACGCGCGCCGAAAACAGCGCGACGGAGAGATTGCAGATCGGACTGATCAACGCGAGTGCAAGAATGGTCCAGCCGAGCGCGAAACAGATTTGCTCGTGCCGCGCGGGTGCGCCGCGGCGTAGACGCCGGCACGCGATGAAATAAGCCGCCGCGCCGACCGCGAGAAGCGACCACAGGACCGGATCGACGTTCCACGCGACGCTGCCCGGGGCGGGCGGCGATCCGCAATACGGAACGGAATTGCTGAGGATCATGCTCATTCTCCCGCCGGTTCCGGTGCGCCGTTCACCAACGACTGCACGTAGGCCGCTATCTCCCAAATCTGGTCGTCCGGAAGCTTGCCGCGGAAGGAGGGCATGCCTTTCGGCCGCCCCTCGCGCACGGTCGAGACGATGTTCTCGATTGAATCGCCGTAAATCCAATCCGCTTGCGGCTTCGTCAGGGGCGGCCCCATGCCGCCGCCGCCATGCGAATGGCAGCCGACGCAATTCATCTGGGTGAAGAGCTGCTTGCCATCTCCGATCTTCTGCGGGTCTTTCGCATATGCCTCGCCCTTGCTCGTACTCTCAGTGATGGGCGGCGTGCCGCCGGGCGACAGCGTCACGAGCGCGACGGTGAGGTGCTGATCGCGGTTTGCGTTTAAGCCGGATTCTTTCTGCTGCTGCGATTGATTGCAGCCGATAAGGAGCAGCGTTCCGCATAGGCCAAGAGCAAGCCGCAAGATCATTTCCGCACCTCCGCTTCATCGAAGCGTGGCACGTGATAAGCGGCGAGGATCGCGTCGATGTCGGCGCGCCGCGCCTCGAGCGCGCGGTTGATCGCGGCGGCGAGATCCGCATCGCTCTTCCGCACGCCCATCGCGATGTCGAATCGCATCGGCGGATCGCCCGCGAGCATGCTCGGCGACACCGGATCGAGCGCGAGTTTCACCTTCTGCTGCGCGGAGAAGTAGCCGGCCTGCGGCCCCCAGACGATCGCGACGTCGACCTCGCCATTGGCGACCGCTGCGACGATCGCGCTCACCGGATCGGGCGATTCGTAGTCGCCGTAGACCATAAAGCCGCGCACGTTTTCGACGATGCCGCGATGCGCCAGCGCGTGAACCGGCGGCGTGTTCGTCGCATCCTTGCCGATCAGCTGCACGCCGATCTTCATTGTCTTCAACGCGGGATCGTCAAGCGACTCGACCTTCGGCGCGCTTTCCTTGCGCACGAAGACATAGCCCGAGCGATAATAAGGCTCAGTAGTCCGCAGCATCTCCATTTTTGCGGGGATGCCCGGCACGAGATCGCATTTGCCCGCATTCAGCGTGTTGCGCAGGAAGCCGCGGCGCTGCGCAAACCAGGTGTAAGTCACATCAGCCCCGAGCTCTTCACCGACTACACCGGCGATCCTGTTCTCCATGCCGCTGCCGTCTTGCGCGGAGAACGGCCGGTTGTTCGGATCGGCACAGACGCGCAGCTCGCGCGCATTCGCAGCGGTGGCGCACGCGACAAGCGCGATTGCTGCAGCCTTATGGAAGGCTGAAGACATAAAGCTCACCTCCCGGCGTCGTCACATCCGGCAGATCCTTCATTGCATTGACGAAGCCGAGCGCGCTGGTGCCGTCGCGCTTGTCGAGCTGACCGGAGACGATCGCGCCGGCCCAACCGCCGACGCCGGAGAGCACCGCGACATATTGCTTGCCGTCCGGTCCTTTATACGTCGTCGGCTGGCTGATGATGCCGGACCCCGTCTTGAACTGCCACAAAAGCGCACCGGTCTTGGCATCGAGCGCTTTGAACCATCCCTCCATTGTCCCGTAGAAAACGACATTGCCGGCGGTCGCGAGCGCGCCGCTCCACGCCGGGAAACTCTCCTTCACCGACCAGATTTCCTTGCCTTGCATGAAGTCGAAGCCGGAAATGGCGCCGCGATGGCCGCCGGGGCCTGGTTTCATATGCACGTTGGCGCCAACATAGGGCGTGCCTTCGATATAACCGACCTCCACCTCTTCCATGTCCATGCACAGATGATTGTGCGGGATGTAGAGAAGGCCGGTCTTCGGCGAGAAAGACGTGGGCTGCCAATCCTTGGCGCCGGGCGGCGCCGGACAAATGTCGCGCACGACTTCGTTCGGCTTGGTTTCCTTCTCTTTCACGTATTGCAGGCGGCCGGTCTTCAGATCGACGCCGGTGCTCGAATTGATGTAGTCGAACGGGTTTGCCGACAGCACTTCGCCGCTCGTGCGGTCCATCAGGTAGAGATAGCCGTTGCGGTCGGGATGTAAGAGCACCTTGCGTGGCTGACCTTTCCACTGGATATCGACGAGGATGTTCTCGTTGACGCCGTCGTGATCGAAAATGTCGTGAGGGTTGAATTGGTAGTACCAGCGCGCTTGGCCGCTATCGGCGTCGCGTGCGAAAATGCCCGACGTCCATTTATTGTCGCCGGGCCGCATGTCCGCATTCCACGGACCGGGATTGGCCGTGCCGTAATAGACGAGGTTGAGGTCAGGATCGTAGGATGCCCAGCCCCACACCGTGCCGCCGCCCTGCCGCCATGCATCGGCAGGCCACGATGAGACGCCGAGATCTTTGCCCTTGTCGCTGTCGTAGAATGGCTTGAAGTCGGCGCCGATCAGCACGTCCGCATCGGGGCCAGTCGTATAAGCGCGCCAGACGATCTTGCCCGAGTTCTGATCGAGCACCGCGGCCCAGCCGCGCACGCCCATCTCGCCGCCGGAATCGCCGACAAAAACTTTGTCCTTCATCACCAAAGGCGCCATCGTCATGGTCTCGCCCTTGTTGATGTCGCCCATCTTGGTGCGCCACGCTTCTTTTCCCGTCTTGGCGTCGACGGCGATGGTGAAATCATCGAGCGTGTTGAAGAACAGCTTGCCGTTGGCATAAGCCGCGCCGCGATTGACGACGTCGCAACAGGCAACGCCTTGCGACGCGGCGCTCGGCTTCGGCTCGTATTTCCACTTCAGCGGCGCGCCGGGCTTGGTCAGATCGAGCGCGTAGAGCACGTTCGGATACGACGACACGATATACATCGTATTGTCGATGACGAGCGGCGCCGCCTCCTGCCCCTTGTTGTAGCCGAGCGAGAACGTGAAC
>JAXDNJ010000051.1:0-12794 GCA_034669505.1 Methylobacteriaceae bacterium
TGGTCTTTGCTCCTGTCATGCGAGGCTCGCGCATGCAGGTTCAGTGCCGCTCAATAGGCGGCGACGAGAGGATAGAGATAGTAGGCAATCACCCGCTCGAGGAAGAAAATCAGTAATAATAGAACGACCGGGGAAATATCGAGCCCGCCCAAATTCGGCAGCACATTGCGTATCGGCCGCAAGACCGGTTCGGTCAGCGCGTTGAGCGTGTTCCAGACCGCCCGGACGAAATCGCTGCGGAAGTTGACCACGTCGAACGCGATCAGCCACGACATGATCGCGGTGGCGATCACGACCCACGTATAAAGCTGCAAAATCAACAGAATGACGTCGAGAATCGCGCGCATGGAACCTGCTTTGGCGGGAAGGCGTGCCTCATTTAGCTACGCCACGCTCGCGCATCAACCCTGCGCGCGGTATGGCTCGGCTGCTCTTGACCCGCCGCGGCGCGCGGCGTATCGCCGTCAGCGGGACACCTCTCCCCAACGAGAGGCGCCCATCTGAAAGGATGGACTATGACTATTACTACCAGGCCCGGCACGCGGCCGGCGAACCCCTGCTTTTCTTCCGGCCCTTGTGCGAAGCGCCCCGGCTGGGCCCACGAAAACCTCAAAGATGCGCCGCTCGGCCGCTCGCATCGCGCCAAAGCCGGCAAGTCGAAGCTCGACGCCGCGATCGCGCTCACCCGCGAGGTGCTGCAGGTTCCGGGCGATTACCGCATCGGCATCGTCCCGGCCTCCGACACCGGCGCGGTCGAGATGGCGATGTGGTCGCTTCTCGGCGCCCGGCCTGTCGACGTGCTCGCCTGGGAATCGTTCGGCGAGGGCTGGGTCACCGACGCGGTCAAGCAGCTGAAGCTCAAGGACGCGCGCGTTCTCAAGGCCGATTACGGCGACATCGTCGATCTCGCCAGCGTCGACTGCGATCACGACGTGATCTTCACCTGGAACGGCACGACCTCAGGCGTGCGCGTGCCCAATGCCGACTGGATCAAGGCCGAGCGCAAGGGGCTGACGATCTGCGACGCGACGTCCGCCGCTTTCGCGCAGCGCCTCGATTTCGCAAAACTCGATGTCGTGACTTTCTCCTGGCAGAAGGTGCTCGGCGGCGAAGCGGCCCACGGCATGCTGATCCTGTCGCCGCGCGCAGTCGAGCGGCTCGAGACTTACACACCGCCCTGGCCGCTGCCGAAGATTTTCCGCATGACAAAAGGCGGCAAGCTCATCGACGGCATTTTCAAGGGCGAGACGATCAATACGCCCTCGATGCTGTGCGTCGAGGATTATCTCGATGCGCTGAATTGGGCGAAGGCGCTCGGCGGACTTGATGCGTTGATCGCGCGCGCCGATGCCAACACCAAGGTCATCGCCGATTGGGTGGCGAAGACGCACTGGATCGATTTCCTCGCCAAAGACGCGGCGACCCGCTCGAACACGAGCGTATGCTTGAAAGTCGTCGATCCCGGGGTGACAGCGCTCTCGGCCGACGCGCAGGCGGCGTTCGCAAAAGAGCTCGCGACGCGACTCGAGAAAGAAGGCGTCGCTTATGACATCGGCGCCTATCGCGATGCGCCGGCGGGTCTGCGCATCTGGTGCGGCGCGACTGTCGAGCGCGCTGATGTTGAGGCGCTGACGCATTGGCTCGATTGGGCCTACGCGCAGGCGAAAGCCGCTCTGCCGAAGGCGGCGTGACGGTCATCCTTCGAGACGCGCGGCTTCGCCGCGCCCTCAGGATGAGGTTTCAAGCACACGCATCCCCCTCGTCCTGAGGAGCCGCTGAAAGCGGCGTCTCGAAGGACGGCCCCATTCCTTCTCAGGTGCACAACATGTCCCCTCGCGTTCTCATCTCCGATGCCCTTTCCCCCGCCGCAGTCGCGATTTTTAAAGAGCGCGGCGTCGAAGTCGATTTCCAGCCGAATCTCGGCAAGGACAAAGACAAGCTCGCGTCCGTGATCGGCGACTATGACGGCCTCGCCATCCGCTCGGCGACGAAGGTCACGTCGAAAGTTCTGGAAAGCGCGTCACGCTTAAAAGTGATCGGCCGCGCCGGCATCGGCGTCGACAATGTCGACATCCCCGCCGCGACGGCGAAGGGCGTAATCGTCATGAACACGCCTTTCGGCAACTCGATCACCACCGCCGAGCACGCGATTGCGATGATGTTCGCGCTGGCGCGGCAAATCCCGGCGGCCGATATTTCGACGCAGGCCGGCAAATGGGAGAAGAACCGCTTCATGGGCGTCGAGATCACCGGTAAGGTGCTCGGTGTGATCGGCTGCGGCAATATCGGCTCCATCGTCGCGGAGCGCGCCATCGGCCTGCATATGCGCGTCGTTGCGTACGATCCGTTCCTGTCGCCTGAGCGCGCGCAGGATCTCGGCGTCGAAAAGGTCGATCTCGACGATCTTCTCGCCCGTTCCGACTTCATCTCGCTGCACACGCCGATGACGGCACAGACGAAGAACATTCTGTCGGCCGAGAATCTCGCCAAGACGAAGAAGGGCGTGCGCATCATCAATTGCGCGCGTGGGGGATTGGTCGACGAAACCGCGCTGCGCAAGCTTCTCGAGTCCGGCCATGTCGCCGGCGCCGCCTTCGACGTGTTCACGAACGAGCCGGCGACGGAGAATCCGCTCTTTGGCCACCCGAACGTCGTCTGCACGCCGCATCTTGGCGCCGCGACATCGGAGGCGCAGGAGAATGTGGCGCTGCAGGTGGCCGAGCAGATGTCGGACTATCTCACCCGCGGTGCCATCTCGAACGCGGTGAACTTCCCCTCGATCACCGCCGAGGAGGCGCCGAAGCTGAAGCCGTTCATCGCGCTCGCCGAGCGGCTCGGCTCGTTCGCCGGCCAGCTCACCGAAAGCGGCCTCACCAAGGTGACGATCACCTATGAAGGTGATGTGGCGGAGTTGAAGACGAAAGCGCTCACCGCCTCTGCTATCGCCGGGCTGTTGCGGCCGCTTCTGTCGGACGTAAATGTCGTCTCTGCCCCGATTGTCGCGAAGGAGCGCGGCATCGTCATCGACGAGGTCACTCGGGCAGCCGAGGGGGACTACGAGTCGCTGATCACCTTGACGGTTCAGACCGAGCGGCAGGAGCGTTCCGTCGCTGGAACGGTGTTCCACGATGGCAAACCACGCATTACGATGATCAAGGACATCAAAATGGATGCGGAATTCGCGCCATCGATGATCTACGTCAGCAATGAGGACCGGCCTGGCTTCATTGGACGGTTTGCGGGACTCCTCGGCGATGCCGGGATCAACATCGCGACGTTCGCCTTGGGTCGGGACCGCGAGGGCGGCTCGGCCATCGCCCTGGTGCAGGTGGACGGCAAGGTGCCGGACGCGGCGCTCGCCGGCATCCAGCGGATCGAGGGGGTGAAGCAGGCCAAGGCGCTGAGTTTTTAGAGAACACCTCACATTCCGAGATACGACCGCCGCACGCGATCGTCGGCGAGCAGCTCCGCGCCGGTGCCTGACAGCGTGATGGCGCCGTTCTCCAGGACATAGGCGCGTTGCGCAAGACGCAGCGACGCGGCGACGTTCTGCTCGACCAGCATGCAGGTCATGCCGTCGCGATTGAGGTCGCGGATGACGTCGAGGACGCGCGCGACCATCGCCGGCGCCAAGCCCAGCGAAGGCTCGTCGAACATGATGAGTTCCGGCTCGCCCATGAGGCAACGGGCGATCGCCAGCATCTGTTGCTCGCCGCCGGAGAGAGTACCCGCCGCCTGAGAAGCCCGCTCGGCAAGGATCGGGAAGAGCGTGAACATGCGCTTGAGATTCTGCGCGCGGGGCGCGCGCGCCCGCGGCAGCAGCGATCCGGTGAGCAGATTTTCACGCACACTGAGCGTCGGAAAAATCTGCCGGCC
This sequence comes from Methylobacteriaceae bacterium, assembly GCA_034669505.1. Classification (GTDB taxonomy): domain Bacteria; phylum Pseudomonadota; class Alphaproteobacteria; order Rhizobiales; family Beijerinckiaceae; genus JAFASC01. The sequence goes on from JAXDNJ010000051.1 coordinate 3,877, forward strand.
CTCGGCAACCTGGCCGATGCCAAAATCGCAGACTTTTGCACTCGGCAGACCGGCAATGTCGCGATCCCTAAAGCGGATGGCCCCGCGTGCGGGTGTCAGCATGCCGGCGATCGCACGAATGAGCGACGTCTTTCCCGCGCCGTTGGCACCGACGATCGCGACGATCTCGCCTTGCGGCACCTCCAGCGAAACCCCCGCAAGCGCCTGCGCATCGCCGTAGAAGAGATCGAGGTTTTCGATGGAAAGCATCAGGCGAAGGCCTCAGCGCCGAGATAGGATTCGATGACGCGCGGATCGCGCGTCACTTCTTCCGGCGTGCCTTCGGCGATCGTCGCGCCGTGGTGCAGGACGTGGACGCGGGTCGCGAGCGCCATCACCGCGCGCATGACATGCTCGATCATCAGAATCGTGATGTTCTCTTCGCGATTGATGGTGCGCAGGATGTCGAGAATGCGATCGGTCTCGGTTGGGCGCAGGCCCGCCATCACCTCGTCGAGCAGCAGCAACTTCGGCCGCGTCGCCAGCGCACGCGCGACTTCGAGACGCTTGCGATCAGGCAATGTGAGCTCGCGCGCCTTGCGCGCGTGCTTGTCCCAGAGATCGAGCCGGCGCAGGATTTCGCCAGCGCTGATGTAAGCCTCGTCCATGTCGCCGGCGCGCAGCATCGCGCCGATCGCGGCATTCTCGATGACGCTGAGCTCGGGGAAGGGACGCACGATCTGGAATGTGCGCGCGATGCCGAGCTGACAGACGTGTTCGGGCGCGGCGCGGTCGATGCGCTCACCGGCGAAAGCGATCGTGCCGGCGTCCGGCGCGAACACACCCGCGATCAGATTGAACAGCGTGGTCTTGCCGGCGCCGTTCGGGCCGATGACCGCGAAAATCGCGCCCTGCTCGACGGCGAGCGACACATTGTCGACCGCGACAAGACCGCGGAAGCGCTTGGTCACTCCCTCGATCGAGAGCAGGCTCATCGCGATGCGCTCCGTAAGCGCAGCAACTCTCGCAATCGCGGCCAGAGCCCGCTCGGCACGCCGGCGATGATCGCCATCAGAAACAGGCCGAAGAACAGCGCCTTCGTGCCCGGCGCGTTGAGGCCAATCGCGCCGGTGATAGAGATCAGCACTTCGCCAAGCGGCGCGAGAACAAAGGCGCCGAGGATCGGCCCGAATAGCGTGCCGACACCGCCGATGATCGGCGCGAGAATGATGTCGATCGAGCGCGAGATGTCGAAAATCTGCGAGGGGAAAAGATTGTTTGCATAAAACGCCTGAAACACGCCGGCGATGCCGGTCATCGCAGCAGAAAGGACGAGCGCCGACATTCGGGCGCGATTGATGTCGATGCCGAGCGCGCGCGCGGCTTCCGGATCCTCGCGCACAGCGAGCCAGCGATGGCCGACGCGCGAGCGCCGCAAAGCGGCGCAGAGCACGAATGCGGCTGCTGCAAGCAGCAGCGCGAGATAATAGAAGAAGGTCGGCCCGCCACGCAGGTTCCACCATTGCCCTTGATCCTCGGAACGCACCGGCAGGAAGAAGCCGCCGGCGCCGCCGGTGAAGCCGATATGATCGAAGCCGACGCGCGCGACTTCGGCAAAGGCGATCGTCAACAGGGCGAAGTAAACGCCTTCGATGCGAAAGCGGAAGGCGAGCCAGCCGAGGCTCGCTGCAACAACAATGCAGACCGCCACAGCAGGAAACACGCCAAGCCACGGCCCGATGCCGAAATGCACGTACAATGCGGCGGACACATAAGCACCGAGGCCGAGATAAAGCGCGTGGCCGAGCGAGAGGAGGCCGGCGAAGCCCAGCAAGATGTTCCACGCCTGCCCCGTATAGGCGGCGAGGCAGACCAGGATCAGCACGGAGAGCAAATACCGGTCGAGCACCAGCGGCGCGGCGAGCATCACGATGGCGAGCCCACCGATGAGGACGCGCGCCCGCCTCGATACGCCTGCTAAAATCTGCGCGATAGCACCGTGTGCAATCACGTCGCCGGCTTCCCGAGCAGACCTTGCGGGCGCAACGCCAGCACCGCGACAAGCAGAGCGAACGACACCATGCTCTTCATCGACGGCGCGACGATGATGCTGGCGAGCGCCTCGGCGACGCCGATGAGCAAGCCCCCGAGCAGCGCGCCCGCCATCGAGCCGAGTCCGCCGATGATGACGATCGTGAAGGCGAGCAGGGTAAAGGAAGGCGCAAGCATCGGTGTGACGTCGGTGAGCGCAACCATGATCGCGCCGGCCGCACCGGCGCAGGCGAGGCCGAGGCCGAATGTCAGCGCGTAGAGCTTTTTGACGTCGAGCCCGACGACCGCGGCGCCAGTGAGATTGTCGGCGCAGGCGCGAATAGCGGTACCGACAAGCGTGAAGCGGAAGAATGCGAACAGCGCCGCCGTGACCACGACCGCCGCGGCGGCTGCGTAGGCGCGCACCTTGTCCACAATAATAGGTCCGACAAACCAGCTGTCATAGGAATAGGCGAGGTTGGTGTGGCGCGAATCCGGCCCGAAAATCATCAAGAGCGCATTGACGAGAACGATGGCGAGACCAACGAGCAGAATGAACTGATCGTGCTGCGGGCGATGGATGAAAGGCTGCACGACAAAACGCTGCAACAGCCAACCCATGACGAAGAACAGCGCCGCAATCGGAATAGCTGCGACGATCGGATCGAGATGCAGGACCGTGAAGAGCACGAAGGTCGTATACATCGCCAGAACGGCGAATTCGCCATGGGCGAAATTGACGACGCGCACGACCCCGAAAATGACGGAAAGGCCAAGCGCCATCAGCCCGTAGACGAGGCCGGTCAGCACGCCCTGAACAAGGACTTCGAGATAGAGGGAAAAGGTCATTCAAAGACGCGGAGCATCAATTACGCGTCATGCCCGGCCCTGGGTCGGGCATCCACGCCGTCGTGTGCTTCAACGCGTGGATGGCCGGGACAAGCGCGGCCATGATGCAGTGAGGGTCAGCTCCGTCCCTGCCAGCTCGGCATCGGCAGAACCGGGGGCGCAGCCGCGACATCGGCCGGCAGCACGACGGTCGGCGTGCGCTTCAGGTTCTGCACGACGGCAGAGCCGATATTCTGGTTCTGGCCCTTCTCGTCAAACGTGATCGGCCCGCCGATGATGACGTGCTGATCGAGCTTCGTCTCTTTCACCGCTTTCATCAGCGTCGGGCCCTCCGTGGTGCCAGCGCGCTTGAACGCGTCGGCGGCAACGAGAAGCGCCTCGAAGGTGAAACCGGCGTTGAAGCAATCGACGGCGAAGCGGTTCGACGGATTGGCCTGCTTGAACGAGGCTTCGAGCGCCTGCGTCATCTGCGATTTCGGATTGGCCCAGGGCAGGTTGTAGATGAAGTAATCCGACAGCGGCCCCAGAGCCTGGAAGAATTCCTCGTCGTAAAGACCCGGGGAGCCCGGCGAGATGATCGCCTTCGGCTCGAAGCGCTGGCGCACCATGTCGCGTACGAGCTTGATCGCGTCGCCGGCGCGGGTGACGACCATGACGAGATCGGGGTTCAGCGAACGCAGCTTCGTCACCTCGACCGACAGGTCCTGCGCGCGCGGATCGTAAGCGATGCTCTCGGCGAGCTTGAACGGCATGTTCTGCTTCGGGAAGATCGCGTCCATCGCGCCGCGCTGCGCCGTGCCGAACGTGTCGTTGGCATGCAGGAAGACCGCGGTCTCGAATTTGACCTTCGTCGCATCGGAGACGGCGTTGATGAGGCGCAAGCCGTTGGTCACCAACTGACCGCCGGTCGGGAAATTGCGGACGAGATATTTGTAGCCCTGCTCGGTGATCTGCGGCGCCGCCGCGACGTTGATGACGAACGGCACCTGGCGCTGCTCGGCCACTTGCGCGATCGCCAGCGTCTGGCCGGAATCGAAGGCGCCGATCAGGCACCCCGCGCCGTCATTGATGGCCTTCTCGGCCTGTGTGCGGGCGAGATCGACGTTCGATTCCGTGTCGATGTGCACGAGCTCGACCTTGTAGCCGAGATCGGCGAGCACTTTCGGCGCGGCGAGCGCGCCGCGATAGCAGCTCTGCCCCGCCTGAGCGAAGAAGCCCGAGCGCGGCAACAGCACAGCAATCTTCAGCGCCTTGTCCTGCGCGCGCACGATCGCCGGCGCGCCGAAGGACGCGGCGGCAACGCCGCCGACAAACGCACGGCGGTCGATCCTCAACGATGTAAACTCGCTCACTTCTTGCTCCTCGCTCGAGCCCTGCGGCTCAACTGCCGTAATTCTTGGCGAGATAGTCGATGATGATCTTGGCGTCGGCATCGCCGATCGGCGCGCCGAAAACCTTGATCATTTTCGTCACCTCCGCGTCCCAGACCTTCTGCGTTGGAAACGGCGAATTGGTCTGGATGTAATCGAGGCTATGGCACGCGGCGCAATTGTTGAGAAGCACGTCGCGGCCGGGTGCGTCCTTCAGCGCAATCGCGTCTTCGCCTGCCATGGCGGGGAGCGACGCCGCAAGGACGATGAGGATCGCGGTCGTACGCATTGCCCCGCTCCTCATCGCACATCCACCGTGACGCGCGGCACGAGATTGTTATGATAGCCGGCCGGATTGCTGATGAGCGCGCTCGTCTGCGTCTGGCCAACGGCATTGCGCGCCCGCGCGACCAGCGTCAGCGGACCCGCGGCGGTGGTCTTGAACTCGTACATCCAAGGACGGAACGAGAAGCGCCCGCGATCCTCGCCGAGCAACGCGCTGTCGAACGTGCGCCCGCCGTCGAGCGAGACTTCGACGGCGGCAATCCCATAGCCACCGTCCCAGGCGATGCCCTTTGCCTGCGCCGTCTTGCCGACCGGAAGCAAGGCTCCGTCGGTGGGGCTGGTGATCAGCGAATTCACCATCATTTCGGTGATCGGGGTATTTGCTTCCGTTTCCTGGGAGAGGAAGCGCTGGACCAGCGGGAACTTGTTCGTCGGAATGCGGTAGGCACCCTTCATCCAGAAGCCCTGGAAGGGCTGCGCGACGGCCTCGATCGAGGTGAGGTGCTTCACCCAATAGGTCGCCGTCCAGCCCGGCACGATCAGGCGCACGGGAAAGCCATTGAAATGCGGCAGCGGCGCGCCGTTCATTTCGTAGGCGAGAATCACTGTATCTTCCATCGCCTTCCAAGCCGGAATGCTTTTGACGAAGTCCGGCGTCTTCTCGACCGGCGGACCATCGGCGCCGTCGAACACGATCTCGAGCGCCTCTTTCTTAAGTCCGCCGCGCGCCAGCACGTCTTTCAGCTTCGCGCCCTTCCAACGTGCATTGCCCATCGCGCCGGCACCCCATTGCACGCCGGGCACGTGCGGCTGGAACAGGCCGCGGCGATTGCCGGCACATTGGCACACCGCGGTGATCTCGACGGGCTCGAAAGCTTTCAGATCGTCAAAGCTCAGTTCGAGCGGCTTGTCGAAACTGTCGCCGGAGAGCTTCAGCCGCCACGTCTTGGGGTCGAGCTTGGGATCGTTCGTCTCCGGAATATCGGAGAGATGATAGCGCACGAAGAAGGCATCGTTCGGCGTGATGATGTTGTCGAAATACGAGACCGGTGTTTCGTAATTCGGCGGGCGGTACGAGAGCTTGATCAGCGGTGCCTTGTTCGGCAGCGCTTCGAGCGTCGCCGCGTCGTGCACACCGCCGGGCAGGCCGGGATTGAGGTCGGGCACCGCCGCGTGGGCTTCGTCGACGAGTGCGCGCATGCCGGCCGCGGCAACCAGCCCTGCTCCGCCGCCGATCAGCGCGCGCCGTGACAGCATGCTTGCCCCTCCCGCTTGGCCGTTTCGACCGGCTTTGGCGCGACTATCCCACCCGACGCCGCGCAGGACAATGATGCCTTAGTTCGTCTTCTGTCAGTGGGGTTTGCCTCAGTCCGTCTTGGCCTCAGTTTGGCTTTGCTTCTTGGCCGCGGCCGAGATGCTCGGCGACGGCGAAAATGTCCTTATCGCCGCGCCCGCACATGTTCATCACCATGAGGTGGTCGCGCGGCTTTTTCGGCGCGAGTTCCATGACCCGCGCCAGCGCGTGCGCGGGCTCGAGCGCCGGGATGATGCCTTCAAGCCGCGAGCAGAGCTGGAAGGCGGCGAGCGCCTCATCGTCCGTGGCGGAGAGATAGGTGACGCGGCCGGAGTCGCGGAGCCACGCATGCTCGGGCCCGATGCCGGGATAATCGAGCCCGGCCGAGATCGAGTGGCCCTCGAGAATCTGCCCGTCATCATCCATCAACAGATAGGTGCGGTTGCCGTGCAGCACGCCGGGTCTGCCGCCCGCGAGCGATGCCGCGTGCAGCTTGTCGAGCCCGTAGCCTGCCGCCTCCACGCCGTAGATTTCGATCTCGCGGTCGTCTAGGAAGGGGTGGAAGAGCCCGATCGCATTCGAGCCGCCGCCGATACAGGCGATGAGCGAATCCGGCAGCCGGCCTTCCGCTGACTGCATCTGCACGCGGACTTCCTCGCCGATGATCGATTGGAAGTCGCGCACCATGGCGGGATAGGGATGCGGGCCGGCCGCGGTGCCGATGCAATAGAACGTGTTCTCGACGTTGGTCACCCAGTCGCGCAGCGCCTCGTTCATCGCGTCCTTGAGCGTGCGCGCACCTGATTGCACCGGCACCACTTTTGCGCCGAGCATGTGCATGCGAAAGACGTTCGGCTTCTGCCGTTCGACGTCGACCTCGCCCATGAAGACGACGCATTCGAGGCCAAAGCGCGCGCAGGCGGTCGCGGTCGCTACACCATGCTGGCCGGCACCGGTCTCGGCGATGATGCGCTTCTTGCCCATGCGCCGGGCGAGCAGTATCTGGCCGAGCACATTGTTGATCTTGTGCGCGCCGGTGTGATTGAGCTCGTCGCGCTTGAAGTAGATTTTGGCGCCGCCCGCGCCGCCGGCGGCCGCCGAAACCTCACGAAGATGCTCGGTCATGCGCTCGGCGAAATAAAGCGGGCTCGGCCGGCCGACATAGTGCGTATGCAGGCTCGCGAGTTCCGCATGGAAACTCGGATCGCGGCGCGCCTCGGCATAAGCGCGTTCGAGATCGAGGATGAGCGGCATCAAGGTTTCGGCGACAAAGCGGCCGCCGAACATGCCAAAATGGCCGCTCTCGTCCGGACCCGTGCGGAAGGAGTTTGGGATTTCGGGTTTGACCAAGAGGCGCTCCAGGAGCGGTTTTCTTCGCGCCTTCTAGCGGCTCCCGCCAGTCGGGGGAAGCGCGCGGACCGCCGCAATGAAAGCCGCGATGCGCGCCGGGTCCTTCATGCCCGGGGCACTCTCGACGCCGGACGAGACGTCGGCACCGCGCGCGCCGGTTGCGCTCAGCGCCTCGCCCACATTGGCGGCATCGAGACCGCCTGAAAGCATCCATGGCTTCGTGGTCGTAAGCCCGCTCAGGATCGGCCAATCGAAGGCCTGTCCGTTGCCGCCGGGCAGCACGGCCTCGGGTGCGGGCTTCGCATCGAAGAGCAGCGTGTCGGCGGCTTCCGCATAAGCCTCCGCCCTCGCCAGATCGCCCCGCGCGGCGATGCCGATCGCCTTCATGACGGAAATGCCGAAGCGGGCACGGATCGCCCGCACGCGCTCCGGCGTTTCCTTGCCATGCAGCTGCAGAATGTCGGGCGTGAGCGCATCGACGATCCGCTCGAGCATCGCATCGTCGGCATCGACCGTCAGCGCCACCTTTTGCGCGCGGCCGCGAACCTGATTGCCCAGCATGCGGGCTTCTTCGGTCGAAAGGTTGCGCGGACTCGGCTCGAAAAACACGAAGCCGACCATGTCCGCCCCGGACTCGAGGGCAGCGTCGAGCGTCGCGGCCGACGAAAGGCCGCATATCTTCACGAGTGTCGGGAATTGGCTCACGGCTTACGATCTGGCGAAACGCCGACCCTCTGCCAGACCAGGATCGCCACGGCAAGGTCGGCAATCGCAGTGCCGACCGACTTGAACAGCGTGATCTCCTGCGCATCGCGGCGTCCAGCGATGCTCCCGGCAATCAGCTGCGCCAGGGTGCCGGCGACCTGCTCGCGGGCAACCTCTTGCGCCGCGATCGCCAGGGCGACGTCGCCACCCTCGGTGAGTGCACGCGCCGTGTCCATGAAAATCCGGGCGCGCTGGAGCGTGACCGCATCGGCTTCGCGCATGCGCAGATTGAACGAGCCGACGAGGTCGACATGCGCGCCCGGCGAAAGCCAGTCTCCGCGCAGGAAGGGCTCCCTCGCCAACGTTGCGCAGCTGACGATATCCGCTTGCGCGACCGCGCGGGGAAGATCCTCGGCGACATGCGCTTCCCAACCCGCGGCACGAAGCGTCCCGACTAGCTTTTCCGCGCCGGCGCGCTGGTGATTCCAGATAACGACCTCTTCGATCGCGCGCACGGTCCCGTGCGCCACGATGAGCATCGGGGCGAGCGCGCCGGCGCCGCAGACGAGGAGGCGGCAGGCGTTTCGGCGTGCAAGATAGCGTGAGCCAAGCGCCGATACCGCAGCCGTGCGCCAATGCGTCAGCCGCGTGCCGTCGAAAACCGCGAGCGGCAGACCGGTCTCGCCTGATTGAAGCACGTAGGAGCCGTTCACGGCCGCAATGCGCTGCGCACTGTTCTGCGGGAAAATGCTGACGATCTTCGTCCCGAGAAAGCTCCCGGGGCGCGGAAGGTCATCGGTCCAGGCCGGCATCAGAAGCTGCGTCGCGCCGGAATTTTGATCGAGCGTGTGGTGATGCCGGGCAGGTCCGATAAAGCCGCTCGCAAAAGCGGACGCTAGAGCATCGATAACTGCGGGAAAATCCAGAACGCCATCGATCGCGTCGCGATCGATCAGACGCACCGCGGGACTGTCAGGCAGCGTCGCGGCGCACGGTCAGAGCGGAGGACGTGGATGCGGCAGCCGGCGCTACCGGCGGATTGAGCAGCATTTCGC
>JAXDNJ010000052.1:0-52286 GCA_034669505.1 Methylobacteriaceae bacterium
AGCGCCGCGCGCGCCGCGCTCGAACTCGCCGAGCAGGCGAGCAATGTCGGCGACCTCGCCGGTCTCGAAGCGGCAATCGCCAAGAACCCTGGCGATCACCAAGCCCGCTTCGATCTCGCCGTCGCCCTCAACGCGGAAGGCAGGCGCAGCGACGCGGCAGAGCGCCTGCTTGAAATCATCAAGGCGGACCGTAACTGGAACGACGATGGCGCGCGCAAGCAACTCGTCCAGTTTTTCGAAGCGTGGGGACCGATGGATCCGGCCACTCTCGCCGCCCGCCGCCGGCTGTCGACGCTGCTCTTTTCCTGACCGGCGCCGATGCTGCGCCAGGAACGGCGCGCCAAGGGGCCGCGCGCCATGAGCATCAACGCGCCTTACAAATCGCCGGCCGAGCTGCCGAACACGATCCCGATCTTTCCGCTTGCCGGCGTGCTGCTGCTGCCGCGCGGCGAGTTACCGCTCAACGTTTTCGAGCCACGCTATCTCACGATGGTCGACGATGCGCTGCGCGGGCATCGGCTCATCGGCATAATCCAGCCGAACGCCGACGCCGGCGGATCGCGCAAAGCGCCGGCGCTGTTCTCGGTCGGCTGCCTCGGCCGCATCACGCAATTGGCTGAGACCGGCGACGGCCGTTACGTTCTCACGCTGACCGGCGTTGCGCGTTATCGCGTGAGCGCGGAGATGCCGGTGCTCACGCCCTATCGGCAATGTCAGGCCGATTTCGACGCCTTTGCCGAGGATTTCATCCCCGGCTACGCCGAAGAAGATATCGATCGCGATGCCGTATTGAAGACGCTCGACGAATTCGCCAAATCCAACAAATTGAAAATCGACTGGAAGAGCATCGAGGCGGCATCGAACGAGGCGCTCGTCAACGCGCTCTCGATGATGAGCCCGTTCGGCCCGAAGGAAAAGCAGGCGCTGCTCGAGGCGGCGGATTTGAAGTCCCGTGCCGAGGTGCTTGTCGCGATCACGCAGATGGAGCTCGCGCGCTCGAGCAGCAACACGAACTCGATTCAGTAAGAACCGGCGAACCGGAGTATCGATGCCGACTCCTGCACGATCTTGCCGCCGCTCGCGCGTGACAGCGTGAGAGCGAGCCGTGCACTGCCGACCGATCGTGCGCCGGCTCGGGAGCGGCGATCCCACTGCATGATGCCGGAGACGCGGCACATCGTTTTCTGATGGTCACACGCCGCCGACGCCGTGCCCGGCACGATGCGGTAATGACGCTCCGGCCACACCGCGATGTAGCGAAGCTTGTCGCCCAAGACCTGCGGCCGCGACATCGGCTTGCCGTAATAGATCACCCGGTCGCCGTAGTAATTTTGTACGGTCGCGGCGTTCACCCCCGGATTGGTCGACCATGTCTGGACGTAAGCTTCAAGCCGGCGCTGTGCGACTGCAGCGCTTAACGGCTCGCGGGCGTCCTGGGCCAAAGCTGCCGTGACGCAGCTGAACGATAGGGCGACGGCGAGCGAAAAATTGCGGATCATTGCGGACTCCCGATCTTGCTTCCGCCCTCTCAAATGACCTGCTAGGGGAGAGGTTGCGCCAAGCCGATCAAGAGAGTGTCACCCGCATGGAGCCGAGCGTCCCCGCTTCTGACGAGGCCCCGGAAGTCTCGCGCGTCGATCCGCGGCTCCTCGAAATCCTCGTTTGCCCGCTGACCAAGACGACGCTCGAATACGACGCGGCGAGGCAGGAGCTGATCTCGCGCGCCGCGCGCTTGGCTTATCCCATTCGCGACGGCATTCCGATCATGCTGCCGGAGGAGGCGCGGAAGATCGACGACACCCCGGGCGCGCCACTTCTGACGGATCGTTCCTGACGCTCGTTCGTTCTCTCGCGGCAGCATTTGACCCGGAGAACGCGACGTGATCAGCACAAACAAAAGCCGCGGCGCGGCGGCCGAGCGGCTCAGAGCCGACATCGATTCCGGCCGCACCGGCGACAAGGTTGCCTTCCCCGATCCCTCAGCCGCGCCGCTCGGCACCGACGAGGAAGCCGGCGGCGTGACAACACCCGAAGAAGCGCTGGAGAAGGCGCGGCAAGCCGAATTGCGCCTGGGCCAAAACGCGCGGCGGGAGGAGAAGAAGGGGTAGATTTTCCGGCGTTGGGCGAACCGTGGTGGTAAGCGCCTTCTCCCCGTTTACGGGGAGAAGCGACTGTCTTGTTGGTCAAGCGTTTTGTGGCTGCCATGGTCGTTTGTCCCGCAATATGGCGTTGAGGATGGTCAAGAGTTTGCGAGCGATTGCGATGAGCGCGACCTTCTTGGGTTTGCCTCGTGCGACGAGCCGATCGCGGCAGGCTTTGAGGGTTGGATTGAAGCGCGCCGCGACCATGGCACCGACGAAGAGAACGGCGCGCACGCTGCTGCGGCCGCCGCCGATGAGGCTTCTGCCCTTCCATTGACCGGACTGGCGCGTCCATGGCGCGAGGCCGGCGAGCGCGGCGATGGCGCGCCGATCGAGCGAGCCGAGTTCCGGCAACTCGGCGATGAGCGTGCGCGCGATCGTCGGCCCGATGCCGGGGACCGAGACGAGCAGATCCTCCTTCTCGCGCCAGGCTGGCGAGCCGCGTACGGTGTCGTCGATCTCGCTGTCGATGTCGGCAAGTTCTTTCTCGAGCGCCTTGCGCAGCCGCGCGATGCTCTTCTTCAGGCGTTTATGAACGGCGCGCCGCTCGCGCTGGCCTTCGGCGCCCATCATCTCGACGATCTGGCGGCGCCGCGCGACGAGATCAGCAAGGAGCTGCGTCGCTTCATCCGGCAAAGGCCGCACGTCCGGTTTCGTCGCCTCGACGAAGTGGGCAATGATTGCAGCATCGATCGGGTCGGTCTTGGCACGCTTGCCGAGCGCATTGGCAAAGGCGCGCACCTGCGCCGGATTGACGACGACAACCGGCAGTTCCGCGCCGGCGAGGGCGGCGGTGACGACGCATTCGAAGCCGCCGGTTGCTTCGACCGCTATGAGGGCCGGCGCGATCGCCTTCAATCTAGCGACGAGTTCGTCGAGACCGGCACCGTTACGCACGACGACAAAACTCTCGGCGCTCGGGCGCACATGCACATCGAGCTGCGCTTTCGATACGTCGATTCCAACAACGAGAGCGTCCATCTGGTCCCGTCCTTGTCTAAGCGGGCTTCGCGTGCGGCCCAGGCGACTGTTCGGGTTCGATGGAACGATGGACAGAGACCCCGGCTTCTCCACGGGCTCAAACGCCCCAGGTGGCTGCGGTCTCCGGTCCATCACCGCATCCGCAACAATAGCGCATTCGGCGAGAGACAAGTTACAAGGTGGCATTGCGAAGCAATGACGGATGAGGGGTGATGCCGGCATAGACCCCTCACCCGACCCGCGCTGCGCAGCCAAGTGTACGCAGGCTGCGTAAACTTGCCTGCGTCGCGGCACCCTCTCCCGCGAGGGGAGAGGGTGAGCTAATGATCGCGTTCGCACCCGCCCCACCTCCACCCCTGGACGCCCCCATGAACGCCCCGCAACCCGTGCCGGCCTTCAACCCGCTCGACCCCGCCTTCATCCGCGATCCCTATCCGACCTACCGGATGTTGCGCGAGAAGAGCCCGATCTGGCGCTCGCCGCTCGGGCCTTATGTGCTGACGCGCTATCGCGACATCGACGCGGTGACGCGCGACCGCCGCTTCGTCCACGATTTCGAAGGCAAGATTTCCGACCCCGGGCCGCGCCGGGCGCTGATGGATCAGCCGGTCTTCCAGTCGCTGCGCCGCTCGATGCTGGTGCAGGATCCGCCCGACCACACGCGGATGCGCAATCTTGTCGTGCGCGCTTTCACCGCGCGCCGCGTCGAGGAAATGCGCCCGCGCATCGAGGCGCTCGTGCACGCGCTGATCGACGCCGTCCTGCCGCGCGGCCGCATGGATGTCATCGCCGACCTCTCGCACAAGCTGCCGGTGATCGTGATCTGCGACATGCTCGGCGTGCCGGAGGAGGATCGCGCGCAGTTTTTGGGAAATTTCCGCATTTCCGGCCGCGCGCTGGAGCCGGTGCCGCTTTCATCAGCCGAGCTCGAAGAAGCCAATGCGAGCACGCTGAAGACGCGCACTTACTTTCTGTGTTTGTTCGAGCGCCGCGCCAAGGAGCCGGGCGACGATCTCATCAGCGCGCTGCTCGCCGTGCGCGACGAGCATGACGGACGCCTGTCGCAGGACGAGCTTACGTCGAACATCAACCTTCTATTCGCCGCGGGGCACGAGACCACGGCCAATCTCATCGGCAACGGTCTGCTGGCGCTGCATCGCCAGCCGGATCAATGGGAGATGCTGACGCGCGATCCCTCGCTCGCGGCAAACGCGACCGAGGAACTCTTGCGTTACGATTCCTCGGTGCAGCTGACGGCGCGGAAGGCTGCCGAAGACATCGAGATCGGCGACGACAAGGTGGTGATAAAGCGCGGCGAGGGCGTGATCTGTCTCCTCGGCGCGGGAAACCGCGATCCCGCCCGCTACGACGACCCGGAGCGGCTCGACGTCACCCGGCAGAATGTCCGGCCCTTGTCCTTCGGCGGCGGCATCCATCATTGCCTCGGCGCGCAGCTTGCGCGCCTCGAAGGCGAGATCACGTTCCGCGCTCTGGCCGAACGGCTGCCGAAGCTCGCGCTCGAAAATATCGACAATCCGCAATGGCGTCCGACACTGACGCTGCGGCGTCTTGCGGCGTTGCCGGCGAAGTGGTGAGCGGCATCAGGCGTTGCCGATCAATATGCCTGTCGCGAGCACGAGCCCGCCGCCGAGCATGACTTTCGCCGCGGCCGAGACCGGCGGCGTGTCCATATAGCGCCATTGCACCCAGGCGATCGTCAGCAGTTCCACGACCACCACGCAGCAGGCGAGGATCGTCGCGGTCCAAAAATTCGGGATGAGGTAGGGCAATGTGTGGCCGATGCCGCCGGCGATGGTCATCAGCCCGCATACAAATCCGCGCAGGTATGGCGTGCCGCGGCCCGACAATTTGCCGTCGTCGGCGAGCGCCTCGGCAAAGCCCATCGAAATGCCGGCGCCGAGTGAGGCCGCCACGCCGACGAGAAACGCGTTCCAGGAATTGTGCGTGGCGAAGGCGGCGGCAAAGACCGGCGCGAGCGTCGAAACCGATCCGTCCATGAGTCCGACGAGCCCGGGCTGGATGATCTGCAAAACCAGGCGGCGATTGGCGCTCTCGTTCTCTTGGGTGCGCGCGTCGCCGGGCAATCGCTTCTCGGTGATCTCGCCGGCCGAGCGGACATGCTCCACTTCCGCCGAGGCGAGATCGCCGAGGAGCTTGCGGATGCCGGCATCGGTGGTTCGGCTCGCCGCCTGCTGATAGAAGCGGCCGGCCTCTTCTTCCATCTGCACCGCCTGCCGGCGCACCGTCTCGATCCCGAGCGGGCGCACCTGCCAGAGCGGCCGGCGCTGGATGTAGCCGCGGATGTCGTGGCGGCGCACGAGCGGGATGTGATTGCCGAAGGTTTCGACGAACTTGTCGATCAGCAGGCGGCGGTGCTCGTTCTCCTCCGCCGCCATGTCGCTGAAGACGCGTGCGGTGTCAGGGTAATTCTCCTGCAGCCCCTCGGCAAAGTCGGCATAGATGCGCCCGTCCTCCTCCTCGTTGCTGATCGCCAGCGCCAGGATTTCGCGTTCGGTCAGGTCGGAAAACGAGCGCAAGGGAACTCTCCAGCTTGTTTAGAACCCATCTAAACAAGCTGGCGGGCGGCGGCAAGGGGCGCGTCAGAACACGGTGCGCTGGCGGATGGCGGTCGAGAGCGTGCCCTCGTCGAGATAGTCGAGTTCGCCGCCGATCGGGACGCCGTGAGCGAGGCGGGTCGTCTTGACGCCGAGATGGGCGAGGAGATCGGTGACGTAATGGGCCGTCGTCTGGCCATCGACGGTGGCGTTGACGGCGAGGATCACCTCGCGGACGTCGCCTTCGGCGACGCGGACGACCAGCGTCGCGAGGTTGATGTCCTGCGGCCCGACGCCGTCGAGCGGCGATAAGGTGCCGCCTAGTACGTGATATCGCGCACGAATTGCGGCGGCACGCTCCAGCGCCCAAAGATCGGCGACGGTTTCGACGACGACGAGCACATTCGGATCGCGGCGCGGATCCCGACAGATCGTGCACGGATCGAGCGTATCGATATTGCCGCATTCCGAGCAGACAAGAATCTTTTCGCGCGCGGTCTGCATCGCATCGGCGAGGGGCGCGAGCAATTCCTCGCGCTTGCGGATGAGATGCAGTGCCGCGCGGCGTGCGGAGCGCGGACCTAATCCCGGCAGGCGCGCCAGCAACTGGATGAGGCGCTCGATTTCGGCGCCGGCGACGCGCTCGGCCATTGATTCGCTTAGAACGGCAGTTTCAATCCCGGCGGCAGCGGCAGACCGGCGGTGACGGACTTCATCTTCTCTTCCATGAGACGCTCGGCCTTTTTACGGGCGTCTTCATGCGCAGTGACGATCAGATCCTCGAGGATCTCGCCCTCGTCGCTCTTCAAGAGCGATGGATCGATCGCGATTGTCTTCATATTGCCTTTGGCCGTGAGCGTCACTTTCACGAGGCCTGCGCCGGATTGGCCTTGCACCTCGCTTTGTTCGAGCTCGCTTTGCATCTCAGCCATTTTTGTTTGCATGGCCTGTGCTTGCTTCATCAGCCCCATCAAGTCTTTCATCTGGTTTCGCTCCGCCGCGCGTCAGGTGTCATTGTCCGTGTCGATTTCATCGACGTAGGCAATTTCATCACTCGGTTCAGCCGCAACCGGTGACGATGGCACAACCTCCTCGTCCGGTGCGTTGGAGCGCACGGCGATGATCTCGGCCCCGGGGAAGCGCTCGAGCACGCTGCGGACGACCGGATCGGCCTGCACGCCGACGCGCCGCTCCTGCTCCTTGGCTTCGGCCTGCTCGCGCAATGTCGGCGCGCCAGCGGCGGACGAGATGGCCACCATCCAGCGCGCGCCGGTCCAGTCCTGGAGCTTCCGCATGAGCGTCTGCGCCAGCCCTGGCGAGGCGCCGGGCGCCAGCGCGAATTCGAGCGAGCCTTCCTCGAAGCGCACGAGCCGCACGTCGCGCTCGAGCGCGCTCTTGATCTGAATGTCGCGATTCTGAGCGGCGAGCGCAACGAGCGCGTCGAACGTCTCGAGGCGAACTTTCGGTGCGGCGGCGGTTTGCGGCGAGGGACTAAGTGCCGGCGACGCAAAAGCCAAAGCCGCAGCGCCCGGTCCGCGGCCCCGCGGCGCGGCGGAAGGTGCCGGCGCCGAGGCGGATCGCGGATCGCCCGGCGATGAACCAAGCTGCCGAATCGCCTCCGCCGGGGAGGGCAGATCGGCGGCATAGGCAATGCGCACGAGCACCATGTCCGCGGCGGCGAGCGGGCGCGGCGCTTCGCGCACCTCCTGCAAACCTTTGAGCAGGATTTGCCAGGTGCGGGTCAGAACCGGAATCGACAGCTTGCCGGCAAACTCCACCCCGCGGCGCTGCTCTTGTTCGGTGAGCGTCGCGTCCTTCGGCGCGCCCGGCGCAAGCTTCAGCTTCGTGACAAGATGGGTGAATTCAGCAAGTTCGCCCAAAACCTGCGCCGGATCGGCGCCGGTCTCGTGCTGCTCCTTCAGAATGGAGAGCGCCGCCGGCATATCGCCAGACATCAGCCGCTCGAAGAGATCGATAATACGGCTGCGGTCGGCGAGCCCGAGCATTGTGTTGAGGTCGTCGGCGCGAACCCCGGCCGCACCAGACTGCGTGCCGAAGGCGATCGCCTGATCGAGCAACGACAACGCATCGCGCACCGAGCCTTCGGCGGCGCGCGCGATCATGGCGAGCGCCGGCGCCTCGACGGCAACGCCCTCCTTGGCGCAGATGTCGGCAAGATGCCGCACAAGCATTTCGGTTTCGATGCGGCGCAGATCGAAGCGCAGACACCGCGAGCGCACCGTCACCGGCACTTTGTCGATCTCGGTCGTCGCGAATAGGAATTTGACGTGTTCCGGCGGCTCTTCTAGCGTCTTCAACAGGCCGTTGAAGGCCTGCTTCGAGAGCATGTGCACTTCGTCGATGATGTAGACTTTCGTGCGCGCCGAGACCGGGCGGTAGCGTGCGTTCTCGACGATCTCGCGGACGTCATCGATACCGGTATGGGAGGCGGCATCCATCTCGATCACGTCAACATGGCGCGAGTCGATGATCGCCTGACATTGGAGGCCGAGCTCCGGCATGTGGATGGTCGGCCGCGAGATTGCCTCGCGTCCCTCCGCCGCCGGCAGGTCGTAGTTGAAGGCGCGGGCGAGGATGCGGGCGGTCGTGGTCTTGCCGACCCCACGTACGCCCGTCAGCAGATAGGCTTGGTGAATGCGGCCGAGCTCGAACGCATTCGAGAGGGTACGAACCATCGGCTCCTGGCCGATCAGGTCGGCGAAGGTCGTCGGGCGGTATTTGCGGGCCAGCACGCGATAGGCGGCGTGAGCTGCCGGTGCCGCGGCCCCAGCAGGCGGCAGATCGGCCGCGCCGAAAAGCTGCGCTTCGGCGCCTCCAGGGGCCTCTCTGTCGAATTCGTCCGTCATCGATCTGGAATATCCGGCGGCAGCCGCAAGGCCGCAAGCGAGAAGCGGCGGCTACACAGCGGAAAGGGTCGCTCGGCGATAAGTGGGAGGCTGGACAGAGACCCGCCCGGTCTCGTTAGGGCTGCTTCCTTCCGGACCTGACCCGGTTGGCGAGTGGTGCGTCCACCGCCAACCTCCCGCGCCCTATTTGGTCTATCGCCGTCGCGGGTGCAAGACAGAAGTGCGGCAAAGCGGTTTGAAGGTTTGCGTGGGCCGACTACTTTAACCAGGTGCCAAGGCCGAGCTTATGTCGCTGATTGTGGACCGCCCCGAACTTTCCGCCGCGACAGGCTATGCGGTGAACCCGCTCGATCGGATGTCTGAGCGGCGCGACGATGCGGAGTTCATCGCCGCCCTTCAGCGCGATCCCGAAGCCCGCACGCTTATCCTTGTGGGCGACAACGCGCTGCTGCAGCGCGAGGGCGACGATTTCCACGCGCTCTACACCTTTGATGAAATCAAGCGCTTCGGCGAGCCGCGCGAGATCGCCCTTCTGGGCCACGACGGAACAGGCGGGATTTTCGCGAGCCAGTTCGATCCGGACGTGGGCACCGCGGTGCATGGACAGGGCGGGCTCACCAGCATCGATCTCCGCTCGATCGCGCTGCAGGGACTCGTCTCGCCGAAAATGGTCGGTGCGCTCGGCCAGGCGAAGAGCGTCATGTATTGGCATGCGCATCACCGCTTCTGCGCGAATTGCGGGGCACCGACGCGCGTCACCGCCGCCGGGTGGCGACGCGAATGCGAGCCCTGCGGAACGCATCATTTTCCCCGCACCGATCCGGTCGCGATCATGCTTGCGACCGACGGCAATCGCTGCCTCCTCGGGCGGCAGGCGCGATTTCCGTCGGGCATGTATTCTTGCCTGGCGGGCTTTATCGAATCCGGCGAGACGATCGAGGACGCTGTGCGCCGTGAAATCAAAGAGGAGGCCGGTATCGCCACCGGACGCATCACGTATCTTGCCTCGCAGCCCTGGCCCTTTCCGTCCTCCTTGATGATCGGCTGCCTCGCCGAGGCGACCTCGCGCGAACTGAAGGTCGATACGACAGAGTTGGAGGACGCCCGTTGGTTCACGCGCGAGGACGCGCGGCTGATGCTGCGTAACGCACATCCGGCGAAACTCTTCGCGCCCCCGAAGATCGCAATCGCGCATCACCTGCTTGCGGCATGGGCGGATGCCGACTGAGACCGATGCGGGCGCGCTCGTCCTGTTCTCCGGCGGGCAGGATTCAACGACCTGTCTTGCCTGGGCACTCGCGCATTATGCGCATGTCGAGACAATCGGCTTTGATTATGGTCAGCGCCATGCTGTCGAACTGAAGCAACGGCCGGTCATCCGGGAGAAACTCACGCAGCTGCACCGGCGCTGGCGCGAGCGGCTCGGCGAAGATCACGTGATCGATCTTCGCGTGCTCGGAAAAATGTCCGACACCGCGATGACGCGGGACGTAGAGATCACCACCAGCGAAAAAGGCCTGCCGAGCACCTTCGTGCCTGGCCGCAACATCATGTTCCTGACATTTGCGGCGGCACTCGCCTACCGGCGCGGGCTGAAGCGCATTGTCGGGGGCATGTGCGAGACGGATTTTTCCGGCTATCCCGATTGCCGCGACGATACGATCAAGGCGCTGCAGATCGCGCTCAATCTCGGCACGGAGAGCCGGTTCGTGATCGAGACGCCACTCATGTGGCTCGACAAGGCAGCGACCTGGGCGCTGGCGCACGAACTCGGCGGCGAGGCGCTGGTGGGCGTTATCATCGAAGACACGCACACATGTTATCTCGGCGAACGTGGCCAGCGGCACGAATGGGGCTATGGTTGCGGCACCTGCCCAGCTTGCGAACTGCGCGTGCGGGGATGGCGCGAGTGGCGGAGCGCAGCTCCCTCTACTCAGCCACAGACTTCGACATCAAATTAATCACCAACACACCCGCGATGATCAGCGCCATGCCGGTGATTGCGGCAAGATCGAGCGATTGCCGGAACACAAACCAGCCGCTAAGCGCGGTCAGAATGATGCCGGCGCCGCACCAGATCGCGTAGGCGATGCCGAGCGGAATCGTGCGCAACGTTTGTGACAGGCAGAACAACGCAACCGCGAAACATAGCGCCATCAACAGCGTCGGCCGGAGCTTCGAGAATCCGTCCGACGCCTTCAGCGCCGACGTGCCGATCACCTCGCAGCTGATCGCGACGGCGAGATAGAGGTAGTTCACCGAGATCATTCCAGCCTCACCGCGCCTGCGAGTCCTCGCGAAATTTATGCGCGGGATAGACGCCGAGGATCGTCAGCTCCGCCGAGAAGAAGGCAAGCTCCTCCAAGGCACGCGCCAGCGGCGGATCGTCGGGATGACCGTCGACATCGGCCAAAAACTGCGTCGCGGTGAATTCGCCGTTGATCATGTAGCTTTCGAGCTTCGTCATGTTGACGCCGTTGGTGGCGAAGCCGCCAAGCGCCTTGTAAAGCGCGGCCGGCACGTTGCGCACGCGGAACACGAAGCTCGTGACGATGTGGCCGCCGCCCTGCGACGGCCGCTGCTCCTCGCGCGAAAGTATGATGAAGCGCGTTGTGTTGTGCTCTTCGTCCTCGACATTCTCGGCCAAAATATCGAGGCCATACACATCCGCCGCGAGTTTCGGCGCCAGCGCGGCGCGGCTCGCATCGTCCCATTCCGCGACTTCGCGCGCAGCGCCCGCCGTGTCGCCTGCGACATGCGCCGCGAGCCCGAGACGGCGGATGATTTTGCGGCATTGGCCGAGCGCATGAATATGGCTGTGGACGTGCCGCAGCATCTCGAGTTTGGCGCCGCGTGGCGCCATCAGCTGAAAATGAATCGGCAGAAAATATTCGGCGATGATTTTCAGCCCGGCGGTCGGCAGGAAATGGTGGATGTCGGCGACGCGCCCGGCGATCGAGTTCTCGATGGGGATCATGCCGAGGCTCGCCTTGCCGTCGCCGATCGCGGCAAACGCGTCCTCGAAGGTCGCGCAGGGCAGCGGCTCCCAATCCGGATATACGTCGCGGCAGGCGATGTGGGAATTGGCGCCCGGCTCCCCCTGATATGCGATGATTTTTGCCGTCACGATTGCGTTTTCCCTCGCATCCTCGTTTCGAAATCCGCGCGGACGCGCGCCAGATCGGCCGGCGTATCGACGCCGATCGGCGCTTCCTCGACAAGCGTCACGTCGATCCGCATCCCGGCCTCGAGCGCGCGCAATTGCTCGAGCCGCTCTCGTTTTTCCAGATGCGAACGCGGCAGGGCGGCGAAGCGCTCCAGCGCCGAGCGCCGGAAGGCATATACACCGATGTGCTGCAGGAGGTCTCCCTCGCCCCACGGTGCAGCCGCGCGCGTGAAGTAGAGGGCGCGCAGCCGGTTCTCGGCGACCGGCGTTGCGACCACCTTGACGATATTCGGGTCCTTGCGCTTCTCCAATTCTGCCATCGGCGCGGCAAGCGTCGCGATATCGACCGCCGGGTCCGCCAGCGGCGGAAACGCCGCGCGAAGCAGCGCCGGCGCGATAGCCGGCATGTCGCCCTGCAGATTGATCACGACGTCGTGGCGGGCCGCGCCATCGGCAGCTTCGATCGCCTCGAACACCCGATCCGAGCCGGTCTCATGCTCCGCGCCAGTCAGCACGGCCGCGCCTCCCGCCGCCTCGATCACTCGCACGATCTCGGGCGCATCGGTGGCCACAAGCACCGGCCCCAATGCCGCCTCTTGGGCGCACCGCCAGACATGCACGACCATTGGCGTTCCGCCGATGTCGAGCAGCGGCTTGCCGGGCAGGCGCTCGGCCGCCATCCGGGCCGGTATGACGACAATCGGCTGGTTCATGCGAGGGAACGCGCCCGAACGGGCGCTTGGCGGCGATAGGTACCAGGCGGCTCCGTCTATACGTGTTGCCAAGCTCACCGCAAACCGGGTAATCGAAAACGGCTGCGCCGAGCCAAAATTCGCTCGGCGGTGCGCGATCCGCTGCAACGTAGGCAGGCTCGCCGAGTTTTGTCTGAACAATCGAGGCCGGGACCGGGGAAATGGACTCGTTCGAATTCAACAAGATCGCTGGTGGCCTCCTCGGCACCCTCCTCTTCACGATGGCGCTTGGCGTGTTCAGCGATGCCGTGTTCTCGCATCCGAAGCTCGCCAAGCCCGGCTACGATCTGCCGGCTGCCGAAGAGGCCTCGCTCGAGGCTGGAGCCGCGCCGGCGGCGGCCGCGCCCCTGCCGGAGCGTCTCGCCAAAGCCGACCCGAAGAAGGGCGAGGCAAGCGCCAAGGCCTGCACGGCCTGCCACAATTTCGAGAAGGGCGCCGGAGCCAAGATCGGGCCGCCGCTCTACGGCGTTGTGAATCGTGCAAGGGCTTCCATCGCCGGTTTTGCCTATTCAGATGCGATGAAGAGCAAGGGCGGCAATTGGAGTTTCGACGAACTCGACAAGTTCGTCGCCAATCCCAAGGGCGACATTCCCGGTACCAAGATGGCCTATGCCGGCGAGAAGGACCCGCAGAAGCGGGCTGACATCGTCGACTACCTGAACAGTTTGTCGGACAATCCCGCGGCTTTGCCGAAGCCGACCGCCGCCGCCGCGGGTCAGGAGACCCAGGGCTCCGGACAGCAGCCGACGCCAACCGCGCCCAAAGGCCAGCAGCCGGCGCCGGCGAATGTGCCGCCGACCAAGACCGAGGCGCCGAAATAGACTGCACCTCCACCGCGTGAGGGCTGCCGAACGCGGCTCAGCTGTGTGCACGCACAAGTGACGCGGGTTTAACTGGCGTCTCTGCCGAAAAGCGACATATTCTTCCACAGTGTGGTCTCGCGAGCAGCCGAGCCGCTCGCGACGGGAGGCTTGATGATCTCGCGTTTTCTTTTGACCCGCCGCGCCGCCTTGCGTGCGGGCGGCGTGCTTGTGATTGCTCCGGCGTTGGCGCGCGCGGAGATCAAAGGCGCTTCTGGCGTTCCGGCCCCGAGCTCGGAAGGTGGCGTCGAGAGCCATGGTCTCTCGACCTTCGGCGATCTTGCCGAAAAGCCGGATTTCAAAGCCTTCGCCTACGTCAATCCGACTGCGCCGAAGGGCGGCCTGGTCGGCCAGGAAATGTACGGCACGTTCAACTCGCTGAACGCCTACGTGATGCGCGGCGATCCCGCGACCGGCATGACCCTCATCTTCGATAGTCTGATGACAGGCAGCCTGGATGAACGCGACGCATTGTACGGGCTTGTTGCCAAGAGTGTCTCTGTCTCGCCCGATCGGCGGATCTATCGCTTTCGTCTGCGCAAAGAAGCGCGTTTTCACGATGGCTCGCCGCTGACGGCGAAGGACGTTGTCTTCTCGCTGAATACGCTGAAGGCCAAAGGACATCCGACAATTCGCGTTGAATTGCGCGACATGGAAACGGCGGTCGCGGAGGCCGACGATATCGTCACCGTCACTCTTGCGGCGACGCGCAGCCGCGAGACGCCTTTGATGATCGCACGCCAGCCGATCTTCTCGGCGGCCTATTATGCCAAGCACCCGTTCGAGGAATCGACCCTCGATCCGCCGCTCGGCTCAAGCGCCTACAAGGTCGCCCGCTTCGAACAGGGACGCTACATCCTTTTCGAACGCGTGAAAGACTATTGGGCGAAAGACTTGCCGGTGAATGTCGGTCAAGCCAATTTCGATGTTGTGCGTTTCGATTATTTCGCCGATCGCCCGGTGGCGTTCGAGGCGTTCAAGTCTGGGGCTTTTCCGGTCCACGAAGAATTCACCGCCGCGAATTGGGCGACGGCATACGATTTTCCGGCGTTTCGCGACGGGCGCGTGAAGCGCGAGGAAATTCCCGACGAGAACATTTCCGGCATTCAGGGCTGGTTCTTCAATTTGCGGCGGGCGCAGTTCAAGGACCCGCGTGTGCGCGAGGCAATCGGCGTCTGCTTCGATTTTAGATGGACGAACCGCAATTTGATGTATGGCTCCTACATCCGCACGCAGTCCTTCTTCGAAAATTCAGAGATGAAGGCGAAGGGCCTGCCCGATGATGCAGAGAAGGCGCTGCTGGAGCCGTTCCGGCACGAGCTCCCGGCGGAAGTTTTCGGCGAGCCGTTCGTGCCGCCTGTGTCCGACGGATCGGGCCAGGATCGCGTGCTTTTGAAGCACGCCAACGATCTCCTCAACGCGGCAGGCTGCAAGCGCGTGGATGGCAGTCTGATGTTGCCTGACGGCAAGCCATTCGAGATTGAATTTCTCGACTTCTCCAACACGATGGAGCGCCACACGCAGCCCTACATCAAGAATCTGGCGCTGCTTGGCATCAATGCGCGATTGCGCGTCGTCGATCCCGCGCAATATCGGCAGCGGTTGGAAAATTTCGATTTCGACATGATGGTGCAGCGCCTGGTCATGTCCTTTTCCCCCGGCGAGGAACTGCGCGCGCTGTTCGGTTCGGATGCCGCGAAGATGATCGGCTCGCGCAATATGACGGGGATCACCAATCCTGTCGTCGATGCGCTTGTCTCGAAGGCGCTCGTCGCTTCGAGCCGCGATGAGCTTGTCCACATCTGTCGCGCGCTCGATCGCGTCCTGCGGGCGCAGCGCATCTGGGTGCCGCACTGGTACAAGCCGAACCATTGGATCGCCCACTGGGACGTGTTCGGACGGCCGGAAAAGTCGCCGCGTTATGACCCAGGCATCATCTCGACGTGGTGGTGGGACTCGGATAAGGCCAAGGCAATCAATTATCCCGCCGGCTGATTGAATGCTTTCTTATATCGCGCGCCGGATTCTGCTGATGATCCCGACGATACTCGGGATCATGTTTGTTTCCTTCCTGATCGTGCAGTTCGCACCGGGGGGTCCGGTCGAACGCATCGTTGCGCAGCTGCAGGGATTTGAGGCCGGCGCCACGTCGCGCTTCGGCGGCGGCGGTTCCGATATTGGGGCAACCGGCGGCGGACAGCCCGGAGGCGCAGGCGCCGACGCGTCCGGCAAGTATCGCGGCGCGCAGGGGCTCGATCCGAAGTTCATCGCGGAACTGGAGAAGCAGTTCGGCTTCGATAAACCGGCACCCGAGCGATTTCTGATCATGCTCAAGAATTATTCGATGTTCAATTTCGGACGCAGCTATTTCCGCGACGTGCCGGTGCTGCAATTGATTCGCGAGAAGCTGCCCGTTTCGATCTCGCTTGGGCTATGGATGACGCTGCTCTCCTATGCGATTTCAATTCCGCTCGGGATCAGCAAAGCGGTCAATGACGGGTCGCGTTTCGACGTGTGGAGTTCGGCGGCCGTGATCATGGGCTACGCGATACCGAGCTTCCTCTTCGCGATTCTGTTGATCGTGCTGTTTGCCGGCGGCTCCTTCTGGCAGATATTTCCGTTGCGTGGACTCACCTCCGAAAATTTCGATCAACTGTCGCTGTTCGACAAGGTGAAGGACTATTTCTGGCATATCACGCTGCCGGTGATCTCGATGGCGCTCGGAGCGTTTGCGACGGCCACGTTTCTCACCAAGAACTCGTTTCTGGAAGAGATCAAGAAGCAATACGTGCTGACGGCACGCATGAAAGGATTGAGTCGCCGCCAGGTGCTCTATGGCCATATTTTTCGCAATGCCATGCTGGTCGTCGTCTCCGGTTTTCCGGGCGCCTTTATCAGCGCCTTTTTCACCGGCGCGCTGTTGATCGAGACGATCTTCTCACTTGACGGGTTGGGTCTCCTGTCATTCGAGTCGATCGTCAATCGCGATTACCCGGTCGTTTTCGCCAATCTCTTCATACTCTCGCTGCTGGGGTTGTTCGTAAATCTGCTCTCCGATCTCACCTATACGTGGATCGATCCGCGCATCGATTTCGAGACGCGCGAGGTATAGCGGTGAGCTCACCTGTTCTGCGCGACGAGCTGGCTGCTGCAGCGCGGGAAAATCTCGTTCCTGCCGTACCGCGTTCCGGCTTTTTACAGCTTAGACCACTCAATCAACGCCGTCTGGAGAATTTCCAGCGCAATCGGCGCGGCTATTATTCCTTCTGGATATTCGCGGTTATGTTCGTGGTTTCGCTATTCGCCGAATTCATCGCCAACGACAAGCCGATCGTCGCTTCCTACAAGGGCGAGCTCCTCTTCCCGATCTTCAAGAACTACCCGGAAGAGAAGTTCGGAGGATTCCTCGCGCAGACGGACTATCGCGATCCGATGATTTCGGGAGAAATCGCGACGCATGGCTGGGCGATTTGGCCGCCGATCCGCTATTCCTACAACACGCATAATCTGGAAATGCCGCTGCCTGCTCCCTCGCCGCCAACCTGGATGCTGAGCGAGGAGCAATGCCGCAAGGCGGCGGCCCGAAAGCTGAAACCCGGCGAGCCGAACGGGGGCTGCAGCGACATCGAGTGGAACTGGCTCGGCACCGATGATCAGGGGCGCGACGTTGTCGCGCGCCTGCTCTATGGGTTTCGCATCTCGGTGCTGTTCGGATTGATCCTGGCGAGCATCTCCTCGGTGATCGGCGTC
Source organism: Methylobacteriaceae bacterium (assembly GCA_034669505.1). GTDB lineage: Bacteria > Pseudomonadota > Alphaproteobacteria > Rhizobiales > Beijerinckiaceae > JAFASC01. Next base: position 17,094 of record JAXDNJ010000052.1, read on the forward strand.
ACCGCCGGCGCAATTCAGGGCTATTTCGGCGGCTGGATGGATCTTTTGTTTCAGCGCTTCATCGAAATCTGGTCGTCGCTGCCGCACCTCTACCTCTTGATCATCGTTTCCTCGATCATCACGCCGAGTTTTCTCGTGCTTCTCGTGATTTTGTTGCTGTTTTCCTGGGTCTCCCTCGTCCATGTCGTGCGCGCCGAGTTTCTGCGCGCGCGCAATTTCGAATACGTCAACGCGGCGCGGGCGCTCGGTCTCTCAAACGCCAAGATCATCTGGAAACACGTGCTGCCGAATGCCATGGTGGCGACGCTCACGTTCCTACCCTTTATTCTGAACTCGTCGATCACGACGCTGACATCGCTCGATTTCCTCGGCTTCGGCCTGCCGCCCGGGTCACCGTCGCTCGGCGAGCTGTTGCTGCAGGGCAAGTCGAACTTGCAGGCGCCATGGCTCGGACTTACCGGCTTCATCGTCATCGCGATCATGCTGTCGCTCTTGGTCTTCACCGGCGAGGCGGTGCGCGATGCCTTTGATCCCCGCAAGACCTTCGAGCGGGGATGATGCCTGAGCCCCTCCTCGCGGTCCGCGAGCTCTCCGTTTCCTTCCGTCAGGGCGAGCGCGAAACCATCGCCGTCGACAAGGTGTCCTTCACTCTCGAGCGCGGCCGCACGCTGGCCCTCGTTGGCGAATCGGGATCGGGCAAATCGGTGACCGCATTGTCAGTGGTGCAGCTGCTCGGCTTTTCTGGACACGCCTCGGGCCAAGTGCTGTTTCAGGGCGAGGACATGCTCGCGGCCAGCGAAGCGCGGCTACGGGAGATTCGTGGTGCCAAAATCACCATGGTGTTCCAGGAGCCGATGACCTCGCTCAACCCGCTGCATACGCTCGAGCGGCAGATCGGAGAAATCATCGAGCTGCATGGGAAGCGCGGCGCCAATATTCGCGAAAGCGTCATCGAGCTTCTGAACGAGGTCGGCATCCGCGATCCCGAGTCGCGGTTGCGCGCGTATCCGCATCAGTTATCGGGCGGACAGCGCCAGCGCGTGATGATTGCCATGGCGCTAGCGAACCGCCCCGAGCTGCTCATCGCCGACGAACCGACGACGGCGCTCGACGTCACCGTGCAAGCTCAAATCCTGAAGCTCTTGAAAGAAGAGCAGGCGCGCATGGGCATGGCGCTGCTTTTTATCACCCATGATCTCGGCATCGTGCGCAAGCTCGCCGAGGATGTCTGCGTCATGCAGAAGGGCCGCATAGTCGAGGCGGGTCCCGTCGCGCAGATTTTTGCAAACCCGCAGCATGCCTACACGAAGGCGCTGCTCGCGGCGGAGCCGAAGGGTTTGCCGCCCCCATCCGACAGCAATGCGCCGGTCCTCGTGACCGGCGAGAATGTCCGCGTCTGGTTCTCGATCAAGCGCGGGTTCCTGCGCCGGACGGTCGGCTACATCAAAGCGGTCGACGGCATCGATGTCATCGTGCGCGAAGGTCAGACCCTTGGGGTCGTCGGCGAGTCGGGCTCCGGCAAGACGACGCTGGGCTTGGCACTCCTGCGTCTGATCCGCTCGGAAGGAGTGATCACGTATCTCGGCCGCCGTCTCGACGGATTGCGCTCGAAAGAGATGCGCCCGTTCCGTCGCGACATGCAGGTCGTCTTCCAGGACCCCTACGGCTCGCTGTCGCCGCGGCTCTCCGTGGCCGAGATCGTCGCCGAAGGCTTGCGCGTGCAGAACCGCAAATTATCGGAGCGGCAGCGACGCGAGATCGTGGCGCGTGCTCTCGCCGATACCGGGCTCGATCCCGCCGCCATGGACCGTTATCCGCATGAATTCTCCGGCGGGCAGCGGCAGCGCATTGCAATCGCGCGGGCGATGGCGCTCGAGCCCAAATTCGTCGTGCTCGATGAGCCGACATCCGCGCTCGACATGTCGGTTCAGGCGCAGATCGTCGATCTCCTGCACGAGCTGCAGCGCAAACGCGGTCTCGCTTACATGTTCATCAGCCACGATCTCAAGGTCGTAAAGGCGCTGGCAACCGATCTCATCGTCATGCGGCACGGCAAGGTGGTCGAGGCCGGCGCGGCGATAGATCTGTTTCGTGCTCCGCAGACCGACTATACGCGGGCGTTATTTGCGGCGGCGTTCAAGATCGAGGCTGTACCGTCCGCGGCGGTCTCGGAATAGCAGCAGCGGGCAACGGTTCTTTCGTCACAAGAACTGTTGCCCAGCTATTAGGTCAGCCTGTCGGCGAGCGCCCCTCGGCCATTCCGAACTGCAGGAAATGCTGGAGCGGGTTGATGTTTGCCGCAGCAACGTCCGGATATCCCGTGAGATAGCCGTTCGTCGAGAACACGGCGGCGGGGTCGCGGCCCTCATGCCAACCGAATTGGTCATAGTGGATCAGCGGATCGATTCCCGCTGCCGCGACATCCGGATTGTGCGATTCGTAAAAGTTCGTGTTGAAGTCGGCGGAAGGATTACGACCCTCGTGCCAGCCGTATTGGAGATAATGCTGCAGCGGATTCACGTGTGCCGCCGCGACGTCTGGATTGTTAGCGAGATAGTAGGTCGGATCAAACCCGTTAACAGGTCCGTCCGTCCCGGCGTTGGCCGGGAAGATAACGCGGTTCTGCAATTCGCCGACGCTTAGATATTGTGCAAGCGGGTCCACGCCCGAGGCCGCGACATCGGGATAGGAGAGTTCGTAGTCTGTCGTGCTGAAATTGGCCGACGGATTGCGCCCTTCCCTCCACCCGAAGGTGTCGTAATGGCTGAGCGGGTTGATATGGGCGGCCGCAACATCCGGGTTCTGGCTGAGATAATAGTTCGTATTGAAGTAGGGATCTGGGTTGCGGCCTTCGTGCCAGCCGTTTGCCGCATAATGCGCCTCAGGATCGATCCCCGCCAAATACACATCGTGATACTGACTGTCGTAATAGAGGTCGTCGACAAGCGCGCTTCCCGCCCCACCAGGAGGAGGCCCGCCGTTGCCGGACGTCTGATTGGAATCGGCTTCATTGATCCTGCCGTCGTTGAAGACGAGGAGACCGACGCCGGTCACATTGTGCATCACCCCGTCAGGTCCGGTCAGATATGCCTCGCCGTCGGGGCCATAGGTGACGGTCGAACTAACGAAATTGAAGTTGAACGTCTCAGTGCTCGGCCGCTGTTGGCCGACGAAGTTGACATCGAGCTGCGCGTTCGCCGTCCCGCCAAACCCGTCCGAAATGGAATAGAGGAGCGGGTCCTCGGCATAGTGGTTTTGAACCGGACGCGCATCGTTCGCAGTGAACGTATAGCTGCCGTCAGCACTAATCGTGAAGGCGCCGTGATTGCTTTGCAATGTGACGCTGCCGGATGCGGGCACCGCGACTTGCTGCTGCACGCCATTCAAAAAGTCGGAGACGCTCGTCACCCTGAGCGCATCGCCATCGGGATCGCTATCATTCGACAACACATTGCCGCTGAGCGTGTTCTGTGTCGCCGCCAGCGTGACGATGTCGTTGTGGGCGACCGGAGAACGGTTGGTGACAGTGTAAGCTGGCCCGCTCGCGCCCCCCGCCGCATTGCCAGCCGCGTCTGTGATTCCCGTACCGCTGGAATTCAAGCTGAGTTGCAGCGTACCAAGCCCGGTGCCTGTCGATACCGAGATGGTGTAGGGCGTTCCCGGTCCGCCAGGCTCGCTCACGGCGGTGATGGCCGCTCCGCTAGCTCCGCCGCTTTGCGTCAACGTGAAGTCGCCGGCATCGACGCCGAACGTCGTCTCGGGGAAGGACAACGTGTAGTGCACAACCGAGTTGCGGAACGTTGTTGTCGCGTCTGCCGCGGTCAGCGTCGGTGCCGGCGCCGTCGTGTCGATCCTGACGTCGAGAGCATCGGAGTGGACACTGGCGTTGTTTGACGCATCGGTCGAGGTGACGGTCAGATGATGCGTGCCTTGGCTCAGCGTCGAGGACGTGATGGTGTAGGCGCCTGTTTGGGCGTCCGCAGCACCTGTACCAATGATCGTCGTGCCGTCGGAGTCGTAGAGCCGAACTGTCGTCCCGGGTTCCACGTTGCCGGTGAAAGTCGGCGCGGTCACATTGGTGACGTTGTCGGTGTGCGACACGCCGCTATCGGTCGCAGTGGTGAGGTCCGGCGCCGGAGGTTTGGCCGGTGGCGTAGCGTCGACGACGTGGACCGTGGCGTGCGCGGTGTTGCTGTCGACATCGGTTTCGGAGAGGACGACAGTGATGTCACGATCGGTCGTGTTCGGCGACACGCTGGAATTCGCAAACCGCACCTGGCTGAGCGCAGTCTGGTAATCGGCGAGCGAGGCCGAATTGAACAGGCGCAGCGTGATCCGGCCGGCAACCGACGTATCGATTGAACTGGCAATCCCGCCCGGCAAAGAGCCGGCGATCGACAAGGCGTCGCCGGCCATGGCGTTCGTCAATACGATCGTCATCGAATCCGCATTGGCGGTGTCGGGATCGGTGACCGAATCGTTATTCACGATCGGGATGGGCGGCGTGCTCGTCGTGTAGGTGGTGGTGTATCCGGTGCCGGGGTTCGACCCATCGAGGTCGACGACCGGCGCGACGTCAAAATGCAGGAGCGTTTGCGGATAAATCGGCGGGGTCGCAGCTTGATTGTCGAGTACGCCGTCACTCACCTCCCAGGTGATCGTCCGGTTCGGATCGGCGCCGAGATTGCTCGGATCGGCCGCCGTCGAACGATACGACACCGCGTCGAGCACCGCCTGGTAATCCTGGACCGTATCCGTGCCGGATAGCGTGAGTGTGCCAGCCGCGTAGCTCGCGGAAATATTCGTCGTCACATTGTCAGGCGTGACGAAGTGCCCCCCGCCGCTCGCCAGATTGACGAACAATTCGTCGCCGGCAAAGAAGCCACTGGCGATCTGAACCGTGCCGCTGTGAATGCCGGTAATTGGCGAAGGCGGTGTCGCGTCGGGATCACCGACCCCGAGCCCGGGCGAAAGCGCAACACCGGTGCTCCCCGGGGCATATGCCGCGCTTGGCGACACGTTCACAAGCGATGGCGGATCGTCGATTTGGGTGATGGCGACCGTGATGCTCGCGGTCGTAATGCCGGCCCCACCGGAACCCTGGGCCTGACCGCCAAGTTCACCGTTGCCGTCATCGAACGTGAAATCGATCTGCGCCGACGAGGGCGGATTGTCGCTCGTATTCTGATAGGTGATCTGCCGCATCACCGAATCGACATCAGCCGCGGTCGCATTGGCGTTGAACGTGAACAAAATCGATCCGTCGCCCGGCTGAGTGTATGTGCCGATGAACGTCGCGCCACCGTCGAGTGAAACATTCTCGCCGTCGCCGTTGCTGTCGGTGAGGTCGAGCGAGCCGACACTGCCGAAAACGTCGTCTGGGTTCGCGCCGCCGTTCCGCGCAAGTGTGAGCGTCGCGCCGGCGTAATTGTTCAGCGAAGCATCGAGCTCGACGTCGCTGACACTCGCATTGGAGTTCGTATCCAATACGACCGGCGAGCCGTTCTCGACAAAGGACGGCGTATCGCCGAGCCCGCTCAAGACCGGTGCGTCGTTCACCGCGTTGACCGTGATCGCGACGCTGTCCTGATCGCTAAGCGGTCCTCCCGAACCCGTATTCCCCTGATCGCTGGTCAGGATGGTGAGCGAGTCCGGGCCATTGTAATTGGAGTTGCCCAAATACGACAGGCCGTTCAACGCCGCATTGACGTTGGCGACCGTGCCGGTGAACGTCATCGTCGCGTCGGAAGTCCCATCGCCCGTCGTGAAGGCGAGGCCGGTCGTCTGCGATAGCGTGAGGGCGCCATGGCCCACCGACAGCGTGACTTGCTCAGTCCCGCTTGGGTTGTCCGGATCCGACGTCGAGACCGCGTTGCTGTTGGCGCTGCTGAATACCAGATTGGTATCTTCGTTGACGCTTTGCGCTACCGGTACGGTATTCGCCGGCCCGTCATCGACCGCCGAGATGGTAATGGTGCTCGTCGGCCCGTTACTGAGGTTCTGGTTGCCGACGCCGGAGCCGTCATCGACCTGCCAAGTTACTGTGCGGGTCGTGTTCGCGCCGCCATTCGTCGGATCGTTATTCGTTGTATTGTCGAAGGTGACCGAGTCGAGTGCGGTCTGATAATTGGCGACAGTGTCCGTCCCCGACAGTGTCAGCACGCCGGTAGCAGCGTTATATGTGTGCGTGATCGTGGCGGTATCGGTGAAATGCAGCGTGTCGCCAGCCTGGAAGCCGCCGCTGATCGATACACTTGCGCCCGCGAGATCCGTGCTGTCGGCGTCGCTGACCGTCACACCGCTGTCGACGGCCAGAGCCGCCGCCTGCTCAGTGTAGGCAGTATTGACGCCGGTGACGCCGCCGACAACAGGCGCGTCGTTGACCGGGGTGATGGTGATCGTGCTGGTCGGCGCGTTGCTGAGATTCTGGTTGCCGGCGCCGGAGCCGTCATCGACCTGCCAGGTGACGGTGCGGGTCGTGTTGGCGCCGAAATTGGTCGGGTTGTCGTTCGTCGTATTGTCGAAGGTGACCGAGTCGAGTGCGGTCTGATAATTGGCGACAGTGTCGGTCCCCGACAGTGTCAGCACACCGGTCGCAGCGTTATATGTGTGCGTGATCGTGGCGGTATCGGTGAAATGCAGCGTGTCGCCGGCCTGGAAGCCGCTGGTGATCGACACGCTCGCGCCCGCGATGTTCGCGCTGTCGGCGTCGGTGACCGTCACACCGCCGTCGACGGGCACAGCCGACGCCTGCTCGGTATAGGCCGTATTCACGCCGGTGACGCCGCCGACGACTGGCGCATCGTTCACGGGGGTGATGGTGATCGTGCTCGTCGGCGTGTTGCTGAGATTCTGGTTGCCGGCGCCCGAGCCGTCATCGACCTGCCAGGTGACGGTGCGGGTCGTGTTGGCGCCGAAATTGGTCGGGTTGTCATTCGTCGTGTTGTCGAACGTGACCGACTCGAGCGCGGTCTGATAGTCGGCGACGCTCGCGGTCCCCGACAGCGACAGCACGCCGGTGCCGCTGTCATAGGTGCCAGTGATGCCGTTCTGGTCGGTGAAATGCAGCGTGTCGCCGGCCTGCAAACCGCCGGTGATCGATACGCTTGCACCTCCGAGTGTCGTGCTGTCGACGTCGCTGACGGTAACGCCGCTGTCCAGGGCCACGGCCGCCGCCTGCTCGGTGTAGGCCGTATCAATACCGCTGACGCCGCCAATCGCCGGCGCGTCGTTGGCGCCGGCGACGGTCAGTGTCGCAGTTGCCGGACTGCTTGAAAGACTTCCGTCACTCACCGTAAAAGAGACCGTGCGCGACGTATCGGAGCCGAAATCCGTCGGATTGTCGCTCGTCGACGTGTAGGTGACAGAGTTCAGCGCCGCCTGATAATTGGCGAACGAGTCCGAGCCGGTGAGCGTCAGCATCCCGGTGCCGGAATTGTATGATCCGGTGATCGTGGCGGTGCTGGTGAAACCAAGCACATCGCCGGCGAAAAAACCGCTCGAAATCGAGATTGTCGCGCCCGCGAGGTTGCCGCCGTCGGGATCGCTCGGATTTGAGGCCGAGATCGGCGCAACCGGCGTGTTGTTGCTCGAGGCCGGATTGCTGGCGGACTCCGTAAAGGTCGCGTTGTTCGTGGTGACGCTCAGCGTCGGCGGCTGGTCGAGCGTCACGAAGGCATGCGCGATGTTGCTGTTATCGGTGCCGTCGTTCACCACCACCGTCACGTCGCGGGTGGTCGTGTTGGGCGTCGGCCCGGTATTGGAGAATTGCACCTGGTGCAGTGCCGTCTGCCACTGCGCCAGCGTCGCGGTCGGGCCCGCCGAGGTCAGCGTCAGCACGCCGGTCGCCGGATTGTAGGCCGATGCCGTGATATTGCCGGGCAGTGCGCCGTTCACCGACAACAGATCGTTTGTCTGGTGGTTGGTGATCGTGATCGTGGCGGACGCGAGTGTCGTGTTGTCGACATCGCTAATGCCGACGTCGGTGTCGGCAATGGCCACGGCCGTGCCGGTATACAGGGTCGCGTAGTTCGATCCTGTAGCGGTGGAATCGTTGGCGTCGAGGTCGAGCACCGGCGGATCGTTCACCGCAAGGATCGTCTCGCCGAGCGCAACGGTGGCGGAACTGTACTGCGTCGTGCCGCCGGTCAGGCTGACGTCCACGCCCGTAGTCGCGCCAATCGGCGCGCCGGCCGAATCATCGATGAGATGCGTAGTCAGGCCCGGTGCGGCGCCGTTGTAGTTCGCCGCGGGCACAAAACGTAGACGAACATCGGTGGCGAGCACGAGCGCCGACGCAGCGGAGACGGTGCCGACATCGATCCAAGAGCCGCCGCTGTTGGTTGAATATTGCCAGGTGCCCGTAACCGCGGACGAGCCATTCGCGGTGACCGCTACACCGGCAAAGTTGTTGGCCGAGGAGCCGCCACTCGCGGTTTGGTTGTCGGCGGCGTCGGAGAAATTGCCGGAGAACAGGCTGCTGACCGTGGCGCCGGGCGGGTTCGTGTCGTCTTCGTTGATCGCAGTGAGCGTCGCGCTGCCGCTGGCGACAGGCGCGTCGTTGACCGCGATGATGGAAAGATTCGCCGTACCGGTCGCGCTCGAGAACGCGCTGATGCCGCCATTCGTCGACACGTTGGTGTAGGTGCCGGCTGTCCCGGCCGTCTGGTCCCAGGCGCGGAACGAAACCGCGCTGATCGTACCATTGAGGTTCGCCGTCGGCTGCAGGTAAATGCGCGTCTGCGTATCCGCTGCCAGCAGCAGCGCGTGCGTGTCGGAAGGCGTCGTTACTGCCGTCCAGGTCGCGCCGTCGTCGGTCGAGTAATAGAGCGTGCCGCCGGAGACGCCGGTGATGGCAAGGCCGGTCACCGTATCGTCCGCGTCGGTGACGTTGTCGGCGCCGCCCGGCGGGGGATTGAGGTCGACGATCGCCGAAACCAGCGTGCTGCCGGCATTGCTGCCGTTCGTCGGCGCCGGCGCGTCTTCGGTCTCCGTCGTCAGCGACGGGTGGATCGTGTTGTCGAGCACCGGCGCGGCGTTCTGCACGAGGCCGATATCGAGCGTGGTGTTGATGTCGTGTTGGGTGCCGGTGCCCTGCGTCGGGTCGACCGTCGGCTCGCCGTCATAGGAGAGCGTGATTGCCTGTGTGACGACGCCGCTGCCGGCGACGATGGGGCCGCCATTGCTGTCGTTGTTGATGTTGCCGCCGCCGGTCGTATCGGGGTCGCCCGCATTCGTCGTCGTCGCCCGATAGGCGGCGAGCACGCCGGGCGAGGTGAAGTTCGCACTGTCGATGCGGACGATGTAGTCGCCGGGCGCGAGGTTGCTGAAGGAATAGAGACCGCCGCCCGCCGTCGTCGTCGTCGCGATCTGCGCGTCGCCGGCATCGAAGGAGCCGGGCGTCGTGCCATTGTCGGCAAACAGCGTCAGCGCGACACCATTGATGCCGGTGTCGCCGGCATCGAAGACGCCGTTGCGGTTGACATCGTTGAATATGAGATCGCCGAGCGTCAGGTGCTCGATCGGCGTAGTCGTCACCGGGCTCGTCGTGGCCGACGTGAACGAGGTCGCGCTCGCGGTCCCCTGCGCCGTCGCCGGCTGGATCAGCTGGTTCGTCTGCGCGTCTACAGTCGTGTTGTAGGTGACGGTGACCGACCTCGCGGCCGGCAGGGTGAAGCTCGACGAGGTGATCGGCGCGACGAGGAAATCCTCGCCGACGATGTTGCCGGGCGTCCCGCCGGCCGCCTCGCCCGCCGCGGGCGCGCGCCGCTCGCCGTCGACGATGTAGCCGTACATGAGGCTCGCCGAGTCGCCGGGCGCATAGGTGTCGTCGAGGCCAAGCTCGTGGCCGAGCTCGTGCTCGATCGTGGTGAGCAGGTCGATATGGCCCGCCGGCAGCAAGGAGGGGTCGGTCAGGCGATCCGTCGGCGCGACGCCATTTGGGAATTCGGACGCGTCGGCGGGATTTGAATCGACATACCAGCCGCGTCCTGCGGCATCGTTGTCGAGCCTGACATGGCCGGACTGCGCCGAGCCGAGCGTGACGCCGCCGAGATCGGACACGGAGAAGCTGACGCTGCGCAGATAAGCATCCTGGTCGGGCGTGAGCCCGGTCGCTTCCCAATTGGCGATCGCCTGGGCGACGATCGGATCGAGATCGGCCTGCGTCAGCGCGGTCGAGATCGTGCCGGAGGCGGCGGGCGCGCTCGTGGGACCGCCTGGCTGCGAGCTGTCGCTCGGTGCACTCCCAGCATCGGTGGGATTGCTGCCGGTACCGGTGCCGAACGGATTGAGCTTGCTGTTGATGGCCGCTTCCACGCCGCCCGCGCCCGCGAGCAGCGAAGCCGGGGGCGTGTTGATCGGGCCGGCGATCAGCGTGACGCCCGCGCTTGCGAATGCTCGGCCCGCAGCCGTACTATTGCTACTTTGCAACTCGGCCGTGGCGTTCGCGCTGGCCGGCGCATTGTCGACCAGCTGAGTCACCGCGCCGGCAGCCGCATTCACGTAGACGATCTGCGCGCCGTTGCCGTCGAACGAAGGATAATCCCAGGTGCCGGTGGTTGGCACGGTGTTGCCGTGAACGTTGGCGCGTACTTGGGCGGGGCTGCCTTGATTGTCTCCACGGATGAAGATTGCCGCTAAGGGGAACGTGCTTGCCGGTGCATTGGTCTGCACATCATTGTTGGTCACCGTTACGTCGTTCAGCGACGTAAGCCCGAGACCTGTCGCTGTCGCGCCGCGGTAGTCGAGGGAAATACCAGCCGAGCCCGTCGTTAGTCCGACCTGCCGGATGACGTTGCTGTCGACCAGCAGCGTGGAATCTGTTTGCCCCTGGATCAGAACGCTGATGCCTTGGCCCTGAGTAGAGCCTGATCCCGCCACCGCCGCATTACCGATATGGTTGCCCGAGATCGTTCCGAAGATATTGCCGCCGGTTGACGTTGAGGACGAGAAAACGTTCACGGCCTGCAAGATGGAACCCGTCATCGGGATTGCCGCCGTGCCGTTGTTTTCGAACCTGAACGTCAGGTTGGCCGAGCCGTCCTGGGTGAAGCTCGCCTGGATGCCGTTGTCGATGAATGTGTTGCCAGTGACGTTGAGGCCACCGTTTCCGGTGGAAGTACCGATGTTCGCGGTGTCGTGGGCCTGAACTTCCAGGCCGCGCTGCGGCGAATTGTTCTGGAACGTGCTGCCGCTGATCGTGCCAGCAGTGATCGTCGAGGTACCGGACGCCTCCAGCAGGAATGAGTTGGCGCCGGTTGTGTCGTTTAGATCATTGAAGCTGCTGTTTGTTACCGTAAACGAAGAGATCGTGCCGGACGTATCGCGCATATGAACGTTGTTATGCGCGTTGCCGCTAACCGAGCTGTTGGTGATCGCGAACGTTCCTGTCACACCAACTGTGTTGCCAGATTCCAGGCCGAACTGAATGCCATCGTCAGTGGTGCTGTTACCATTATTGCTGACAATGCTGCGATTTAGCGTGAAATTATTGACGTTTTCGCCGTGGATACCGTCATCCGTGCCATTCTGGATGTTCATGTAGCCGAGGCTTACATTGGAGGTCGAGTTGAGGCTCACGCCGGGGCCGGTCGAACCGAGAATCTGACCGCCCGAGTGATTGTTGGTTGAACCGCCATCACCGGTGACTGTTAGGCCGCCGCTCGAGCCGGTGGTGTTGAGGATGATGCCGCTTGCGGCGTTGCTCGATGAGATGTCGTGAAAAGTGAGACCGCTCGCGCCGATGGTCGTGTTGCTGACGTTAAGCGCCGTGCCGGCCGACGATGTAATGCTGTTTATCCCGGAACCGACAGTCGTTGCATCGACCGTGCCGCCGCCGGTCAGCGAAATGCCGCTGCCGGTCGTGCTCACGCCAATGTTGGAGAGATGCAGCGTGCCGGAATTGCCGCTATTAACGATGCCGCGGCCGCTCGTGCCGGTTTCCGAAATGTTGAGGCCGCTGACCGTGTTGCCGGAACCGAGCGTGACGGCATCGGTGCTGTTGCCGGTGACGGTGAAGGACGCGTTGCTGGTCGAAACGCCGACCGCATGGCCGTTGACGCTGACAAGCGCCGAACCGTCGCCGAGCAGCTGCTCGCCGGTCGCGAGCGTGACGCCGGCGGCTTGCGAGTACGTCGCACCCTCATTGTAGACAAAGATCGTGTCGTTGATCTCACCGTTGGCGGCGTCCTGGGTATTGTTGGCTGCTGCAGTGACAGCTGCGCCAACCGTCGTGAACGCGTGGCCGAAACTGCCGTCCTGAACGCCCGCATTGGCGCTATCGACGTACCAGGTCGGATCGGTGACGGTCAGCGAGACCGTCGCGGCCTCGTTGCTGAGGAGGCCCTGCGAATCGGTGACGCGGTATTGGAACGTCGCGGTGCCGGCGAAGCCCGTCGTCGGCGTAAACGTGTAAGTGCCGTCGCCGTTGTCGACGATCGTGCCGTGGTTGCCGGATCCCGCGACGATGCTGGCAGTCAGGCTGCCCGCGGATCCATCGGGATCGAGGTCGTTGGCGAGCAAACTGGCGCGGGTGAAAGTGATCGGCGTATTGCCGACCAGCGTCGGCCCGGTGTCGTCGACGGCGATCGGGGTGATCGTCACCGATCCCCCAACCAACGTCTGGTTGACCAGATTCTCGCTGAGCGACACCCCCGTTGCCGTCGTCGCCGGCGCGCTGCTCGTATTGGTGATCGTGACGTGTGTCTGCAGCGTATCGCCGGACGAGGCGACGGCGTCGCCATCGACGTCGGTGAGGAGGGTCGTCGATTGCGTGGCGCTCAGCGTGTTGGCCATGGGGCAGCTCTTAGACTAAGGGGGAAAACGTCATGCAGCGCTCTTGCCGCTGCAAAGTGTCCGGAGAACGGCAGCGTCGCCGTCCCGTCAGGCTACGAATGGGAGTGCCGGATGCGCGGAACTCTCGACAACGCGCCGCATAGGCCTCGCAAGGCCGTGTTCGTGCCACGACGCGTCCCGCTCCTCACCGCTGCCCCTCCGCCCGCATTACTGCGCAGCGGTTGTATTGCCCCTATAGCATGCGGGGAGTATCGGGGATAGGGAATTTTAGGGGATTGTTAACCCCACGAAAGGTGCCTCGTGCGCGGCGACGCAGTACGCATGAAGCACGATGCGAAAATGGATGCAAAATTTGTTCGCAGTGATGTGTCGAGATCAAGAATACAGGTGGCAACGCTCACGCTTTTTTCTTCCTGAATAAAAGCAAGCGTCAGCTTTGCACTTGACATATCGCGTTGACAACGCTGAGTATGCGTTCGTGCGCCGCGCAGGTAGGGGGCAATTGTGGCCGAACCATTCCTCTCTGAAATTCGGCTTATGTCGTTCTCTTTCCCGCCGAAGGGCTGGGCGCTCTGCGACGGGCAGCTTTTGCCGATCAACCAGAACCAGCCGCTGTTTGCGCTGCTCGGCACGACTTATGGCGGCGACGGGCGGGTCAATTTCGCACTGCCCGATCTTCGCAGCCGCATTCCGATACACATGGGCAGCGGTCATACGCTCGGCGAGCGCGGCGGCGAGCAGGCGCACACGCTGTCGATCAGCGAAATACCGACGCATACACACACAGCTAGTGCTACATCCATGGATGGCACAGCACCGATTCCCGCGGGTAATTTGTTAGCCCGGGCGGCGCCTGCAAACCCCTATATTGCGCCGACAAACCTTGGCGCACTTGCCGGGGGGACTTTGGGTAATGTCGGCGGCAGTCAGGCGCATCTTAATATGCAGCCGTTCCTGACGTTGAGCTTCTGCATCGCCCTGCAGGGCATTTTCCCCTCGCAGAACTGAGGACGATTCGTCATGGCACAGCCCTATGTCGGCGAAATACGCATCTTTGCCGGCAATTTCGCGCCGGCCGGATGGATGTTCTGCGAAGGCCAGCTCCTGCCGATCTCCGAATACGAGACGCTGTTCAACCTGATCGGCACGACCTATGGCGGCGACGGCCAGTCGAACTTTGGGCTGCCGGACCTGCGCGGCCGCCTTCCCCTGCATCAGGGCAGCGGCTTCACACTGGCCGAAACTGGCGGGGCGGAAACCGTGACGCTCACGGTGTCGCAAATTCCCGCGCATAGCCATGCTTTTCTTGGCTCGAATGCTGTGGCCAATGATCCGAACCCATCCCCCAACACCCTTGGCGAATCTTCTGCGATCAGCCTTTACCAGAGCGGGAGTCCTGCGACGGCAATGGCGCCGCAAGCCATCAGCACTGTTGGCGGCAGTCAGCCGCACAACAATTTCCAGCCCTATCTCTGTCTCGACTTCATCATTTCGCTGTTCGGCATCTTCCCGTCCCCGACCTGAGAAAGCACCATGGCCGATCCTTTCGTCGCCGAAATCCGCATCTATCCCTTCAACTTCGCGCCGAAGGGCTGGGCCTTCTGCGACGGCCAACTCCTGCCGATATCGCAGAATACCGCTTTGTTCTCCCTGCTCGGAACCACGTATGGCGGCGACGGCAAATCCAACTTCGCCCTGCCCAACGTGCAGGGCAGCGCGCCGATGCATCCCGGCCAGGGCCCCGGGCTGTCGCTGCATGATCTCGGCGAGACGGGCGGATCGGAGACCGTGACGCTGCTCGAAAGCGAGATCCCAGCGCATAGCCACCAACTTACAGGGCTCGGCGCCCTCGGCAACCGAACAAACCCGATCGGCAACAGCATCGCCCGCTCATCTGCTGGTACTCCCTTCCAGCCGCCGGCCGGCGCCCCTCTTGTCCCAATGGCGGATGTGACTGTCACCCCCGCCGGCGGCAGCCAACCACACAACAACATGCAGCCCTACCTCACCCTCAACTTTTGCATTGCAATGCAAGGCGTGTACCCGCCGCGGACCTGAGCGGGTCCGGGCCGGGAGCCGGCGCCATCGACGGTCAGACCGCGCCGTTCGACTGGCCGCACGCCGCCGCAGCTGGCCTCAGCTTCCGCCGCGTCGGCGCCTGCGACGAGCCGTTCCTCTTCCGCGTCTACGCCTCGACCCGCACCGAAGAGCTCGCTCCGCTTGGGTGGAGCGAGGAGGAGAAGGCGGAATTCCTTGGCAAGCAGGCGCGCGCGCAACATTCGGAATATCGGCTGCGTTTTGCCGACGCGGATTTCCTGGTGATCGAACAGGGTGGAGCAGACATCGGCCGCCTCTATCTCGAGCGCCGCGAGCGCACGCACCACATCGTCGACATCGCCTTGCTGCCGGAATGGCGCGGTAAAGGGCTCGGCCAAGCGCTGCTCGGCGACCTGCTCGACGAAGCCGGCCGTGCGGGAAAGGCGGTGTCGATCCACGTGGAAAAGTTCAATCCGGCGATGCGGCTTTATCAGCGGCTTGGTTTCGAGAAGATCGAAGACCGCGGCGTCTACGATCTGATGCAGTCGAAATCGCCCGCGCCCGTCAGGTAAACACCGCTTCGTAGCCGTTACCTGCTTCGGTCGGACCGATCGGCACGAGGAACAGCTGCAACGTGCCCATCTCCGCATGGACGAGCGTGTATGTCGCTTGCGGCAGGAACCGGCCGGGCGAGGCAACGAATATGAGCGAAAAGGCGCCGCCGGCGCGCTGCGACTGGCCGAGCCGCTGCACCGCGTGAAGTTTTAGCGGCAATTCACCGTCGCGCAATTGCAGTTGGAACGTACCCTCGCGCCGCGCCTCGAATTCATCTGCCGTGATGGTGCCGATATCGGCCGCCGAGCTCATGGATCACCCCTCCGGCAGCATGTTGGCCGAAGCGGTTCTATGACCATGATTTGCCCGCCGAAACAATGGCATTCGGGGCGGGTAGCGCCTAAACGCGCCGCGTCCTGTGCGGTATCAAATCCCTGAGTCCTGCGCGCGATCTGCGCGGCCAAGCGCGATGCATTGCCCGGTCGCGCGATGCAAAGCGCGCTGAATCGCGCGACAAGCTGCACTCGCGCGAGGCGGCGGCGGAGCACGATCCGCGACATTCGCGCCCGCGCGCGCAATCGCAGCATGCGGCGCCTGCGCCGGCATGTGCGTTTGTCGGTGCTCGTCTCCGCGTGTTCCGCATCCGCCATGGTGAGGCGGCGCGCTTCACGGCAATAGGCTTTCCAAGCCGGTGCGATGAGGGGCTTCACGATGGTGCAGTCGCCGACCGTGAACGACATCGGCCGCCCCATCCTTATCTTGGCGTCGGGATCCTGTCCGGCGGCCCGACACAGTTCACGCGCCATGTTCTCGAGCCGTTCTTCATCCGTCACGTGCAAAACTCTCTTGCCACTTGCGCGCGATTGAAGAGATCAGTTCCTAACGGATTGTTACCGGGAAGCGGCTTTGACTTTACAAGTCAAACAAAGGGCTTCCCTCGATTATAAAAAGCACTTGTTCATGTTTTTACCGCTGACCGCTCGCAACGGCTTTGAGCTTGCTGTAACGTCCCCATACCAGTTGCGTATCGCGGCGCACACGCTGCGCTCCTTCGGCACTCGTTTTTACGACATCTCGGTCGGCGACGCCGAAGGCGCCGACGTGCTGCGGCTGTTCTTCGAGCGCGGCGACGTCGATCGTGATCAAGCTGCCTAAGGACGCTCAAGCGTCAGTAGTGGACGCGCAGCAGGAACAATCCGCGCGCAGGCGCGACCATGCCGCAGCGCGACCGGTCGCGCGCGTCGCGCGCCGCTTCAAGATCGGTAGCGCTCCATTTGCCCGAGCCGACATGTTCGAGCGAGCCGACCATCGAGCGCACCTGATGATGCAGGAAGGACCGCGCCGAGGCATGGACTTCGATGAGATCTCCCGTTCGGACCACGTCGAGTTTATCGAGCGTGCGCACCGGACTGTTCGCCTGGCACTCCGCCGCTCGAAAAGTCGAGAAATCGTACCGGCCGAGCAGGCTTTTCGCCGCCGCGTGCATCGCATTGCTGTCGAGGCGGCGGGCGACATGCCAGACCTGATCGCGATCGAGAGTCGGTGGCGCGCGGCGGTTCAGAACACGATAGACATAATGACGCGCAATGGCCGAGAAGCGCGCCTCGAAATCCGACGCGACCTTCTCTGCCGAAACGATCGCGACAGGCGCGGGCTTCAGATGCGCGTTGAGCGCGTCGCGTAGTCTGTCGCCGCGCCATTCGCGTGCGAGATCGACATGCGCGACCTGGCCCAGCGCGTGCACGCCGGCATCCGTTCGGCCGGCGGCATGCACGACCCTCTGCTCGCCGGAGACGCCCGCAACTGCCGTTTCGATCGCTTCCTGAACGGATAACCCGTTTGCCTGGCGCTGCCAGCCGACAAACGGCGTGCCGTCATATTCGATCGTCAGCTTGTAGCGGTACATCACGTAAGCATCGCGCCGTCGGGCAGGCGCGTGCCACGCAGGAATGTCGCTGCATCCATCGGCGCCTTGCCGGCCCGTTGCAAATTGAGGAGACGTACGGCTCCTTCGCCGCATCCGATCGTGAGTTGATCGTCCAGGATTGTCCCCGCCGGCCCGCTGCCAGGGGCGGGCGACGAGCGCAGCACCTTTACGCGCTCGATCCCGCGTCCGAAATCCGCTTCGAAGAACGCGCCGGGAAACGGCGACAGCCCGCGGACATGATTGTGCACCTCGCGCGCGGGCCGCGCCCAATCGATGCGGCACTCCTCCTTCGAGATTTTGTGCGCGTAAGTGACGCCGGTCTCGGGTTGCGGATGAAACATGAGCGAGTCGCGCGCCAACGCCGCAATCGCGCGGGTAATGAGATCGGCACCGAGCTGCGCGAGCCGGTCGTGCATCTCGCCTGCCGTCTGATCCGGTCCGATCGCAACACGCTCGCCGAGTGCAATCGGGCCGGTGTCGAGGCCCTCTTCCATCCGCATGACAACGATTCCCGTTTCGTCGTCGCCTGCCATGATCGCGCGCGGGATCGGCGCGGCGCCGCGCCAACGCGGCAGCAAAGATGCATGCAGGTTAAGACAGCCATGCGTCGGCGCGGCGAGGATCGGCCGCGGCAGGATAAGTCCATAGGCGACAACGACGGCGACATCTGCCGCCTGGGCGCGAAAAATTTGCGTTTGCTCCTCGTCGCGCAAAGTTTTCGGCGTGAAGACCGGAATTCCAAACTGTTCCGCAATTGTCTGCACCGGCGAGGGCGTCAGCTCGAGCCCACGCCGGCCTGCGGGCCGCGGTGCGCGCGTGTATACCGCGACCACCTCATGTCCGTGACCGCGTATCGCGGTCAGCGCGGGGACCGCAAATTGCGGCGTCCCCATGAAGACGACGCGCATCAGCTTCCGGTTTGACGCGGGCGCGGCTCGCGCTCCTCGTTATCGCGTTTCGCCTGCTTGGCGAACTTCTTGGTGATCCGCTCGCGCTTCAGACGCGACAGGTAGTCGATGAACAGAACGCCATTGAGATGATCGATCTCGTGCTGGAGCGCGGTCGCAAGAAGACCATCGGCTTCGATCTCCTGGGATTCGCCCTCGCGGTTAAGAAAGCGCGCCCGGACCCGCTCCGGCCGCTCAACGTCCTCCATGAAGTCGGGAATCGACAGGCAACCTTCTTGGTAGACCCGTGTGTCCTCCGACGCCCAGACGATCTCCGGATTCGCCAGGAACAGGGGCCGGGGCTCTTCCTCGTTTTTGGCCGTGTCGATGACGACCACGCGCTTCGGGACGCCCACTTGGATCGCCGCCAGACCCACGCCCGGCGCGTCGTACATCGTCTCGAGCATGTCATCCATCAGCCGCCGCACGTCCTCGTCGACGCGCCCGACCGGCTCGGATTTCTGCCGAAGCCGGGGATCGGGAAGGCTGATAATCGGGCGAATGGCCATAAGCTGCTCTTGCGAAGAACGGGTTCAGATAAGCACCGGACGCCGAAGGGTCAATTTGCCCGATCCAGGTCTGCCGTTGACCTAAGCGGGCAGGCGGTTAGCATCGCCTCAAAGAAGATCGGGAGGAAAAAATGCGCCGTATCACCGGACTGGCGACGCTCGTCGCCTCGGTCGCTTTCAGCTCGTCGGTTGCGGTGGCGCAGACGCCGCGCTTCGAGGTCGACGCGGCTTGGCCAAAAGCGCTGCCGAACAATTGGATCATGGGGCAGGCGGCAGGCGTCGCCGTGGACGCCGAAGACCACATTTGGGTCGTCCAACGGCCGAGGACACTGACAGCGGACGAAAAGGCAGCCGCGCTTAATCCGCCGACCAGCAAGTGCTGCGTGCCGGCTCCCCCGGTGCTGGAATTCGCCCAGGACGGCACGCTGCTGCGCTCGTGGGGCGGGCCCGGCCAAGGATATGACTGGCCGCAGAACGAGCACGGCATCCATATCGATGCGAAGGGTTTTGTCTGGCTTGCCGCCAATGGCGAGCAGGACGGCCAGCTCCTGAAGTTCACCAAGGAGGGCAAATTTGTCCTGCAGATCGGCCATCCCGGCCCGCAGACGAATTCGAGCGATACGTCGCGCCTCGGCCGGCCGGCCAACATGATGGTCGACGAGGCGGCGCACGAAATCTACGTCGCCGACGGCTATTATAATCACCGCGTCATCGTGTTCGATTCCGAGACTGGTGCGTTCAAGCGGATGTGGGGCGCCTACGGCAAGCCGCCGACCGACAATCAGATGGCGGCCTATGATCCCTCCGCTCCGGCCTCACCGCAATTCGGCAATCCCGTCCATTGCGTGAAGCTCGCGCGCGATGGGCTCGTCTATGTCTGTGATCGCGTCAACGATCGCATCCAGGTGTTCCGCAAGGATGGAAGCTTCGTGAAGGAGCTCGTCGTCGAGAAGAACACGCGGGCCAACGGTTCGGTGTGGGACCTCGAACTCTTCCCGGACGAGAAAGAGACCTGGCTGATCAATGCCGACGGCGCCAACAACGAAGTGCGTACGCTCAACCGCGACACGGGCGAGATCGTCGGCGCCTTCGGCCGCAATGGGCGCCAGGCCGGCGAATTCCACTGGGTGCACAATCTTGCGATCGATTCCCATGGCAACATCTTCACGACCGAGGTCGATACCGGAAAGCGCGCGCAGAAGTTTCTGTTCCGCGGCGACATGGTGCTGAGGAAACGTGCGGCGCAGTGAGGTAGAGGCGAATCATAAATCCTGCGAATGGATCAGGCGCGGCACCGATCAAGTTTTATGAGGATGATCGTAGGCTTTCAGCACAAGGGCTTGCGACGTTTATACGACCGTCGGCTATTGAGGCCGGACATGGTAGAGCGCATCCGAACGATCTTGGCTGCGCTTGATGCGGCGGAAGCGGCTGAGGAGATGAACCGGCCGAGTTTCCGGCTTCATGCCCTAAAGGGTGACTTGCAGGGTTTCTGGGCTGTCACAGTGCGAGCGAACTGGCGGATCATCTTTCGCTTCGCAAAAGGGCATGCTCTTGACGTCGATCTCCTCGACTATCACTAGAGATGTACCATGCCGATGAAAAATCCCCCCCATCCTGGAGCTGGAGTTCGCGATGACATCGAAGCTCTCGGGCTTTCAATAAGCGAAGCTGCGCACGGACTAGGTGTCTCCGGAGAGCAACTCGAGGCGGTCATCAACGGCTGGAGCTCAATTACGCCGGAAATGGCTGTTCGGCTTGAGAAGGCGATCGGCAGTACCGCCGATAGCTGGTTGCGAATGCAGACTTCGTATGATCTCGCGCAGGTTCGTTCGCGTGAGGCCGAAATCAAAGTGCAGCGCTTGGCCCCTAAAGTCGCGTGATCTGCCGGAAAGCAGTTCAACCCGCCCCGTCATCGAGCCGCGCCAGATCGAACGCCTCGACATCCTGCAGAAGCTCGATGAACGCCGTCGCGCCGTAATCGGCCGCGGCCTCGCCTTTCTCTACCGTTGCGGCGGCGGCATTGCCGGCCGCGCCCGAGGACGAAAGGTCCTGCGCCATCCAGCCGAACCCGGCTGGCCGGCTCGCCCGCAGCCAAGCGAAATCGCGCTCGAAATCGCGGCTCGCCGGCACAAAGTTCTCCGCTTCGTCCATGCGCACGAGGTTCGGCCGGAAGGCGAGCATCAGCGACGTCTCCACCTCCCCAGCGTGGATGCCGTGGGCGAGCTCTTCCGCCGAAAACAGCCCGTCCGGATAAGCAAAGCGTGACCAGGACGCGGTAACAGCGAGCATTTTCAGCCGGACGCGCAGATCGAGCGCGAGGCGCTCGAGAAGCGCGGAATTGCCGCCGTGCGAGTTGAGAAGCACGAGCTTGCGGCAGCCGGTGCGCGCGACGCTCTCGGCGAGTGCCGCCCATGCGCCGAGCGCGGCTTGATCGGTGAGCGACAGCGTGCCCGCGAACGCGGAATGCTCTTGTGAGGTCCCGATCGCCTGCACCGGCAGGAAAACGACAGGCAGGTCGGCCGGGAGGCGTTGCAGTACGCGCTCGAGATAGGCCTCCATGATGAAGGCGTCCGTGCCGAGCGGCAGATGCGGCCCATGCTGCTCGATCGCGGCGAGGGGCAGCACGGCGATCACGCTCGCCATATCGGCGGCGCGGAGGTCGGCGCTGGTCAGTTCACTCCAATGGCGGCTCGTCAGCATGGACTTAAGCCTAGGCGGCGCAGCGAGTGGCAGCAAGCGCGGCGTGTCTGTCTCTGGAGTGCTCGCGCTCGTGTCGCGGCTTGCGCGGCGGCACTGGCATGATAGTGCCCGTTCCCGCGAGCCAGAGCCGTGATGCCACAAAAGAACATCAAGCGCGCTGACGCCGGGGGTGCGGCCGAGCCCGCCAAAATCGAGCTGGTCGCGTCCATGGACGCGGCGAGCGCGGAAGAGTTGCGCGTGCGCTCGGTTGCCATCGCGCTCATGTTTGCCGCGCTCTTCTGCTTTGCCTGTCTCGACACCAGCGGCAAGTGGCTCTCCCATTACGTGCCGATCTGGGAAGTCGTCTGGGCCCGCTATTTGGGCGCAACCTTTTTCGTTCTCCTCTTCATCAATCCGGCGACGACGCCGCGCATGTTGTCGACCTCGCGGCCCGGCCTGCAGCTCATTCGCGCGCTGCTCTTCGGCGCTACCGTGCTCAACTTCTTTGCTTTGGCTGGCTGCAGCTCGCACAGACCGTGTCGATCGCGTTCGCCGGGCCATTGCTGATCGCACTGTTCGCCGGACCCATTTTGGGCGAGTGGGTCGGGCCGCGCCGGCTTGCGGCAATCGTCGTCGGGTTCATCGGCGTGATCGTTGTGACGCGCCCGAGCCTCTCCGGCATTCATCCGGCGATGCTACTCAGCTTCGGTTGCGTGGTTTGCAATTGCTTCTACAGCATACTGACGCGCGTCCTCGCCGCGACAGATTCTTCCCGCACAACGACGTTCTTCTCCGCGGTCTCGGGCGCGATCATCCTGACGCCGGCGCTGCCGTTCTTCTGGGTGACGCCGCCGGACTGGAAAGTTTGGCTCTTCCTGACGTTGATCGGCGGTTTCGGTGGGCTCGGCCATTGGTTCCTGATCCTCGCGCATGCACGCGCGCCGGCCGCGCTGCTCGCGCCGTTCGCTTACACGCAGATCGTCTGGATGATTGCGTTCGGATATCTCGTGTTCGGCGATTTGCCTGATGTGTGGACGCTTGCCGGCGCCGGCATCGTCATCGCGTCGGGGCTGTACTTGCTCTACAGGTCGCGCGTGGTGAAGCGCGAGAAATGACGAGCGCTACAGCTTGACGCCCTCCGCGTAGCTCCTGTTCCAGGTCGGGCTAATCAAAATCTCGTTCAGGCACACATGCGCCGGCATGCGCGCCACAAAAAGAATCGTCTCGCCGAGATCGTCGGCCTGCAGCATCCTGGCCTTATCGGCATCCGATACCGGCACCGGCCGCTTCTCGAGAATCGGCGTCGCGACTTCCCCCGGGCAGATGCAGCAGGAGCGGATGCCATTGACGCATTCTTCTTGATTGAGGCTTTCGCTGAGCGCGACGAGCCCGTGCTTCGAGACCGAATAAGCTGGCCCGGTCAGCGGCGAGACATAAACGCCCGCCCATGACGAAATCTGGATAATTAATCCGCTCTTCTGCTTGCGCATCATCGGCAGCACCGCCGCGGTGGCATAGAACGGTCCCGAGAGATTGGCATCGATCACGCTGTCGAACGCCGGAGCGTCTACGTCTGCCCACTTGCGATTACGCACATTGATGCCGGCGCTGTTGACGAGAATATCGCAGCGTCCGCATTCCTCGGCGATGCGCTTGGCGACAGCCTCGACCTCGTCGCGCTTGCCCATGTCTGCCGGCGCGACGACCGCCTCGCCGCCCTTGTCGCGGATCGTCGCGGCGGTCTCATCGAGCGCTTCGCGGCGGCGCCCGGTCAGCACGATTTTTGCGCCCGCCGCGGCGAGCCGCACCGCACCGGCCTGGCCGATGCCCGAGCCGCCGCCTGTCACCCACGCGACTTCACCTTGGATCGAACGCTGCATGTATAAAAGTCCTCTCGCTGCTTAAGCTGCCGGATCGAGCCGGAACACATCGCCGTCGCGCACGATATAGCCTGCGCCCGGTCCGGTGAAATGCCCGCCGATGGCGAGCGTTTTTGTGCCGGCGAGCCGCTCGCACATGGCGCGACGCGTTTCGGTCGACTGACGCCGATCAATGTCGATCGGCGTCGCCCAATCGACATGCGCGATCTGGCAGGGATGATGGAAGACGTCGCCGAGCAGGATCGCGGACTGGCCGCCGCTCTCGATCGCGATGCTCATATGCGCGGGACTGTGCCCCACGGTCGGAACGAAATGGATTTCCGTGCTGAAGCGGTGATCGCTGTCGACGAAATCGACGAGGCCGGCATCGACGATCGGCTTGATCGAATCGGCATAAAGCGGCGCGACATGGGGGTCTTCCCGCTGCGAGTGCCAGTACTCATATTCGTTGCGGCTCCAGATATACCGCGCATTCGGAAATGTCGGCGCCCAGTGGCCATCGATCAGGCGCGTGTTCCAACCGACATGATCGACGTGCAGGTGCGTTGAGATGACGGTGTCGATTGAGTCGGGCGCGAAGCCCCGTGCCGCGATATCTCCAAGAAAAGACGTATGCAGCTCATTCCACCCGGGAATGGCGCGGCCTTGTTTATCGTTGCCAAGACCGGTGTCGACGATGATGCGCTGCTTCGGCGTCTTCACGAGGAAAGATTGTACGGCCATTTTGAGCCGGCCTTCAGGGTCGGCAAAATGCGGCTGCAGCCAATCGATTTTCAGAACCTCTTCGCGCGTTGCTTGCGGCAGGATGAATCTTGTGCCCCCGGCGATCTCAAGCTCGATCACCGGCGTGATTTCAATGTCGCCAATCTTCCACATGAATGCTGCGCCCCGATCTACGCCCGTCCTCTAGCGCGTTTTCGCTTCCTTCGGAATTTTCCGGCTGACGAAGGGCGACCCAACCTCGACGAAACGCCAGGGCAGATCTGCGGCGCGCGTGATCCCGATGCGCAGTCCCGTCGCGATTTCCACCGGCGCGCCGCGCCGTTCGAGCGCAAAGGGCGGGGTGTCGAGCGCGAGCCCATCGTGCTTGCGGGTGATCGCAAGCGCCTGACAGAGGCGCCCAGGCCCGGCGCAGAGAAGGCGCACATCCTCGAGCCCGCGGCGCTTGCCCATCACCTTGATGCCGCGCGTCGGCTCGATCGCGCGGATGAGAACGGCGTTGCCGCTCGTCCTTCCGCAGACGAAATTCAGGCACCAGTGAATGCCGTAGGAGCGGTAGACATAAGCATGCCCGACCGGACCGAACATCGCGGCGTTGCGTTCGGTGCGGCCGGTGAAACTGTGCGACGCCGGCTCGGTATGATCGTAGGCCTCGGTCTCGACGATGCGACCGCCGATTCCCTCGACAAACAACCCGACGCCGATGAGATCGCTCGCAACATCGAGCGCGTTGCGCCGGAAGAAATCGGGGCTGAGTCCGGCTCCCGGACGCTTCCGCCGCTCAGCGATTGGCGGTGACCGTGCGGCCGAGGTGGTGCGGCCGGCGCGGCGGCAGTGGCACATCTGCGAGTCCGGACGCGGCATCCTCGGCGCTCTCGTCGGCCATTGCCGATACCTCTGCGGTCGCCGCGAATTGGTCGGCCGAGACCGTAGGCGAGGCGCCGAACATCATGGCAAAGAGGCTCGGTTGCGGAGCTGGCGCTGCCACCGTCGGCTGGACCTTCAGGGGCTCCGAGGCCGCGGTCCTCAGTTTGGCAAGCAGGCGCGCCTTCTTCGCGGAGGCGTAATAGCCGCTGGCATAGAGCCGCACGGCACGGTTCTCGTCGCCATCGGCGATCATGTAGGCGTTCGCGAGATAGGGAACGGCGTAGGTGAGGTTGACGTCGGGATCGAGCAGGCCGACGGGCTTGCCCTTGTAGCCCATGCTCTTGGCCGTGGCGTAGGTGATCTGCATCAGGCCCCAATAGGCGCGGTGCACGACGCTCGCATTGTAGCGGCTCTCGCGCATGATGACGCGGTGGACGAGCGTCTCGGGGAGGCCGTGCTCCTTGGCATGCTCGGCGACGAGTTCGTTATACCTGGTCCTCGCCGGCGGGTCGGCGGCGAGCGCGGCGGCCGAACAGGCGCACGAAAGAGCAGCAGCACAAACCAAGCGAACGAGCATCCAGAGGTCCCTCTTATGGCTCAGCTGTTTCCAGGCCGTTTGCGGCCCGAAAGAGGCGCCGGAGGAGGGGAGGCGGAGGTGGAGGGCGAAAGCCGGGAGGTGTTGCGGGAAAGCCGCAGTCAGGCGGCGATGGAATAGCCGCCATCGACCGGGATTGCCGCGCCGGTGACGAAATCGGACCCCGCGCTTGCCAGGAACACCGCGATTCCGGCGAAATCGCCGGGTTCGCCCCAGCGCGCCGCGGGCGTCCGTGCCAGCACCCGCTCGTGCAGGCCCTCCACCTGCTCACGGGCGGTGCGGGTGAGATTCGTGTCGATCCAGCCGGGCAGGATGGCGTTGACCTGGATGTTGTCCACGGCCCAGGCGGTGGCCAGCGAGCGGGAGAGTTGCACGATGCCGCCCTTCGAGGCGCCATAGGCCGCGGCATAGGGCGCGGCAAACAGCGTCATCATCGAGCCGATGTTGATGATCTTGCCGCCGCCCTGCCGCTTCATTTCGGGGTAGGCCGCCTGCGCGCAGAAGAGCGCGGCCGACAGGTTCGTGTCGATGACGGTATGCCATTCGCGCGCGGTCAGATCTTCCGGCCGCTTGCGGATCGACATGCCAGCATTGTTGACGAGAATGTCGAGGCGGCCGAATTTTTCGACCGCAGACGCCACAAGCGCGCGGCAGGCGTTTTCATCGGTGACGTCGGCCTCGATGAAATGCGCCTCACTGCCGTGCGTCCGCAGCGAAGCGAGCGCGCTCTCCGCTTTCTTCGCATCGCGGCCCGACAGCACGACGCGCGCACCCGCCCGCGCAAATCCTTCCGCCATGCCGAGGCCGATGCCGCCATTGCCGCCGGTAATGAGCGCGACGCGATCGGTGAGGGAGAAGAGATTCATTGAGGCGCTCCTTTGCGGCGAACGACCTTGCCATATCGACAGCGTCGGGGGCGGGGTCTAGGTACATTTTTGCGATTGAGGGAGCGACACATGCGCGAGGCGTTCATCTGCGAGGGGGCACGCACGCCGGTCGGCCGCTACGGCGGCTCGCTCGCCGCCGTGCGCCCCGACGACCTCCTCGCCCACGCGATGAAGGCTGCGCTCGCCAAGGCGCCCGGCCTTCCGGCGGACAAAATCGACGAGGTCTATGCCGGCTGCGCCAACCAGGCGGGCGAGGACAATCGCAACGTCGCGCGCATGGCGCTGCTGCTCGCAGGCCTGCCCGACAGCGTGCCGGCGAGCACGGTGAACCGGCTCTGCGGCTCCGGCCTCGATGCGGTCGGCCTTGCGGCGCGCGCGATCAAGGCGGGCGAGGCCGATGTCGTGCTTGCGGGCGGCGTCGAGTCGATGTCGCGCGCGCCCTTCGTGCAGGGCAAGGCGACGGAAGCGTTCTCGCGCAACGCCGAGATTTACGACACGACGATCGGCTGGCGCTTCGTCAATCCCTTGATGAAGGCGCAATACGGCATCGATTCCATGCCGGAGACGGCGGAGAACGTCGCGGAGGAATTCCAGGTCGCGCGCGCCGACCAGGACGCCTTCGCGTTGCGCAGCCAGACCCGCGCCGCCGCGGCGCAGAAGAACGGCCGGCTGGCGAAGGAAATCGTGGCCGTCGAGATCAGGGACCGCAAGGGCAAGGTGACAATTGTCGATCGCGACGAGCATCCGCGCGAGACCTCGCTCGACAAACTCGCGGCTTTATCCGCGCCGTTCCGCAAAGGCGGCTCGGTGACCGCGGGCAACGCGTCCGGCGTCAATGACGGCGCCGCGGCGCTCATCGTGGCGTCGCACGAGGCGGTGGAGAAATACGGCCTGACGCCGATCGCGAGGATCAGCGCTCTGGCGACCGCCGGAATCGCGCCGCGCATCATGGGCTACGGCCCGGTGCCGGCGACGCAGCGCCTCATGCAGCGGCTCGGTCTGAAGATCGCAGATTTCGACGTGATCGAGTTGAACGAGGCTTTCGCCGCGCAGGCCTTGGCATGCATGCGCGCGCTTGGGCTTCCCGACGATGCCGAACACGTCAATCCGAATGGCGGCGCGATCGCCATCGGTCATCCCTTGGGGATGTCCGGCGCGCGGCTCGCGCTGTCGGCCGCGATCGAGATGAACGAGCGCGGCGGCAAACGCGCGCTGGCCACCATGTGCATCGGCGTCGGCCAGGGCATCGCGCTTGCGATGGAGCGGGTGAACTAAAGACCGCGCCAACGGCGGTCGCTGGCGACCCTTCTCCCGCAAGGGGAGAAGGGCCGCGCGTTATTCTTGATGCGTGCCTTCAGACAAACTTCGCATCGTCGCCGCGCAGAAGATCGCGGATATTCGGAGGCACCGGGAATCCGCAGCCGACATAGGAACCGTCGAGAGTTATCTCACCGGATGCGTAGTAGGTGCTGGCTACGATATTGCTGCCAATCATTTGCAGAGCGCCGAGGAGAGCCTGCAGGGAGTCTCCGCCGCCCGCAGACATACTGCGCATTCTATCCGGCCAATCGATTTCGAACCGGCACGTCCAAGCTGAATCCATTTGAATCGGCATAAATATGCGCACAGCAATATCGGCTTGCTTGTCGCCGCTTCGCCAATGCAATAGTCTATGTGCGATCATCATGGATACCTCAATAGTTTAGCGGTGGTATCGGATGGCCCACAAGACAAGCTGCCAAGCGAACGTAGGCCTGAGCGTAACAAGATCTGAGACCCACCATATTGCAGTGGAAAATATCTCGATCGAACTGCAATTCGCATTCCCTTTCTCTTTCGGGAGAGATTGGCATCGCGATCCGAACGTCTCCGGTCTCCTGTTCAGAACCGTCGTTGTCGTTCGATCCGTTATTTGGGTCTGCTGCACCGGGCGCCCACTGGCCACCGCCCGGCTGTCCAGCCGGCAAGCGTGGCTGATTGGGATCGAAGGTTTTCCTGAGAATTTCCAAACGTCTGAGCACCTCGTCGGCTGCAAGTCTTGATCGCAGCCGAAGGAGCCTGACCTCGAACGCAATATCCGCCACCACAGCACTCTCCTGTACCGCGCGATCTTGTGCTCTAGGATGTAAATCCCATAACGTCAAGGATTCTTTTCCAGGACCGATGCGTTTGCTCTCGGTCCCGGCGGATCGCGCTTCGCGCGTCCGGGAATGTGGGTGCGTCCTTGCGCCGACGCGGATCGTTGGCTCCCCTTCGCGCCTCGCGGGAGAGGGTGCCGCGACGAAGTCGCGGCGGGTGAGGCGGAGCCTTCTGCTTCAGCCCTTATCGTGGAGGAAGCGGCGGTCGCGCGTGACCCCATCGATATCGCGATAGCGCGTCAGCACATAAGGCCCGAGCGGCGAGCGCCAGATCGGGCTCGTCTCGCGCAACATCCGGTAGGTCGGATAGGGGTCGCGGATGAAGGCGGGGTCGAGCGGGTTGAAGGCCGGCACGGGTTGCGGGGCGTTCATGGGGTGGGTCCGGGGGAGGGGTGCGAGAGGGCGCGAACGCCGATCATTAGCCCACCCTCTCCCCCCGCGGGAGGGTGGTCGCGAAGCGACCGGGTGGGGGTAGGTCGGGGCAGCGCATCTACCCCCACCCCTTACCCCTCCCACAAGGGGGAGGGGAGCGGTGGGCGTCCGTGATTCAAGCCAATGCTGATCGCGAGCGCCTCTTCTCCCAGAAGGGGAGATGGGTCGCGCGTCACCGTTGGCGCCTCACCTGCTGTCATTGCGAGGAGCGAAGCGACGAACCAATCCAGAGGCAAGTGCTGCAATCATCTGAGCGTTTGCTCCTGGACTGCTTCGCTGCGCTCGCAATGACGGCGCGCGTCATCCTTGCCGCGCGAGGCTCACGCGATTTCAAACATCAGAAGGACACGCGCGCCGGGCAACCGATCCTAATTTTTTTATGCCGGGCACCCGGCGCCAATGTGCCCGCTCGATCCACTCGCGAAAGGCGGGATCGTCAGGCATCGCCCGCCGGCATCGAAAGATATTGGCAACCGGAAGCGCCATCCGGCATTATGCTCGACGGGCCAGACCAAACCTCGGCCCGGCCAACTAAGGAGAGTTCGACGCGATGGTGTGACTGAGCGGGTCAATTTCCGGCCTGCTGCAATCCGGCCCGAGCTCTCCGCCACATAGGAGACAAGGTGATACTTATTTCGATTTTGAGAACGTTCGTATTTTGGTTGACTACCCTCTTGGCGCCCCTCCCTCTCAACGCACAGCGTCCCGACGTCGGGCCGGTGTGCATCGGCGATTGTCGCACGATGGTCACACAGACCATCGTGATCAATCAGCCGCCAGCGAGTGCGCCTGAGAAACGCGCGCCGAAAGCGAACCTGCAGAAGCCGCCGCATCTTTACCGATGCCCGCGTCATCGCTGATCTGACCGGCGCTCGTTGAGCGTCCCCGAGCGCGGCGCCGATTCAATCCGGTGCCGCGCTCATTCGCTTATGGGGTCCGCGTCGGGCCGCCTGGCGGTCAGCTCGTAGACGCGATCGATGAACTTGTTGCCGGCGCGCAGCGGTCCCACGGCATGATCTTGGCGGGCAGCAGCTCGAGGTGCTCTATGCCCGGCCACATGCGGCGTTCGAGCGGCGTCAGGTGATCCCGACGAAGCAATCCAGAGGCAAGTGCTGCAGTGATCGAAGCATTTGCTCCTGGATTGCGTCGCTTCGCTCGCATGACGGCTTTGGCGCTGCCCCTCATCCGGTCTTCGGCCACCTTCTCCCCGCGCCCGGGCAGAAGGGTCGCGGGTCATAATTGCCGCCTCACCTGGCACCTCCCTGCGGGCATGCAGCGAAGCGGAATGCGCTTTCGGGATTCAAGCGATGCCGATCATTAGCCCACCCTCTCCCTTCTGGGGAGGGCTTAACGCTCAGCGCTCTACCCACTCCTTGGCCCCCCGCCACAAAGAGGAGTGGCATCCGCCGGCTGCGAAAATCCTCTGCACGCTTCTTCCGACTCAACTATAACATCTATGTCTTGGTTTAGGTGCCGCCTTGAAAGATGCAGAAGTAATTCGGCTGTGCAATGAACTGTCTAGGGAGACAGAAGACTCAACCGTGCGCACTTCAACGCTCGTGAACAAGGCTCGGCGCATCGGAACTCTGGTGGACGCCAAGGCATGGCTGTTGTTTTTGAGTGGCGAAGCGCTCGGCTATGATTCTGAAGCTTCCATCACGACCAAGCACTTCCTAGTGATGGTGCATCGCTGGGACGGCCGAGCCGAACAGTTCACCGCAATGTCCTGCAGCGGCCTAGAAGAAAATTGCGCTCTTTGGGAAACACAGATAGATGCCCATAAATCCTTTCAGCCGTCAGGCCAATACGCAGCCCTGCATCATCAGGGCCGAATGGACAACATTATGAGGTTGAGCAATTCCATCCTTTTGAACAAGAAAATTATCGGTGCAGTCAGAGCTACCGTCTACCACCTTGCAACGATGGTCCTGAACGAGCGCCTATTTTCGCGAACCAGCCATGACATCTTCTCGATATACCAAGCGGAAGTGGACAAGAAGCTCGTCCAACTCTCTGAGACCGCATTTGCGAAGTTGCCTGATGTTTTCGAACGTCTAGAGGCCGGATCATCCGAGGCGATTAGCCATGCGTTGACAAGCTGCCGAAGAATTATAGATGCGTTCGCAGACTCCGTCTTTCCACCTCAAGAAGCCGGCGTCATCGTCAATGGTGAGATGCTAGATTGCGGCCCAGGCAAACCAAAGAACCGAATTCTCGGCTACATCGCCGAAAAGCAAGTTTCAAAAAGCAGGGCGCATCGCCTCAAACGGGGATTGTTTGATCTCTATGATCGAGTCTCTTCGGGCGTTCACGCTGACGTGGCTCCGAGCGAAGCTCAAGCCCTCGTGCTACAAACTTACACGCTCTTAGGAGAAATCGGGTCTCTTTAAACTAGGCAGGTAACCGTGCATGCCTTCCCGAGACGCGGTGCGCCATCGTAGTTCAAGACACCTCTCCGGTATCAGGATCGATCTTGCGCGTTTCTAATTGGTCGCCGAAAACGATCACATCGGCGTCCCCGAATCCGGACAGGATGAGTTCGGCCACGCGTCGGGATGTTACAACACTTTCCTGCTCGATCCGAGTGATGTCATAAGTGATCTCTGCATAGTCAAAACTTATAGGCGCCTCTCCCGAAATAGCGATTTCCCAACCATTGCTGGGGACTTTGATGGTGAGTTTGTCGCGGTTCTCGGTAAGAGGAATCGCTTTGCTCATTTCCGCACTCATAAATCGGTTGAAATGCACGCGTTCTGTGCCTCTAATCATGTAAACAGCGTCGGAGAGATGAATTCCCCCGGGACTGTGTAGTTTCTGCATCGCCTTAAAAAATCGTAGCTTCTCTTGTTCATTTGGGACAGCAATGTTCATCTGAGGGTTTGCTGGCATAAGAGCGATAATGTTTAGGACGATCGTTTTGATGCGGCCCTCCCAGTCCTTGTCCTCAAAGGCTCTGAGAATTACTACCTTTATACCTTTCGCTTTAGCAAACTTTGCGGCGTCCTGCGTGAATCCGTTACAACTGATTATGATCGCCTCGTCAGCCTTGGTATCTTCTGCGACTGCCCAGAAGCTCCTAACGATGTCGAGACCTACCTTATCTCCAGAAACATCAAAATCCTTACATTCTATGACAACTCTTCGCTTCGTGCCATTCACGACAATTTCAACATCGATTTGATGAGCGACGTCCGAATCACCTACGAGCGAAACGTCATGAATCACGACATTTCGTTCTTCTAATGCTTTGAAGACCATTGCCGCCAAGCGCTCGTATCGAGTGCCGGCCTTAGTTGTGAGGATTTTCCCGAACTTATCGTGGAGCTCGTCATAACGTGAGCGCGTAACCATGGAGCTTCTCTATCTGGAATGAGGCCGGCTGTCGGGGAGGTCTCGCGATCATCGGTTAAGCCGGCCGCCTCGATGACGCGCTTAGCTTAGTCGCCCCCCCTCACACATCCAAATTCGCGACGCTCAGCGCGTTCTCCTGGATGAACTCGCGCCTGGGCTCGACGACGTCGCCCATCAGCTTCACGAAAATGTCGTCGGCCTCGTCGACTTCCTTGATCTTCACCTGCAACAGCGAGCGGGCGTTGCGGTCGAGCGTCGTCTCCCAGAGCTGCTCGGGATTCATCTCGCCCAAACCCTTGTAGCGCTGCTGCGTCACGCCCTTGGCGCCGATCGACATGACGGCGTCGAGCAGCGCGCCGGGGCCGGCGACCTGCACCTCTTCCCCTTTGCGCAGAAGCATCGCGGGCTTCGCATAGACGGCGTTCAGCGCCGCGGCATGCTCGTCGAGCTTGCGCGCCTCGGCCGAGGCTAAGAGCGCCGTGTCGAGCACGGCCGCCTGCCGCACGCCGCGCAATTCCCTAGTGAAGACGTAACCGTCAGCCTCCAGCCGGCCTTCCCAGCCGCGCTCCATGTCGTCGGCGAGCGCATCGAGCCGCTCGGCAACGTCATTGGCGCGCCACTGCGCTTCTTCCTGCGGCAGCGTGCCGAGCGGTTTCAGCGCGCCGGCAATCGCCGCCTGCTCGACGACGCGGCGGTCGTAGCGCGAATGCAATTGCGTCAGGATGTGGCGGATGACACGCGCCTCTTCGACCAGCGCGCGCAGGTCGGCGCCGGCGCGCTCCTCGCCGGTGCTCATGCGCAGCACGGCGCCGTCGATGCCGTTGGCGATCATGTAATCTTCGCGCGCGCGCTCGTCCTTCAGATATTGCTCGGACTTGCCGCGCGTCACTTTGTAGAGCGGCGGCTGCGCGATGTAGATGTGGCCCCCCTCGATCAATTGCCGCATCTGCCGAAAGAAGAATGTCAGCAAGAGCGTGCGGATATGCGAGCCGTCGACATCGGCGTCCGTCATGATGATGATCTTGTGGTAGCGCAGCTTGCCGACGTTGAAATCGTCATGTCCGATGCCGGTGCCGAGCGCGGTGATCAGCGTGCCGATCTCTTGGCTACCCAGCATCTTGTCGAAACGCGCGCGCTCGACGTTCAGAATCTTGCCGCGCAAGGGGAGCACGGCCTGATATTCGCGCGCGCGTCCCTGCTTCGCCGAACCCCCTGCGGAATCGCCTTCGACCAGGAAGAGCTCGGATTTCGCGGGATCGCGCTCCTGGCAATCGGCGAGCTTGCCGGGAAGGTTGGCGACATCGAGCGCGCCCTTGCGCCGTGTCAGCTCGCGCGCCTTGCGCGCCGCTTCGCGCGCCGCCGCGGCTTCCACGACCTTGCCGACGACGCGCTTGGCGTCGGCCGCATGCTCCTCGAGCCATTGGCCCAAGAGTTCGTTGAGCACGCCCTCGACGACCGGGCGTACTTCGGAAGAGACGAGCTTGTCCTTCGTCTGCGACGAGAATTTCGGGTCGGGCACTTTCACCGAGAGCACGCAGGTCAGGCCCTCGCGGCAATCGTCGCCGGTAAGATCGACCTTCTCTTTCTTCGACAGGCCGGAGCGGTCGGCATAACCGGTGATCTGCCGCGTCAGCGCGGCGCGGAAGCCGGCGAGATGCGTGCCGCCGTCGCGCTGCGGGATGTTGTTGGTAAAGGCGAGCACGTTCTCGTGGTAGGAATCGTTCCACCACAAAGCGACTTCGACATTGATGCCGTCGCGATCGCCGCGCACGACGATCGGCGTTCCGATCAGCGGCTGCTTGGTGCGGTCGAGATAGCGCACGAAGGCTTCGACGCCGCCTTCGTAATGCAGCTCGTCGCGCTTCACCTCGGCATGGCGCGCGTCGGTGAAGATGATGCGCACGCCGGAATTCAGAAACGCCAGCTCGCGCAGACGATGCTCGATGGTCTTCGCATCGAACTCGACCATCGTGAAGGTCTGAGGGCTCGGATTGAAGGTGACTTCGGTGCCGCGCTTCGGCCGCTCGCCGTCCATCGGCGCCTCGCCGGTGACGAGCAGCGGCGACACCGCGTCGCCATGCGCGAATTCGATGAGGTGCTCTTTCGCGTCGCGCCAGATGCGCAGCTTAAGCCACGACGACAGCGCGTTGACGACGGAGACGCCGACGCCGTGCAACCCGCCGGACACTTTGTACGAATTCTGGTCGAATTTCCCGCCGGCATGGAGCTGCGTCATGATGACTTCGGCGGCCGACACGCCTTCTTCCGCATGGATGTCGGTCGGGATGCCGCGGCCGTTGTCGGAGACGGAGACGGAGCCGTCAGGATTTAGGGTGACTTGAATGAGCGTCGCGTGGCCGGCGAGCGTCTCGTCGATCGCGTTGTCGACGACCTCGTAGACCATGTGATGCAGGCCGGAGCCGTCATCGGTGTCGCCGATATACATGCCGGGACGCTTGCGCACGGCGTCGAGGCCGCGCAGCACCTTGATCTGCTCGGCGCCGTAGCTTTCGGATGAAGTGTCGACGGGAAGGATGCGCGCGGGTTCGGCCATGTCTCTCTGTTTGATCTTGGAAAAGGGTGCTTCCGCGGCCAAGATTCGCGAGGCTTTATCCTACTCGAAAAGAGAAGCGGATTGCACCCCGAAGGGAGCGGTTTTGCGGGGGTTTTCCGGCCATGAAAAGCGCCCGCAAATCATGCATTTGATATAGGGTCGATGAGGCCGGTTTTTGAGAGCCGGATCGGCGCTAATTTGCCGCCGTGATACGCCCCGGCGTGACCCGCAAAATCTGCGCGCGGTGGGTGAGCTCGGCGAAGGCGGCGTCGTCGGCGCCGCTCATCCAGACCTGGCCGCCAAGCGCTGCGAGCTCG
>JAXDNJ010000053.1:0-2752 GCA_034669505.1 Methylobacteriaceae bacterium
GCGATCCTCTTCCTCGCCGACGACGATATCGCTGCGAACTGAGGCAATCGAGTTCAGAAGTTGCTCGTTGGTATAAGGTACGGGC
This sequence comes from Methylobacteriaceae bacterium, assembly GCA_034669505.1. Taxonomy (GTDB): domain Bacteria; phylum Pseudomonadota; class Alphaproteobacteria; order Rhizobiales; family Beijerinckiaceae; genus JAFASC01. Next base: position 86 of record JAXDNJ010000053.1, read on the forward strand.
AGAAAATCGGCGGCCCCCGCCTTGATCACCTCGGCACCGAAGCGCACGTCGCCGCCGGCGTCCCCAATCATGATCACCGGCAAGCCGATGCGGCGTGTCTTGAGTTCTTTCGGTATCCTGAGGCCTTCGGCCTCCGGCTTGCCAATTTGTGCGACGACACTGCCGGTTGCGAGCACGGATGCGAGTTCCAGGAAGCCGTTAACCGATCTGAATACTTTCACCATGTAGCCCGCGCCTTCAAGCATAAGGGTTAGCCTGCCACGCGAGGCATTGTCAGGTTCTACAAGATAAATCGTCGAGCCGCCGTCTTTCGTCACGTCCTGTGCGATGCCTCCGAGGCGCCGCACATGACCGTCGTGGATGGGGAATATCGTGTCGCGTATTCGGCGCACCGCGCCGTCGGCACGCACAATCCGATAATGCTGAACCGTGCTTGCTCCTGCCTTGACGCGCTGCACTCCCTGCAGCACGCGTTCCCTGTCCTCGAAATGGACAGTAGCTTTCCAGCGCTCAAAATCCAGGAGAATGGATGCGGGCGCTTCGCCCCAGACCCGTTCGAAGGCCGGGCTGACGTACTCGAGTCGCATAGTCTCCAGATCAAGAATCCAAAGCACGTTGGATGAATAGTGCGCGAAGCGGCGGAACCGCTCCTCACTCTCGCGGAGTGCCTCGTCGCCGTGCTTTCGCTCAGTGATGTCGAGCGCGACGCCGACAAATCCGACCGGCCCTCCGTCTTCGAATGTGGTGCGCCCGAACGTAGATATCCAACGCTCGACGCGATCCGCGATTCCGAGCACCCGATACTCGATCGCATAAGTGCCCTCGGTGTTCGGATCGAGGCAGCGCGCGACGGCCTCGGCGACGCGCTGCTGATCGTCCGGGTGAATGGCGCTTTGCCAGATGTCGTGATCGACATACGCATCCGGCGGCAGGCCCCACATCGCTTTCAGCCGCGCATCCCATTCGAGTGCACCTGTGGCAGGGTCCCACGTGTACGGTGACAAACCGACGAGGTCGACCGCAGCCTGCAGCCGCGCCTCGCTTTTGCGCAGACGCTCGTTCAGGCGGGCTTGCGCAGTTTTCGTCAATGGACCTGCAGCCATGAGCTTGCCGCCACGACCACGTTGGCGGCAGCGCGGTTGCGACGCTCCTTGGATGTCCGATTGTTTTCAACGCCGCAACCCCGGCTAGGGGCGCGAATCCCGTGACTTTATTTTCGTGCCATCGGTTCCGCCGAGCTCACCTTAGCCTGTGCCTTAACATTCCAGCGTCAGGAACCCCCCTTAGGGACACCCCGAATGTCCCATACCCGACGGAATGCATTAGCGACTCGATACCTGCACGAACCAGCGATCGGAGAGCCGCATGGCCAAGATGTGCGACATCTGCGGGATTCGTCCCGCGACCGTCCGAGCCCGCGTCACGACGAACGATGGCGAGAGCGAAGTCCTCGATCTTTGCGAGGTCGATTATCGCCGCCTTGCGCGCCAGCAGCGCTCCAGCTCGCCGATGGAATCGCTGTTCGGCGGCCGCGGCTCCCTCTTCGATGATTTCTTCGGCAACGATTTCTTTGGCAACGGTGCTGATCGCGGCGAGGAAGAGCGCGAGGATCGTGGCGGCCGCTCCGTTCCGGTGAGAAGCGGTGGCGGACGGCGTCGCGGCGAAGCCGACGAACGCCTGAGCGAACACGCAACTGAGCTTTTGCAACAAGCAGCGAGGCGGGCCGCCGATTTCGGACGCCGCGAGGTCGATACCGAGCACCTCCTGCTGGCGCTAACGGAGAGCGACGTTGTCCGCACCATTCTTGAGCAGTTCAAGGTCTCCGTGGACGAACTGCGCCGCCAGATCGAGCAGGACGCGCCGCGCGGCGAGAAGGAAGCAAAAGAAGGCGGCGAGATCGGCGTGACGCCGCGCGTGAAAAGCGCGTTAGGCCGTGCCTTCGCGGCGTCGCGCGAGCTCGGCCATTCCTATGTCGGCCCGGAGCATTTCCTCATCGGCCTCGCCGAGGAGGACGAGGGCATCGCCGGGAATATCCTGCGGCGCTACGGACTGACGCCGCAGGCGATCCGCCAGCAGGTGACCAAGGTCGTCGGCCGCGGCGCCGAAGAGGGTCGCGTCGAGACGCCGACGAACACGCCGAACCTCGACAAATATGCGCGCGACCTGACCAAGCTCGCGCGCGAAGGCAAGCTCGATCCGGTGATCGGGCGCGCCAAGGAAATCGAGACGACGATCGAAGTTCTTGCCCGGCGCAAGAAGAACAATCCCGTGCTGATCGGCGAGCCTGGCGTCGGCAAGACCGCGATCGTCGAGGGTCTCGCGCAACGCATTGTCGGCGGCGAGGTGCCGGAACGACTGCGCGACAAACGCCTCGTCGAGCTCTCGGTCAACGCGATGGTGGCCGGGTCGAAATATCGCGGCGAGTTCGAGGAGCGCGTCCAACAGATCCTCAAAGAGATGACCGACCAGCAGGACACGATGGTCCTGTTCATCGATGAGATCCACACGATCGTCGGCGCCGGCCAGGGCGGCGGCGAAGGCGGGCTCGACATCGCCAACACGTTCAAGCCGGCGCTTGCCCGGGGCGAACTCAATCTGATCGGCGCCACCACACTCAGCGAGTACCAGAAGCACATCGAGAAGGACGCGGCGCTCGAACGGCGTTTC
>JAXDNJ010000054.1:0-12957 GCA_034669505.1 Methylobacteriaceae bacterium
GGAATCACGATGGCGTGCTTACCGCGGATGGCCATCCGGGCCGGTACACCGTCTTAAAGTGCAGATTTTCAGCCACACCTCTGAAAAGTCGCCACGTCAGGCGCGGTACGCACGGCCTTGCCATTGACTTCCCGAGCCGCAGCCACGATTTTCCCCGCCGGGACCGAGGGGGCTTCGTGGCTTTAGCTGCGGAGCGTTTTGCTGTACCCCGTGAGACCCATAGCGCAATCAACATGGAGACCATGCCATTCGCCGTCCAATGAAAGCTACTGCGGCCCCGCAGAAAGAGGGTCCGCGCACCAACCGCGATATTCGCGTTCCGACCGTGCAATTGATTGATGCACAGGGCCAGAATCGAGGCCCGACGGAAACGGAAGAGGCTCTCCGCCTTGCCGAGGAAGCCGGACTAGATCTTGTCGAGATCGTCCCCAATGCCACGCCGCCGGTTTGCAAACTCCTCGATTACGGAAAATTCCGGTTTCTTGAACAGAAGAAGGCCGCCGAAGCCCGCAAGCGGCAGAAGATCGTCGAGGTCAAGGAGATCAAGCTCCGCCCCGGCATCGACGACCACGACTACGACGTGAAGATGAAGGCGGTGCGTCGCTTCTTCGAAGAAGGCGACAAAGTCAAAGTCACGTTGCGCTTCCGCGGCCGCGAACTGGCGCACCAGGATATCGGCTTCCGTTTGCTCGAACGCGTGCGCGATGAAACCGCGACGATCGCCAAGATGGAAGCCGCGCCGTCGATGGAAGGCCGGCAAATGGTGATGATCCTCGCGCCGAAATAACGCTTTTCGCGCTAGCCCAATAATTGCGGAGCATCGCCGATGCTCGATGATGCTCTTGCTGCATTCCGGCAAATCTTTGCACCGCCATTTCGTGCGGTGCTGTTGAAGACGCTCGGCCTGACGCTGCTTCTGCTCGCGCTCGTCTGGGTCGGTCTTGATCGTCTCGTCGTGCACTTCATTGCGGTGCCGTATCCCTGGCTCGCAACGGTGCTTTCGGTTGCCACGGGGATTGGCCTTTTTGTCGGGCTCGCGTTTCTGCTCGCGCCGGCGTCGTCGCTTGTTGCCGGCTTCTTCCTTGATGAACTGGCGGAAATCGTCGAACGGGAAATCTATCCGCCGGACAGAATCGGGCGGCCGCTTCCCGCGGGTTATGCGGTGTGGCTGGCGGTGCGGTTTGCGCTCTTGTCGGCGCTGGTGAACTTCATCGCGCTCATGCTTCTGCTTGTGCCGGGCGTCAACGCGATCGCGTTCTTTGTCGCGAATGCCTACCTTCTCAGCCGCGAATTCTTCGAGCTTGCCGCTTTGCGCTATCACACGCTCGAAGAGGTTCGGGCGCTGCGCCGCCGCCATCCCTTAAGGATTTTCATCGCGGGCTTGCTGATCGCGGCGTTTCTTGCCGTTCCAGTTCTCAATCTGCTGACGCCGCTCTTTGGCACGGCATTCATGGTGCGATTGCACAAGCGCATCGCACCGCCTGCCCTGCCGCGTCCGGCTTAAAGCGTCGGCGTCGGGGTCAGCCGCTCGTCGGCATATTGGCCCGTCTTGCGATAGCGATAGAGGTAAGTCGGCACGATCGCCCCGATTGTCTCGGGCTCGATGCCGGCGGCTTCCAGCGTGCGCCCCGCCGCGATCGCCTCCGCTGAAACGATATTGTCGTGGCGAAGCAACGCGACCTGGTCGCGCGTCGCCGCGAGCATTTTTGGAAACATCCCGAGCGACAACGTCGTCACGATTTCGATGCCTAGCGCCATGTAATGACCCGGCCCGAACGGCACCGATAGAAAGAGCCGCTTGCGGCGGGTGACGGCGCAGACATAAGCCACGAGTTCGCGCAACGTGCGGACCTCGGGTCCGCCGAGCTCCCACGTGCTGCCGGGAGCCAAGTTGCCGTCGACACCACGCGCGATCAGTTCGGCGATGTCGCCGACAAAGACCGGCTGGAATTTCGTCTCGGCGCCAATCAACGGAATGATCGGCAGAACGCGCGCCATTGCGGCGAAGCGATTGAAGAAATCGTCTTCCGGACCGAACACGATCGAGGGACGCGCGACGATCGCGTCGGGCAAGATATCGCGCACGGCCGCCTCGCCGCGCGCTTTGCTGCGCGCATATTCCGAGGTCGAACCCGCGTGGGCGCCGAGTGCCGACATGTGCACAAGCCGCGAAATGCCGGCTTCATGCGCCGCTCGCGCGACGGCGCGTGCCCCGAATGCATGCACCGCCTCAAAATTCTGGCGGCCGGATTCGCCTAAAATGCCGACGAGGTTGACCACGGCCTCGGCGCCTCGGAGAGCCCGGCCAACGGAGGCCGGATTGCGCAGGTTCGCCTGAACCGCGTGGATTTGCCCGACGCGGCCGGAGGGCTGCAGGTGGAAGGCCAGATCCGGCCGCCGCGTGGCAACGCGAATGCGCCAGCCGCGCTTGGCGAGCTTGCGCACGACCTGCCGGCCGATGAAGCCCGAACCGCCGAAAACGGTGACGATTCGCCCGGTCGGAACCAGTCCTTCAGCCATGCTTTTGCGCCCCGCCTGATCTCGAGCGGCGTCTCTAGAGCAATTCCATAAGAGTGGAAATGGCGCGCCGGCTCTCTACGGTAAGGCCGGGCACGTGGACCGCGCGCTTTCCGGCGCGCATATTGGCGTGCCATTTGGCCGCGAGCCGCCTGGCTGCATCGAGAGACAATGCGCGTCCTTGGAATCGAAACCACCTGTGACGAGACCGCCGCGGCAATCGTGCAGCGCGGGCCGGACGGCGCCGGGGAAATCCTCTCGAATGAAGTGATGAGCCAGATTGCCGAGCACGCCGCCTATGGCGGCGTTGTCCCGGAAATCGCGGCGCGCGCGCATGTCGAGGTGCTCGATCGGCTGGTCCAACGCGCGCTCGATACCGCTGGCGTGGACATTTCCGAAGTCGACGGAGTCGCGGCCGCTGCGGGTCCCGGCCTCATCGGCAGCGTCATCGTCGGGCTGACCGCAGGCAAGGCGCTGGCGCTTGCCGCCGGCAAGCCCTTTGTCGCCGTCAATCACCTTGAAGCGCACGCGCTGACGGCGCGCCTGACCGATCGCGTCGATTTTCCCTACCTGCTTCTGCTTGTCTCGGGCGGCCATACGCAGCTCGTGGCCGTGCGGGGCGTCGGCGATTACGAGCGTCTCGGCTCGACCGTCGACGATGCGATCGGCGAGGCCTTCGACAAGGTCGCCAAAATGCTCGGCCTTCCCTATCCCGGCGGACCGATGGTCGAGCGCGAAGCAATCGGCGGCGACCCGCAGCGTTTCGAACTGCCGCGCCCGATGCTGATGCGGCCGAAACCGGATTTCTCGCTGTCGGGATTGAAAACCGCCGTGCGGCTTGAGGCAGAGCGCATCGCGCCGCTGACGCGCACCGATGTCGCGGATTTGTGTGCGTCGTTTCAGGCAGCGGTCGTCGATGTTGTAGTCGACCGCTCGCGCGCCGCTTTGCGCGTGTTTCGCGAAGCATATGGACACCCAAATGCCTTCGTCGCCGCCGGCGGGGTTGCAGCCAATGGCGGCATTCGCCGCGCCCTCGGCCGCTTCTGCGCCGAGGCTGGCATTCGTCTTGTCGCGCCGCCGCTCAACCTCTGCACCGACAACGGCGCGATGATCGCCTGGGCCGGCGTCGAGCGCCTGGCGCTCGGTCTGGTGGACGACCTGACATTCGCAGCCCGGCCGCGCTGGCCGCTCGACGCGAATGCGGAAGCGATCCATCACGGAAAGGCGTGATGGCGACTGTCGTGCTCGGCGCCGGCGCGTGGGGAACGGCGCTCGCCCAAGTGGCGGCGACAAAAGGCGAGCGCGTGGTGCTGTGGGCGCGCGATCCCGTGCATGCCGACGCGATTATGCGCGAGCGTGAGAACAAGCGGCATTTGCCTGATGTGCCGCTCGCGGCAAGCATCGAAGCCGTGTCGGACGTCGCTTGCGTCGCGCACGCCGATCTCGTGCTTGCCGCGGTACCGACGCAGGCCTTTCGCAATGTTGTGCGCGCGGCGCGTTCGTTCGCGCAAGCCGGCGTGCCTTGGGTGATCTGCGCCAAAGGCATCGAGCGAGAGAGCCGGTGCTTTCTCAGCGATGTGCTTGCAGAAGAATTGCCGCAGGTTGTTCCAGCCGTGCTCTCCGGCCCCAGTTTTGCGGCGGATGTCGCGCGGGGATCGCCGACCGCCGTCACTGTCGCAGCACGGGAAGAACGCGTCGGGCACGAAATCACACGACGTCTCGCGACGCCAAGCTTTCGTCTTTATCGCTCGACGGACATTCGCGGCGCGGAGATCGGCGGCGCGGCGAAGAACGTGCTCGCCATTGCGTGCGGGATTACAAAAGGCGCAGGCCTCGGGGCGAGCGCAGGCGCGGCGCTGATCGCGCGGGGCTTTGCGGAACTCGGGCGTTTCGGCCGTGCGCTGGATGCGCGCCCGGAAACGCTGATGGGCCTGTCGGGTCTCGGCGATCTTGTCCTGACCTGCAGTTCGGAGCAATCGCGCAACTTTTCTTACGGACTTGCGCTCGGCCGCGGCGAGCCGGCGCAAGCGGCTGCGCACGGTCATCTTGTCGAGGGTGCGTTCACCGCACCGGTACTGGTCGAACTGGCGCACGAACGCGCCGTCGATATGCCCATCTCGCAATGCGTTGCGCGCGTCATTGCCGGCGAGCTTACAATTGCCGAGGCAATCGAGGCGCTGCTACAGCGTCCGCAAAAATCGGAATAGTGGGGTGTCATGGCGCATTGGCTGATGAAGACCGAGCCGTCGAGCTGGTCATGGCAGCAGCAGGTCGAGGCTGGCGACAAGGGCACGTTCTGGAGCGGCGTGCGCAACCATCTCGCCAAAAAACATCTGAAAGAGATGAAGGTCGGCGACGAAGCTTTCTTCTATCACTCGGGTGACGAGAAAGCCGTCGTCGGCATCGTCGAAATCCTCAAACCGTACTATCCAGACCCATCGGACAAGACGGGCGTGTTCGGCATGGTCGATGTGAAAGCGGTGAAGCCGCTCGCCAAGGCGGTGACGCTCGCGCAGATCAAGGCCGATCCGCGGCTGAAAGACATGGTGCTTGTCAAAAGCTCGCGGCTATCCGTGCAGCCGGTGAGCGATGTCGAATGGAAGGCGGTGCTGGCGCTGGCAAAGTGAGTTGGAGCCTTAGTCGATTCCTTTTTTGAGAAATACACGAGGAGGCTATTTTGGTGGCAAGGAAAGACGACTAGGAACGCGTAAGCAGCAGGCCCGTGAATCACGACTAGGTTCTAGATTAATTGCGAATTCGTATGAATAGCATTAGCATCCAGCGGATGCCCAATGGTCCGGAAAAATCCAATCCTCTTCTCGATAAACAACTATCGATTCTCATGAAGGAGTGGGAACTCTCAGAAGTCGGCATTACCCCGGTACGATACCATTCTCAATCAAATCAGGACGTGGGCCGTCACCATTTTCGGCGCATTACTCGCTTTTTCAGGAGGCCGTTGGTACATCGTCGCATTTGCTGTAGTTCCGACACTCCTTTTGCTATTCATAGATGCCATGAATAAGGGGCTTCAACGGCACTTTATTAGACGTTCATCGGCAATTCAGCGCTATCTCGCTACGGAACGTTTTATATCCGACTGCCGCAACGGATTTATAACCTACAAAGCGCCTCGCCTCTCCCATAGCTTTTGGCTCACCAGAGATTCTCAATGGCTCGGCTATACTTTTGTCGCGATGCGAACCGCCGCGGTTTATCCGTTGTACTTGGGAATTATGGCCTTGTGCGCGCTTCTTAGCTTCGTTCTTTGGTACACAAATGCCGGCATTACGACTGTGAAATAGGGCAAGTATAGATGCCAGTCACACTACGTGAAAGTGTGTAATATAAAACCGAAACTCGAATCGAGTATCAGCGCGTCGGCGCGTAGGCGAGGAAGCCGTCCGGCAGCGCCGGCAGCGAGCCCGCGATGAGCTTGGCGATGCCACCGGCTGCATTCACCGGCCTCTCCAGCCCGGCGTGCGGCTTCTCGATAGAAGCCTGCGGCTTCGGCGCGGGCGCCGCGCCGGCGGCGCGCTTCGGCGGCAGCGGCACGCTGGGCGGCTGCGGCGCCGCCGTTTCCTTCGTGTCCGCCGGCTCTGACTTGGCTTCGTCCGACCCCAAGAGGCGTTTCAGCCCGAGCCAGCTTGAACCCGAGCTTGCCTCGACCGCCGAAGGCGACGGCACAGTAGACGCGGGCGCTGCCGCTGGGACGGAGGCGGTCTGCGCGGGAGCATAAGCGGTCACGGAACTCGTGCCAGCGCCCGCCTTGGCTCCCTTCGCCGCGGCGAGCTGCAGAGCTGGCGACTTGGCGAGCTTCGAATCCGACAGGTCGATCTCGACCGGCGCCTGGGCAAGCGCATCTGGGCGGCTTACTTCAGGCATCTTGCTGAAGAAGTCCGGATGCTGGCCGCCATCGGCATACAGGAGGCGCACCGGCTTGATCCCGCTGGCGGTGAGTTCGGCGATCTTCTGCTCGTCCTGATGCTGCTTGGTACGGACGAGGCTGGCGATCTCCGCATCCTGCTTCAGGGGCGGGCAAGCGGCGTCGGCCTCGAGCCGCTGGCTGGGATTTTCCGGCGTCGAATTGAACACGTAATGGCGACCGCAGACGCCGACCTTCGGCTCCGCCTTGGCGACCTCGAAATTGTCGGCGCCTTCCTTGAGCTGCTTCCAGAAGGCGATGTTCGGGTCGGCGCGGTGCTTGGCGAAGTTCTCCGCGGTCATATGGAAGGGATAGGACTGCATCTGGATTTCGCGCTGCCCGCCGGCGAAGGACTCGCGGGCAATCGCGTAAATCTCGGCAATCTGCTGGTCGGTCATCGAGAAGCAACCCGCCGACGAGCAGGCGCCGTGGACCATGATGGCGCCACCGCTCGCGCCATGCGCGCGGTCGTAGGCGTTGGGATAGCCGACGTTGAACGAGAGATAGTAGGCGGAGTTCGGGTTCATCTGACCCGGGGTGATGGCGTAGAAGCCCTCGGGAACCTGGCGGTCGCCTTCTTTGACCTTGGGACCGAGCTGGCCCGACCAGCGGCACATCGGATAGGTCTTCAGTAGCGCGTAGCGGCCGTCGGACCGCATCTTCCAGATCTCGAATTCCGCTTCCTTCTTGTAGGTGCGGATCAGCATCGGCGATTGTTTTGAGGTGCCTTTCTCGGCCATCAGCGCGAGCGTTTGCCCGGGGATCGGCTGATAGGCGCGGGGACCGCCGAGACCAGGGGATTCCTGGCAGGCCGCGAGCAGACCCGCGCCCGCGGCGACGACCGCAACCCGCGCCAGAAGGGACAGGCTCGCTCCGAAAACGCGCGCGCGTGGGCTCACAACCATGCGTTCTTAAATCCCCTCCGCCGTCTCTGGGAGCCGGCGTTTCGCTCAGCTTTACCGTGATTATCCCTAAGGCGAACTTACCGAAGCCCCCCGTGATCTGTGCCGAGCGTTAACGGAACCTTAAGCCGGTTCCTTGCCGTCAAGTTTGCCTAAACTTTTCGGCCCATGGCGAGGAATTTTTCCGCCCGCGCCGATTTTATTTGCTCGCGTGACATATTTCCCAATGCCGCAAGGGCGCCTGAAACCGCTTCGCCGGTGGCCGCGATGACCCGCCCTGGATCGCGATGGGCCCCGCCCGCCGGCTCGGGGACAATCGCGTCGATAATGCCGAATTTGAGCAAATCCTGGGCGGTGATCTTCATGCCGGTCGCGGCGTCCTCGGCGCGGCCGGCGTCCCGCCACAGGATCGAAGCCGAGGCCTCGGGCGAGGCGACCGTATAGATCGCGTGCTCAAGCATGAGCACCTTGTTGCAGCTGGCAATCGCCACGGCGCCGCCGGAGCCGCCCTCGCCGACGATCACCGCGATATTGGGCACGCCGAGCCCGAGGAACGCCTCGGTGGAACGCGCGATCGCCTCGGCCTGGCCGCGCTCCTCCGCATCGATGCCCGGAAAGGCGCCGGCGGTGTCCACAAGCGAGATCACCGGCAGGTCGAAGCGGTCGGCAAGCTCCACGAGGCGGACGGCCTTGCGGTAGCCTTCCGGGCGCGCCATACCGAAATTGTGTTCGAGCCGCTCCTCGGTGTTGGCGCCCTTCTCCTGGCCGATGACGCAGACCGGCTGGCCGCGGAAGCGGCCGAAGCCGCCGAGAATGGCACCGTCCTCGCCGAAATGGCGGTCTCCGGCGAGCGGCGTGAACTCGGCAACGAGGCCCTTCACGTAATCGACGAAATGCGGCCGCTGCGGATGGCGGGCGACTTGGGTCTTTTGCCAGGGCGACAGGTTGGCATAGAGCTCGGCAAGCGCCTTGGCAGCCTTGGCTTCGAGCTTGGTCAGCTCTTCGCCGATGGAGGCGGGGTCGCCGCCGTTTGACAGAGCACGCAGCTCCTCGACCTTGGCTTCGAGGTCGGCGACTGGCTTTTCGAAATCCAGGTACGAACGCATGTGCCGCGGGTTTAGCCTGCTTTGCCGTAGCTCGCTACCCAGCGCCTATTGCGGGGTCAGTCGCCGTCGGCGCTCCGCCCCGGTTTCTTAGCCCGCAGGCGTTTACGAATTGCCACGTCGGTTTCTTCCTAGATCCGCCGACCGCGCGTCACTTTGACACCACAATGGAATAGGACATCAGCCGCGATTTAGGAGGCAGACACTTATGCTGAAACAAGTCCTTCGTGCCGCGGCGCTCCTCGCTATTTTCTGCGCGTCCCCAGTGCTTGCGAACAATCCGCTGGATTCGGGCGCGCTCGCCGATTTTCTAAACCTGTTCCGCCAGCCCGCTATACCCCGGCAATTGGTCGCTTGGACTCACGGATATGAACCCGGCACAGTCGTCATCTCAACGAGTCGTCGGCGCTTGTATTACGTGTTGGGCAACGGTCGAGCGCTGGAATACGGCGTTGGAGTAGGACGTCAGGGCTTCTCGTGGGCCGGGACGAAAATCGTCTCTCGAAAACGCGAATGGCCTGATTGGACGCCCCCGTCACAAATGCTGAAACGCCGGCCTGATCTCCCCCGTCATATGGCAGGCGGCATCGATAACCCGCTCGGCGCGCGGGCGATGTATCTGGGTTCGAGCTTGTTTCGGATACACGGGTCAAACGAGCCGGACACTATAGGCGCCGCTGTGTCTTCCGGCTGTATCCGAATGACGAACAACGACGTGGTCGACCTCTATAATCGCGTGAAAGTCGGCACAAAGGTCGTCGTTCTGCGTTAGGGCAGGAACACCGAAAGCTCATTGAACACGTCCGGGCAATCGCCGGCGATTAATCAACCCAAGCTTACGCGTCTTATAAAAAACAGCCGCAATGCGAAAAACAGGCCTCCGAAGAGGCCTGTTTAACAGGGCTCCGCGTTGGGGCCAGGGGAGAAAGCTACGCGGACCCTAAGCTCGCAATTGTGGCTCGGTTCGTTTGTAGTAATAAGATGAAGCGCCTTCCTCGCTATCGCTCTCTTGCTTTGGCAGCGTCGCGATTGCCGCATTGACACCTCCTCGGCCGGATATGCACACGGCCGGCGCATGTTGACTTGCGATCCCGTCCAGCGATGCGACGCAACGGACGTCGCGATCTCGCCTCACCCATCTCCCAACGGATGCAGATCGCGCACCATCGCGGCCATCCGCTCGTCGAGCACGTGCGTGTAAATCTGTGTCGTCGAGATATCGGCGTGGCCGAGCAGCTCCTGGACGATGCGGAGATCGGCGCCGTTCTGCAGGAGGTGGCTGGCAAAGGCATGGCGCAGCACATGCGGGCTGATGCGCCGCGCCGGAATGCCGGCCGCCGCCCCGGCCGCCTTCAAATCGCGCGCGAAGGCCTGCCGCGTCAGATGGCCGCTTTCGCTGTCGGCAGGGAAGAGCCAGGGGAGGCTTGCGGCGCCGGGACGCGCTTGGTCGAGGAGGCGGCGATAGGCGGCCATCGCCTCGCGTGCCTTGGCGGTCAGCGGGACGAGGCGCTCGCGCCCGCCCTTGCCGCGAATTGAGATGAAGGCCTCGCGCGTGCGCGCGGCGCTCTTCGGCAGGGCAACGAGTTCGGAGACGCGCAGGCCCGTCGCATACAGGATTTCCAAGAGGCAAAAGGTGCGCGCGGCGCGCAGGCGCTCACCGAGAGGGCGCGCCTCCTCCTCGATCCCCTCGCGCGAGACTTCGAGCAGACGGTCCACTTCGTCGACGCCGAGCACGTTGGGCAGCGGACGGCCGCGCCGCGGCCCTTCGAGGATCGCGGCCGGGTCATCGCCTCGGCGGCCTTCCGCAAAAAGAAATCTGTGGAATTGCCGGATAGCCGAAAGCCGCCGCGCCGCCGAGGACGCGGCGAGGCCCTGCTTCGCCAGGCCGGCAAGGTAGGCGCGGATCGTCTCCGTGTCTGCGGCAATTGGCGAGGACTCCTGGGCCGCAAGCCAGCCAATATAAGACAGGAGGTCGCGCCGATACGCCTCGATAGTATTGCGCGCAGCGCCGCGTTCCGAGGCGAGCATGTCGAGGAAGAGATCGACCAAGCCAAGATCGCGGCGATTCGCCTGCGCGTTCATTTGTTCAATTTGTTTGCCGGTAAGGTCTGGATCATTTCGCGCGGCTGCGGCTCGACGAAGGTGACGAGCGCGATCATCCCGCCATAGACTAGCCCGGCGAGGATCGCGACGATGACGAGGAAACGAATGAGACTCGGCAAGAATCACCGCGGCTTCGGAGAGCCCAATCTGCTACGCCAAGCTTAATCCATTACACTAAATCAGCGCTTTCTTACAGGCTCCGCAACATTGCGGCCGGCTTCACGCCGAGCACGCGCCATGTCCCGATGAGGCCGAGGAGCACAGCGAACACCAACGCGAGCGCCGCCGCCGCCAGCGACTGCGTCCAGATCCAGGCGAAGTCGAAGGCCATGATGCGCGTCACGATGACATAAGCCGCCGCGCCACCCGCGGTGAGGCCGAAGAGCGCGGCGACGCTGCCCAGGAGCCCATATTCAACGAGCATCGCCGCGAGCAGCCGGCGGCGCGTCGCGCCAAGCGTCTTGAGGATCACGGCGTCGTAGGCACGCGCGTGCTGGCCCGCCGCGATCGCGCCGGCGAGAACGAGAATCGCGGCAAGAAGCGCGACGCTCGAGGCCGCACGGACCGCCACGGCGAGCTTGCCGATGATGTCGGAGAGGGCGTCGAGTACGTCCTTGACTTTGACGCTGGTGATTGCCGGGAAGTCGCGGGCGGTGGCGCGCAGAACAGCGTTTTCCCGGGCGCTGTTATTGCCGGGCGGGAAAGCCAGCGTGACGAGCGTCATGTAAGGCGCACCGGCAAAACTATTAGGCGAGAAGACCAGCACGAAATTGATGCCGAGCGTGCGCCAATTCACGCGCCGCAGATTGGCGATACGCGCCATGATCTCGCGGCCAAGGACATTGACGGTAATGGTGTCGCCGACATCGAGCCCAAGCCCGTCGGCGATCTCTTCATCGAGCGAGACGAGCGGCGGGCCGGAATAATCGGCGGGCCACCACTCGCCCTTCGCCAGACTCGAACCTTCCGGCACCTTTGATCCGAAGGTGATGCCGCGGTCGCCTTCGAGCGCCCAGGCGGCATTGTCCTTGGGATGCACGTCCTCGGCGCGTTGCTCTTTCACCCGCACGATGCGGCCGCGCAGCAGCGGCGCCGTCCCGATCTGTCCTTCCGGCGCGTTGCGCTTGAGGTAATCCTGGAAAGCCGGCGCATCGGCGGCGCGCACATCTAGGAAAAAGAAGCTCGGCGTCGTCCCGGGGATCTGCTGCTCGATCTGCCGGCGCAGATTGGCATCGATCATCGCCAATGTGACGAGCAATGCCAGTCCTAGCCCGAGCGACAGGAGAATCGATGGCGCGAGTGTGCCGGGGCGGCGAATCTCGACGAGCGCCAGTCGCAATGTAAGGCGGCGCGGCCGCGGAACGCGGCGAAGCAGCGCGATCAGCGCGGCGGCGAGCAAGCGCAGAATGAGGAAGCTGCCCAACGTCGCGGCGATATAGATCAGCGCCAGCCGCCGATCGGGCGAGGTGGCGAGGATGACAAGCAACAGCGCGAGAGCGGCGGCGCCGGTAAGCAGGCGGTAGCGCCAGCGCACACGCATTCTCGACGGCTCGATTTCATCGCGGAAAAGGCCTGAGACCGAAACATCGTGCACGCGCCCGAGGGGGCCGAGCGCGAAGGCGAGCGTCGCGAGCAGTCCGTAAACGATGCCTCCCGCAATTGCCTGCGGGTAGAGCCCCGCCTTCAGTGGAAACGGAATGAGGCTTCCGAAGAGACCGGCGACGATGAACGGCATTACGGCGCCGGCGATCGTGCCGGCGATTATGCCTAGGGCGGCGATGCAGAGGATCTCGGTGAGCGCTGCTGCAAACACGTAAGAGCCGGAGGCGCCGAGCGCCTTCATCGTCGCCAGACTCAAGCGCTTGCGTTCGACGAAACCGCGCACGGCATTGGCAACGCCGCTGCCGCCGATGATCAGCGACGTAAGCCCCACCAGCGTGAGGAATTGCGTCAGCCGATCGATATTTTTAGAGAATTGCGGCGAGACGTTCGTGCGCGTGCGGACTTCCCAGCCGGCATCGGGGAACGCTCGGTTCGCATTGTCGATCAGGTGAGTGACGTCGGTATCCGATGCAACGGGTCGTCCGCGCTCCGGCGTGATCGTGAGCCGGTTGATCCAGCGCACGAGGGCGCCGGGCTGCAGTAAGCCGCTCGCCCGCAATCCGTCTTGCGACAGCATCACGCGCGGGCCGAAGCCGATGCCGCCTGCGAGCTTATCGGGTTCGCTCACGAGGACCGCACGCAATTCATAGGACGAGGTGCCGATGTCGACGCGGTCGCCGATCCTGAGGTCGAGTTTTGCGCCGAGCGTCTCGTCGGCAACCATGCCATAGACGCCGCCGTGCAGGGCTAACCCTTCTTGCAGCGGGAACGCCGGGGAGAGAACCACAGCGCCCGCTGCGGGATA
>JAXDNJ010000055.1:0-34827 GCA_034669505.1 Methylobacteriaceae bacterium
AGGCGCCCGGCATTCACCGGATACGCAGAACTATCCTTGTTGACAGCGTCCGATCCCGGACCGGTTGGCCAGATAGAGCGGTTCTCCCGCACACCGCAATCAACCATCCCCCGGCGGTATCGGCAAGCGGTGCGAGTCGCTGGACTGCGAAAGGGTACGGCCTAAATAGAACATCGCCGCGCCTGCTAAGCGGCGCCGGAGCGGCGATGAATTTCATCGACCTCATTCTGACGGTTTGCACGCTGGCCAATCCCGCCATCTGCGAGGAGGCGCGGATTCCATATGCGAGCGGCGATTCGCTTCGCCAATGCATGTTCGCGGCGCCTCCCGCGATCGCACAATGGAGCGAGGAGCATCCGGCGCGCCGTGTCGTGCGCTGGCGCTGCGCCTGGCCGGGCAGCGAAGAAAAAGATATTTAAACCGTCCGGTGGAGCGCGGCGCGTTCTCACCAACGCGCTGTGGCGGCCATTGTCGTGCGGCCGCCCGGGCCTGAAATCCACACATCGAGGCCAGCCTCGGCTTCCGCCGCGTTCAGCGCAAATTCCTGCCCATCGAAGAGCGGATTGAGGGCACGGAATGAGAAGACGTTAGGCCGCGCGTCGCGGATCGATGCGGCGAATTCGATCAAGAGCGTCGCCTGCAAGGGCCCGTGCACGATGAGGCCCGGATAATTCTCGACCTCGGTCACGTATTGCCGGTCGTAATGGATGCGGTGGCCGTTGAACGTCAGCGCCGAGTAGCGGAACAGCATGACCGCATCGGCGACCTTCGTTTCGCTCCATTGCGCTTGGCGCGGACTCTCGCCGCGTGCGGGCGTCGCCTGCTGCGCCGGGTTGCCCGATTGCGCATCGCGATAAACGATGTCATGCCGCTCTTTGAGCGCCAGTCCGCGGGGCGTCGAAATTTCGTGATCGACGGCAACGAAGCAGAGGCGCCCCGAGCGCCCCTCCTTGATGTTCACGTCGGCGATCTTCGACTGCCGCTCGACGCTATCGCCAACGCGCAGGGGGTCGAAGAATTCCAGCCGCCCGGCGGCCCACATGCGTCGCGGCAGCGGCACAGGCGGCAGGAAACCGCCGCGCGCGGGATGGCCGTCAGGACCCAGCCGTGATTGCGGCACCATCGGCGGCGCCAGACACCAATGGATCGCCAGCGGGCAGGGATCGTCATCCTGAGGCGGCGGCCCGTGCCGATCGAGGGTCACGCGGAGCTCCTGAGCCAGCCGCGGCGTGATCACATCATGGTCGCTGGTTGTGCGGCCGATCCAACTGCGCAGAAATTCGGCGTTGAGGCGCGGACGCTCCGTCACGACTCTGATCCTCCGACCGGCTAACGGCGTGCGATGGCGGTGCTCTCGCATGTCTCATGCAAGCGCGCCACAAACTCGACATGGCCGTAGCGTTACAATATAACAGTACGCCAGTGGATCCCCGCATGTCGCACTTCTCTCGCTTCGCCTTTCTCCCGCAGCTTTCGGGCTTTCGCCTGTCGCTCGGCCAGCGTCTCGTGGCAACGGCCTGTCTCATCGTGCCGCTCTGGGCGGCCGTGATCTGGGCCATCCGATGATCGCAAGTCCCGCCAAACTGCCCGGCAGCCTACCGGATAGCGAGATCCGTTTTGACGACCTGACGCTCGGCTACGATCGCCATCCGGCGGTCCACCACCTCAGCGGAACCATTCCCGGCGGCAGCCTGCTGGCGATCGTCGGGCCCAACGGCGCGGGCAAGTCGACGCTCTTGAAGGGTGTTGCCGGCGCGCTGGCGCCGCTGAACGGCCGCATCGAGATTGGCGGCACCGCAGAGACACGCCCGCGTATTGCCTATCTGCCGCAGCTCGCCGCACTCGATCGGACCTTCCCGATCAGCGTTGCCGATGTTGTTGCAAGCGGCCTCTGGCACAACGCCGGCTTGTTCCGCCGCATCGGGCCGCGCGACACCGCAGCAATCGACCAGGCTCTTGCCGCGGTGGGTCTCGCCGGGTTCGAGCGGCGCTGGATCGGCTCGCTCTCGGGTGGACAGTTTCAGCGCGCGCTGTTCGCGCGGCTTACGTTGCAGGACGCGCCGATAATCCTGCTCGACGAGCCGTTGAACGCGGTCGATGACAAAACCGCCGCCGATCTGCTCGGCCTCGTCAAGCGCTGGCACGGCGAATCGCGCACAATTGTCGCGGCGCTGCACGATCTGCACGTCGTGCGCGGCCTGTTCCCGCAGACGCTCTTGCTCGCGCGCGAAGCGATCGCGTGGGGACGCACGGACGACGTACTGACGCCGTCGAACCTCACCGCAGCGCGGCGCATGAGCGAAGTCTTCGACGAGCATGCGCACGAATGCGCGCGAAACGCGGCATGATGTTCGACGCGCTTTACAACGCGCTGATCGCACCCTTCGCAGAGTTCGATTTCATGCGCCGCGCGCTGGTCGGATCGATCGCACTGTCGCTCGGCGCGGGCCCCGTCGGCGTCTTCATGATGCTTCGGCGCATGAGCCTCTTCGGCGACGCCATGGCGCATGCGATCCTGCCGGGTGCCGCGATCGGCTTTCTCGTCTCGGGCCTGTCGCTCGGCGCGATGACGCTGGGCGGTCTTGCCGCCGGGATTCTGGTCGTCCTGCTCGCCGGGCTCGTCACACGCAACACCGCGCTGAAGGAAGACGCCTCGCTCGCCGCTTTCTATCTGATCTCGCTTGCCGCCGGCGTGACGATCGTCTCCCTCAAAGGCTCGAACATCGATCTTCTGCACGTGCTGTTCGGCTCGATCCTGGCGCTCGATGACATGGCGCTCATGCTGCTTGCCGGCATCACCACCTGCACGTTGCTTACGCTCGCGGTGCTCTATCGCCCACTCGTGGTTGAATGCGTCGATCCCGGTTATCTGCAATCGGTCAGCCGCGCCGGCGGGCCGACGCATCTCATCTTCCTCGTGCTTGTGGTCATGACGCTGGTCGGCGGCTTCAGCGCGCTCGGCACTCTGCTCGCTGTCGGCATCATGATGCTGCCGGCAGCCAGCGCGCGCTTCTGGGCGAGCGAGCTCGACGGGATGATCGTCGCGGCGACATTGACCGCGATCCTGTCGAGTCTCATCGGACTCATTGTCTCTTACCATTCGGGATTGCCGACGGGCCCGGTGATCATTCTTTCGACCGGCTGTCTCTATGCGATTTCGCTCCTGTTCGGGCCGCGCGGTGGGCTCGTCACGCGCTTCATCCCGCGCGTGCATCTCGAAGCGTGAGGCTGAGCCCGGGAGTCACAATGCGACACGTCCTGTGCTTAGTCGCGGCGCTTCTTGCATTTACGTCCTCCAGCCCAAGCATGGCTGCAGAGAAGCTCAAAGCACTCGCGAGCTTCTCGATTCTCGCGGACCTCGTGCGCGAAGTCGGCGGCGAACATGTCGATGTGACCGCGATCGTCGGACTCGATGGCGATGCCCATGTCTTCCAGCCGTCGCCGCGTGATGCCAAAGCCGTTGCCGACGCGAACATCGTCGTCGTCAACGGGCTCGGCCTCGAAGGCTGGACGGCGCGGCTCATCCAATCCTCCGGCACGAAGGCGCCGGTCGTCGTCGCCTCAAAAGGCGTGCGCCCGCTGCAAGGCGAAGGCGAGGATAAGGGAAAAGCCGACCCGCATGCCTGGCAGAGCATCGCCAACGCAAAAATCTATGTCGCCAACATTCGCGACGGCCTGATGTCCGCCGATCCGGCCGGCAGGGCAGATTTTGAGGGGAATGCGAAAGCCTACCTCGCCAGGCTGGACCAGCTCGAGGCAGAGGTGAAAGCGGCGATCGCATCGATCCCGGCGAAGAACCGCAAGATCATCACGACGCACGACGCGTTCGGCTATTTCGCCCGCGCCTACGGTATGTCGTTCATCGCGCCGCAGGGCGTCTCGACCGAGACGGAGCCTTCAGCCAAGGATGTCGCCAAGATCATCCGGCAGATCAAGGCGCAGCACATCCCCGCCGTGTTTTTGGAAAACATTTCCGACGACCGGCTGATGCAGCAGATCGCGCGCGAAACCGGCGCCAAGATCGGCGACAAGCTTTATTCTGATGCGCTGTCGAAACCGGGCGCAGGCGCCGCGACATATGTCGACATGATGCACAACAACATCGCGGCGTTCACGAAGGCGTTGAGGGAGTAGAGCCCAAAGGTTGCGAAGTTCCCAGAGCCGCGCCTATTCCGCCGCGGCCCGGCTCTCTCTGTTCGCCGCCATCGGAATGGCGCGCATGTCGGGCGGCGTGCGGAAATCGCGGGCGGCACCGCGCGCGCGCTCGAGCCCCTGTGGGTAACCGCTGCGGTCGCGGTAGGTGCGCGCCGGTCTGTCGCTGCGGCTTTGCCTCTTCTTGACCCCGGTCGCGCCGGCAATGTCGAGCAGCGTCACGCCGACCACCATTGCGAGCGCGATTGCGACGTTATCGCGCTTCGGATTGTCGCTGCGCATGGCGGACAGCAATGTCGCGATGTCGAGCGCGTCACCGGCAACGCGGCTTTGCAGACCAAGCCCCTTGTCGGGTGACAAAGTCATGATGCCGGCGCCGATCTCGCGCATGCCGTAGGCGCGCACCAGCGTTTCGCTGCCCTCTATGCCGAGCCAGCGCGTCAACGCCCGCGGCGCGAGAAGCTCGGTGAGCCCAAGGCCGATGCTGAACCAGCCGAGCGCCCGCGCTAGACGATCCGTGTTGTCGAGCGAGCCCGGCCCGCTGCTCAAGACCTTCGGGTCGCCTTGCGAGCGCGCGATGTTCGAGATGCTTGTGATGTAAGTCATGGTTTCCTCGCGGGCTTTTACGGCTTCAGAACGACCTTGATGCAGCTGTCCTGCTTGTTGCGGAACACCTTGTACATCTCGGGCCCGTCCTCGAGCGAAACGGTGTGTGTGATGACGAAGGACGGATCGATCTGGCCTTCTTCGATCCGCCGCAGGAGATCGTCGGTCCAGCGGTTGACGTGCGTCTGGCCCATGCGGAACGTCAGGCCTTTGTTCATCGCCTGACCCATCGGGATTTTGTCGACGAGGCCGCTATAGACGCCGGGGATCGAGATCACGCCGGCCGGACGACAGACATAGATCATCTCGCGCAGGATGTGCGGGCGGTCGTTCTCCATCATCATCATCTGCTTGGCGCGATCAAGCAGCGTGTCCGGCTGCGACAGCGACACATGGCTCTCCATGCCGGTTGCATCGATGCACTTGTCCGGACCTTTGCCGCCGGTGAGCTCGTTCAGGCGCTCGACGACGCTCTCCTCCTTGAAATTGATTGTGATGGCGCCGCCGGCTTCGGCCATTCCGAGCCGCTCCGGCAACATGTCGATCGCAACAACCTGGTTTGCGCCGAGCAACACCGCACTGCGGATCGCCATCTGCCCGACGGGACCGCAGCCCCAGATCGCGACAGTGTCGGTCGGCTCGATGTCGCATTGAACGGCGGCCTGCCAACCCGTCGGGAAAATGTCGCCGAGGAAGAGAACCTGCTCGTCGGTAAGACTGTCCGGCACCTTTATGTGGGTCGCGTCGGCGTAGGGGACGCGCAGGTATTCCGCCTGTCCGCCGGGATAGCCGCCGGTCAGATGCGTGTAGCCGAAGAGTCCCGCTGTCGTGTGCCCGAAGACTTTATCTGCGAGCTTCTTGTTGCGGTTCGTCGTCTCGCAGACGGAGAAATTGCCGCGCTGGCACTGCTCGCACTCGCCGCAGATGATCGTGAAGGGCACGACGATGCGGTCGCCCTTCTTCAGGTGGCCGTTCACGCCGGAGCCGACCTCGACCACCTCGCCCATCATCTCGTGTCCCATGATGTCGCCGGGCAGCATCGCGGGGATGTAATTATGGAAGAGATGAAGGTCCGAGCCGCAGATGGCGCAGCTCGTCACTTTGACGATTGCGTCACGCGGATGCTCGATCTCGGGATCCGAAACGGTGTCGCAGCGGATGTCTTCCTTCCCATGCCAAACAAGGGCTTTCATGTAACGGCCTCCCGGACGCATTGCGCAGCTTCAGGTCGGACATCACGAGAGGTACGCAGCTTCCCAGCGGCGGAACGGTGAGGGGCGGAGTTGGTTCCGGGCGCCGCGCTTACTGACAAGGGTGGCCGGTACCGTAGCGATTGCGAGAACTCATCCTTATGCCCGCCTGAAATAGAAGATAGTCTCCAACGCTCCAGTTGCGGAACCGACAGTCTTCGAGCCGTACATGCTCATTTTATCTCACCTGAGCCTTTTCGACTGGGTCTGCCATGGTGTGACGAATGGCCTGATCATTTCCTGAACGAAGAACAGGCTTTCCCGTAAGCTGATTGATCAAGATCCGCTCCAGCATTTCTTCAAGCGCTGAAACGCCGATTGACCGACCCGTAGCCGTAGCGGCAGCGTCTGCGTGCTCCAACGCGTCGTAGTAGGGACCTTTGTTCTGCGCGATCCGCTCTGGAATGGTTGCAGCTCCAGGAAAAATCGTCAGTTTACGAAGTAGCAGGAGGTAAGCGAGGGCTCTTGCTGTTCGGCCGTTTCTGCCTTCAAAAGGATGAATCCTATCCAGCTTCCACAACATGAAATCCGCTAAATGAACGCCACTCTTCTGTCCGAGAGTTTTCGTTGACGTATTTGCAGAATGCAGTGATCTCATCCGGGATATAGGGCCATCTAGCCGCTTTCACGCCGCCTTTTGCCGCAGCCCGCGTGCGTAGCATCGCGCCTCGCTAGCGCGACTTCCCCCGAAACACCCGCGTCCCGCCCTTGCCCGCCGTGGACCGCGGCCGCGGGCGGCCCCCCAGCGGGCGGGCTTCGCCGCCGCCCCAATTGTGCGGGCCCATATCGGCATCAGTCGGCTTTCGCGCGCGCGTGTTCGCGGGCAGGTTCGCCGAGGCGCCGTATTTGCGCCGTCCCTCGTAGGCGCCGGCCTTGTCCTCGATCGCCTGCTGGCGCGCCAGCGGGTCCTCACCGATGGCGAGCTCGACCGCCTCGAGCCGCTTGATCTCGTCGCGGATGCGGCCGGCCTCCTCGAATTCGAGATCGGCGGCGGCGGCACGCATGCGCTTTTCGAGATCGGCGATCGTGGCGCGCAGATTATGCCCGATCATCGCCGGCTTGCCGTCGCGCCCGCCTAGCATCCCGGCATCGACGGTGACGTGATC
The DNA here is from genome assembly GCA_034669505.1 of Methylobacteriaceae bacterium. Taxonomy (GTDB): domain Bacteria; phylum Pseudomonadota; class Alphaproteobacteria; order Rhizobiales; family Beijerinckiaceae; genus JAFASC01. The sequence goes on from JAXDNJ010000055.1 coordinate 7,115, forward strand.
GGCCTCGTAGACCGAGCCCAAAATGTCGGCGATCCCGCGCTTGATCGATTCCGGCGTGATGCCGTGCTCGGCATTGTAGGCCGCCTGCTTCTCGCGGCGGCGGCTCGTCTCCGCCATGGCGCGCTGCATCGAGCCCGTGATGTGGTCGGCATATAGGATCACATGGCCGTCGATGTTGCGCGCGGCGCGCCCGATCGTCTGCACTAAAGAGGTTTCGGAACGCAGGAAACCTTCCTTGTCGGCGTCGAGAATGGCAACGAGCCCGCATTCGGGAATGTCGAGGCCCTCGCGCAACAGATTGATGCCGACGAGCACGTCGAAGGCGCCGAGGCGCAAATCCCTAATGATCTCGATGCGCTCGATCGTGTCGATGTCGGAATGCATGTAGCGCACGCGCACTTTGTTCTCGTGCAGATATTCCGTGAGGTCCTCGGCCATGCGCTTCGTTAAGACGGTGACGAGCGAGCGATAACCTTTGAGGCTCACCTCGCGGATTTCGCCGAGGAGGTCGTCGACCTGGCTGCGCGCGGGGCGCACCTCGACCGGCGGGTCGATGAGGCCGGTCGGGCGGATCACCTGCTCCACAAAGACGCCGCCGGTGCGCTCCATCTCCCATTTGCCGGGCGTCGCCGAGACGTGCACGGTTTGCGGCCGCATCGCCTCCCATTCCTCGAAGCGCAGCGGCCGGTTGTCCATGCACGAGGGCAGGCGGAAGCCGTATTCGGCGAGGGTGGCCTTGCGGCGGAAGTCGCCGCGATACATGCCGCCGATCTGCGGGATGGTGACGTGGCTCTCGTCGGTGAAGACGAGGGCGTTGTCGGGCAGGTACTCGAACAGCGTCGGCGGCGGCTCGCCGGGGCGGCGGCCGGTGAGATAGCGCGAATAGTTCTCAAAGCCCTGGCAGGAGCCGGTCGCCTCCAGCATCTCGATGTCGAAGGTGCAGCGCTGCTCGAGGCGCTGTGCTTCGAGCAGGCGGCCGGCTTGGTTGAGCTCGATCAGGCGGGCGCGGAGCTCCTCCTTGATGGCCTTCATCGATTGCAGCAGCGTCGGGCGCGGCGTGACGTAATGGGAGTTGGCGTAGACTTTGACGAAGGCGAGCTCTTGGGTGGACTTGCCGGTGAGCGGATCGAACTCGGTGATGGTCTCGACCTCGTCCCCAAAAAACCCGATGCGCCAGGCGCGGTCTTCATAGTGGGCGGGGAAGAGCTCGATCGTGTCGCCGCGGACGCGAAACGTGCCGCGGGTGAAATCCATCGAGGTGCGCTTGTATTGCAGCGCGACGAGGTCGGCGATGAGCTGGCGCTGGTCGAGGGTCTCGCCGCGCTTGATGCCGAAGGTCATCGCCGTGTAGGTCTCGACCGAGCCGATGCCGTAGATGCACGACACTGACGCCACTATAATTACATCATCCCTTTCTAGCAGAGCGCGCGTTGCTGAATGCCGCATGCGGTCGATCTGCTCGTTGATCGAGGACTCCTTCTCGATATACGTGTCGGTGCGCGGGACGTAGGCTTCGGGCTGGTAGTAATCGTAGTACGAGACGAAATACTCCACCGCGTTATTCGGAAAGAAGCTTTTAAATTCTCCATACAATTGCGCGGCGAGCGTCTTGTTCGGCGCCAGCACCAAAGCCGGGCGCTGCGTGCGCGCGATCACCTGCGCCATCGTGAACGTCTTGCCGGAGCCGGTGACGCCGAGCAGGACCTGATCGCGTTCCTGCTCGTTGACGCCCGCAACCAGCTCCTCGATTGCGTGTGGCTGGTCGCCCTGCGGCTCGTATTCCGAGGCGATCTCGAAGCGCACGCCGCCTTCGGATTTCTCCGGCCGCGCCGGGCGGTGCGGCGTCCACGGCACGCCCTGGCGGACATTGGGATCGCCGCGCTCGAGCAGATCGCGCAGCGACACCGCAGTGGCCGCCGAACCGAGCGGCTCGAACGCGCTGCGGCCGGGCTCCTCGCGCCCGGGCTTGCGGCGGCCCGGCGCGTCGCTTGTCTCCAGCCCGAGCTTTTTGGCGAGGCGCGGATCGAGCCCGGTCACCGGGCCGGAATCGAAGCCGGTCTGCGGCGCCTCGCTGAATCCCTGCGGCGTCGGATAGGCGTCGCTGCGGTTCTCCTCGCTCAGCGCCGGATTGAGCAGCGCCGCGAGGTGCTCGCCGAGCGGCTTGACGACGGGTTTCGCTGCCTTCGATTTCGGCCCTTGCGATTTGGCGCCGCGCGGGCGCGCCGGCGCGGGCGAATCGGGCGGCTTCGGCGATTTCGGCATGCGCCCAATATGGGCGCAGTCTCGGGCGGGGAAAAGGCGCGCGGCATCCTTGGCGCGCAACGGATGCGCAGGGTCAAAGAGCGAAAGGACACGGGACGCCGGGTCACCGATCCTGGTTTATAAGAGCCGGTCACCCGGCGCCCCATGTGCGGCGACTTTTGGCGTCTCGCGTCCCGCACTTCACGGCGGAAGTCCGGCCTTGTCTGCCGTCTTCACGTCCGCTCGCAGCCCGTCAAAGCAGGCGGCCCGGTCGTATTGCCGGACGGGCGGGTCACTCGGCGCCTTCACCTTCTCCGCGCGAACAGGGTTAGCCGCTCGCGGGTCTCGGCAGACGCCGTTTGCAAGAGCCTCCCGAGGCGCGGGCTCCGATCCCCACGCCGCAGGCGCCGCTTCCCGCCCGCATCGCCCGGCACGGAAACCGGACGACGCCCTTCAGGTGGGCGGGAACGGGCGGATACTAGGAATATTTTCCAGAGAATGTCAAGACGGATTCGTCGTGGGTAGAACCGCCGCGATGACGCGCGATTCAAGATCGGCAACCTCGTCGACAAGCACACCGGCAACCACCGCGCCAAGGACAAGTGCGCGTCTTCACGACGTCGAAGGGCCGCAGTGCGTTACGTCGTCGAGGAATCGGAAGGCGACGGCTCATTCTGTCACACCAGATTTTGCGGCTGCTGGATCAGCCGAGAAAGGTGACCCTTGAAGGATCATGGGCTAAATGTGGTCATCGGCAAATGCCAAGCGAATGAACTGCTGCATTGACCTTCGAAACCGAACATCGGCTTAAGTCTTACCTCGACACCAACCAGCTGAGCCGCGAGCGGTTGTGTCTAGCTCTTCTCGCCCTCGATAAGCGCTTCACAGATGTACGTCCCCGTCATCCACATGGGGGTCCTGATGGTGGCGTAGACATCGAAGCAACATTCAGAGGTGAGCAACGCGCCGCTGGGGCCGTGGGATTCATGGTCGGCGCGAACGACGCCAAGGAGCAGAAGAAATCCATCAAGAACAAGTTCGAAGAAGACGCTCGCTCAGCGAGAGCGAGCGAGCTCCAGCCGTCCATTTTCGTGTTCTTCACAAATATTGATCTAACCCTGAGCGAGGAGAGCGATCTCAAGACGGTGGCGCTGACTCTTGGCTTTGCCGAATGTGATATATTCGACAGAGAGCGAATGCGTGTCGTATTAGATTCGGTCGACGGCTTCGCCGCTCGCATTCAATATCTTGGCATTCCTCTTTCCGACGCCGAACAGACGAGCTTTTTCGCGCGATGGGGAGATGATATTCAGTCAATCGTCACTACTGGCTTTCAACGACTTGAACGGACCCTCGACCGTCTGCTGTTCCTTCGAGAAGCAGATGATGTTCTTCACGCACTTACGATGATTTACGAACTGGATCGGGTTTACACCGCTGAGGAGATCGGTCACTTTCGTGCATTCTGCAGCTTGATGCTGCGAGAACCAAAGCATAAAATCTTTCAGATATTCTTTGGCTCGGCCGATGGCTCGGAACGCTTCTATGACGATCCTACCCTATTCGGTCGCCGGCCCCCCGGCATTCGACATGGCATTGGTGGGTGCCAATGGGAGCACCTGATCGATTTTGATGCAGCGAAGGATGAGAGCGATCCAACGGCCGCGATTGAAGAAGAGGAGAAATGGACGCTGGCGGGGTATTCTGGAAGTGCCGGTATGGCTGAGGTCAGGGCCGTGCGGGCTACCTATAAACACGATACTGGGCTCTTCCGTTTTTGGCCTCGCCTGCGCCTACGCGATATGGATGGGGCGGGTTTTGTTCATTATCTCAATGCCTCCCTAGCAGCAAAGCTAAAAGCAATCCACGTATACGCAAACGGTTATAAACTCGCTGAGTTCGGGCCGGACCAGTTCTCGATAGACGAAAGCAGCTTTGATCACACTATTCCCCCGAACTTTTCGGCGGAGGAGCTATCGGATAAATGGGTGCGAATTCGGGGTGAACGTTTCAGCTCAATGCAACAATTGGACTTTTTCGGGTGGACGCCGAAGCGCTTGATCGTTTCGCGGGAAACCCCTGGTACATTGCCTCGGTAGTCGCCTCGCGACCGCGTAATAGCTGAGGCGAAGGGGGAGGATTGCCATGCCCGCAGCTAACCCGATCGAAGTGGCGATCAATTTTGATGCCATCTCTGCCATAATGGCCGTCGGGGCGAACAGAGCTTCTTCATTCATGTTTCTCGGGCTTCGTTCCGCTGAAGATGAGACAATCAGGTCGGTTCGCTTAGATGGGGCTTATACCTATCAATTCATGCCGGAACCATTGTCCGCAGAGCAGTCGAAAGAAGTTCGCGGAAACTTCCTAAAATGGATTATTGGGAATGGCCTTCGAGAGCTCGACCAGCACTTCGTGAGGGCGCTGGATGAAGCTTATACCCTATATGTACTTATAAACGCAGGCTCAACGATACGCATGGGAGACCTGACCGAGCAGCTGCGACCCTTCACCAACAAAACAAATGCAGGCGACAAGCTCGAGACTATAGCAAACGCGTTCGGAGCAAACGCCACTCTCTTACCACACATACGGTCCTTGGCGGCTGCTCGAAATGCGCTAACGCACAATGCGGGTATGGTTTCACCGAGGCATGCCTTCGGTGGGACGGCCCTCAAAGTCAGATGGCGGGGCTTGGATATCAGTGTAGGGGACCAAACCTTCGGAGAGACTTTCGAACCAATTTTCGTTACAGCAGGCCAGGAAATCACGCTTGCTGCTGATGACCGAGAAAAGATTTTCCAAATCGGAGCCGAGATTGCTTTTTCGCCTCATGAATTGCATGAGATATGTCTCACGTACATCATACAAATCGACGAAGTGAAGCTCAGAGCCGTTGACTTCGCCCGCACAAAGGGCCTCCCGGTGACGATTATCCCCGCGGCTAGCGCTCTCCCGGCGTCATAGCACCTACACCTCGCTGGCCAGCACCACGTTGCGCAGCAGCGGATAAATCTGCGTCTCCCATTTACGCCCGCTGAATACGCCATAGTGTCCGACGCCGGGCTGCATGTGATGCCGCTTGCGGTAGGGCCGCAGGTTCGTGCAGAGATCGTGTGCGGCGACGGTCTGGCCGACGGCGCAGATGTCGTCGCGCTCGCCCTCGACGGTGAACAAGGCCGTCTTGCGGATCGCGGCGGGATTGACGCGGCGGTTGCGCCACATCAGTTCGCCCCGCGGCAATAGATGATCCTGGAAAATCATCTGCACGGTCTCGAGATAGAATTCTGCCGGCAGATCGAGCACGGCGAAATATTCGTCGTAAAATGTCTTCGCCGCGCTCGCCTTCTCGATATCGCCGGCAACGAGGTGACTATACAAGTCCTGATGCGCCTTCACGTGCCGGTCCATGTTCATCGACATGAAGGCCATGAGCTGCACAAAGCCGGGATAGACGCGCCGCCCCGCGCCTTTGTAGCGCCGCGGCACGCGCGCGATCAGGTTCTTGTCGAACCATTCGATTGGCTTGGTCTTGGCGAGCTCGTTGACCTTGGTCGGTGCGATGCGCGTGTCGATCGGGCCCGCCATCAAGGTCATGCTGCGCGGCAGCGCCGGATGATCCTCTTCCGCCATCACGGCGGCGGCGACCAGCGTCTGCACGCAGGGTTGACAGACCGCCACGATATGCGCGCCGGGCCCGATCTTCTCCAGGAATAGGATGAGATGCTCGACATATTCGTCGAAGCCGAAGCGCCCGTCGGCGAGGCTGGCATCGCGCGCATTGTGCCAGTCGGTGATGTAGACGTCGTGCTCGGGCAGGAGCACTTTGACGGTGTGGCGCAGAAGCGTGGCGAAATGGCCGGACATTGGTGCGACCAGCAGCACGCGGGGCTGCACCTGCTCGATGTCCTTCTTGAAACGCAGGAGCGTGCCGAACGGCGTGACGTGGGTCGTCTCTTCCGTGACGGCGACCTCCTGATTGCCGACGGTGACGCTGTCGACCTCGTAGCTCGGGCGGTGATGCGACAGCCGGAAGCGCGAGATCATCTCCAGCGTCGCGATCGCGTGGCGGCCCATGAACTGCCGCGAAAACTGCTCCCAGGGGCCCTGCAGCATGTTGATGGCCGCGTCGGCGAACAGCCGCAGCGGCGCGATCAGGTCGTCGCTCGTCTGGTAGGTTGAATAGAGCAATCGGCACCGGGCTGTGGCGGGCGGTGCGGCTTTCTATGCAATGCCGAGTCCAGGCTGGTCGAGTCCACCGCGATGCTGCACCGCAGCTTGGCACATGATTTGGAAGTGAGAACGAAAGGGGCGCATTTGCCGGCTGCTTTGCCCAAAGTTTGAGCGCGTCTCGCGATCCGGCATGCAGGAGAGGTCATGACAAGCACGACGCTCACGATCAGCAGCAAGACCTATTCGTCGTGGTCGCTGCGCGGCTGGCTCCTCTGCAAGATGGCCGGCCTCGACTTCGAGGAGCGGGTGCTGTCGATGGACGATCCGTCGACGCGCGCCGAGTTGCTGTTGTTGTCGCCGTCCTTCCTGGTGCCGTGCCTTGAGCATGACGGCACCTCCGTCTGGGACACGCTGGCGATCGCCGAATATCTCGCCGAGATCAAACCCAAGGCGGCGCTTCTCCCCAAGGACCGTGCCGCCCGCGCGCATTGCCGCGCGATTTCGGGCGAGATGCATTCGGGCTTCGCCAACCTGCGCTCGGCGCTGCCGATGAATCTGAAGGCCAAGCACCCCGGCTTCAAAATCTGGGCCGGCGCGCAGGCCGACATCGACCGCGTCCTGTCAATCTGGAAGGGCTGCTTCATCGCGTATGGCGGGCCGTATCTGTTCGGCGCCAAGCCCGTCGTGGCGGATGCGATGTATGCACCGGTCTGCACGCGTTTCGATACCTATGACGTGAAGCTCGATCGCGATTGCGCGACGTACCGCGATCTCATGCTGCACCATCCCTTCATGCAGGAATGGCGTACGGCATCGCAGTCGGAGGAGGAAGAGCTCGAAGAGCTCGATGTGGAGTTTTAATACCCCATTGCGAGCGTGCCGCGCTGCCGCGTGTCGGCGGCACCCATGATCCAGCCGGCGCGCACGGCAATCGTTGCGGTCGAGCCCATCGCGTTGCCCTCGACGACGTTCTGACCCTTCGCGCGTAAGAGGCGCAACGTGTCGGGCGACAGCCCGCGCTCGACGCGCAATTCATCCGGCAGCCATTGATGATGCACGCGCGGCGCGTCGGTCGCTTCGGCGATGTTCATGCCGAAGTCGATCACGCCGAGCACGATGCCGAGCACAGTCGTGATGATGCGTGGGCCGCCGGGCGAGCCGGTGACGAGTTCGACCTTGCCGTCTTTGAGCACGATGGTCGGCGACATCGATGACAACGGCCGTTTGTTTGGCCCCGGCGCGTTCGCCGCGCCGCCGACAAGGCCGAACGCATTCGGCGCGCCGGGACGCGCGGCGAAATCGTCGAGCTCGTTGTTGAGGATGACGCCCGTACCTTCGGCGACGAGCCCGAGGCCGTAAGAAAAATTCAGCGTGTAGGTGTTGGCGATGGCGTTGCCGTCCTTGTCGATGACGGAGAAATGCGTGGTCTGGTCGCCTTCCGGCGGCGCCGGATCGACGCGGCGCACATCCGCCGCTGGCCGTGCGCGCTCGACCGAAATGCCGGCGCGCAACTCGGCGGCATATTTCTTCGAGATCAGCGACGAGACCGGCACGGTCGTGAACGCGGGGTCGCCGAGATATTCGGCGCGATCGGCAAAAGCGATTTTCATCGCTTCCGCCTCGATCTGGATCGTGTCCGCCGACCCGGCGCCGAGTGTGGTGAGATCGAAACCTTCGAGCACATTCAAAAGCTCGATCAAATGCACGCCGCCGGACGACGGCGGCGGCATCGCCAGAATCTCGTGGCCGCGATAGGTGCCGCTGAGCGCCTGGCGCTCCACCGGCCTATAGCCGGCGAGATCGGCCGCATTCATGCGGCCACCTTCGTTGCGGACCGCCTTGACGATATTTTCGGCAATGCTGCCTTGATAAAAGGCAGACGGGCCGTCACGAGCAATCGCCGCGAGCGTCTCGCCGAGATCGCGCTGCACCAGCCGGTCGCCGCGCTCGAAGTCCTTACCGTCCCGCCGCAGGAAAATCGCGCGCGAGGACGCATACCGCCGGAGCCGAGTGGTCCGCGGCAGGGAATCGGCGAGATCGTCGTCGACGATGATCCCCTCGCGTGCGAGCGCGATGGCAGGCGCGATCAGCTCGGCGAGCGTCAGCCGCCCCGAGCCGTAATGCTCATGGGCATAAGCGAGTCCCGCGACCGTGCCCGGCACGCCGACCGCCAATCCGCTATCGCGCGATTTGAAGGGATCGGCGAGGCCTTGCGGAGTGAGGAAAACGTCAGGGGTCGTCGCCGCCGGCGCGGTCTCGCGATAATCAAGCGCAATCGTCTTCTGCTCTTTGGCGAGGCGGATCAGCATGAAGCCGCCGCCGCCGAGATTTCCCGCGCGCGGTAGCGTGACCGCCAACGCAAATCCCACCGCGACCGCCGCATCGATCGCGCTGCCGCCGCGTTGCAGAATGTCGATACCGACGCGTGCCGCAATTCCCTCCTGCGCGACGACCATGCCGTTGCGTGCCAGCACCGGGAGGACGCGTGCCTGACCTTCGATGATTGGCGGCGCGGTGTCGGCGTAGGCTGAGGCCGCAAGCCCAAGCGCCAGGACGAGCGCGAAACAACCGCGCGCAAAACCTCGCATCATTCGCCCATGCGCTGACGCCAGAGCGATTCGCCGATATAGCAGGATACGCGCGGGTTTTCCGTGGAAGCCCGCCGCAGGAGTGGGTTCGCTTGCGGCGCGCTGGCAATATCGAGCACGAGTTTGGTCCGCGTTCCTTCCGAAAATGCTTCCGGTCCACGCACAGGAATCATGAACGCGCCGGGACCGCCGATGACGCAATCTTCGTAGTACCAGTCGAGATTCTCGATATCCATGTAGGCGATCCGCACCGGCCGGATCAGCAGCGGCAGACCGTTGATCGTCACGCCCTGCCCGAGCGCATCCTCGCGCGCCTGGGTCACCGGACGGCCATTATTGTTGGGTCCATCACCGGAAATGTCGATGACCCGGCGCGCGCCGTCATATCCGTTGTTCTCGAACAGACGCATCGCGCCGTCGATCGCACCGGAGATCGAGGTCCGGCTGGCGCGCCGGTATGGCGCGCCGGCAAGTTGGGTGGCGAAGGCGCGCGCCGTCTGCGGACTGTCGATCAGAGTCCAATTGGCCACCGTCCTCTGATCGTAAGAACTCGCCCATTCCATATAGGCGACGGCAATGCGGCCGTTCGGCCCGGCCTTCAGCGCTTTCAAGAATTCGTCGGATTGCAGCGCCTCGATATAGCCTTCGCGCTGCAGGCGCTGTTCCTCTTCGTCCATCGAGTAGGAGATGTCGACCGCAAGCACCAATTCGACGTCGACGCTGGTTTGGCCGCCCTTTGCAGCCGCGCCGGTGAGCCCAACCAATGAAGCTACCGCCGCCAAAACGAGGCTGGGGGCAAAAAAACCGCAGGCGCGCATGACCTTTCTCCCGCGAGAGCCGGGAGTCGAGTTTGACATGGAGCGAGCGGCAGCGAAAACGAGATTTTCACGGAATGGCACGCAGCGCCGGAAGGACAGCCATGTCTGGGGACGATCTCGCAAGCCTGTTCGAGGCGGCGCGGGCGGCGCAAACGTCCGCCTACGCGCCTTATTCCGGATACCGGGTGGGCGCGGCGCTGCGCACCGCCTCCGGCAAGATTTTCGCCGGCTGCAACGTGGAGAACGCGTCCTACCCCGTCGGGACCTGCGCCGAGGCGGGCGCCATTGCCGCAATGATCTCCAGCGGTGAGCGCCGCATCGCCGAACTGCTTGTCGTTGCCGATGGCGAGGCGCTTGCCACGCCTTGCGGCGCATGCCGGCAGCGGATCCGCGAATTCGCCGCGCCGGAGGCGATGATCCATGTCGCGAACGCCGGCGGACTGCGCGCGAGCTTCACCCAATCTTCATTGTTGCCGCATTCCTTTGGCCCTGACACTCTTGCCGCCACTCGGCGGGATTCGGGGCCCCTTCCATGACGACGCAGGCTGAGGCAGCGGTCGAAGTGCTGCGATCGCGCGGCATCGTCGAACCGGTGGAAATGGCCGTCGGTTTGGGGCCGCAACTCGGCACCCTTGCCGATAATCTGGAAGACCCGGTCGGCGTCCCTTATGCGGAACTGCCCGGGTTCCCGGCAATCGACAGCTCGAGCGAGGGGCGGCTCATCGTCGGCACCGTGGAAGGCAGACGGATCGCCTGCCTCCAGGGCCGCTCGCATTTTTACGAGACAGGCGATCCGACATTGATGGCGGTGCCGCTTGAGACACTGGCGATGCTCGGCGTCACCAATGTCCTGATCGCGTCGACTGCCGGCTCGGTGAATGCCGACTTCTACCCCGGCCACCTCGTGCTGATCACCGATCACATCAACTTCAACGGTCTCAACCCGCTGATCGGAGCGGCCTCGGACGGCGGCTTTGTCAGTCTCACCGAAGCCTATGACAAGCGGCTGCTGCGGCGGCTGAAGCTCGCTGGTGCCGGCGCGGGCGTGACCGTACACGAGGGCGTCTATATGTGGTTTTCCGGCCCGAGCTTCGAGACGCCCGCCGAAGTGAAAATGGCGCGACTGCTCGGAGCCGACGTGATCGGCATGTCGATCGTGCCGGAAGTCATTCTCGCCCGCCGGCTCGCCTTGCATGTCGCTGCCATCGCGGTCGTCACAACCTTCGGCGCCGGTTTTTCCGGCGGCAATCCAACGCATGCAGAGGTTCGCCAGCAGGCGCTGTCGGGGCTGATCAGCCTGCGCCGTCTTATGCGGGCGTTTCTCAAGACCAAGGATGAGGGGTGGAGCGTCCGCCTGCGCTGAGACGGCATGCGCTGACGTCGCCGGACAGAAGCGCGTGCTGATCCAGGAGATCATCCGCCGCAAGCGCGATGGCGCGACGCTCGATCCGCACGAAATTGCCGGCTTTATCGACGCGCTGACGAAAGGGCATGCAAGCGACGCGCATGCGGCGGCTTTTGCGATGGCCGTGTTCTTCCGCGGGCTGTCGCGCGCCGAATGCGCCGCGCTCACGCGTGCAATGGCGCAGTCCGGACGCGTGCTGGAATGGCCGGAGATCGGTGGGCCAATTATCGACAAACACTCGACCGGCGGGATCGGCGATACGGTGAGCCTGATCCTCGCCCCCGCTGTGGCTGCATGCGGCGGTTTTGTCCCGATGATCGCCGGCCGCGGGCTTGGGCATACCGGCGGCACGATCGATAAGCTCGAAGCGATCCCCGGCTATGACACCGCGCCGGATGCGGACACGTTCCGCCGCTGCGTGCGCGAGGTCGGCTGCGCGATCATCGGCCAAACCGACGATCTCGCGCCGGCCGACAAGCGGCTTTATGCCGTGCGCGATGTCACCGCGACGGTCGAATCGATTCCGCTGATCACCGCATCGATCCTGTCGAAGAAGCTTGCGGCCGGGCTCGGCGCGCTGGTGCTGGACGTGAAGACAGGTTCCGGCGCGTTCATGGCGAGCGAAACGGAGGCCCGCGAGCTGGCGCAATCGCTTGTCGACACCGCCTGCGCCGCAGGGCTGCCGACAATGGCGCTCTTGACCGATATGAACGAGCCGCTGGCAAAAGCTGCGGGCAACGCGGTCGAAGTGAAGTTGGCAATCGAGCATCTCACCGGCGGAAGGCGCGAGGCGCGATTGCATAAGGTTGTGGTTGCGCTCGGTGCCGAGATGCTGATCGCCGGCGGCTTGGCTAATCACATGAGCGATGCGCGGCAAAAAATCGACGGTGCACTCGATAGTGGCGCGGCGGCGGAAAAGTTTGCGTCGATGGTGCGGGCGCTTGGCGGGCCCAGCGATATTATCGAGCGCCCAAATGCGCACCTCGCGCGCGCTCGTCACATTCGTGAAGCGCCGGCGCCCACTGCCGGACGCGTCAGAGCGATCGACACGCGCGCGTTGGGACTGGCTGTCGTGGCGCTCGGCGGCGGGCGCACTGTCGCCGGCGCGGCAATCGATCCCGCTGTCGGTCTGACGGAGCTTGCTGGAATAGGCGAGGAGGTCGCACCGCAACGCCCACTTTGCCGCATCCATGCGCGCAGTGAAGCGGATGTGGCCGCAGCGTCAGCCATTATTCAGCGGGCCTACACGATCGGCGAGAAAGCGCCGGCGCTCCAGCCTCCGATTATTGCCCGGATAGTCGCCGCACACCAATAACTGGCCCAAAGCTTTTAGCGAGAATACGTGCACGTGCGCCGGCGAACGGTTCGCACGCAACCAGCATATGATGTCCGTTGGCGTGAAGCAGCGTCTGCGCGTCGCGCATGATGCCGACATGGCCCTTCCAGAAGACGAGATCGCCGCCGCGGAGATTGAGCGGCTCGTCCAAGGGTACATCGGTGCCGATCTCACGCGCCTGCACGTCCGTATCGCGCGGTACTGCAATGCCCGTAGCTGCAAGCGCGAGCTGCACAAGACCGGAACAATCGATCCCAAGCGCGGTCTTGCCGCCCCAGAGATAAGGCACGCCAATAAAGCGCTCGGCGACCGCGACGAAATCGGTTTCGTATTCCGACAACGGCCGCAGGTGCGGCGCGTAGACAAAACCGTGATCGGCGACGCGGACATAATCGCCCTCGCCCTCGACGGTGATTTCCGCGCCGAGCGGCAACGCCTCGAGCGGCGGCACTTTCATGTTCGGTGCGGGATAGACGAAGGTGCGCAGTGCCGCGACGCGATGCGTCGGCTCTCGCGGCGTCGGCGCCAGCATGTGCGAGGGCAAGTAGCCAACGTAAGAATCGCGCTTGAGCTGGCACCACGCCCAGCCCTCGTGCTCCTCGTAAACCGCGACGCGCTCCCCGCAGAGCGCCTGGGTATCGAGCGAAGCATCCGGCGCCGGCGCGCTGCGGACGTCGGCGATCGGCGCCGCGATCTGCATGTCGCGACCTTCGACGAAAATCGTGGCCTCGACATGGCCTTTGAGGTGTGCGGCCGCGAGATCGGGACGCGCCGGCGTGAAGCGCCGGTCGAAGCTCATTGTCATCAGGTGCTCTTCTACCCCGGCGGCCGCGCTTGCCAAGGGGCGGCTCTTTCTACATGAAATCGCCAAACGCCGGCTCCGGGAGGACATCATGCGCGAACTCACCCATTTCATCGGCGGAAAGCATGTCGCCGGCACCTCCGGCCACTTCGCCGACGGCTATCAGCCGATGACCGGCGAGGTGATCTCGCGCATCCCCCTCGCCTCGAAGCCCGAAGTGCGCGCCGCGGTCGAGAACGCGTTAGCCGCATGGCCCGCCTGGGCCGCAACCAATCCGCAGCGCCGCGCCCGCGTGCTGACGAAGTTCGTCGATCTCGTTGCCCGGGACAACGAAGAGCTGGCCGAGCTGCTGGCGCGCGAGCACGGCAAGACGGTCGCCGATGCCAAGGGCGACATCCAGCGCGGCATCGAAGTCGCCGAATTTGCCTGCGGCATCCCGCACCTCCTGAAGGGCGAGTTCACCGACGGCGCGGGCCCCGGCATCGACATCTATTCGATGCGCCAGCCGCTTGGCGTCGTCGCCGGCATTACGCCCTTCAATTTCCCGGCGATGATCCCGATGTGGAAATTCGCGCCGGCAATCGCCTGCGGCAACGCGTTTATTTTGAAACCATCGGAGCGCGATCCCGGCGTGCCGCTGCGGCTCGCCGAACTCATGATCGAAGCGGGTCTACCCGCAGGCATCCTCAACGTGGTCAACGGCGACAAGGAAGCGGTCGACGCGATTCTCGACGATCGCGACGTCAAGGCTGTCGGATTCGTCGGCTCGACGCCAATCGCCGAATATATCTACACGCGCGGCTGCGCTGCGGGAAAGCGCGTGCAGTGCTTCGGCGGCGCCAAGAACCATATGATCATCATGCCCGATGCCGATATGGGGCAGGCCGTCGATGCGTTGATCGGCGCCGGCTACGGGTCGGCGGGCGAGCGCTGCATGGCGATCTCCGTCGCGGTGCCGGTCGGCAAAGGCACGGCGGAGGAATTGATGAACCGCCTCGTACCACGCGTCGAAAGCCTCAAGATCGGACCGTCCACGGATTCATCCGCCGATTACGGCCCGCTGGTCACGCGCGAGGCGCTGAACCGCGTGCGCAACTATGTCGAGGTCGGCATCAAGGAGGGCGCGACGCTCGCGGTCGATGGCCGCGATTTCAAGATGCAGGGCTATGAGGACGGTTTCTATATGGGTGGCTGCCTCTTCGACAACGTGACGAAGGACATGCGCATCTACAAGGAAGAGATTTTCGGTCCCGTGCTCTCTGTCGTTCGCGCCGAGGGTTACGGCGAGGCGCTGTCGCTCGCCAACGATCACGAATACGGCAACGGCGTCGCGATTTTCACGCGCGACGGCGACGCGGCGCGCGACTTTGCCTCGAAGGTCGAAGTCGGAATGGTCGGTGTCAACGTGCCGATCCCGGTGCCGCTCGCGTACTATACGTTCGGGGGATGGAAGCGCTCCGGATTCGGCGATCTCAATCAGCACGGGCCTGACGCCGTGCGCTTCTACACGAAGACGAAGACGGTGACCTCGCGCTGGCCGTCCGGCATCAAGGACGGCGCCAGTTTCACGATGCCGCTGATGCATTAAAGCGGCTACGCACGCCGCATGAGCTTCAGCACCGCCTTGCATCGCAGACTGCGCGCGCCGACAAGCGCCACCGCTTCGGCTTCGGCGCCTTGCTTATCGCAGGTGCCGGAAATGCCGATGCCGACATCATGGCCACCAAACAGCGGCACTTCGCCCTTCGCCGGCGTGTGCTCCTGGTTGAGGATCTCGGCCTTCCAGCGGCCATTCGCCGAGCTGTAGGAGCCGAGATAGTAGAAGAACCCATCCCCACCGAGGATGCGTCCATCATGGAACAGCATCACGCCGGTATTGCCGGCCTCGATCCCATCGAGCGTGCGGATGTGAATGGAATAAAGCCCATTGATGATGCCGCCTTCGCCGACCGATCCGGCAGGGCCGATTTCCTCCTCCAACGGTGTCATCACCGAGCGAAAGACCGCGCCGGGCGACTGTTCCGAGCCACCTTCGAACCGGAATATCCCGCCGTGCGCTCTGCCGCGGGCTTTCAGCGTCGCGTCGTCTGAGCCCAAAAGGGAGTCGTATCGCGGATCGTTATTGTGTCTACGAGTGACCAACTCGGCGTAGATATCATCGCCGGTTTGCTCATACGTGCCGATATGCGCGAAAGCCGAGCCGCCGCCGAGCAGCATGCCATCATGCGCATACATCACGCTGCGGCCAGACGCGCCGTTTACTTGAAACTCGACCTTGTAGAACCCGTCCAACAACGGATACGTCCCTGCACGAATGTCTGAGGCAACCTAGCGTGCAAGCGGCGCTGAGGTAAATGCATTTCGCCGGCGTCTTCTAAGACGATCGTCTCAGGCCACTTCCTTATCCGCAGCGGGCCCGCCGAAATGCTCGATATAGCGAAAGTCGAGTTCAGCCACCGGCATGATGATGAACACGTCCGTCGTGCCGAACTGGCGATCGATAACCGCGCCATCACCGACCTTGGCTCCGCAGCGCAGATAGCCTTTGATCAGCGGTGGCAGCGCCGCCAAGGCGCGGCGCTTGTCGATCCTGTCGCGATTGATCATTTGCATGGGAACGCCACGCCCGTCGAGCGCACGAACGCTCCATTCGTCTGAGGCGCCGGCAAAATGCGAGAGAAAACTCAGGCTTGCCGCGTGCGCCAGAGGGTTTGTGCCCGCCAAGCTCGCGCAGCCGAAGAGTGCGTCAATCCTGTAGTGCCTCGCGTAAGCCCAGATGCCGCGCCACAGAAGTTCGAGCGTGCGTTTGGAGCGGTAGGGTGCCAGCACGCAGGAGCGGCCGAGTTCGAGAAAACGTTTGCCGCGATGGCGCGCGAGCAGCGGCGCGATGTCGTATTCCTGCGCGCTGTAGAAGCCATAACGCGCCTCCGCGCGCTCCTGGCGCAAGAGCCGATAGGTGCCGACCACTTTCGGCTTCGGCTTACCGAAACCGTTCGTCGCCGCATGATCGATGACGAGGAGATGATCGCACGATGCGTCGAACGCGCAGACGTCGCGGCGGAGCAGTGCGGCGGTGCGGTCGGCTTTCGCCCCGCCTTCTTCATAGAAAACGTTGTAGCGCAGGCGCTGCGCTTTACGGATTTCCTTCTTGGTGGTGGCGAGCCGCACTTCAAGCGAGCCGAACGCGCCCAAAGAAGGCCCGAGTTCCGCCTCCGCGCCGGCTTTGCTCGCTCCCACACTCGATTCCCTCAACGATATGACCCTCGGCAGCGGCTCGTGCGTCATCTTCGCCGAGTTCATTTACGGCTTTCCCCACTCGAATCGTTATCAAACACTAACGCAGCGAGCTGAAAGGAATGTGACAGGCTTTTGCCCGTCAGGACGCGCGGGACACGAGCTTCCCGCCTTGGGTCCGCGTCAGCGCAGTCTCGATCAGCGCGACAAGCTCGAAGGGATCAACGGGCTTTGCCAGGAAATAATCGATCCCTGCGTCGAGTGCGGCGCGCCGGTCGGCGGCGAACGCATTCGCGGTGAGCGCGACCAGCGGCGTCCTGCGGCCGCCCGCTTCCGCGGCGCGTATACGGCGCGCAGCCGCAAGCCCGTCGAGCACCGGCATGCGGATGTCGAGAATGATCACGTCAAACTGGCCTTCGGCGGCAGCGCGAACCGCTTCGGCACCATCGCCCGCGCATACGACACGCGCACCATGGCGTTCGAGATGTTTTAGCGCGACGCGCCGGCTGATTTCATTATCCTCGGCGAGAAGCACGCTGACACCTTCGAGCTTGCCCGCCACATCGCGCGTTGGATATTGTTCCGAGCCGGCCGGCTGCAATTGCGGGACGAACCGTGCCATGACACTGGCGGAGCGCACCGGCTTCACAAGCCAGCCGTCGAACCGGCGCAACGTGTCTGAATGCAGCGCCCGCCGCTCGGTCGGCGAGAACAGGACGAAGAGGCGTTTTGCGCCGGCCTGCCGCGCCGCTTTGGCAATTGCCATGCTCGCGAATTCGCCAAAGGCGCAGTCAACGAGCACCACATCGTGCGCGCTGCCTTGCGCAGGTTGAAGCCTCGAGAGCGCCTGGGATTCACTTGCAGCAGCGGTGACATTTGCGCCGAGGCATTTGAGCCTCTCGCCGACATAGGGTGCCTCGAAACGCGAGGGCGAGGCAATCAGAACATTGTTCCCGGCCATTCTGCGGTCCGGCGCGGGCTTCTCCGCGGCCTTGGCGAGCGGCAACGAAACGGCGAATGCGCTGCCCGAATCGGAGGAATGGGCGAGCGAAAGCTCACCTCCCATGCGCTCGACCAAGCGTCTTGAGATTGCGAGGCCAAGGCCTGTCCCGCCATGCTGGCGTGCGACCGAGTCACCGCCTTGTTCGAAATCCTCGAAAATGGCTTCGCGTCGTTCGACCGGCACCCCCGGCCCGGTATCGATCACGAAAATCATGAGCGCGCCTGCTTCCCGCGCGACTCGCAGTCCAACGCCGCCGTGCTCGGTGAATTTCACCGCGTTACCGGCGAGATTGAGCAGAACCTGACGCAGCCGCGCCGCATCACCGACCGCCTCGGCAGGCACATCGGCCGCGACAAAGCTTGCGATCTCCAATCCCTTGGCGTGCGCGCGCGGCGCCAGCAACTCGACGACGCCTTCGACGAGCGGCGCGATCGCGAAGCGCTCGTTCACGATATCTAGCTTGCCGGCCTCGATGCGGGAGAGATCGAGCAAGTCCTCGATGAGCGAGGCAAGCGATTGTCCGGAGGCGCGGATCGCCTCGACATAACTCTTCTGCTCGTCGTCGACCGAGGTGGCTGTCAACAGATCGGCCATGCCGAGGATGCCATTGAGCGGCGTCCGCACTTCATGGCTGACGGTGGCGAGAAAGCGCGATTTTGCTTCGCTTGCGGCTTCGGCGCGGGCGCGGTCCTCCGCCGCCGCACGCAATTCCCAGACTTCGTCGCGCAGACGTTCGAGCTCGCGCTGGTCGGCGCGCGTGCGGCGGCCAAAACGGCGAAGGGTAAACAGATGTATAATCGCGAGGGTGAGAAGCGCGCCGGCCCCGGCCGCAAGGGCGATCGCCGTCACATCGGTCAACCAGCCCGGCGAACCCAAACTCGACAAATCGACGCTCCACTCCGCCGTGCCAGCGGCAGCGGTCAGACTAAGTGTCAGGCATTGAGGAAGCGTTGCCGCTTACGCACGCGGCGGGTTACTTCGATGCGAGGCGGTGGTGGCTGGTGACACCGAGTACGTAGAAGCTCCAGACAGCCACGGCGACCAGCGCCACGTCGAAGATCACCAGAGCCCAGCCGGGAAAAACGTCCGGCGCACGCGGCTGAAACCAATGGGCGGCGCCATCGATAAGGACGCCAAAGGGAAGCGCTCCTGCGAGTGCCGCGGGCCATCCAATGGCGCGAAAGCGCTTGGCGCTGAGATTGGTCCAGGAGGCCGCGATCAGGATGACCGCGAAGGCGAAGATAGCGAGATAGACGAAAGCGGCGAGCGCCGCGGCGTTCAAAAGCTCCGGCGTCGAAAGATCGCGATGCGTTGCCGGAGATATGACGAGCCAGATCAACGTGAGCGGAATGAGGATCCCGGCGAGCATGAGGGTTCCGGACCGCCATGCCTGCCGATCGACCGAGCCCTCGTAGGTTTGAAACAGAAAACGGATGGTCGCGCGATCGAAGCTCACATCAGTCCCGGAGCAGATCGTTAATCGCCGTCTTCGAGCGCGTCTGCGCATCGACGGTCTTGACGATGACGGCGCAATAAAGGCTCGGGCCTGGTGTGCCGTTCGGCAGCGGCTTACCCGGCATGGAGCCGGACACGACGACGGAGAAGGGCGGCACGTGGCCGATATGTGTCTCGCCGGTCGCACGATCGACGATCTTTGTCGAGGCGCCGATGAAGACGCCCATCGACAGAACCGAGCCTTCGCCGACGATCACGCCTTCGACGACCTCCGAGCGCGCGCCGATGAAGCAATTGTCTTCGATGATCGTCGGATTGGCTTGCAGCGGCTCGAGCACGCCGCCGATGCCGACGCCGCCCGACAGATGCACGCTCCTGCCGATCTGCGCACAAGAGCCGACGGTCGCCCAGGTGTCGACCATCGTGCCGGCATCGACATACGCGCCAAGATTGACGAAGGACGGCATCAGCACGACGCCGGGCGCGATATAGGCCGAACGGCGCACGATGCAGTTCGGCACCGAGCGGAACCCCGCGGCGGCATGTTTATTTGCGCCCCAGCCCGCGAATTTCGAGGGCACCTTATCCCACCACGTCGCGCCGCCGGGGCCGCCGGAGACGGCGGTCATGTCGTTGAGGCGGAACGACAAGAGCACGGCCTTCTTCAGCCATTGATTGACGCGCCAAGAGTCGCGTAACGAGTCACGGCCGGTCGCGCCCGGAATCTTCTCAGCGACACGCGCTTCGCCCTTGTCGAGGAGATCGAGCGCACTCTCGACCGCATCGCGAACCTCGCCTTTGGTTTGCGGCCCGACATTGGCGCGATCCTCGAACGCCGTCTCGATTGTGTTCTGTAATTCGGTGAACGACATCCGCTCCCTCTAACTGTTTGCGTTCTTGGCGCTTGGCACTTCGCCGGCGATGTTACTTAAAAAGCCTTCGAGATCGTCGGTAACGTAATCGACATGCCGCGGCCGCTCCGTCGCGACCTCCCAGGGGTCGCGGTGATCGCGCTGGCCGGGCTTCGGCACGACTAAGGTGGTGCGCATGCCGCGTGCGTGCGGAACCACGAGATTACGCTCGATATCCTCGAACATCGCCGAATGTGCGGGATCAACGCCATGCTTTTCGAAAAAGCGCTCATAGGCCTGCGGATTGGGCTTTGGCACGAGATCCCCGGCGACAATGTCGAAGACATCTTCGAACATTTTATCGAGACCGAGTTGCTCGGCCGTGCGCAATGCATGCTCGCGCGAGCCGTTGGTCAGGATGAGCTTGCGGCCGGGCAGCGCGGTGATCGCCGTTGCGAGCGAGTGGTTGGGCAGCAGAGACGAACGGTCGATGTCGTGAACGAATTCCAGGAACTCGTCGGCAGTGATCTCGTGCTCTTCCATCAAGCCGCGCAGCGTCGTGCCGTAGCGTTCGTAATAATATTTCTGCAAAGCGCGCGACGACATGCCATCGAGCCCGAAAAGCTCGATCATAAAGAGAGTTATGCGCGCATCGATCTTCGGCCAGAGATCGGAAGAGGCAGGATAAAGCGTATTATCGAGATCGAACACCCAGGTTCCGACATGCGCAAAGCGCTCTGCGATCTCCGCGGGAAACAGGACCGCAGGCGTATCTGCCGGCGCATGGGCAACAGCAACAGCGAAGTCCTCCGAGCTAACGCTCCGGTCGTCTCCAGGAAAATGCTCTCCGCGCGCCATCACGGCGTGATCAGCGTGCCGACGCCGTAATCGGTGAGAAGCTCGACAAGCACCGCATGGGGAGTCTTGCCGTCGAGGATAACTACACCTTCGACGCCCTGTTCGATCGCATAGATGCAGGTTTCGACCTTGGGAATCATGCCCCCAGTGATCGTTCCGTTGGCGATCAATTCGCGAATATCGTCGAGGCGAAGCTGCTTCAGAATATTGCCGTCCTTGTCGAGCACGCCGGGTACGTCGGTGAGGAGCAAAAGGCGTGTTGCCTTGAGGGCACCGGCAATTGCGCCCGCAAATGTGTCGGCATTGACATTATAGGTCTCGCCGTCGTCGCCGAGCGCAACCGGCGCAAGCACGGGGATGAGCTCGCGCCCGAGGATTTGTTCGAGCACGGTTGTGTCGACTTTTGCCGGCTCGCCGACGAAGCCGAAATCGATCTCGTGATCGCTGTTGCTGGCGGGATCGTGCACGGCGCGCGTGACCTTGGACGCGCGCACCATGTTGCCGTCCTTGCCGCACAGCCCGACAGCGCGGCCGCCTTCCGCATTGATGAAACCGACGATCTGCTTGTTGATCGAGCCGGCGAGGACCATTTCGACGATTTCCATCGTCGGCTTATCGGTGATGCGTAAGCCCCCGGCGAAATGCGATTCGATGCCGAGCTTCTTCAGCATCGCGCCGATCTGCGGGCCGCCGCCATGCACGACCACCGGGTTCAATCCCGCTTGCTCGAGCAGCACCATATCGCGGGCAAAATCGCGCGCGACCTCCTCGTCGCCCATCGCGTGGCCGCCATACTTCACCACGACGATCGAATCGTCGTAACGCAGCATGTGCGGCAGCGCCTGCATGAGGATCTGCGCCTGCTCTTGCGGACTGACTTTGATCGGCTCGGGCATGAATCGTTCCGGTTCAGCGGTTATTTAGCGGGTCGGCGAGGCGCGCTCAATGTGCGAGGCGCTCAATGTGACCTCCGCCGCTCGTGGAGAAGGCGGGCGATCGACGCGCGCAGTTCCGGTACGCCCTCGCTGGTATGTGCCGAGGTACACAGGATCTCGGGATAGGCCGCGGGACGCCGGGCGAGCGCTTCCCGCGTTTCCACGACGCGCTGTTCGATCGCAGGGCCTTTCACCTCGTCGTTCTTGGTCAGCACGATTTCGTAGGAGACCGCCGATTTGTCCAAGAGATCGAGCATTTCGATATCGACCGGCTTCAGCCCGTGCCGGCCGTCGACCAGCACCAGAACGCGCATGAGAACCGGGCGGCCGCGCAGATAACCTTTCAGGAGTTCGGTCCAGCTCGCGACCTTCTCCTTGCCGACTGCCGCATAGCCCCAGCCCGGCATGTCGACGAGACGCAGCTCGCCGTTCAGTTCGAAGAAATTGAGCTCCTGCGTGCGGCCCGGTGTGCGCGACATGCGCGCCAGCGTCTTGCGTCCGGTCAGCGCGTTGATGAGCGAGGATTTGCCGACATTGGAGCGCCCGGCAACGGCAATCTCGGGCAAGGTCGCCGGCGGCAGCCCATCGATCTTCGACGCGCCCCAGATAAATTCGCATGGCCCGGCGAAGAGACGGCGCCCCGTTTCCAGGAAATCGGGACCGCTCACGCAGGCTTACTTAGGCTGCTATTTTTTTTTTGCGCCGGAACAGGCTAGCGAGATTGTCCCAAAGCTCAAATTTAACGCCGGCGCGCCGCATGATGAAACCCTGCTGCGCAACGGAAAGCAGGTTGTTCCACGTCCAGTAGATGACGAGACCCGCGGGGAACGAGCCCAGCATGAAGGTGAAGATCACCGGCATGTAAGCGAACATCTGCTTCTGCACGGGATCGGTCGGCTCGGGATTCATCTTCATCTGGACGAACATCGACAGTCCCATGAGCAACGGCCACACCCCGAGCCACAGGAACGAGCCGATGAGCGGAATATGCGTCGGGCTCCAAGGAATCAGTCCGAACAGGGTGAAGATGTTTGTGGGGTCGGGCTGCGACAGGTCGCGGATCCAGCCGAAGAACGGCGCCTGACGCATCTCGATCGTGACGAACAGCACCTTATAGAGCGAGAAGAATACCGGAATCTGGATGATCACCGGCAGGCAGCCGGCGACCGGATTGATCTTCTCGCGCTTATAAAGCGCCATCAGCTCTTGCTGCTGCTTGGCGCGGTCGTCCTTGAAGCGCTCCTGCAGCGCCTTCATCTGCGGCTGCATCGCCTTCATGCGCGCCATCGACATGTAGGAGCGATTGGCGAGCGGCAAAAACGCGATCTTGACTAGCAGCGTCACGCACAGGATCGCGACACCGAAATTGCCGATCAGCCGGTAGAAGAAATCGATCAGCTTAAACATCGGCCGGGTGATGAAATAGAACCATCCCCAGTCGATGAGCAGGTCAAACTTCTTGATGCCGAGCGATGACTCGTAATTGTCGAGCATGTCGCTGACTTTCGCGCCGGCGAAGAGGCGCGAGTTGACGGCGAGCGTCGCGCCGGGCGCGATCGTCCGCGCCTCGCTTTGTTGGTCGGCTTGGTAGACTTTCGAGCCGGTGCCGTATGACAGAAAGCGGCCCTTGATCGCCACGTTCTGATCCGGAATGACGGCGGTGGCCCAATATTTGTCGGTGAAGCCGAGCCAGCCGCCGGTTCCATCTAGGCGCTGTACTGCTTGGGGTTCTTTCTCGATCGCGTCGTAGGAGGTTTCCTTGACGCCTGAATCGCCGACCACGCCGACGAAACCCTCGTGCAGAACGGCGTAGCCCGCGACGACCGGTTTGCCGTGGCGCGACACGAGTTCGTAGGGATAGAGCGTCACGGGCTCCGTGCCCTTGTTCTCCACGCTCTGGGTCACGGTGAACATGTACTGATCATCGACCGCGATCGTGCGGTGGAAGATCAGGCCCGCGCCGTTGTCGTAGGTGAGATTGACAGGCTTGTCGGCTGTAAGCTGCCTGGAATCTGCAGTCCACAGCGTGTCGCTCTTCGGCAGCTCGGCATTTTGCCCGGGCTGCGGCACGAAGCCCCACTCCGCATAATAGGGCTGCGGCGAACCGGACGGCGACAGAAGCACGATGTTCGGGCTGCTGGGATCGACGGTCTCGCGGTACCCTTTGAGGACAACGTCGTCGATGCGTCCGCCTTTGAGCGCGACCGAGCCCGACAGGCTCTTCGTGTCGATGGCGATGCGCGGGCTGTCGGCAAGCGCTTGCTCGCGGGTACGGATGGCGTCAGGTGACGTCGGCTGGATTCCGGCATTCGGCGGCGGCGCGGCCCCAGGGACGGGACCGGGCTCGGCGGCATTCGGGGTGGGCGTCGGGGCGCCGGCGGGCGGCTTCGGCGCGGGCTGCTGCAGCTGCGACTGCGCCTGGCGCTGCTTCTCTAGCTGAGGGCCGGCGTAGAAATATTGCCATCCGATGATGACGAGGAGCGACAGCCCGATCGCCAGGATGAGGTTTTTGGGGTCCTGGTTCATAGGCGGTCAGCGGCTTTCATCGAAATGTCGTCAGGTTCACTTCTCTTCGGCTCGCCGGACTTTCGGTCGAGCTTTGAGCCAATTCCGGCGAGCGCCCGCGCAATTTGACTAGACAGCTCGGCAAACGGGGTGCTGAGGGCGTCGCGGCGGGCGACAAAGACATAGTCGTGACCTTCGCGAACGGGAAGGCCCTTCGTGGTGCGGATTGCTTCTTTCAGGCGCCGGCGCATTCGCGCCCGCTCGACCGCATTTCCAGTCTTCTTCGTGACGGTAAAGCCGAACCGCGCGCCACCAGCCTCAGGGCGGCGAAAGGCTTGGACCGAGAACGCGGCGGCGTTGAAGCGTAAACCCTTGGCCGCCGCAAGAAATTCGGATCGCCGGCGGAGCCGGCCGAAGCAGGGCCTCTCGTCAGGCACTCAAGCCGACAGGCGTTTCCGGCCGCGGGCCCGCCGCGCGGCAACGACCTTGCGGCCGCCGACCGTCGCCATGCGGGCGCGGAAGCCGTGCCGGCGCTTGCGCACAAGCTTACTGGGTTGATAGGTCCGCTTCAAAATGCTGCTCCGCTGATCAAATCGAGAGGACGGCCGGATTTGTTCGCGGCTCGACTATTCGTCCCATCTCGGCGGCAAAAGGAAACGTCGGCTTGAGAGCCGACGTTTTGCAGGCGTGGTATAGCTTTGGACGTTCCGGTAAGTCAACATTGAGCGACGTTACTCCGGTTGAGCCCGGCTGATCGTCAACTCGTGTCTCTCCAGGTGGCATTCGACGAATGAACACGATGCGGCCGATGCCTCCGGGGGTCAGCGAGGAGTCGAGCCGCGTCCGCGGATTTGGCCTGGCGAGCCGCGTCCTGGCGCTGCTCGTGGGGTTCGTGATCTTGGCGGAAATCGCGATCTATGTGCCCTCGATCGCCAATTTCCGCACGAACTGGCTGATGACGCGCCTATCGGCGGCATATACCGCGGCGCTCGTCCTCGAAGCTGCGCCCAAAGGCATGGTGCCGGCCGAACTCAAGCGTGAGCTCTTGGACAGCGTCGGCGCGCGCATGATCGTGCTGCAGATGGGTGACGCGCGCCATCTGCTCGCGGTCTCCGACATGCCTCCGGCCATCGACGCGAGTGCCGATCTGCGCAGCTATTCCGCCTGGGACTCGGTCATGGCGGCCCTGCAGGCGCTGATCGCCCCTGCGGGCCGCATCATCGACGTGAAGGGCCCCGCGCCTATGGGCGCCAATTTCATCGAAATCGCCATGGACGAGGCGCCGCTCAAAGCGGCAATGCGCGAGTATTCGGCAAATATTGTGCTCGTATCATTATTCATCTCAGCGATCGTGGCGACCTGCGCGGCGCTGGCGATCCACCTGATGGTGCTGCGTCCGGTGCGCCGCCTGACCTCCAACCTGACGGCGTTCGCCGAGCGGCCGGAAGACGCCTCCCGCATCATCGTGCCGTCGCGGCGCACCCACGAGATCGGCGAGGCCGAAAAAGCCCTGGCGCAGATGGAATCGGCGCTTGCGCGCGAACTCCGAGAGAAAAAGCATTTGGCGGCGTTGGGGCTGGCCGTCGCCAAGATCAGCCACGAGCTGCGCAACATGCTCGCGTCGGCGCAATTGCTGTCCGACCGGTTGGCTGCGCTTCCCGATCCGCTGGCGAAAAGATTGGCGCCGAAACTCGTCGGGACACTGGATCGGGCGATCCGATTTTGTCAGGCGACGCTCGCTTATGGACGCGCCGCCGAGGAAGCGCCCAAATTGGGTCGCGTCTCGCTTCATGCCCTTGCCCAGGAGGCAATCGAAGGCGCGGTGCCGGTGCCAAGCGGCGTCGAGGCGATCAACGACGTGCCGCCGGACATGAAAATCTCGGCGGACAAGGAACAGATGTTTCGCGTGCTTCTGAATTTGTGCCGGAACGCCGTCGAGGCGCTTGAGGGGTCGCGCGACGTGCCCTTGGGCCGGCCGCGTGTGCGGCTGTCGGCGCGCCGAGTGGGCGGCACTGTCCTCATCCAGGTTGCCGATAATGGGCCCGGACTTCCGCCGAATGCGCGCGAGCGCCTATTCGAACCGTTCCGCGGGTCTGTGCGTGCCGGCGGTTCCGGGCTCGGTCTCGCGATTGCCGCCGACATCGTGCGCGCGCATGGCGGGCAGATACGGCTGCTGGACAAAAGCGACAATTCCGATCTCACTGGTGCGGTCTTCGAAGTGAGCTTGCCGGATCGCGATGACAACTGATCTGCAGACGGTCGCCGGCGGGCACTCCCATCGCTTGAATAGATCGACCACGAGCCTCGCCGCGCTCGGTGCGCTCGGGATCGTCTACGGCGATATCGGCACGAGCCCGCTCTACGCGTTGAAGGAAGCGGTCAAGGCGGCCAGCGGCGGCGGACTGCCTACAGAGGCGGCGGTTATCGCCTCGGTGTCGATGATCTTCTGGTCGCTGATCCTCATCGTCTCGATAAAGTATGCGATCCTCATTCTCTGGGCCGACAATCGCGGCGAAGGCGGCATCGTGGCGATGCTGGCATTACTCGGCGCCCGGAACGCGCGTCGCCGCTCGTGGCGCGCGATGCTTCTTATAGTGGGACTCATCGGAGCCGCTTTGCTTTATGGCGACGGCGCGATTACGCCGGCCATTTCGGTCTTGAGCGCCCTCGAAGGCGTGAAGGTCGATGCACCGCAGCTGGCGCCTTACGTCGTCCCGATCACCATCGTCGTGCTGATCGGGTTATTTGCGGTTCAGCGCAGCGGCACCGGATTCATCGGCAAAATCTTCGGGCCGGTGATGCTGCTCTGGTTCCTGGCGCTTGCGGTGCTCGGGATCAAAGGCATCCTGCAGGCGCCGCAAATCCTGGCTGCGCTCAATCCATTCGCCGCTTTCCAATATGTCTTGTCAAAGGGACTGCCCCAGGGTCTCCACATTGGCTTTCTCATGCTTGGCGCGGCGTTCCTCTCCGTCACCGGCGGCGAGGCGATGTACGCCGATCTCGGCCATTTCGGCCGAATACCGATTCGCATCGCCTGGTTCGCCGTCGTTCTGCCGACGCTGGCCTTGAACTATTTCGGACAGGGCGCGCTGCTTCTGACCAATCCGAGCGCGAGCGACAATCCATTTTACCAGCTTGCGCCGGATTGGGCGCACTATCCGCTGGTCGTGTTCGCGACGCTCGCGACAGTCATTGCCTCGCAGGCGATCATCTCCGGCGTCTATTCCTTGACCCAACAAGCAATGCAGCTCGATTTCCTGCCGCGCATGCAGGTCAGGCATACGGCAAGCTCCTCGATCGGACAGATTTATATGCCGACGGTGAACTGGCTGCTTGCGATCGCCACGATCGCGGCGGTGCTCGCCTTCCAGTCCTCGGATGCGCTCGCCGGCGCCTATGGCATCGCGGTGTCGCTCCTAATGGCAATCACGACCTTGCTGGCGGCGCTTGTCGCGCTGCAATGGGGGTACAATCCCGTCCTTGTTTTTGCGGTGAACGGTTTTTTCCTATTG
>JAXDNJ010000056.1:0-27703 GCA_034669505.1 Methylobacteriaceae bacterium
AACCCAAGAAGGTCGCGCTCATCGCAATCGCTCGCAAACTCTTGACCATCCTCAACGCCATATTGCGGGACAAACGACCATGGCAGCCACAAAACGCTTGACCAACAAGACAGTCGCTTCTCCCGCAGGCGAGAAGGGTCGCGCGTCATACTTCGCGCCACACGCCACTTCCCCCGGACGCATGGAGCGCAGCGGGATGCGCTTCCGGCCAGGCCAGATGCGTTTGCCCCCAGGTCCCGGATGCCGCTTCGCGGCTCCGGGAATGTGCACGCCTCACTGCGCGAATGCTGATGGCTAGCTTCCCCTCTCCCTCGCGTGAGAGGGTGCGGCGGGTGAGGGGGAGCCGTTTGCATCACGAGGGCCCGCCGCATCCCCCATTTGCAAGACCCTACTTAAGTCCGTAGCAGGCGTCGCATCACCCGTACCGGGAATATAGTTTACGGAATGGTGAAGGCCTGATTCCCTGAGACATCCCCTTGTGAGGAAGACACCGCAAGTTAAATCACGGGATAGGTGGAAAGCTGTGTGCTTAGCACAAAATGTAACCATTCACGGAAATTGGCACGAACCTGATTACAATCTTGTCCGGACCACTGAGTAGCCTGACATTCAAAAAAACGCGTCATCATGGTGTGATTGATCGTTCCGACTCCCATGAACGAACCATTTCGGGCCGCGAGAGTCTCAAAGGAGTTTGCCACTGGTCCCTGGAGCCCTTGCGACGTCTGACCGAGAACAAGACCCTTGCGAGTAAAAACTAGACCGTCGCTTCGGGTTTGCGCGGACGGACCGGCCAAATAGTTTACTTGACCAAACGCATCCACTGGGAACTTAGTCAAATACTGATCCCAATTCCAAGCAGTTACGTTTGGAACGCGTGAGAACATCATGCTTTCGAAGGCCTGAGCCGCCGATTGGATATCCAAGGCTTGCGCGTATCTCCCCCACAAGAGTTGCGTAAACGGCCCTCGCTGTGATCGAGCTACACAGAGGTCGCTTTCCTTCCGGATTTCATAACCTGTCGGCATGAGCGCGGTAGCCCCGCTTGCGGCATGTGCCCAGACATCAAACATCAGAGGGTCGACGTCGCTGCTGTCAGCGAATTGCAGAATGATTTGTAATCTCTGCTGATCATCGCTCCCTCGTACGACTTCTTTATAGGGGCGTCGGCCACGATACGAGAAGTCCAGGTCGCCGCAGCGAATCGTTCGCCCCGTCTGGATGGCGGTTGAAAGTGCAGAAAGGTCGCGCAGCGTGTAAAAAGTACGTGCTGTCGAAACAGAAATGTTTGCCGCCTCTTTAGAAGAGCGAAGGTTGTCTATCCAATCGGAAGGCCAGCCCCAACTCGCGGGCACGGTGCCGGCCTTCAAGCCTCCAGCTACAATACCTACAACTTCGCCAGCAGCGTTTATGATCGGTCCTCCGGACATGCCGGGCTGTAGCGCCCGATTGAAGCGAAGAACTTGCCGATTTATATCGATCAGACTACCGCTAGCCGTCAGTTCCTGCAGCGCCTCTGCTGGCAAAAACCGGTTTAAGCGAGATTCTTGGCTTGGGGAAAAAGTTACCGCGATACCGTCGGCGGAGAGCTCGCCATTCTGAAATCCCAACCCGACATGCGCCTGCGTCTTGTCTATCGGCCGGGCCGTTCGCTTCAGAGCGGGTGCGGCGGGGGGATTTGCGACTTGGAGCATTGCCAAATCCCCGGACGAGTAGATCCGCGTGACAGCAGCGGAGAACCTACGTTGACCTCCCGCATCAGCTTGCGCGTAGGTGACTGTAACCGCGGAGCATCCACCAACCACATGGTGGGCCGTGATAATTTCTCTCGCGTTCTCAAAAGTGAAACCGGTGCCCGCCCGGCCCTGATTATCTGGACATTGTTGTGCTTCCACGTAAACGACAGAATCAAGTGCACCCTGTTGAGTACGCATTGAAGGCGCCGGCTGGCAATTGCCAACCGCAGAAAAGCTCAATGAGCTTAGTATCGCCGCGGCCGCGGGCGTAAAGCGGCAAAAACCCATCTCAACTCACTCCGCAAAGGAAAATGCGCCCAAAGTCCAGGGCGGATTTTCTTTGATCCTCCGGCAGCCGACGAATCATATCAGCGATGCTTCTCATCTCCGGTGATTGCTGGTCGAATAGCGTGAGTATGTCGTTGGGGGATGCATCTAAAAGCCTCAGGAACGAGGTGCAGAAGTTACCCGGCGCCTGAAATAGGACGCCCTGTCGGCTGGTTACGACCCCAGCGCTTGGCGAGTCCTTCGGAACGGCGGACGCACCGGGTGGTAGGATTCCAAAATTGATAAATCGAAGAACCTCGAGTTGTTCTTTCTTGTCGGTAACGCCCATTTCGATCAACTTAGCCCGCTGCAAACTCACAGAGGATGCGAGCCAATCGTGAGTGCGAACGTAAACAGCCAAAGGTGTAACCACCAAGGCGGCCAAAGCGAACGCGATAAGCCTCCGAGCGGTGGCGCTAGTCAAACCGGATGTGATCTTTTCCGACAAGCCAAAAAGACCTGCGAGTAGCGCAACAATTCCCGTCACTACGCTCGACACCACGGGACTTCCGGAGAGACCCACCAACATTCCGAGCAAGGCACCCAGAGAAAGGCCGACTGATATATCTAATAGAGGAGGCATCACGTATCTCACTACTGAAGCAGCTACCCTCCCCGCTCCAGTTGCGACCTGGCAACCGTCGGGGCAGCCAATCGCCTCTCTTCTAGAAAAGCTGGTTTTTTTGGCAATGTCTAGTTGAGGCCGAGAGAGGTAACGGCGCTCGGCGTCCGCAGGACCTGCACGCGCGCCTGGAACATTAGAGACCCCGGATTGCGACCAAGTCGGCCGCGCGGTTCCGCTCCGCCCGCCCCCTCACACATCCATTCGCTACGCTCCGCCGTCCTCCTGGAAGAACTCGCGCCGCGGCTCGACGACGTGGTCCATCACTTCACGAGACATCGTCGGCCTCGTCGACTTCCTTGATCTTCGCCTGCAACAGCGGGCGGACGTTGCGGTCGAGCGTCGTCTCCCATCACCGCCCGACCTACTTCACCCAAACCGATACCGACGTGCCGCCGCCCTGACGCGTAAATGCCTGGCACTCGATTTTCGCCATCGGCGTCTCCGTCGCGGCGAATTCGGTGCTGCCCTGCAACGCCGTGCGATGACAATTGCGGATCGCCATGCCGAGCGTCGACATGAGCTCACCGGTCGTCGCCACGCCCGCCTTCGTCGCGAGATCGAAGAAAGCCGCCGGCGGCTCCGCCGCGTCGGAGCGCACGAAAACGCCGATCTTCCCCGAGCTCGTGCACGACAGCGACAGATCGCGCGCGGACGGATGCGCGAACAAAACGCGCGTGCCAAGCTCGGAGAACTGCTCGAAACGGGCGCTGGTCGCGCCGACAATCTTCTGTGTGATCGCGCGGCAATCCGTCCCCTCGACCGCCAAGCGCGGCCGCACCTGCGCGCTTAGCGGCGGGGTCGGCGAGCCGACGCTCGCTGCCACCACCAGCGCCGCGATAGTTTGTAGCTTGTGCATCGGGCCGAGAATGGGTCCGGCAGCGCGGGCCGGCAAGTCACGACCGCGCCCGCGTTAATCACATCAGCGCGAGCCCGCACCTGCCGTTGGGCCGCGATAGGCTTGCGGCGGCAAGGTCGGATCGAGCGCGGTCGAAGCCGTCGTCGCCGGCGCGCCGGCATATGGGGCGCTGCGGGCATAGGCCGGCACGGCGGATGCCGCGACCGGCGCCATGTAGCGCGGGCCGTTGTCGATCGCACCCAAGGTCGGCTGGACGATTGGGGTTTGCACCGGGGCTTTCGGCTGCGCGGCGACGTCGCTGTTCGACGGACGCTTGATCCTGCGCGCCTGTTTCGGCTTCGGCACTTCGACCGGCTGCTTCGCGCCGACGAGATTCTCGAGGCTCGCCGGCAGATCGGCGACCATGGCGTTGCCGCCGGCGCTGCCGCCCGCGGGCATTACCCGCGTCATGCTGCTCGCTGCGATCACGCGATCGAGATCGACGTCGCCGGAAAGCGAGAGGCTCTCGACCTGGCTCGCCAGCGCGTCGAGCGTCACGTCGCGGCGGCACATGGCAACGCGCACCGATGCGGGCGCCGATTTCGCCATCATCTTGGAGAAGCCCGAGCGGCTGCCGTTCGCGTCGCGAAGATCGTCGACCCATTGCCATGCGAAGATGCAGCGTGCGCCATCGCCGCGCACGCCGACGGCGAGCCCGAATGTGCCGAGTCCATTCTGCTTCGGCTGCAGAACGATCTTCATCGGCACACCAGGGAAACGCGAGAGAATCTCGCTGCGGATGCCGGCTTGCGTTGGTTTGCCGACGCCCTTCTCATTGGGCTTGGTGATCACATCGACCTCGATGCGATTTTCCGCATGACCCTCCTTCGCCCAGGCGAGCACCATGTCCTGATGAAAGCCGTTGCTCGAGTCGCGCTCGCGCACCTGCAAGATCGGTCCGGCTTCGGGCGACATTCGCAACAATCCGCTTGCGCCTGACTCGACCGGCGCAACCGCCGCGATCGTTGCGACTGGGCTCGTGTCGATTGCAGCAAGCCGCGCCGGCGGCTCGGAAGACGTGCAGGCCGCGACAGGAAGGGCGAGAAGAGCGAGGAGACGTTTCATCATCGGTTCCAATAGTTCTGTGCCGAACTCGTTGAAGTTTGCGGGGCTTGCGGCGACGCGGCCTGCACGGCGACGACGGCGCCGGAGGTTTTCACCTCCTCGTTCCACAACGTGCCCGCCGGCGCCGATTGCGCCGAATAGGGCGGCCACGTCGCGGCGTTCTTGCCGTTCCAGCCGGGCAGAAGCGTGAAGCCGTAGCGCTCGTAAGGCATCGGCCCGACGCCGATGACGCGGCGCGCGACGAGCGGGCTCGCGAGCGGCGGCTCCTGGATGAGCGGCGATATCGATGCCTGCGGAAGGGCGAGCGACGGCGCCGTTTCCGCGCGCGGAATGCTGGGCAGGCCGTAGCGCAACGGATTGTCGGCGGTGACGGAGATCGGGAATTCCTTCGGGTCGATCTTCACGCGCTGCAGCGGCGACACCGCGCTCTGCGGCAACGGAATCGTTGCTTGGTTGATCGGGCGCGGAATGGCGCCGTAAGCGACGGGATAGGTCGCGTAGGGAACAGAAGGCGGAACGCCCGAAGCGCGCACATTGAAGGGCGCGCTCTGGACTTGTTTTGCCAGACTCGGGTCAAGTCTCAGGTCGCACGGCGTCGGCGGGTGATAGCCGTCGTCGGGGAACAGCAAGCCGATGACGCTCGGGAACAAACCGTCGTAGCGGTTCACGACCTCGGCAAATTCCTTGCTCTTCTTCAGCTTCTTCAGTGTCAGCGCGTAGCCGAAGACGGTCTGCTCCTTCGGCATCCAGGCGACCGCGTACTGGAACCATTCGAGCGCGACCGGCAACTGGCAGGAATTGTAGGCGTACCAGGCGAGCGCCTGCGCGCCTTCGCCGGACGCCGTGTCGAGCGTCACCCGCGCGTAGCGCGCCAGCCGCTCCGGCTCGATCAGCGGCGGATCGGGCTTGGTCAGATCGGCTTCAAGAATGTCGACGAAAAGGATCGCGTTGTTGGCGAGCGGCTCACGCCAGGCATAGGCGACCTCCTCGGTCTCGCGCTTCATCCCGAGCTCGCGCAAGGAATGCGCGAGGCCATGCGCGATCATCGCGTCGCCGCCGCGTTGCAGGGCGAGCTTGAACCATTCGAGTGCGTCGCGCGGCTGCTTGCGCTTGTAATAATACCAGGCGACGAGACCGCCCTGATTGAAATCCTCGGCACTGCGTGCGTAATCCTCGAATGCGCGCATCTCCGGATCGGTGATTTCGTTTGCCAATTCGTCATGCAAAAAGGCGCTGATGCGCGCCCGCGTAATGTCGATGGCGATCGAGGCGAATTCGCTGCGCCCCTCCGCATTCGTCCTGCCCATTTGCAGCAGCGCTTCGACATCCATCATGCGCAACGTGGCGATGGCACGCAGAATCGTCGCGCGACGCACGTCCGCCTCGTTGTTGTGCGAAAGCATCGTCTTCAGGACATTCAGCGCTTCCGGAAAGGCCTTTGTGCGCGCGTAAGCCTCGGAGATCGACCACAGGATTTCGGGATCGGTCTCGATGCCCGGAATATTGTCGTCTTTCGACGCGGCGATCAGGTCCTGCCAGCGCCCGCTCTTCCAATAGGTCATGATCTGCCGGCGTAGCGTCTTATGTTTGAGCTTGCTGGCCAAATCCTTCGATGGGCGCCAGCGCGGATTCTGCCGCATGCGCTGATTGATGACGACCTGCAGATCGTCGAGCCGATCGTTGGCAAACAACTCCCACAACACTTCTTCTTCGGGATCGTCCGACAAGGTCGCGCTGTCGAGATCTTCCGGCACGCGCCAATCCGGATAAAGCCGCCGCAGCCGGTTGATCTCGGTGGTGACGCGATCGTCCTGATGCAGCGCCGCGTAATAGCGGAGGCCGCTTTCATCGGGGCCTTCGGCATTGCCCCTGATGATGCGCACCGGCTTCGGTACTTCAGCCGGTGACTCCGCGATCAGATCCTGCTTCTTCGGCTGGGCCGGTTGCGCGGACGCCTTCGGCAGAACGCGCGCGATCGGCGTCTGTGCGGACAAATCGATAACGAACGAGCCGTCGCCGCCCGGCTCCGCCGCACATAGCGACGGCGCCGCGATCGCGAGGATCGCGGCGAAAAGCATCGATGCTGCGAGGTTCACCCGCGCAGACATGAAGGATATCTCATCTGCAGCGCGATCAGCGCCAGCGCGCGCAACGTCGCGGGATAATAATTCTCCAAAGGTGAGGACGTGCGCAGTTCCGCCGGAACGGTCTGCTCGTCGGTGACGCACAACGTCAATGCGGGGACGGCGGCGTAACCGCTTTCGCCATACGTCTCGACGTCGCGGCCCGACGCGAGATCGACAATCGTCGCCTGCCCACGCCGGTGGCGCGCCCACGCGGCGAAGGGTTCGTAATGCTCGCGCTCGCCGATGCCCGCCAGCGCGAGATAAAGCGGTACGCGGATCGCATTGTAGGCAAAGGCGTTCGGGAATCCTTGCGCGGCCTTCGGCGTACCGTCCCTCAGCGCGGTCCAGTCGCCGGGCAGACGCGACGGTCCAGTTTGAGCAATCTTCAACAGAGCGAGGCCACTCTGCATCACGCCGTTCCAATCGATCTCCGGCGCGACAAGCTGCAGGCGCGTCAGCGCCGGAAAGACCCAGTAGGAGAGATTGACGACAGGCCCGTCGTTGCGGTCTTCGGCCGCAAATCCCGCAAGCGCCGGCAAAAGCAGCGCGCCTTGCGCCGACTTGCTGACGACAAGTTTGCGTCCGATATCGACGGCGATACGCCGCGCAGCGATGCGCAACGCCGGATCGCCCCAGAAATCGGCCGCCTCGGTGAGCGCCCAGGCGATCAGCAGGTCGCCGTCGGATGCATTGTTCACGTCGGCGACGGCGGGACGCTGTCCCGGCTCCCAGCGCCAGGCGAAGAGATCATCGCCGCGCACGAGCAGATTGGCGCGCGTCCAACCCCAGAGGAGATCGAAGACGGGCCGGTCGTTCGCCGCGACGGCCAGCAACATGCCGTAGCCTTGGCCCTCGCTGTGGCTGACGAAATTGTTGCCGGTATCGATGACGCGGCCATGATCGGTGATGAACCGCGATTTGTAATTCAGCCAGACTTCCGGGCTTTTGAGCGCGCCGCCAAGCGGCAGCGCCCGGCCATCGAGTTTCAGCGGACGCGGCGCTTCGCCCGCCGGCACTCGGTTCGTCGTCTGCGCCGCAATCGGCGCGGCGAGAACCCCGATCAGCAACAAGGACGCGAGGAGGCGAACGACGAGCTGCATCAGTGGCTCCGTCCGACGCTGCGCACGAACAGCGTTGTCGTGACGGCGAGCACGAGGCCGAGCAGGAGCGCGCCGAGGACATACATTTCCGTGTTGAGCGACAGCCAACCCGCTGTGATCAGCCGCACGTTCGACACCGTCAGCGGCGCGGTGACCACGAGGTGCGTCTTCTGCACGGGGATGCTCGACACTTTCCCTTCAGATGCATCGAGCACGGCGACGCGGCCGGCGATCTGCTGCCAAACACGCGGATCGACGAGGCAGGCCGCCGCCTGCACTAGCATCGCCGCGTTCGGGGCGGTGACAAGCGTCATGACAGAATCGCGGCTGTCGCCCATCATGCCCTGCGCGATGACCATCGAGCTTGTCTGCGAAAATGTGGGACCGGGCGGTGGCGGGCCGAACGCGCTGTCAGCCCACGAGATCGCGCCTTCCGATTTGCTCTTCAGGAATTCCGTCGAACGCGCGACGACGTTCATCACCATCGTGGTCAGGCGGCTCTGACCGTTGACCTTCTGGTCCCATTCGCCGAACAGGTCCCGGCTCGGCTGCAGAGATGCGGCGGGCGTTGTGCCCGTCGCCGTGCGATCGATGCCGTGTATGCGCGCCAGCGCGGCAACGCGCATTGCATCCGGCAGGCGCGAGGCGCGGCATGCCGAGGGGAAATTTCGCTGCAGCATGAGCCGTTCACGCGCCATCTGCTCGTAGCGCGGCAGAATGGGATCACCTTCTTTGCGCTCGATGACGGCGCGGTTGACCCATGTCGTGCGCAACGCATCCACGTCGATGCCGACGCTGCGCATGAGGTCGGGCTCAATCATGTCGAACGCGCCGATGACGAGGGCCGAGCCGGGCTCCTTGGCCGACGCGCTGGTGACCAGCCGGAAGTTGATCGGCCGGCCGGCAATGACCGCCATGCGAGCGGTGATCGTCGCCGCCGCGCCGATCGTGTCGCGATCGGGTGACGGCAGCACAAGCTTCGGCCGCGTTCCGTCGCCGCCGGTGTAAGGAAAGCCGCCGGTCGCGGTGACCGAGAGATCGGGCATGCGCGCGATCCGCGCGATCGGCGGCAGCTCCAGTTCGGTCGAGTCGAGCAAGAGGAAGCGCTTCGATCCGGCGACGGCCGCGAGCGGATCGCAGGTCTTGTCGTCGGCGACCGGCAATTGCGCTTCGATTTCGATGCGGTTCAATCCCGGCCGCAAATAGCCGAGCGGCAGCGGCACGACGTTGTCCTTGAACACGTCGCCCGACGATTTCGGCAGCTGCACGCTAACCGCGTTGCGGCCGTTCGCGCTGACGACGATCTGCGCCTCTGTCGTAAGCCCCGCCGCGTAGCCGCCGGCGAGACGGATCGTCGCCTTGCCGTAATCCGCAGAGAAATAATCCGGCGGCAGAATGATATTGAAGGCGAGACGAAACAGCCGGCCGTTGAACTCTTGGCTGACGACGCCGAGGTCGCGCAGCTTCACGCGCTGCGCCCCGCCCATGCGGTAGCCCGGAAAGGCAGCGGCGCCGCGCAGGCCCGCCAGTGTGCCGCGCATCTCGGTCGCGGGAACGAACAGGCCGAGCGCTTCGGCGACGTTCTTTTCCGTCGCGCCAGTGACGACGATCGTCGTGCGCCGGGACGCGGTCGCCGGCAAAATCTCGAGGCCGGAGCTTGCGGCGGTGCTGATCGTGCCGGGCTCGAAGAATTTCAGAACCTCGGCATGCGTGCCGACGACAAGATTGATGCCGTACTCGCCGTCCGCCAGCGGCCCAACATCGACGACCGGCTGCTCGAACCGCCCAACAAGCGAGATCGCCTGCGCGGCGGCAAGAAGGCGCTCGAGATTTGCGGCATTAGTCTTATCGGGAACGACGGCGCGAATCGGCAGTGCGCCTTGCGCATCCGGCGGCAACGCCGGCAGATCGGCGAGGCTTGTGACTCCATTGTCTTCGCGCGGCAGAATGAGCCCCGTCTGAGTGGGATCGATCTGCGCCCAAAGCTCGTACGTCGCGGGGATCGAGCAATCGACGCGATGGCGCAGCTCGGTGGTCAACCGCACAGAATTCAGCCCGACGCGAATCAGTCCCGGCGGCACCTTGAACCGCACCGTCTTCACCGCGCTCGTCGCGCGCACGAAGGTCTCGCCGACGATAACGTCGTTGATCATCAACTGCAGGGTCGATGCTTCCGGCATCACCGACACGGCGGCGATGAAGCCGACCTGAAATTCGAGATTGGCGCGCGCCTGCGCCTCGGTGAGATACATCGGCCATTCGGAGGTCGCGACCTCGCCGGCGAGACGGAAACCTTGCAGGTTGTTCGTCAGGTGGCGGAGAACCGTTGCCGATTGCCGCGACTCGGCGGCTACCGCTGTTGTCGCAGTAGGCCTCATTACAATGCTGGGGATTGTCTGGTCCGGCGCTTCGATGCGCGGCGCCGACTGCGGATCGGCGCGCAGTTGAACGAGCGGATTCGTGCTTGGCGGAGGCGCAGTTTCCGTCTCGGCCGGTTTCGGCGCCTCTTGCATGCGCATCCAGGGCATCGAGGGCGTCTGGATGCGCTGCATGCCGGCCATGCCGGTGAGCGCAGTGGGCACAGTCGTGAATATCGCCTGGGCGTGCGCATGCCTCGCGGCGAGCGCGATTCCACCGGCCGCAAGAGCGACCGTCAATGACCCGAATATGCCGACTCTACGCATCCAACGCCTGACTTTAAGCGACCTTCTGCATGGATTGGGGACTGGGGGCCGGGGCCGCCTTGCCGATGCGCGCGAGACGCCTCAGCCAGACGGTAGCGGGAACATTGGAGGGAAGCTCGCGCTCGGCGGGCTTGTTGCCGGCCGCGCCGAGAAGGTAAGCGACCGCGCGAAACGGCTCGACGAACCCCCAGCGCATGAAAGTAAACGTGCCGACGACAACGTTCTTGTGTTTGCGCCGGCTTGCGAGGAACCGCTTGATTGCCTCGGCCTCGCCGTACATGAGATCCGCAAGCACATAGTATTCGATGGCAGCGATCTCGCCGAACTGCACGCCGTAACGGATATTGTCGCTGGTCCCGGACATGTGCCGTATGATCGCAGGTAGCGAATGCGCGCCAGCCATCGTGCCGCGCGGCTCGATCGAGAGCCGGCCGTCCGTGCCGTCGGTAATGGTCGGAAGCTCGCTGAGCGAGCCGATGGGCACGACAGAGCAGCCGCCTGCCGACACATCGCGGATGATGACAGGGATGTCCCCGTCTTTCGTCGACAGCGTTCCGCTGCGCTCGATGGTCAGACGCGGATGCCGCCGCGGCTCCCGCCGCTCGGCCACGCAGCCGAGCGCCGCACCGGCGATGACCATGTTGAACGCATTCCAGAGCCCGACCACGAGCATGAGATTGGTGACGCCGGGCTCGTAGAGATAGCGATAGAGCGCCGTAGCACTGCCGGCGAGGAGCAGCCCGTACATCGCGAAGAACGGCCAGGCGAGATCGGAAAGGTGGTTGTTCTCGAGCGTGACGCCTTTGGCGGTCACGTTGAACGTCGGCTTGCGTGGGCGCAGAGCAACCGAGACGATCGCTTTGACGAGATAGAGGCCCTGCACGTACTCGTAGAGCTCGGATACCCAAGGCCAGCGCACTTTGCCGTAAAGGTAATTCTGCAGCATGATGTTCGCACACATATAGGTCGCGGTGTAGGCGATCGCTTCGTCCAAGTTCGAGGTGAAAATCTTCACGTCGAAAAAGATGTGCGTCAGCGGCGCCAGCATGAAAACCAGCCGCGGAATCGGAAAGAACCAGAACGTCATGCTTGAGAGATAAGCGAGCTTCTGGATCACCTTCAGACCGCGCTTCAACGCGGGATTCTTTAGAAGAAGAATCTGGAACATGCCCTGACACCAGCGCGAACGCTGGCCGACGAAGGAGGCAAATGTTTCCGGCTGCAATCCGGCGATGAGCGGCTCATCGACGAAGACGCTCGTCCACCCCTTGGAATGCAGTTCGAACGCGGTCTCGCAATCCTCGGTGATCGTGATGCCGGAAAATCCGCCTGTCGTCTTGAGCGCGGCGCGGCGCAGAAGCGCCGCCGAGCCGCAGAAGAACGAGGCGTTCCATTTGTCCAAGCCGCGCTGCGTCACCGAGTAGAACATCTCGTTCTCGGAGGGCATGCGCTGGAACGTGCGCAGGTTTCGCTCGATCGGATCCGGGTTGAGGAAGACGTGCGGCGTCTGCACGAGAAACAGCTTCGGATCGCGCGCGAAATAGCCGACCGTCTCGCGCAGGAAACTGCGGAACGGGGCGTGATCGGCATCGAACACAACGACGATCTCGCCCGTGGAGTGGGCGAGCGCCGCATTCATGTTTCCCGCTTTCGCATGCTCGTTGCGTTCGCGCGTGTGATAGATCGCGCCGAGCTGCGAGCACAGGAGTTGCAAGGATACGCGCCGCTGCATCGCGGCGGCGGCTTTCTCAGGGTTGGAATCGTTGCATTTCTGCTCCGTTCCTCCGTCATCGAGAAGCCAGACTTTCAGCTTCTCCGGCGGATAATCCATGTTCTTCGCCGCGCTGACCGTCATCGCCAGGATGTATTCGTCCTCGTTGTAGCTGGGGATGAATACGTCCACCGTCGGCAGCTTGTCGTCGTCTTCGCGCGGCAGCCTCTCGCGCTCGAGCGGATCGACATTGATGATCAGGCTGATAATAAGGATCAGAACGCAATAGAGTTCGGCGAGGAGAAGCATGGTGCCGAGCGTGAAGCCGACCGGATCGGACCAGGAGGGCATCGTATTGGTGATGCGCCAATACATGTAACGAATGGCAACAAAACTGCCCAAGGCGAGAAACACCTGGCGGCCGTGCCGGGTCGGCACGAACCACCAGACCCCGGCCATGACCGCGATGAACGTGAGGCTGAGCGTCCGCTGGGCTTCGACGCTCACCGGCTGGGTGAGCAGAAGGATCGCGAGCGCGCCCGACGCCAACCAAGCGGTAACCTTGATCGCCCCCATCGCACCGTCTCGTTTGTTAACGTCAACGAGCTTAGGCAACGGTGGTTAATGGGATCGGTAAAATGCTGTTTGAGAGGGGTCTGCAGCGGTGGCGTGGTTAATGCGCCGTTTCAGAATGTCAGTCGCGCGTCGAGGATTCCGTAACCGCCATGGCCGCGCACTTTGTCGTCGAGATAGCCGCCCGAAATGCCGAATTGCATCATTCCCAACCGCAAGCCGGTCAGATGCAAGCCGAGGCGCCATTGGCTGTAGAAATTATCGCCCAGCACAAGAAGTTCGGGTCCGACGAAGAGCTGGGGCGCAACGGCGAGGCCGAGCTTGAAACGCGAATAATAGGCATTGTTGGCGGTTGCATAGGAAACCG
Source organism: Methylobacteriaceae bacterium (assembly GCA_034669505.1). Lineage (GTDB taxonomy): Bacteria > Pseudomonadota > Alphaproteobacteria > Rhizobiales > Beijerinckiaceae > JAFASC01. Next base: position 13,210 of record JAXDNJ010000056.1, read on the forward strand.
ACCCTGACGCCATCGAGTAGGGAGTCGGATTGACGTAGAAATCGACGGCGACCTTACCGCCCGCGTGAAAGCCTTTCGACGCATTGTTCGGATCGTTCACCGAAAGCTGGTTCTCGCTGGCGTCCGCACCGACGTAGATGGCGACCGTCGCAGCGCGCAGGACCCATTCATATCCGACCATCAACGAGCCATCGCTCTGAGTCCCCGTCACCCGGCCGATGCCGTTGCCGCCGATATAGGAGTAGCGGCCGAGTACGCCGGTCAGGCGGAGCCGGAAACCATCCTCATCGAAGCCATCGAAAGGAGCGATCGTGCCGATTAGCGTGCCGAACACGGCGCCTTGGGTGTCGGCAGTCGCAGCGACGTCGATCGCCACATGGGATTTGGCGATACCGAGTTCCGGCACGCGCTCGCCTGTGTACCAGTCGGCTGCACGGGCAGTCCCGATGGAGGCGAGTAATGCGGCGGCGGCGAGAGTGCCGATCTGGCGGATCATCACGCGACTGTCTCTTGCACGTCCGCCCAAGATCAGCCGGCACGTGCCTCGCAAAGTAACTTCATCGTTAAGGAGAAGGCTCTAAATTTAAACTTAATGCGCGCGGTTGCGTTGTTTTCGAGGTAAACGAACTATTTTGCCGGCGGGCGGGGATTTTCGGTTTTGATAACCTGCGGCCCGCCGGAACGCCAATCTTGAGCGACCATCGCGGTCACTCCATTGACAAGGTTGCTTTTCATGAGCGCGCAGAGGGGCCGCGGCACCAACATTTCGCAGAAGAAACCCAGGCCGGGCGACGCAGAGTCGGATGCCCCTATCCTCGAGACGATCTCGTCAAAGCTCATGGTCGCCGCCAATTTCCTGCGCCGCGGCGCCATCTTGCGCTACCGCCGCGCCGTCGGCTTGGCGTGGGTGGAATACGGGATTGTCGCCGTCCTTGGCCGCCGCAAGCCGGTCACGATCAATCGCCTTTCCGATCTTTTGGGCATGGACAAAGCCCAGCTCAGTCGCGCCCTGTCGAACCTGGTCAGGCGCAAGCTTGTCGCGCGCAGCGCCAACCCGGAGGATAGCCGCGAAGTTCTCGTCGCCCTGACCGATTCCGGCCTGCAGGCGCATGACACCATGGTTGAGGCCGGGCTCGAACGTAACGCCTATCTGCTCGCAAATCTGTCTGCAAAAGAGATTTCCGGACTCGATAGCCTCCTCGAGGAGCTGACCCGCCGCGCCGTCGAGATGCTGCGCGACGAGCAGAATCGCGCTAGCGACGCCTCGCCGTCCAACTCGTGACGCGAGGGGGTTGATCGTTGCGCGATCCCACGAGACTCGGGCTCGGCGTATTGTTGACCGCCCTTGCCGGCTGGGTCGATGCAATCGGCTTTATCAGCCTCGGCGGATTTTATGTTTCGTTCATGAGCGGCAACACGACGCAGCTCGGGATTGGATTGATGCGATTCGACGCGGGGTTAGTGGCGGTACCGGCCGCCCTCCTCGCCTGTTTCGTCTTCGGCGCCTTCGTCGCAACAATCGCGTCGAACGTCGCCGGACGCTGGAGTCTGCCCGCGACGCTGCTGGTCGAGGGGCTGTTCCTCGCCTCTGCGCTCTTGCTGTCGGTCTTCGCAATCCCGATCGTCAGCCCGACGGGCCCGCTCGCCATCGCCATGGGAACCCAGAACGCGGCGCTGAGGACGGACCGCGGACACCGCATCGGTGGCACATTCGTCACCGGCACCGTCTTTGGCCTCGGCGAAACGCTGGCGCTCTGGTGTCTGCGGCGGGCCGGCCCACGTCCGGCGCTGCGCCATGCCATGGGTTGGGCGGGCCTCGCCGCCGGCGCAGCGGCCGGAACATGGGCTTTCTCGGCCCACGGTCTGCTGGCGCTGACGGTCCCGGCAGGTTGCGTCCTGAGTCTGGCCGGGATCACCGGACTGACGACGCTAACCGCCGGCGGCGGGCCGGCCACCGAGGAGCGGCGCGACAACGCGAGCTAGGGCCTCCTGATAGGCCGCGGGAGAAAAGCGCGCCTCGTAAAGTCGGCGTGTCGGGCTCGCCTCCCGGGCCGCGCGGTTCCCGCCCCCGGCGGCGGCCTTGCGTAATGCTGCCGCGAACGCCTCGGCATCGTCCGCGATGGTGATGTTGGGGAGGAGGTCGAGGTTAATGTCGATGCCCCGAAAGGCAAGCCGCGTCGCGATCAGCGGCGCGCCGCTCGACAGCGCCTCGATTGTTTTGATCGACAGGCCGTGGCCTTCCATTGTCGGCAAGAGGACGTAGGCCGCCTGCCGATAGGCCGCCGCAATGTCCTCCACGCGGCCGCGGAAATGGCGGGAAAAGCGGCTGTACAAGGCCGGATCGCGGCCGCGGATCGCGGCACCGACATTTCCGTAGATGGCGAGCGGAATGTCACCCACCCGGGGCGCAACCTCGCGCAGCAACCATTCGAGCGACAGGATATTCGGCACATTGGCGCTCGCCACAATGGCGAATTCGACGCCGCCTGATCCCGTCGGCATCGGATCGACCGCCGGGTAAAGCAGGATGTGACGGCTCTCCGGGAGCAAGCCGCGAAAATCCCGCTCCTCTTCGGAATTGAGATGGATGAGGCAATCGGCCCTGCCCAGCCAGTGGAGCTCGGTTGCGAGCATTGCCTCGTAGCGGGCATGCGGCTGCAGGTACCAGCCACCTTGGTTGCGGAGCACGTACTGCTTGGCCTGGACGTCATGTGTGTCGAGAAGCAGCGGCGAGTCCTCACGCGCCCGAAGAGCCTCCGCAAGCGGCATGCAGAAGAAATGATTGCAGTGGATGAGATCGATGCGCTCGACCGCGAGTTCGGCCGGCACCACGCTGTTCTCGGCCAGAGCGATGTAGGTCGAGGCAAAATCGCCATGGGCGAAGCTCCGGCCGATCGGGCCGATCGTGAGGGGATTGAGCACCGCACGCCTGGCCATCCCAGCCAGCACCCGGCGGCCGGCGACAAGCTCAGGCGTTGCCGCGAAATAGGCGCGCTTCAAGGCTGCGGGAGCCCAGCCGAAGAGGGGGTGATCGCTTAGCCCGACGGAGATCACCCGGGCCCCGAGCGCCCAGTAGGCCCGCGCCTGACTTGCCACCACCGTGGCGGTGCCGCAGGAATGCCAGGCCGGATGAACGAGCGCGACCGTCTGGCCGGCCAGCGGTCTGTCAGTCGGCATCGGCCTCTCTCTCCGGGGACAGTCTCTCCCGAAAAAGGCCAAATCTGTTGTCATTGGTGGCCCGAGGGAGAGGAGAACGCCTCTCGACCCGCTCCGCCCAGCGGCGGAGCTGTGAGGTAAATTCGAAGCGAATGAGCGTCCGTTCCGTCACTTCCGCCATGCTGTCAAGCGAGCCCCCGCCGGAGCTCGCGGAGGCGCCACTCGGCGAGCCGTCGCCTGGCAAGCGCCACGGCATCGCCATTGTCGCCAATGACAAGATCGCCGATTGGCTGCTGCCGTTCCTGGAAAGCTACCACGTGACGAATGCGGCAACGCCGCTCTATCTCATCCCCTATGACGACAACCTGACAATCACCCGCCGCGCGGCTTCCGCCTACGGCATCAAACTCGTTGAGGAGGAGCCCACCGAGATCGACCGGCTCGCCGCCGACCTTTATCCGCTTTTTCCCGGCCACCGTCGGCGCTTGCGGAAACTACAAGCGCTCTCGCTGCCGCTCGATGAAGTGATCTATGTCGACGTCGACGTGATCCTGTTTCGCGATTTGCGACCGGTTTTCGGTGCGCTTCAGCCGGGCAAAGCCGATTTCATCATCGCCTCGCCCAGCTTCGAATACGTCTACAACCAGAAGCGCGAGCAATATCCCTACCTGAAGAATGCGCGTCTGTTCAACGACGGCTTTTTCGTTGCGTCGAACAAAATCCTTAGCCTGCAGCACTTCATCGAAACCATTCGCGAAGACGCGAAGGCGTTTCATGCGGTTCGCAAACGCGGCATGCTGTTCGCGCAGCCGCTCGTCAACTTCGTCGTGCATCGGCGCGGGCTACAGATCGCGATGATCAACGAATGCGTGCCGAATGCCTCGCATGAGAGCTTCTACAAGGCCGAAGGCGTCAGCTTCCGCAACGGTGCGCCGCTCGACGCGCGCGGCGCAGAAATCTACTTCGCGCATTGGGCGGGCGCGGTCGGCCTGCCGAGCAAGCGCGCTTTCGACGCGGCGTGGCGTGATTTCTCGCGTCGGGCCTGGGCGCGGATCGGACAATAAATGCCGCACCATCTCTACTGGTATCTGGCCAAGCGCGTCCTCATCGGCGCCTTGACGATTCAGATCGCGCTAAGCGTGCCGGTCATCCTCTCCTCGTTATTTCATTATCTGCCGCCGGCGGCAGTGCGCGGCGGCCTGCTTTGGCCTGCTCTTCTCGGCACGCTGCCCACCATCACCTACATCGCCCTGCCCATGGCTGTCGGAGTCGCCATCGCGCTCGAATTCGCGCGCATGACCAACGAGGGCATGATCGCAGTCCTCTATTCGCTGCGTCTTTCCGTCTGGTCGATATGCTTTCCGGCGATTGTCTGCGCCGTCTTCGCCACTTCCCTCGGTTATCTCATGTCCTGCTGGATCGCTCCCCATTACGTCGGCAACATGCATGATGTAATTCACGTCATTCGAAATTCGCTTAATCACCGGATGCTCGAGCCTGCGACCTTCTACTCGCTCGATTACGGTCGGCGCACGATTTACTTCGAGCGCTGGCGTACGCCCGATATCGCCGCCAATATCTTCATCCGTCAGGTTTCGCTAGAAAAGCACGAAGAGGAGGTCATCAAGGCCGAGCAGGCGGAATTCCGGCGCAATGAGAACGGCGTCGTCATGATTCTGAGCCACGGTTCGATCGAGATTCTCTCTGAAGGCGCGCCAAAAGCCCGTGTCGCGGAGTTTGACGAAAATGCCATTCCGCTGCCGATGCAAGGCACCGGTGAGCTGCCGCATCGCGATTGGCGCGGTTTCTTTGAAATGCCCCTGCCTCAATTCATAGCAGAGCTCAATCGGACGCACCTCGATCGCAGCCGCCTCGCGGAATGGAGTTCCGAGGCGACCAAACGTTTCGTCATCCCGATCCTCGCCCTTTCCCATGCCCTGTTAGGGATGGGACTTGTCTTGACGGTCGGCAACGCGACCGGCCGCCGCTCGGTCGCAGCAAGCATCGTGATCGTCGCAGTCCCTGCCTTTCATATTGGCATCCTTGTGGCCGCCGAATCCCTGGTTCGAATCGATCCGCGGCTCGTCGCGTTGGTCGGATTGCTCGTCATCGCTGAATTCCTTGCGGGAGTGGGCTTGATCCAGCGCCAGCACCGAGGCGGGCAAGCCCTCGATCTCGCCGCATTTCTGCCTCGCCGGGCCGCGACCCCGGCCCCTGCGACGTAGGATTGGCGCGTGTGTCTCAGGGCTTTCTTTTATCGGCCAAAAGTTCTAACGAGAGCGCGTCCCAACGCTCCGGGCAGGGCCGGGGTCGAGAGGGCGCTGAGCGGTCTGGGTGACGCGTCGCCACGCATTTCGATGGATACCTGACCCGATTTCAATCGCACTGGCACGCATCGCATGCATGCGGCGTCGGATTTGGCAACCGAACTCGCCTTGCGAGCTCAATTCACTTACCGGGGGGTAATCTTGGAAACCCAGGTTCAAGACAAGGCTCAGTTTGTCGAAGACATAATTGAGGTGATCGTCAAGGAAGGTATGGTCGACCGCGATAAGGTGCGTCCGGACGCAACGATCGAAAGCCTCGATCTGAAATCGATCGATCTCGTCATGATCCTGACGGCGATCGAAGACAAGTTCGACGTGTATATCCCGATGGACGGCTCGTTTCAGGATGCCAAGGACGTCCAAAGCCTGATCGACGCGATCGCCGTTCACATCATGAAAGAGAAAGAAAAAGAGAAAGAGAAAAAGCCGAATGGCTGAAGCCAGACAGGTCGTTATCACTGGCATCGGCGCCGTTTCGGCCGCGGGCGTAGGTGCAGACAAGCTCTGGGCCGCCGCGCGTGATGGTGTCAGCCAGATACGCGAGCTCACCCTGCCGCGGCCCTACAAGGGGCGCGTGAAGATCGCCGCCCAGGTGCGCGACTTCGATTCAACCGACTACATCGAGCCGGCTTTGCGGCCGCTCTGCGACCCATTCACGCAATATGCGATCGCGGCAGCCGACGAGGCGATGGACCAGGCCGGCCTCTCCCGCAAGGAACCGCAAGGGCCGCGAACCGCCGTGATCATCGGAACCGGCATCGGCGGCATAACGACCGTCGATGACGGCGCGTATCGCCTTTACACGCAGGAAATCGCCAGGCCCGAACCACTGACCGTGCCGCGCTTGATTGCCAGTGCTGGCCCCGCGATGGTCGGCATGCGGTACCGTTGCCACGGGCCGACCTTCGCAGTTGCGAGCGCTTGTTCGTCGGCCACGCAGGCGATCGGAATGGCCATGCACATGATCCGCGCGGGCATGATAGACCGGGCGATTGTTGGCGGGTCCGAGGCCTCGATAACGAATGGCACCATGTTATCGTGGGAGGCTTTGCGCGTGCTCACCCCCGACAAGTGCCGTCCGTTTTCGAAGAACCGCAACGGCATGACCCTCGGCGAAGGCGCCGGGATTTTCGTCCTTGAGGCGGCTGACGTCGCGCGAGCCCGGCGCGCGGCCCCGATCGCCATTCTCTCGGGCTACGGTACGACGAGCGATGCCGCTGATCCCGTCCGTCCCGATGTCGACGGCGCCTCCGCCTGCATGTCGCAAGCGCTCGCCGACGCTGGCCTGCCGCCGAGGGCGATCGATTATGTGAACGCCCACGGTACCGCGACGGTCGCCAACGATGCCAACGAGTCCGAAGCTCTCGCGCGAGTCTTCGGCAATCAGGTGGCGCGAATTCCGGTCTCCTCGACGAAGCCGATCCATGGTCACGCGCTCGGCGCTGGCGGAGCGCTCGAACTGATCGTCGCGATCAATGCGATGAACGACAACATAGCGCCGCCGACAATCAATTACACCGATCCCGATCCGAAATGCGAGGTGGATTGCGTGCCGAACGTCGCGCGCGAGATGCCGATCAACCGGGCGATGTCGAACTCTTTCGCTTTCGGGGGAATCAACGCGACGCTGATCGTCGAGGCGCCGCAACGTGCCTGACGTGCGGCTCGGCCCGTTCTTCGTGCGCACAGAGCGCGCGAAGGTCGAGGCTTACAAGCGCGCAATCGGTGCCGCCGGGCAGGAAGTGCCGGCGGCGTTCCCGATCTGCTGGTTGGGGCAGCCGGAGATCCGCGCGGCGATAGAGGGAGGCTGTGGCGACCGCCTGCCGCTGCACGAAGGGCAGACCTTCGATTACGTGCGCCGGCTCGAAGTCGGAGCCGAATATCGCCTCTCTCTCCTCCTTTGCGAAGAAGCCGATCCGCCCCGGCTCCGCCTGCAGGGTGAAGTTACGACCGCGACCGGTGAGGCCTGTCTGCGCATAGAGACGCTCCTGAGGCTCGTCGCGCTCCCGATGGAGCTGTCGGCGTGAAGAGCACTCTGCCGGAGGTCGGGGACCGCATGCCGCAGCTTGTCGTCGGGCCGTTTACGAGCAGGGACCTCGCCGCCTACGCAGAAGCCTCCGGCGACACCAATCCTCTGCATCTTGACGCGCACCTTGCCGGCAGCGTCGGACTGGCTGCCCCTCCGGTGCACGGTATGCTGCTGCTAGCCGCCTTCGAGCCGGCACTGCAGGGCTGGCGGCGGGACCTTCAGATCGCGCGCCTCTCGGCCCGCTTCACCCAGCCTGTGCTCGAAGGCGAAGCCATCACGCTGTCAGGTCGTGTCCTACGCGCGACCGATGGCGAAAACCCGCACATCCTCATGCGTCTCATGGGGAACGGCGCGTCCCGGGTACCGGCCGTGGTTGCCGAAGCGGTGTTGGTGCCGCGGCAAACAGCCTGATGCGTCTCGACCCGCGCTCGATCCTGATCACCGGCGCCTCAAGCGGCATTGGCCGCGCCGTAGCGCGCATCTACGCTGACCCCGGCCGGCGGCTGACCCTTGTCGGACGCAGCGCCGAGCGCCTCGCCGCTGTGGCAGCGGAGTGTGCGGGGAAGGGCGCGACCGCTGAAACGGCTGCTCTCGACGTCCGCAATCGGGAGGAGATGTGGCGCCGCCTGCGCGAACTCGACGCGCTCCACACCTTCGATCTCGTCCTGGCCAATGCCGGCATCGCCACCGGCCTGAAGCCCGGACAATGCACCGAAAACCCGGACGCTGTCCGGGGCGCGATTGCCACCAACCTGTTCGGCGTGCTCAACACGGTGGAGCCGCTGATCGAGCCAATGTGCGCCCGCGGTCGTGGTCAGATCGCCATCGTAAGTTCGATTGCCGCCATCCGCGGCCTGCCCTATTCGCCGGCCTATTGCGCCACCAAGGCTGCCGTGCACCTCTATGCCGAGTCGCTGCGCGGCAATCTCGAGCCGCGCGGGGTTACCGTCAGCCTGATCTGTCCGGGTTTCGTGCACACGCCAATGAACGAGAAGCTGGTTGCCGCAAAACCGCTGGCAATCTCCGATGAAAAGGCGGCGCGGATCATCCGCCGCGGTCTCGACAACGGACGCGCGCTTATCGCCTTTCCGCGCCTACTCTACCTCGGTGCGCGCTTCATGAGCTTTTTGCCGGCGCGGCTGGTCGACCGTGTGATGAACCGAATGCACGTCGAGATGCAGGAGACGCCGGAGCGTATGCCCGGCGGCGCGCTGCCGTGACCATCGCCGCTGCGCTCGCCTGGATCGCCGCCGGCTGGTGGCTGCTCGCCATCGGCTTTCTCTGCCTCAGCACCGCGGCCGCGCTCGTCCAGCCGTTTGTGCAGAAACGGCGGGCCCGCCGCGAAGATTTGCCGCCGGTGAGCTTGGTCGTTCCGGTCAAAGCGCTCGATCCCGGCTTTGAGCGAGCGCAGGAATCCCTGCTGTCGCAAGCCTATCCGCAAGCCGAACTCATCGTCTCGGCGGCGGAAGAGGATTCGCCCGCCCTTGCCGCAATGCGCGACATCGTCAGACGCTATTCCGGGCTCCCTGTGCGCATCCTACGTTCGAGCGGCCATTTTGCCGCAAGTCCGAAGCTCAACAATCTTGTCGCGCCGTTTCGCGAAGCGCGCCACGAGCTAATCTTCATGAAAGATTCGAACACGATCCTGGCCCCCGGCGATCTCGAAGCCGCGGTGCGACAGTTGATGTCGGACGTCGGTCTCGTCGTCGCCATCCCGGTCGCAACGGCAGCGCAGAACTTTTCCGCCCGCATCGAAGAGTCGATCATGAATGGCGCACACGCGCGCGTTCTCATGACCGCCTCGCTGCTTCGGCGCGAGGTCGGCGTCGGCAAGTTCATGCTGTTCCGCCGCTCCGATCTGGACGGCGCCGGCGGCATCGCCGCACTCGCCTCCACCGTCGGCGAGGACAACGCGATGGGCAAGGCGCTCGCCCGCCTCGGCCTCAGAACCGTGTTCTCGCATCGGGTGGTGCTTCAGGAACTCGGTCAACGCCGGCTTGCCGACGTCTATGACCGCCAAATGCGCTGGGCCGTGATCCGGCGCGATGAAGAACGTCTGGCCTTTGTAGGCGAGCCGGTGAGTTTCGTGCTCCCGGCAGTGCTCGCCGCCGCTGTCGCGGCCCCGCTCGTCGGAGCGGCGCCGCTGCTTGCCGCAGCGGCGACAATCGTCGGCTGGTTCGCGGCCGAAGCGTTCCTCGCTCTTGCGAAAGGCTGGGGTCTGTCGCTCGCCGCACCCGGCGCCTTCCTCTCCCGCGAGATTCTTCTGCCTTGCGTTTGGCTGAGCGCCTGGCTGACCAACAAAGTCGTTTGGGCGCAGGGCACATATGTGGCGAAGCCGACATCAGGTCCTCCGAGCACGCCCGCACTCCAAACGGCTGGGCTCGTCCGAAAGGACGGCGATCTTTGATCTTCCACTGGCTTCTGCTGTCGCTCACCGACATCGTTCTGGCTTTCAGCATGGCGGTCCTGGTGTGGGTCGCATTGGGCATGATCGTTCTCGTCGTTCGCTTTATCCGTGACGAACGGCAGATCGCACGGGGCCCCACCCCACCTGCTTGCCCGCCGATCGCGGGTGAGGTCCCTCACGTCCTCGTGCAGCTTCCAGTATTCAACGAGCCGACGGTCGTGGAAAACGTCCTGCGCACTGCCGCCGCGCTCGATTGGCCGCGCGACAAGCTGACAATTCAGCTTCTCGACGACTCCACCGACGAAACAAGCACGATTGCAGAACGCATCGCCACCGAGCTCCGCGCGAGCGGCACCGGTGTCCAGCATGTGCGCCGTGAAGATCGCGCCGGTTTCAAAGCCGGCGCGCTTGCCGCCGGGCTGCAGCTCTCCGACGCACCTTTTGTCGCGATGCTCGATGTCGATTTCCGTCCGCCGCCGGATTGGCTCACGTGCGTGATGCCGCGCCTCCTTGCCGATTCGAAGGCCGCTTTCGCCCAATCGCGCTGCGAGTTCACCAATTACGACACCAATTGGATTACCCGCGCCCAAGGTCTGCTTCTTGATGCGCATTTTCTTGTCGAGCAACAGACCCGCGCGCGCGCCGGCTGGCTGTTTCAGTTCAACGGCACCGGCGGCATCTGGCGGCGCGCGGCAATCGAAGCTGCGGGCGGCTGGTCGGCTTATTCGATTACCGAAGATCTCGACCTTGCGATCCGCGCGAGGCTTGCCGGTTGGCATGGCGTATTTGTAGCCGAACCACCGATTCCCGGACAGGTGCCGGACACGATGCGCAACTGGCGCCGTCAGCAGCGGCGTTGGTCGAACGGTTTCGTTCAAGTCGCGCAGCGAACCTTTGGCCGCATGTTGCGGGCGCCGTGGCCGCTCGGGGAGAAATTCTCGGCGTTGTCGATGATCACGATGCAGGCATTCTTCCCGGCGGTAGCGATCGGCTGCGTCGCCGCTCTACTGGGCCTCTTGCTGCGAGGCATGGATTTACGGCCCTATATTCCCGAGCTTGCGATCGCAATCATTCTGACGGTCATCGTAGCTGTCGGCATGACACTGCCGCCATACATCGCGCTAAAGCGTGGTCCGGTCTCACGCTATGTGCAAACGGTCGTGTTGTTGCCGTTTCTGATGATCTATTTAAGTGGCGCCAATGCGCCGAAAATCCTGCAGACGCTGCGCGGGCGCACGGAAATGTTCAAACGTACTCCAAAGCTCGAGGCGTAGTGGTTCGCCTCGCTTTCGCCGAACTTGAACGGCTTTTAGCGGCCTCCATTCCGCGGAGCCAAAAGCGATGCGCACAGCCTCTTTTGTGAGGTGGGCGACGGCGACCCTTCTTCTGCTGGCGGCGAATGTGGCCGCCTCCGCGCACCCGCATGTCTGGGTCGTGGTGAAGAGCGAGGTGCTGTTCGGGGCCGACGGCAGGATCATCGGTTTGCGGCATGCCTGGACGTTCGACGAAATGTACTCGGCATTTGCCACGCAAGGGTTTGGCACGGACGGCAAGCCGCCGACCTCGGAGGAATTGCAGCCGCTTGCCAAGGTGAATGTGGAATCGCTCGGCGAATTCGATTTCTTTACCTATCCGAAGCATGGCGCGGAGAAGCCCGAATTCGGCGCGCCGATTGATTATTCGCTCGATGCCGATGCGAACAAGATCATCACGCTGCATTTCACCTTGCCGTTCAAGACACCGGTCGATGCAAAGAAGCCGTTCTCGTTCCAGGTCTATGATCCGACCTACTTCGTCTCCTTCTCCTTCGAAAAGGCAGGCGCGGTGAAGCTCACGGCCGCCCCGCCGGGATGTTCGACGAGCACGCTCGACCCCAACCCGCTGGTCGCGGCCGACACGCAGAAGCTCTCGGAAGCTTTCTTCAGCAACATGTCGCCAGGCGCGGATTTCGGCATTAAACTCGCCACCCGCGTGGTAGTGGCCTGTCCCTAATGCGACGCTTCCGTTTGCCTCTCGTCATTATCGCGGCGCTGATTTTCGCCGCGGGCATGGATGCGGCGCTGGCGCAGGCGATACGCCATCCCTTCGCGGTCGGCGCAAGCGAAGCCGGCGGCGCGTCCAACGGCATCATGGGCTGGCTTCTGTCGGAGCAGAGCCGCTTTTATTTTCTGCTCACCGGTACGATCCGCGCGATCCGCACCAGCCCGTCCGCAGGCTGGACGCTTGTCGGCTTGAGCTTCGCGTACGGCGTCTTCCATGCGGCGGGACCCGGCCACGGCAAAGCGGTGATCGCCTCCTACATGATCGCCAATGAGAGCGCCTTGAAGCGCGGGCTTATCCTCACCGGGTTCGCCGCATTGCTGCAGGGTCTTGTTGCGATTGCGATCGTGACGATCGCGGCTGTGCTTTTTAATGCGACCGCGAAGCGGATGACCGATGCCGCGACCATTATCGAACAGGTGAGCTACGCCGCGATTGCGGCGCTTGGACTATGGCTCGTCTGGCGCAAAGGACGCGCGCTTATCGCGGCGTTGCGCCCGCTAAGAATGGGTGCTGTTTTTCATTCGCATGCCGGGCATGGCGGTGAATTGGCAGTGATGACAGAGCACGGCTCAAATGCATTTGCGTGCTCCGCGACTGATCACGATCACGTGCACGACGACAGCTGCGGACATGTCCACGCGCCCGATCCGCGGACGCTGGACAACGCGAATTTCTCCTGGTCGACCGCACTTGCAACTGTCGTTGCCGCCGGCGCGCGGCCGTGTTCCGGCGCGATCCTCGTGCTCGTCTTCTCGCTGGCGCAGGGCATTTATCTCGCCGGCATCGCCGCGACGCTGGCGATGGCGGTCGGCACGGGACTGACGACCGGCGCGCTTGCCGCAACCGCGGTGTTCGCGAAATCCTTCGCCGAAAAGCTGCTCGGAACCGAAGGCGGGCGCGGCCTCATCATCGCACGCAGCGCCGAGTTTTTGGCGGCCTTGCTTGTGCTGTTTGTCGGCGTCGGGCTGCTTGTCGGCGCTTCGATGATGCAGGGAATGGGTTAGGAGCCGAGCGCGATCGGCTGTCCGTGCGGCGTTGCTTTGGCCGCGCGGTCCCAAGCGTCCTTCGTATCTTCCAAACCGGCGTGTGTTGCCGCGCCTTTGCTTACAACGAGGCGCTCCAAGGCGCTCAGCCAGTGGTTATAATAGGTGTCGCCGAGGTCGGGATCGCCGGCCTTTTGCGCTGACGCGATCACATCGCCGAGCGCTTGCGCCCATTCATCCCACGTGAACAGGCCCCGCTCTTGCAATTGCACGGCAAGCGCAAATGCCTGCGCTTCCCAAGGCTCGCGGAACACCGGCCCTTCGGCATCGCGCGGGAGCGAGGGGAGAACGGATAGGTCTGGAGGACTTGGCATTGATCCACTCGCTTATTGCCCTTTCGGAATGATGAGGCCGAGACGGCGTTCCCAAGCGGCCACCTCCCCTTCCGAGATGAAATCCTCGTCCGCCAAATCGACGATGGGTTGAAAGGCGGCCGTCTCGGCATTTACGAGGTAGCGGAAACCGAAGCTATCGCCATCGTCGAGATAGATCGGGCTTTCCGCCTCACGGATTTCGCAACCCATCTGCACGAATAATGAAATAATCTCACGCACCAGATAGAACCTGGTGGCCCGCCTCGGAGGCAACTATGCGGCTTCTGCAACGCGCAAGTCTGCGACCGCCACAGGCCGCCCTGCCGGCACGTTTTCTTGCACCGATTTAGCAGACTTGAACATCTTCTTGTAGCGCTGAGGCGCGGGCGGAACACCGTCCAGCGCATTGCGTCCAAGCTCGCGATTGGCGGCCAAATTGGCGGCGAATGCACGCCTAAATGCCGTCATCGCGCTAGCAAGGGTGTCGGATCGGGCGGAGATATCGTACTCGATGCACTGTGCGACCCAAAGCTCACCCTCGCGGAATGCAAGGACGTTCACTTCGAGGCTCTCTTCGTGCGCGCTGGGAATGGTCACGCTCCCTCCAAATAAGGCTCGAACGCGTCGATCGACACGCTGATCTTTGTATCGGAATCGTCGCCCCAGAGTTCGCGCGCGCTGAAGCGCACGTTGTAGCACCATTGCGGGTCCTCGCCGGCGCCGTGCGCATTCGTGTCGGGATAAACGAAGCACCCGCGCACTTTCTCGATCACCCCAGTCTTGCCGCGGGCGTAGCGCGGCAGCCGCGTATGGGTCGGCGGGTTGATGTTTTTCATCCGCACGCGGTGTCCGAGCGCAAAGCGCGGCTGATTGGGTGCGGGGCGATCGGATGGCCAGCCTCTCTGGAGCGCAGATGCGACTTTCTCGCCGCGAAACACTTTCAGCGGCATGTCCTGCAAATCGTGCAGCGCGCGGCCGGCGGCGATCTCGTCTTCTGAAACGAGATGCTTCTCGGCGAGAATTCTTTCCAAAGCCGCCAGCCAGATCTCGTAATAGCCCCGCGTGTAATAAAATGGCGGCGGCAGCGATTCGCGTGCAAAGCGGCTGGCATCGCCGCTCCACAATCCGAGCGCGCCTGTCGCGATCACGTTGGCAAGCACGCGCGGCTCGAAAGC
>JAXDNJ010000057.1:0-9203 GCA_034669505.1 Methylobacteriaceae bacterium
GATGGAACGATGGACAGAGACCCCGGCTTCTCCACGGGCTCAAACGCCCCAGGTGGCTGCGGTCTCCGGTCCATCACCGCATCCGCAACAATAGCGCATTCGGCGAGAGACAAGTTACAAGGTGGCCGAAGGCCGGATGAGGGGCAGCACTGACCTTTGTTGAGGGGCAGCACAAAATGCGTGGCCCAGACGAACAAACAAGAGGCCGCGCCCGCACTCTGCGGCGAAACAAAACCTCCGCTGAAGCGATCCTCTGGCAGGCGCTGCGCAACCGTGCGCTCAGCGAACATAAATTCGCGCGTCAGGAACCGGTCGGCCCCTATTTCGCGGATTTTTGTTGTCGTGAACGCAAGCTGATCATCGAACTCGACGGTGCAACCCATTCCACCGACGCCGAACACGCGCGCGACGCAAAACGCACGCGTTTCTTAGAGTCGCAGAACTATCGCGTCATCCGCTTCACCAATGCAGAGGTGTATAGCGACCTCGAATCTGTCACGAACACGATCCTCGCCGCTTTGGGCGAACCATGGTGAGCGCCTTCTCCCCGCCTTCGGGGAGAAGGCGGCCGAAGGCCGGATGAGGGGCAGCACTAACCTCCCAACATCGGCGCCGCCCCTCACCCTGTCCCTCTCCCCGCTAAGCGGGGCGAGGGGACGCTAACGATGGCATCGGCCGCTATGGCGCCGCGCCGCGACCGAACTCCCTCTCCCCGTTTTAACGGGAGAGGGCTGGGGTGAGGGGCGGCACTCATGCGCGGCGCTGACACACAAACAACCAACCGGGCCCACTCTCTGCGGCGGCACAAAACCTCGCCGAGGCAAGACTCTGGCAAACGCTGCGCAACCGCGCGCTCAGCGAACATAAATTTTTGTCCGGCAGGAACAGATCGGCCCTATTTCGCGGATTTTTGTTGCCGCGAACGCAAGCTGATCATCGAACTCGACGGTGCAACGCATTCCACTGACGTCGAACGCGCGCGCGACGCAAAACGCACGCGTTTCTTAGAGTCGCAGAACTATCGCGTCATCCGCTTCACCAATGCAGACGTGTATAGCGACCTCGAATCTGTCACGAACACGATTCTCGCAGCGTTGGGCGAACCATGGTGAGCGCCGGATGAGGGGCAGCACTAATCTTTCAACATTGGCGCCGCCCCTACCCTGTCCCTCTCCCCGCATGCGGGGCGAGGGGACGCTTACGATCGGCAATGGCACCTACGGCATGTCCACTTGCCAGGCCATGTGTACCTTCAACCATAGTTAGCGCCTTCTCCCCGCTTCCGGTGCGGGGAGAAGATGGCCGAAGGTCACGAAGGGCAGATGCATAGTTATCGCGTTTACCGCGAGCATTCGCTATCGCCAGCGAGACGATATAAGTCTCGAGGTTGAACGCCTCGCGAACAGAGTTTCCATGCAGCGTTAATGCGGCGACTATTTCACGGCTATCGCCGTGGTACTGGCCACCCACGAAGGAACGGCCGACAACAGCCGTGCCGCATTGGTGGGGATGAAGACGATTCCAAGGACCACAATTGCGAGCGCGACGACACCGAGCAGTCCACGGCCTTTCAGCGTGCGGTTGAGACCGAACTGAAACTCGAAGTCAGGCTGCGACATCAGGCGGCCCCTGCTCGTGTGCGCTGCCTGGGCGGCCGGGCGAACTGGCCCGCGGCTGCGTCGGCCACGATCTGCTCGAGGCTGTACAGGCGGCTTTCAAGCAGCGTCCGTCGCTGCGCATAGGCTCGCCGATGGCCGGGCGTGTCGGCTTCGGCCCGCATCCGGGTGACGAGTCGGTAGGCGGGCTGCTGGTGGTGCACCGGCAGCGGCAGCATGTACTCGTAGCCCTGCTCGAACAGATAGGACCGTTCCGGCCCAACCAAGGCGTGGCAGGCTTCGATGGCGCGGAAGGTTACCTGGGCCTCCAACGTCGGCTTGGCGACCGCGTAGAAGCCCGAGTGATCGAGCGGCAGCAGTGGCTCGGCGTCATCTGCCTCGCCGCTGAAGATCCATGGTTCGTCGTAGATCGCGCCGATTTGCCGGAGCATCTTCAGGCGATCCCAGAAGGGCTGCCATTCTAAGCCCTTCGCACCTTTTGCGGAATGCAGGCCTGCCCATTCACCTTTGGCCGTCTGAACGCCGCCTGCCTGGAACGCCCATACGGCATGCGCGCCGGTTTCGGCGAGCTTGCGCGCGGTCGGACGCTCATCGCTGCATCGACCGCCGCAAAGATTCCCCAGCGGGATGCCGTGCATCGCATCGGTGGTTACCAGGCCGTAGAGGTCGATCAGCATCCGCAGTAGCAACGGGTCGCCGCATTCGCGGACGCGGCGCAGGATTGGCGTTTCGTGCGTAAAACCCGTCACGATCTGCATGGGCAAGAAAATCGGTTCCGCGTCGCGCGGCAGCCCTGGGAGCCGGTACTGCGGGAGCATCCGCGATGAGTTCTCGGTGCGTTCGACCAGGCCGCCCGCGATTAGCTCTTCGATCGCCGCCTTGGCTCGCGGCTTTCCGACGCCCACGTATTCGTCGCAGGCCTTGGCAGACCATTTGGTGAGCCGGTGATCGCTGCCGGTTCCGGCTAACAGCACCAAGTAGGTCAGTGCGAGGTTGAGCCGGTTAGCCGTCGGCAGCTTCCAAAGTCGTTCGAGCACCTCGGGCTCGAGCGCGAAGAAATTACTGCCCCGTCCTTTGCCCCGCGTGACCTTCTCGCCGCCCGCTTCGTTTTCTGCCTCGAGCACCACGGTGTCACCCACCTCTCCGAGCCTGCCTGAACGCGGCTTAGCGTAACCCATCAAGGTAATCAAGGCAATCATATGCAATCAAGAACATCGGACCATATCCAGGTAGTCCACGAACATAGCGGAGCGGCGCGTGCCCGCCTTCTCTGCTCGCTGATGCGCTCTGAGAGCGAGGGTGGGCTCACCTGGCTCTCGCATGGCCCCCGCGACTGAAGGCGCAGAATCTCGCTTTACGTGCCTCCTTCGCTACGAACGGCCGAGACGAGTTTTCCGCGCACATGCGGCTGCAGGCTACTTTTCTCCTGTGACCTTATTCCTATCTACCTCGCCATGAACACTGACGACCTCCTCTCCCGCCGGCCGCGGACGAAGCGCGTCTTCTCCGATGCCGACATGGCGCGCCTGCGCGACCTCTATTACGACCCTGATGTCCCGCTGCTCGACGCCGCCGACGCCTTCGGCGTGCCTATGTCGACGCTCATGCGCTGGATCATCGAGATGCGCTGGCCGCGGAAATCGACGGGCTGGCGGCCGGCGGGGGCGGCGGCTGTGGCTGTCCCCCGCCACGAGGCTATTCCTGTAGACGAAGCGACCCCTCACCCGGCCGGCTCCGCCGGCCACCCTCTCCCGCAAGGGGCGAGGGAGTCGCCCGCGGCGCCTGCCACCCCGCTCGATCCCGACCGCCTCGCCGTCGAGGTCGTCGCGCATGCCCGCGTCGAGCTCGCCGCGATGGGCGAATCCGGCGGGCCGATGAACGCGAACCTCCCGCTCGGCGAGCGTAAGCGCCGCGCCGACATCATCGCCTCGCTGTCGCGCTCGATCGCCCGCATCGACAAGTCCTTCGAGGCGCGGGCCGAGCGCGAGGCGCTGAAGCGGCTCGTCAAGAAGCAGCAAGACAAGATCTACAGGCTCGAGAATGCCGGCCTCATCGAGACGCAAAAGCTCGCGTTCGCGGCGCTGAAGGCGGAATTCGAAAAGAGCAAGGGCTAGGCGTCGCCGACGATCTCGGTCACCTTGCCCGTGCCGCCGCAATCCGGGCACGCCTTCTCGTCGAGGCGGCCGCTGCCCTTGCACTTCGGACAACCATTTTCAGCGGACTGCTTTGTTCCCGGCCGCACCTGATCGCCGGGGGATTTCTTTTCGGTTTCGACAGACGCCATCGTCGCACCTGCTCCACGCATTCGATGCTGAGATGAACGCGGCGCCGGCGGCTTTGATCCCCCTCCATTCTTGACGGATCGGCCGGCAGAGCTTCTGTTGCGCCGCCATGTTCACCGCCCTCGAAGAGCTCCTGTCGATCCTCGATCTCGAGAAAATCGAGCACAACATCTATCGCGGCCGCAGCCCCCAGGTCGGTTGGCAGCGCGTCTTCGGCGGGCTTGTCATCTCGCAGGCGCTGGTTGCCGCGCAGCGCACCGTCGAGGACCGCGCGCCGCATTCCCTGCACGCCTATTTCATCCTGCCGGGCGACCCCCACGTTCCGATCGTATACGAGGACGACCGCATCCGCGACGGCAAGAGCTTCGCGACGCGGCGCTGCGTCGCGATCCAGCACGGGCGGGCGATTTTTTCGCTCGGCGCCTCCTTTCAGATCGAGGAGGAGGGCCTCGAGCACGCATTGACGATGCCGCAGGTGACCCCGCCGGACGAGCTGCCGAGCGAGACCGAGCTGCGCGAGCAATTCGGCGCCATGATGCCGGAGAACGTGCGGCGCTGGTTCGACCAGGAGCGGCCGATCGAGATGCGGCCGGTCGACCTCAAGCGCTATGTCGGGCGCGACAAGCCTTCGGAGCCCGTCCAGTACGTCTGGCTGCGCGCGACCGGACGATTGCCGGACGATCCGGCGATCCATCGCGCCGTGCTCGCCTACCTCTCCGACATGACGCTGCTCGATACCGCGTTGATCGCGCACGGCAAGTCGATCTTCCAACGCCGCATGCAGGTCGCGAGCCTCGACCACGCGCTGTGGTTTCATCGCCCGTTCCGCGCCGACGAATGGCTCCTCTATGCCCAGGATAGCCCGAACACGAGTGGCGCCCGCGGGCTCACCCGCGGCCTGATCTACGCCCAGGGCGGAGAGCTCGTCGCCTCCGTCGCCCAGGAAGGACTCATCCGGCAGCGGCAATAGCCGCGCTGCTGCACATAAATTGTGCAAATCAGGGGCATTTGCCCGCCCCGCGGGCAGCCCATTGCCCTCCCGACATCCCCGGCACGCCGCCAAGCTGAAGACTCGCAGGTTGTGGCCTGCCGCGGCGTTGGCACGGCCCTTGAATTCCCCCTGCTTGAGCAGAGCCGTGCCGTCAGCGGACGCGTAAGCAGGAAGAGAAACATGAAAATCGTAATGGCGATCATAAAGCCGTTCAAATTGGACGAGGTGCGCGACGCTCTGACCGGCGTCGGCGTGCATGGTCTGACGGTGACAGAAGTTAAAGGCTACGGCCGTCAGAAAGGTCACACGGAAATCTATCGCGGCGCCGAATATGCCGTGAGCTTCCTGCCGAAGCTGAAGATCGAAGTGGCGGTCGCGAGCGAACTCGTCGATCGCACGATCGAGGCGATCTCCGCCGCGGCCCGCACGGGTCAAATCGGCGACGGCAAAATCTTCGTCAGTTCCCTCGAGCAAGCCGTCCGCATTCGCACCGGCGAACGCGATGTGGACGCTCTCTAAGCGCATCTCAAGAAAACCAGGAGTTCAACAAATGAAAGATCGCTCGATGCGAAGGACCTTGCTGGCAAGTGCCGGCATAGGTCTCATCGGCTGCCTGCTCCTCGCCGGAGCTGCTTACGCACAGACGCCGACGAACGAGGCCGCAGCTGCTGCACCGGCTGCCGCGGCAGCGGCGCCGACACCGAATAAAGGCGACACCGCCTGGATGCTCATCTCGAGCGCGCTCGTGCTGATGATGTCCATCCCGGGCCTCGCGCTGTTCTACGGCGGCCTCGTGCGCACGAAGAACATGCTCTCGGTGCTGACGCAGGTCTTCATGATCGTGTCGCTGGTCGGCATCGTTTGGTGCGTCTACGGCTATTCGATCGCGCTTGGCGACACGAGTGGTCCCTGGGTCAACTATATCGGCGGTCTGGGCAAAGTCTTCCTGAAGGGGATCACGCCGGATTCGACCGTGCCGACCTTCTCGAACGGCGTCGTCATTCCGGAATATGCCTACATGGTGTTCCAGATGACATTCGCGATGATCACGCCCGCACTGATCGTGGGTGCATTCGCGGAGCGCATGCGGTTCTCAGCCGTCGTGCTGTTCATGCTGCTCTGGGTCACCTTCATCTATTTCCCGATCGCGCATTGGGTTTGGGCAACGGCGGCGCCGGACGACATCGCAGCAGCCGCAAAAGCGCTCGCGGCCGCGGGCGACGACGCCGCTAAGAAGGCGGCGCAAGCGAAGCTCGACGAGGTCACCTCCACGGCCGGCTGGCTCAGCGCCGGCGCCGCACCCTGGATGGGTGGCAGCGGCGCGCTCGACTTTGCCGGTGGCACCGTCGTGCACATCAACGCCGGCATCGCGGGCCTCATGGGCGCGCTGATGCTCGGCAAGCGCGTCGGCTATCCCCGCGAAGCGATGCCTCCCCACTCGCTGACCATGACCATGATCGGCGCATCCCTTCTGTGGGTCGGCTGGTTCGGCTTCAATGCAGGCTCGAACCTCGAAGCCAACGGTGTGACGTCGCTTGCCTTCGTCAACACGATGGTGGCAACGGCGGCAGCCGCGCTGTCCTGGCTCTTCACCGAGTGGTTCTCGAAGGGCAAGCCTTCGCTGCTCGGCATGGCGACGGGTGCGGTCGCGGGACTCGTCGCGGTGACGCCCGCCTCCGGCTTTGCCGGCCCGATGGGGTCGATCGTGTTGGGATTGGTCGTCAGCCCGATCTGCTACATCTTCGTCGCCAAGGTGAAGAACGCGCTCGGCTACGACGATGCACTCGATGTCTTCGGCGTCCACTGCATCGGTGGTATCGTCGGCGCCATCGGCACCGGCATCCTCGTTGCGCCTTATCTCGGTGGCGTCGGCATCACCGACTACACCAACATCACGGGCAACAACGTCGGTACCTACGAGATGGGCCCGCAGCTGCTGCGCCAGTTGACTGCGGTCTGCTCGACGCTGATCTGGTCGGGAGTCGGTTCGCTGATCCTCTACAAGATCGTCGATCTGATCGTCGGGCTGCGCGTGCCGATCGATGCCGAGCGCGAAGGCCTCGACGTCGCCGATCACGGCGAGCGCGCCTACAATTACTGAGGTCGAGGAGGCGCGCGTTTTCCTCCGGCGCGCGGCTCGGGCGAGGGCGGCACCTACGGGTGCCGCCTTTTGTTTGGCTGGCGCAGAACCGCAAGGTTAAGCCGACCTTAACTCGCGATTTCTAAGGTTCAGGAACGCCGTTGCGATCGCGACGATGGACCTGATGCGCAGCAGCACTCTTTTAGCCACTCTCGATCACGTTCCAGTACCGATTCGAGCCTTCCTCGCGCGGCGCATGTCGGAGGGGCTCGGCGCCATCACGCTCATCCTCTGCGCCGCCTACACGCTGGCGCTCGTCACCTGGTCGGTGCGCGACCCGAGCCTCAATCACGCGACGTCAGGACCGATCCGCAACCTGCTCGGCTACAAGGGCGCCATCTTCGCGGATCTGACGATGCAGCTCATCGGCATTGCCGCAATTGCCTTGCTAACGCCGCCGGTGATCTGGAGCTGGCGTCTTCTTCGCCGCCGCCGGCTCGACGCTATCAAGCTGCGGCTCATCCTCTGGGTGGGCGGGACGATCTGCGCCGCCGGACTTGCTTCGCTGCTGCCGGTCACCGGGCGGTGGCCGTTGCCGACCGGCCTCGGCGGCGTTCTGGGCGACGCACTGCTCGCCCTGCCGCGCCGGATCATCGGCGAGTCGCATATTCCCGTGGCGATCGCCGCGGCGATGCTGCTCCTCGGCACGCTCCTCTGCATCGCAGGTTCGGTCCGAGCCAGCGCGCAGGGCAATGACTTCGATGACGAAGAGGAAGAATTCACGCCGCACCAACCGCACAGCGACGATGACGCTGCGGGCGAGCCCGGTCTGTTCCTTGTTGCACTCGGTGCGCTGATCCACGGCATGTTGAGCACCCGGGCGGCGCTGCGCCGGGCTCTCCTCCATGCAAGACGGCATTGGTCCAAGGGGTCGGCAGCGGCGCTGAGCAATTGCGAATTGCCGATCCCAGTCACCGCGGAGCGGCGCGAGCCCTCTTTCGCACCGCCGACCTTCGATCCCTCGCTGTACGCGCCGCCGTCCCTGCGTGAGTCCAGCGCCAGTGCGGTGCGCGCCAATGCGCCGATCACAGCAACCCGGCGCACCACGCGCGAGAGCACCCGCGGCAAGCGCAATTCCTATCATCTTCCGGCGCTTCAGCTTCTCTCCGAAGCCAAGAAGATCGTCGGCACGAAAATCTCAGAAGAAGCGCTCGAACAGAATGCGCGGCTGCTCGAAGGCGTGCTCGATGATTTCGGCGTCAAGGGCGAGATCATCCAGGTGCGGCCGGGACCGGTCGTCACGCTTTATGAGCTTGAGCCCGCGCCGGGCATCAAATCCTCACGCGTCATCGGCCTGGCGGATGATATCGCGCGTTCGATGTCGGCGGTTTCCGCCCGCGTCGCCGTCGTGCAAGGCCGTAACGCCATCGGCATCGAATTGCCGAACCAGAAGCGCGAGACGGTTTTCCTGCGCGAGCTCCTGGCCTCGCAGGACTTCGACAAGACTAAGCATCGCCTCGCGATCGCGCTCGGCAAGACCATCGGCGGTGAAGCGGTCATCGTCGATCTCGCGCGCATGCCGCATCTCCTTGTTGCCGGCACGACGGGCTCGGGTAAATCCGTTGCGATCAACACGATGATCTTGTCGCTGCTCTACCGGCTGAAACCGGAAGAATGCCGGCTGATCATGATCGACCCGAAAATGCTGGAACTCTCCGTCTATGACGGCATCCCGCATCTGCTGACGCCCGTCGTGACCGATCCGAAAAAGGCGGTGGTCGCGCTGAAATGGGCCGTGCGCGAGATGGAAGAGCGTTACAAGAAAATGTCCAAGCTCGGCGTCCGCAACATCGACGGCTACAATCAGCGGCTGGTCGAAGCCAAGGGCAAGGGCGAGGATCTGACGCGCACCGTACACACCGGCTTCGACAAGGAGACCGGCAAGGCGATCTACGAGGAAGAGAAGCTCGACCTCGAGCCGCTGCCCTACATCGTCATCATCGTCGACGAAATGGCCGACCTGATGATGGTGGCCGGCAAGGACATCGAGGGGGCGGTCCAGCGGCTGGCCCAGATGGCCCGGGCCGCCGGCATCCACCTGATCATGGCGACGCAACGACCCTCGGTCGACGTCATCACGGGTACGATCAAGGCGAACTTCCCGACCCGCATCTCCTTCCAGGTCACGTCGAAGATCGACTCGCGCACGATCCTGAACGAGATGGGGGCCGAGC
>JAXDNJ010000058.1:0-2696 GCA_034669505.1 Methylobacteriaceae bacterium
GACCGCATCGTGGCCGCGCGCCGGCGGATTGTGCGGGTTCGACGGATACGACATCGTCGAATCGCAGGTGACGGTCACGATCAGTTTTTGCATTGATTCCCTCTCGCATCGGATTATGCGGCAGGGACCTGAGAGGCGGCAATCAGGTTTTCACTTGCGGCGCTGGCGATTCCTCTTCCTTGCGGTCGACTTCCGCATCGATAGTCGCGCCGAGCAGCACGATCAGCGCCGACAGCCACAACCAAAGCATGAGGATCGCAACGGCGCCGAGCGAGCCGTAGGTCGCATCGTAATTGCCGAAGCTCGACACGTAGAAAGAGAACAGCGCCGAGCCGGCGATCCACAACACGGCGGCGGATACCGCGCCGCGGCTGATGAAGCGCCATTGCGGCAGCGGCAGCGACGGCGCGAATCGGTAGATGACGGCAAGCCCAATGAAGATCAGCACCG
The DNA here is from genome assembly GCA_034669505.1 of Methylobacteriaceae bacterium. Classification (GTDB taxonomy): domain Bacteria; phylum Pseudomonadota; class Alphaproteobacteria; order Rhizobiales; family Beijerinckiaceae; genus JAFASC01. The sequence goes on from JAXDNJ010000058.1 coordinate 451, forward strand.
CCAGCAGCGGCCACCGCAGGACATTTATGAGGATTTCGGTGAATGGCCCGAGTGGCAGGATTTTCAGCACGACCGGAACGCCGGCGACGGTGCCAAGCGCCACGACCGCAAAGATCACCGCGCCGAGCGTCAGGCCGAGCGCAATCACCTGCTGCATGATGAACGAGCGCTTCTCCGGCACTTCGCAGGCGATGTTCAGGCCCGTCATCAGCGCGCCCATGCCGGAGCGGGCGCTGAACAGGGCGATCGCAATGGCGACGATGGCGGCGGTGTTGAGCGATGGCTTCGACGCCGTGACGAGCTTTTGCAGGGCGTCGGTGATGAGTTTCGCCGCTTCCGTGGGGATGAAGGAGGAAATCTGCCCCGCCGTTTCCATGACGTGCTGCGGATCGGCGACGAGACCGTAGATCGCGACAAGCGCGCCGAGCGCCGGGAAGATAGCCAAGAGCCCGTAAAAGGCGACACCGGCGGCGACCAGGGTCAGGTTGTCCTTGCCCATGCGAAGGAAGACGCGCTTCAGGATTTCCCACATGCCCTTGGGGCTGGCGGGCTTGTCGGCGGTGGGCGCGGTCGGCGCGTCACCCGGCTGCGGGCCGGCGCCCTCGGGCTTCACCGCGTTCTTGCCGTCCTTGGGGTCCGCGCCGTCGTTCCGATCTTTGCCGCCGTCCACGGGCTTTGGGTCGGAATCTCGCTTCGCCGGCCCCATCGCCTCAAAGCCGCCAGCGGCGGTGCGGTGTCCGGCCTCGGCCAGCGTGAGCAGAACCAGCGAAGCCGCCCAAACGAGCGGCCCAGGTCTCGGTGTTGCCTGCACTTGTTTGGCCATCGGTCCGCGTCCCGGTCTCGCTCGCCCCCTCAATGCCGAATGCGCGCCCGCGTTCCCGCAATGATTGACGCAAGCACCCCCGGCATTATGGATGTTAAAAAGGCAGCACGCGGGGAGGAAAACATGGCCGGCAAGGAACGCCCGGTGCGGCTTGGCCGTCCCGATGTCGCCGTCGAGCGGCGGGCCGACGGCACGACTCTCGTCAAATCGATCTACGGCTTCGGGCCGGTCGAGACCTGCATCACCGATCACCTGGTGCGGCATGCGCGCGAAGCGCCGGATCGGGTGTTCGTCGCGAAACGGGATTCGAGCCGTGAGTGGGTGAAGCTGACTTATGCGCAGACGCTGGCGCGGGTCGAGCGCATCGCGGCGGGGCTGCTGTCGCGCGACCTCTCTCCCGAGCGGCCGATTGCGATTCTGTCGGGCAATGACATCGAGCATCTGCTGCTGGCATTTGCCGCGATGCATGTCGGCATCCCCTTCGCGCCGATCTCGGTCGCCTATTCGACGGTGTCGAAGGATTTCTCGAAACTGCGCTACATTCTCGACCTGTTGACGCCGGGGCTCGTGTTTGCGGCAGACGGCAACCGCTTCGCGCCGGCTATTGAAGCCTGCGTCGGCGAGGATGTGGACGTCGTCACGACGACGCCGACCAACCTGCTGAAGGCAACGACATTCGCCGAACTCGAAGGCGAGCCGGGGCCGGAAGTCGCCGCCGCGCATGCGGCGGTGACGCACGACACGATCGCCAAGTTCCTGTTCACCTCGGGCTCGACCGGATCGCCGAAGGGCGTCATCAACACGCAGCGCATGATCTGCAGCAATGTCGCGCAGATCGCTGCCGCCATGCCGGTCTATGCCGAGGAGCCGCCGGTCTTCGTCGACTGGCTGCCGTGGAACCACACATTCGGCGGCAATCACGACGTCCACGTCACGCTGGCGCATGGCGGCACGCTCTATATCGATGACGGCAAGCCGCTGCCGGGCGCGTTTACCGAGACGATCCGCAACCTGAAGGAAATCGCGCCGACCTGCTATCTCAATGTGCCGAAAGGCTTTGAGATGCTGGTGCACGAACTCGATCGCGACGAGGATCTCGCCAAGACATTCTTCAGCCGGGTGAAATTCTTGAAATATGCCGGCGCCAGCCTGCCGCAGCATGTCTGGGATGGACTGGAACGCGCCGCGTTGCAAACCTGCGGCGAGAAAATCCGCATTATCACCGGCCTTGGCGCGACTGAAACCGCGCCCTCCGCGATGTTCACGCTGAGCGGCGATGTCCAGGCCGGAATGGTCGGGACGCCGGTGCCGGGTTGCGAGCTGAAGCTCGTGCCGAACGGCGACAAGCTCGAAGTGCGCATGCGCGGGCCGAACATTACGCCTGGCTATTGGCGCGAACCTGCCCTGACCGAAGCGGCATTTG